>NZ_QMIM01000016.1 GCF_003287355.1 Halorubrum sp. 48-1-W
CGCGGTGAACACTTAACCCCGTCGAAGCGAACCCGCCACGTCATGCGGTTTCATGGGATGGATGATCGAGGAAATAACGGCGAGAAGGGGTGCGGGCGGACCTGCTGAACGCGTGAACGTGCGAACGTGCTGAACGTGCGGCACCGACCTCGACGGCTCACGAACACGGCTCGTTGAGCAGGCCACGCATTGGATGGCGGCATGTGCCCCCCGCACCGGGGCGGTATGCCCCGCACCGGTCCGGTATGCCCCGCACCGGATCGGCGTGCCCGGCATCGGGTCGCGGATCGGCGTGCCCGGCATCGGGTCGTTTATACCACGGGCGTTTATAAGGGAGGGGGCCACATATAAAAGCGAACGATGACGAACCCTGCAGACTCGATCGAGATCCAGAACGTAGTTGCATCGACGGGGATCGGCCAGGAACTCGACCTGGAGGCCCTCGCGGAGGACCTCCCGGGAGCGGACTTCAATCCCGACAACTTCCCGGGGCTCGTCTACCGGACCCAGGAACCGAAGGCAGCGGCACTCATCTTCCGGTCGGGCAAGATCGTCTGTACGGGCGCGAAGAGCATCGACGACGTTCACGAGGCGCTCGGTATCATCTTCGAGAAGCTTCGCGGGCTCCAGATCCCCGTCGAGGAAGATCCCGAGATCACGGTCCAAAACATCGTCTCGAGCGCGGACCTCGGCCACAACCTCAACCTCAACGCCCTCGCGATCGGGCTCGGGTTGGAGGACGTCGAGTACGAGCCCGAGCAGTTCCCCGGACTCGTCTACCGGATGGACGAACCGGAAGTAGTGATCCTGCTGTTCGGTAGCGGGAAGATCGTCATCACCGGCGGGAAACGCACGGACGACGCGGAGGGGGCGGTCGAAGAGATCGTCGAACGCATCGAGGGGCTCGGCCTGTTGGGTTGAAGCGGTTCACGGGACGCTCGCCGCCGCTCCGCGACGGCGTGCCATCGGGTCGGGAAGACGTCGGTCAGCTGTTCGCGGAGTCCTCGACGAGTACTTCCTTGACCACGCCGGGGTCCTCGAGGAGCTGGTGTTTGGTGTAGCTTCCTTCCGCGCTCCCGCCGCTGTGTTTCGACTGTTCGATGATGTCGAGAAAGGCGTGTTCTTTGAGTAGGTCACGGACGCGGCGCAACGAGAGGCTATCCGACCCCTCCTGTCGACAGATGTTCTCGTATATCTCGTATACGCGACTGGTTCGAAACCCGTCCTTCCCCTCGTGTGAAAGCGAGAGCAACGCGAGAGCTTGGAGGACGTATCTCGAGTGTGGCGTCGACCCGCGGATAAGCTCCCGAAAGCGATCCGTCTCCGCGCGCTCGCGCGCTTGCGTGACGAACTCCTCTCTGACCGTCGGTTCGCCGTTGGCTTGGGCGATCTCACCGGCATATCGGAGGATGTCGATCGCTTTTCGGGCGTCACCGTGTTCACGGGCGGCGAGCGCGGCAGCTCGTGGGATCGTCGACGCTTCGAGGACGTCGTCGTGGAACGCATCCGACCTGGCCTGCATGATCGCTCGGAGCTGGTTCGCGTCGTAGGGCGGGAAGACGAACTCACGTTCACAGAGGCTGGATTTGACCCGTTCGTCCATCCGGTCTTTGTATTGGATCTTGTTGCTGATCCCGACGACACCGAGTTTACAGTCGGTGATCTTCCCGGCCTCCCCGGCACGTGACAGTTGCATGAGGATCGCGTCGTCGTCGAGCTTGTCGATCTCGTCGAGGATTATCAACACCACGTCGTAGCACTGGTCGAGGATCCGCCAGAGCCGTTTGTAGTACGTCGACGTCGAGAGTCCCTTGTCGGGGACGTTGATCCCGGTCGTCTCGGGGTCGTTCACGCCCTCGGCGATGGTCTGAACGGCTTGGGTCTCGGTCGTGTCCTGTGCGCAGTCGACGTAGGCGAACGTCGCGTTGACGCCCTCCTCGCCGGCGGTCGATACGAGCCGCTTCGAGACGTACTTCGCACAGAGCGACTTTCCGGTTCCGGTCTTCCCGTAGAGGAGAACGTTACTCGGACTCTGTCCGAATATTGCGGGGTTGACCGCTGTCGCCAGATCGGCGATCTCGTCGTCGCGGCCGACGATTCGACCTTCACCCGGGAGATGGCTTATTTCGAGGAGTTCCTTATTGGCGAAGATCGGGTCCTCCCTCGTGAAGAGATCGTCCGCGGCGTCCATAGGGGAGACACCGGGTTTCCGGTGAAATACGTTCTGTTTTCTCCGCTGTATCACTCCCGGAGTGGGAGACGGAGGAACGGGTAGTACAGACGGGGGAACGAACGGGAAGCCGTGTGCTGGCGTTTCGGTGGGCGTCCGCGGCGAATCCGTCCGCGAGCGAGGCGCCGGCGCGGTGCGCTAGTGTGCGGCTTCGCCGGCGGGAGCGTGCATGTCGTCGATCCGGAGAATGAGGACGTTCGCGGTGTCGTCCTTACCGTCGACGGTCCCCTCGATGAGCAACTTCGAGAGCGGCGTGGGCCCGACCGTCACCGAGTCGCCCTCGTGGAAGCTACGTACCGAGCCCTGAACGTGGATCTCCGCCCGGCAGAGTTCGGGGTGGTGGACGCTCGAGAGGTCGATCCCGTCGACGTTCACGCCCTCGACCGTCTCACCTTCGTGTTTGATCGGGACGTACGCGGGCTCGTCCATCCGCTGGATGTCGAGCGCCTCGTAGGCGGTCGACGTCGGTTTGTAGCCGCCTTTCGGGCCTGGGACACCCTCGACGAGTTGGAGCGCCTTCAGGCTCTGCATCTGGTTCCGGATGGTTCCCGGGTTGCGGTCGACTTCCTCGGCGATCGCCTCCCCCTTGACGGCGTCCTCCTCCTCCCCGTAGAGGTTGATGAGCGCCGAGAGGATGCTCTTCTGGCTCGACGTGAGTTCGATCGATGACATGGCCATGAGTAGATGGCGACCCCGCATAAAGGCGATGGAAGTCACTTATAAAAGAACCTGGGCGAGGCAGCCCGGTTGGTTCACCGCTACCGGCGTTCACGCGTAGAGCTGCCGGTATCGAACGTACGCTACGGGGCTCGCGAACACGACGACGAGCCCGATCACGACGAGGACGAAGCCGATATCACCGAGGAGAACGAACAGCCCGAAGCCGACGAACGCGATCACCGATCCCGTGAACGCGACGGTGATCATCGCCCCCGCCGGACCGATCTCCTCCGGATCGACGGGTCCCGGCTCGCGATCGCTTCCGTCCGTATCACCTCCGGCCGGATCACCTCCGGCCGGATCACCTCCGTCCGTATCACCTCCGTCCGCGTCGTCACCGTCCATGCGTACCCGTTCGTCACCTGCCAGGAAACCGTGACGGATCCGGTCTATCTCCGCACCGATGGCCTCGAGTAGCGTGTTCCCCGGCGTCGATCCAGCGCGAATCCAGTTCTCCCTGGGGCCGACTAACCACGGATCCTCCCCTTTCAAGCGACAGGGGGGTCCCTTACCGGTATGACGAGAGTCAAGATCATCGGCGCACCGACCGACTACGGAGCCAACCGACGCGGGGTCGACATGGGGCCGTCGGCGATCCGCTACGGCGGGCTCGGGGACGAGCTGGCCGGCGCAGGCGTCGACGTCGTCGACGCGGGAGACCTCGCGGTCCCCCGCGCCGAGGAACGGGACCCGGACACCGACGCCCCGTCGGAGGGGGAGGCAAAGTTCCTCCACGAGGTCGCGGACGTCTGCCGGCGGCTTGCGGACGTGGTGGAGGGGACACTCGCCGAGGGGGCGGTCCCGCTGGCGCTCGGCGGCGACCACTCGATCGCGATCGGGTCGCTCGTGGGGGCCGCCCGCGACGCCGACATCGGCGCGGTATGGTTCGACGCCCACGCCGACCTCAACACCCCGTCGACAACGCCCTCGGGCAACGTCCACGGGATGCCGCTCGCGGCCGCGCTCGGGATCGGCGATTTCGCGGACACCGAGTGGGCGAACGCTTCGGGACTCGAACCGGAGAACGTCGCGCTCGTCGGACTCCGGTCGGTCGACGCAGAAGAGGTCGAACTCCTTCGTGAGCACGGGTTCACCGCCTACACGATGTCCGATATCGACGAACGGGGGATCACGGACGTGACGGAGGACGCGTTGAACGCGGCCTCGGCGGGCGTCGACGGCGTTCACGTCAGCCTCGACCTGGACTGGCTCGACCCCAAGGAGGCGCCAGGCGTGGGGACGCCCGTCCGCGGCGGAGTTACCTATCGGGAGGCCCACAGCGCGATGGAGATCGTCGACGAGTTCGACTGCCTCCGCTCGATGGAGGCCGTCGAGGTCAACCCGACGCTCGACCAGCACAACGAGACGGCGGAGCTCGCGACGGAGCTTGCCGCGAGCGCGTTCGGAAAGCGCGTTATCTAACGGGCGATTCCGACGGCGGAACCGGTCAGATCTATCGCATCGGTCACTCAGTCGAGCGATCAGTACGTCCGAGCGATCTGTCCGTCCGAGCGATCTGTCCGGGAGCTACGGTTCGGACTCGTCGATCCGGTCCCGTGCCCGCTCGAGGGAGGCAGTGGTTCCGGATCGAACGTAGTCGCCGAGGGCGTTCGCCGCCGCGACGAGCGCGTCGGCGGTTGCGGGTTCGACGTCTCCCTGGAGCGCCTCCACTCGCCGGATTCTATCACGGAGTCGCTCGAGCGCCTCGCGTGCGGGCGCGACACGATCGACGTCGACATCGTCAACAGCATCGACGTCGACATCGTCAACAGCATCGACGTCGACATCGTCAACAGCAACGTCGACGTCGGCATCCTCAACGTTGGCGTCCCGTTCACCGTTCCGTTCGGCGTCGACCCCCACGCCAACGTCTCGGACCGAGACCGCTCCTTCTCCCTTGCCTCCCGCCGGTTCCCGGAGGTCCGCCAGTTCCTCGAGGAAGGTCGACAGGTCCGCACGATACTCGTCGACCGAGCGGACTGCAGCCATGCCGCGGGCCTCCCGCATGGCTTCGGGGACGACGGTCGTGTCGGGACGGTCGCCGTCGTCCGCGCCGGCGAGGAGCGCGAGGAGATATTCCCGGTCGGCGTCGGTCGGGTTCCGAAGCCGGTCGTAGACGTCTACCGCCTCGATCAGCTCCCGCGCCGCGAGGTACGTCGAGTCGAGGTCGCGAAGCTCCCCGCTGTGGATGAACCCTCGCTTGTGGACGTACTCCCGGAGGTCACGTTTCAGGTCGTCGATGCCTTCGGTGGGGAGCGTTCCGCGCGCCTCGCCGAACCGGTCGCGGTGGGGGCTCAACTCGAGCGTGACGGGGGAGTCGGTGTGGGTCGCACGCGCGGTCGTCCCGACACTACGGAGGCTCCCACAGTCGGGGCATTCGACGGTGCCGGTCTCGAAGTACGACCAGCGGTTCCCGCAGTCGTGACACTTCCGCTCGCCGCGGATCTTCATTGTCGAGGCTTCGTGGACTCACAGCTAAAACGCTACGGGTCGATCGTCGACCGTCGTCGTCGAGCACGTGCTGGTCGTTGAGTGTGTGCTGGTCGTTGAGTGTATGCTGGTCGTTGAGCGCATGCTGGTCGTCGAGCGGCGATCGCAGACCGGACCGAGTGAAAATCATATATATGGGATGCCCACGAAACGCCCGATCATGAGTTGGAGTGCCGTTGACGCCGTGGACGACGCGGTCGAGGCCACCCGTAGCTTCCTGTTCCCGTTCAGTCTCGTCCGCTGGGCGAAACTTGCCCTCCTCGTCCTCCTGATGGGAGGTGGCGTACGCACGAACGTCTCGGTCCCGTTCTTCCCGAATCCCGAGTTCACGGCGGGTCCGGGAGGGACGGTAGAGCCGGGATCCACGGGTAGCGCCCCGCTCTTCGGGCCGAACGGGCTCCGAGGGGACGTCGGGTTGGAGACGGTCGACGTGAACCTCGTCATCGCGATAGCGGCGGTCGTCGTCGCCGTCGCCGTCGCGTTCTCGATCGCGTCGCTCTCGCTTCGGCTGGTCTTTTACGATGCGCTTCACAAGAACGAGGTCGAACTCTGGCGACCGTTCGTCGGTCGGCTGCGGCAAGCGTTCGGGCTGTTCGTCTTCTCGACGCTACTCAGCCTGCTGATGGCGATCCCGATCGTCGTCGCCGTGCTGGCGGAGGCGGATCTCGGGTGGGAGCCCGCGGACGCGCTCGGTTCCGTCGTGGCGAGTGTTCCGACCTGGGGGATCGGGCTGTTGATGTCGGTCGCGGTCCTACTCGCGGTCGTGGTGCTCTTCGTGCTCCGGTTCACCTACGAGTTCGTCGTTCCGGTGATGGTCCTCCGTAACGAGGGCGTCCTCGCAGGATGGAGTCGGTTCTGGCAGACGCTTCGTGCGTCGTGGGTCGAGTTCCTCCTGTATCTGGTCGTCCACTTCTTTTTGGGGGTCGGTATCTCGGTCGCCGAGAGCTTCGTCTTCCTCTTCGTCGGTGGCCTCGTCGCGGTGTTCGCGGGCGTCGCCGTGTTGATCGCCGCTGGGGTGCTGGGCGGGTTGCCAGCCATGACCGGAACGACGGTCGGACTCGCGGTGCTTGCGGTCGTCGTCGCCGTCGCGTTGCTCGCGCTCTTGATCCTGCTACTTCCGGTTCGGCTCCTCACGCGGACGTATCTGATCGCCTACGAGGTCTCGACGCTCGGCGGCGTCGATCCGGAGCTCGCACTGCTGGCTCCGGCGATCGATCCGAACGTGTCGGATGGATCAAGCGATGGTGGCGGGTCGAGTGGTTCGGATCGGGATGACGGGCCGGGTGGTTCTGGTGGCTCTGGTGGCTCTGGTGGTTCTGGTGGTTCTGGTGGCTCTGGTGGTTCTGGTGGTTCTGGTGGTTCTAGTGGATCGGGAGGGGTCGGTGGTGTAGAGAATACGGCAGATCCGGATCGACGGGATACCACGAGTGAGGACCCTGCTCCGGAGGATCGACCCGTGGAACGTTCTCGAGATCGATCCGGTGATCTCTTCGGAAACGATCGGTGAACGAAGACCGATCGGTGAACGAAGAGACAGTGGGTCGATGAACACACAGAATAGGAGCAAATGGAAGGAGAACACGGGGAAGGAGAACACGGGGAAGGAGAACACGAGGAAGGAGAACACGGGGAAGGAGAACACGGGGAAGGAGAACAAATCGACGTCCTGTGGTGTCAACGGGGTTAGACACGTGTCGAAAGGAAATCTCGACGAGTACGGATAGCTTTTTACTCCGTTCCCGAAAGGGGGTATTCATGGGATTAGACGACGACGCACGCGAGTACCACCGGCGGGACCCGCCCGGGAAGATCGAGATCTCGACGACGAAGCCCACGAACACCCAGCGAGACCTCTCGTTAGCCTACTCTCCAGGTGTCGCCGCGCCGTGCCGGGACATCGCCGCGGACCCGGAATCGATCTTCGAGTACACGGCGAAGGGGAACATGGTGGCTGTCGTCTCGAACGGCTCGGCCGTGCTCGGCCTCGGCGACATCGGCGCCGCAGCGTCGAAACCCGTCATGGAAGGGAAAGGGGTTCTGTTCAAGCGGTTCGCCGACATCGACGTCTTCGACATCGAACTCGACATCGACGAGGTCGACCCGTTCTGTACCGCGGTCTCCGCGATGGAGCCCACCTTCGGCGGGATCAACCTCGAGGACATCAAGGCGCCCGAATGTTTCGAGATCGAAGAGCGTCTCCGCGAGGAGATGGACGTACCCGTCTTCCACGACGATCAGCACGGGACCGCGATCATCTCGGGTGCGGCGTTGCTGAACGCGACCGACATCGCCGACAAGGAACTCGCCGACCTCGATATCGTCTTCTCCGGCGCGGGCGCGTCCGCGATCGCGAGCGCTCGGTTCTACGTCTCGCTCGGTGCGAAACGCGAGAACATCACGATGTGTGACTCCTCGGGGATCATCACCGAGGAGCGAGCCGAGGCGGGAGACGTGAACGAGTACAAACGGGAGTTCGCGAGCGACGTCGACGGCGGCGATCTCGCGGACGCCATGGAGGGTGCGGACGTGTTCGTCGGGCTCTCCGTCGGCGGGATCGTCTCACAGGAGATGGTCCGCTCGATGGCGGCGGACCCGATCCTGTTCGCGATGGCGAATCCCGACCCGGAGATCACCTACGAGGACGCGAAATCGGCTCGCGACGACACCGTGATCATGGCGACGGGACGGTCCGACTACCCGAACATGGTGAACAACGTCCTCGGGTTCCCGTTCCTGTTCCGCGGGGCGCTCGACGTGCGCGCGACGGAGATCAACGAGGAAATGAAGCGGGCGGCTGCGACGGCGCTCGCGGAGTTGGCTCGGAAGGACGTCCCGGACGCGGTCGTGAAGGCGTACGGCGACGACCCGCTCCAGTTCGGCCCCGAGTACGTCATCCCGAAACCGCTCGATCCCCGCGTGCTCTTCGAGGTCGCTCCCGCGGTCGCACAGGCGGCCATGGTGTCCGGATCCGCGCGGACCGACATCGACCTCGAGCAGTACCGCGAACGGCTCGAGGCTCGGCTCGGCAAGTCCCGCGAGATGATGCGGGTCGTGTTGAACAAGGCGAAAAGCGACCCGAAGCGGATCGCGCTCGCGGAGGGGACCGACGAGAAGATGATCCGGGCAGCCTACCAGCTCTCCGAACAGGGGATCGCCGAGCCGGTGTTGCTCGGCGACGCCGACGAGATCGCTCGCACGGCGGACGGCCTCGGCCTCTCGTTCCATCCGGAGATCGTGGACCCCGACGAACGGGACGTTACCGCGTACGGGGACCAGTTGTACGAGCTCCGGAAACGGAAGGGCATCACTCGACGAGAGGCGAACGAACTCGTTCGGCGGGACACGAACTACCTTGGGAGCGTCATGGTGAAGGCCGGCGACGCCGACGCGATGTTGACCGGGCTCACCCATCACTACCCGTCAGCGTTGCGACCGCCGCTTCAGGTGATCGGCTCGGCAGCCGACACCGACACCGTCGCCGGGGTGTACATGTTGACGTTCAAGAACCGGGTCGTGTTCTGTGCGGACACGACCGTCAACCAGGACCCCGACCGGGAGACGCTCGCGGAGATCACCCGTCACACCGCCGAGCTCGCCCGACGGTTCAACGTCGACCCGCGCGCGGCGGTCCTCTCGTACTCGAACTTCGGGAGCGTCGACAACGAGGGCACGCGAAAACCGCGTGAGGCGGTCGAACTCCTCCACGAGGACCCCGATGTCGACTTCCCGGTCGACGGGGAGATGCAGGCAGACACCGCCGTCGTCGACGAGATCCTCAACGGAACCTACGAATTCTCCGAACTCGACGAGGCCGCGAACGTGCTCGTGTTCCCGAACCTCGAGGCCGGTAACATCGGCTACAAACTGCTTCAGCGGCTCGGCGGCGCTGAGGCGATCGGACCCATGCTGGTCGGAATGGACGAACCCGTTCACGTCATCCAGCGTGGCGACGAGGTGAAGGACATCGTCAACCTGGCCGGCGTCGCGGTCGTCGACGCACAGGAGTGACCGTGGGCACGCGCCGGTAACTGCGGTCGCGGTCACGGGTGAACGGCCGGAGATGCGGTTGGCGTCACCGAGTTCGAAGCGTCGTCGCGTACGATCCCGGCGTTGTGACCGGGATGTTCGACTCGTTGTGACCGGGATGTTCGACTCGTTGTGACCGGGATGTTCGACTCGACCATGAGCGGGTGAAATCCGCCGTCCGTTGAAATCGCGTTCGCTGAAAACGTGATGTCCGCTTGGTCGCGATCTTCGTTTTGCTACTGAGTTCGCGATTTTCGTTTTCGCGATGCTTCGGATACATTGCTGATGTGGGGGACACACCGTGTTTCCGGTGAAATGGGGTGATGGTGGGGGTGGTCTTTCGTTCAGGACGGGCCCTGCTTTCGTCGAGTACCGTCGAGTACCAACTACTTCACTAACTATTTGTAAGACACTGTATAGTTGATTTAAGTATAACCAGTACTATTATATATAACACTCGAGAATATTCCAGTAAGTCAAATGTAGTCACGAGACGAACTTCGTGTAGTCACATCACGGGATACACTAGAAGACGTGATCTAGTCACGATCGACGACAACACGTGTCGATCTCGCGTATCAGGAACCCACGACGGAAGTCGTGGACTTGCCAGTGGACCACCGCTCTGACCGAATGATTCAGGTTGATTCGTGATCCGTGAATCGTGGCCGGATGACCCGTAAATCGCACTCGTGGCCCGTTTGACTGGTCGTCTGTATCCTGTTTTCTCGGACTTCTCGTCTCGGACCACACCTCGTTTCCGATGAATCCCCACCCCCAACCACCCACCCATTTCACCGGAAACACGGTGTGTGTCTCAACGAATTCAATACACTCCGTAGAACGGGATCGTTGCTGGCGGGATGAACGCCTCCAAAGCCTCAGCCGCTCGATTCTACAGAGTAGTGAGCACAACTTCGGTGAACACTTCCAAAGCCCCAGCCGCGAGGGCTCACGGCTTCGTCGCCGGCGGCGTTGCCGCCGGCTTCCAGAGGCGCGGAGCGCCTCGCGGCCGTTCGCCATTCGAGGGCTCGCGACTGCCCCTTTGAGTCCCGCCCCGCACAGCCCCGCAACCGCACCTCATACCTCCCCAGCCTCGCGCCCTACCGGGCGCTCGGAGGCGCGCCACCGTAAAATCGTTCGTTCTTTCAGCTGTACTGAGTGAACCCCGCATCAGACGTGTGAGCCGTTTCGAGACACCTTCTCAGGAAGCTACCACACCCGGAAAGATGTCAAGCCGCTAGCGAGCGTGAGTAGTGTCGTGCTGTCGGCCGAGTTCCCACACCTAACCGGCAGTCTAGGACATCTAGAGAGCCACGCCTCGAAAACGGTGGTTACATGTCGCCGAACGCGCCGACGCCGCGACCGGGGGAGGAGACCTTCGCGATCCAGCGCGAGGCGATCGCCTTCTTCAACAGCTTCGCGGGAGTCCCGCCGAACGTCTTGATCGGCATCCCGACCACGTCGTGTGCGACCGCCTCCTCGCCCACGGAGATCACGGTTCCCTTGTCCTCGTGTTGCCACGACTGGAGCGGCGCGCCGCGGGCGGCGCGGGCGAGGTTCTCGCCGGCGATCTCCGCAGCCTGCCAGGCAGCCTGGGCGGTCGGCGGCGCGACGTCGTCGCCACCCTGGTCGATCAGGGCGGTGTCGCCGATGGCGAATACGCGATCGTCGCTCGTGGTGAAATCGGACTCCGCGAACACCCGGTTCGAACGGTCGTCCTTATCGATCTCGACCGCGTCAAGCTCCTCCTGGCCGGTGATCCCTCCGGTCCAGATCAGCACGTCGTAGGTCAGTTCCTCCGGCTCCTCCTCCTCGCCGCCACCGAGGTACACCGCACCCTCGTCGGCCTTCGAGATGAAGTCGCCGGTGAGGATCTCGACGTCCGCGTCCTCGAGCCGCTGGCGGAGCGCCCCCTGGATCTGCGGGTCGTTCCCGGGGAAGACCTCGTCCAACCCCTCGACGAGCTTGATCTCGAGGGGGGCGCGGTGTTTGTCACGGTACTCCGCGATCTCGCCGGCGGTCTGGATGCCCGAGAGACCCGCACCGCCGACGACGACGGTGCCGGGATCGGAGCGGGTCGCGCTCCCCGCAGCCTCGCGGACGTCGTCGTGGATCGCCTGTGCGTCGGCGAGGCTCTTGAGCTGGTGGGCGTGTTGCTTCAGCCCGTCGATGCCGAAGAAGGCGGTCGTCGAACCGATCGCCAGGAGGAGGTAGTCGTACTCGACGGCCTCGCCGTCGTCGGTCTCGACGACCCGGTCGTCGGTGTCGACGTCGACGACGCGGCCCTGGACGAACTCGCCGTCGTCGGACATGATCTCGCCGACGGGAATGGTGATGCTGTCCTCGACGGCGGGGTTCCGGATCGCCCGGTGGACCTCGTGTAACACGAGGTGGTAGTCGTGTTCGGAGATCCAGGTGAGTTCCGCCTCGCCCTCGCCGACCTCGCCTTCGAACGACTTCACCGCCCCGGCACCGGCGTACCCGGAGCCGACGACGACGACCTGAGTAGTCATGTATGTCGTTCCGCGGTCCGCGGATAAAGACGCTTTGGAACCGCGTTCGGCGGCGTCGTGGGCTATCGGATCGAGAGCCCGGCGTGCCAGCGGTCGGCACCGGCCTCGCGTTTGACCTCGTCCATCCGCGCGAGCAACTTCACGGCGAGGCTCGCGGTCTCGGCCGCCCGCGACTCCCCCTCGGTCCGGAACTCGCCGGTGACGCGGTTGGCGTACACAGAACATATCGCGCCCGCGCGCAGGCCGTACACGTTCGCGATCGTGAGGATGGACGACGCCTCCATCTCGATGTTCTTCACGTTCGCGTCCCGGAGCGCAGCGACCAGCTCGTCCGATCCTGCCGCCTCGAACCCCTCGAACCCCGGGCGACCCTGTCCGGCGTAAAACGAGTCGGCGCTCATCGTGATCCCGGTGTGGTACTCGTAGCCGAGCTGTTCGGCGGCGGCGACGAGCGCGGAGACGACCTCCCGGTCGGCAGTCGCCGGGTAGTCCTCGCGGACGTACTCGTCGCTCGTCCCCTCTTGCCGGACCGCGCCGGTGGTTATCACTAGGTCGCCGACGTCCATCCCCGGCTGGATGGCCCCACAGGAGCCGACCCGAACGAACGTGTCGACGCCGATCCGGGCGAGCTCCTCGACGGCGATCGCCGCCGATGGCGAGCCGATCCCGGTGGAGGTCACGGAGACGGGCGTGCCCCCGTAGGTCCCGGTCGCGGTGCGGTACTCGCGGTGGTATGCGACTTCCTCGTGGTCGTCCCACAGCGCGGTGACCTTGTCGACCCGCTCCGGGTTTCCGGGGAGAAGCACGGCGTCGGCGACGTCGCCCGTGCGGAGCTCGACGTGATACTGGACCTCGTCGTTGGGATCTTCGCTGTCGCCGGCGGTTCCGGTGTTGCCAGAGATCCCAGCGTCGTGCTCGTCGGTCATGACCTCGACCTTCGAGGAGACGTTTAAAAGTCGTTCCGCATCGAGTGACCTCGAGTGGCGCCCGCGCACTCGTGTCGAACGACGCGACGTACTCAGCGGTTGCGGGCGTCGTCGAGCGTCCCCTCGCTGATGGTGTTCGGGAGGAGCTCGCCGAGCGTGTACTCGCTGGTCTCGCCGTCGCCCTCGTCACAGACCACCGGGAGGTCGTCGTCCGCGAACTCGGTGAGGCTCTGTCGGCACATCCCACAGGGAGTGACGCCGTCCCGCGCACCCGAGGCGACGGCCAAGCGGTCGAACTCCCGGTGGCCGTTCTTCACTGCCTCCGCGAGCGCCACCTCCTCGGCGTGGAGGCTGTTGGAGTAGTTGGCGTTCTCGATGTTACAACCGGTGTAGACGGTGCCGTCCGCGGTCCGGAGCGCGGCCCCGACGCGGTACTCGGAGTACGGGACGTGAGCGTCCGCGAGCGCGTCACGGGCGGCCTCGATCAGGTCCATGTTCGCCACTCGAGGGGCGACCCGATAAGCGACCGGGTCACCGACGGGTATCTACTGTCGGGTATCCACCGCCCGGTGTCGTTCACTCCCCACCGTCGTTTATCGCCCGGTGTCGTACTTGTAGGTCGCCGACTCCGGGTCGATCCCGAAGTCCTCGGGTGATTCGACGGGTTCCTCCGTGTCGCCTTCGTCCCCGTCGGGGTCGCCGGCGTCGGCGTTCTTGAACGCGTCCCGGAGCCGATCCGGCATCTCGAAGTCGTCGACGTCGACGTGGAGCCCGACCACGCCGCCGCCGAGGAACTCGCGTTTCTCCGCCAATCGGTCGGAGAGCGCTGACGGGAGGTCGTCGGTGTCGACCTCGTCGAAGCCGAACTGCGTCAGGTAGTCGGGCTGGTCAGTGAGCACGTACACCGTCTCGAACCCCTCTGCGGACGCGGTATCGACGAGCCGCTCGACGACGTGTGCCCCGACGCCCCGCCCCCGCCACTCCGGGAGCACGCCGATCCCGGTGAGCTCGATCCGCTCCACGTCGTCGCCTCGATGAAGCCGGAGCCGACCGAAGCCGGCCCTGTCACCCGACTCCTCGTCGACCGCGATCACGTAGTCCCGTGACCGGAAGGCAACGTCGTCGAGCCCTAGCCGCTCGATCGCGTCCAGTAACCACGCCTCGTCACGGTTCTTGGCGTCGCGGACGTACATAGGCTGTCCTACGAGGCCGAGAGTAAAAACGGTTCGCCGGCGGCCAACCGTCACCGCTCGATGGAGACCGACCTCACCGCTCGATGGAGACCGACCTCACCGCTCGACGGAGCGCTCGTCGAGCGCGACCGGGATCGACCGGGACGCGACGTCGCCGGCGAACGCCTCCCCATCCGCCTTCAGGGCGTCGAAGGTGTCGTAATGTATCGGGACGACCAGGTCGGGCCCCATGCGATCGGCGAGGTCGGCGGCAGTGTGACGGTCGGAGACGATCCCGCCCCCGCCGATGTTCGCGAGGAGGACGCCGACGTCGAGCTCGGCGAGCCCGTCGAGCGCGTCGCCGTCGCCGGGCCAGAGCACGGTTCGGCCCCCGATCGAGAACAGGAACCCACAGCCGAACCCCGGCGGGTGTGGAACCGTCCCGTCGTCGTTCGCACAGGGGCCGTCCGGCTCGTTGTGCGCTGGGACCGTCCAGACCGTCACCGTCCCGGCGTCGGTCTCGACGTCGACGCGGGCCTCGTCGTCGACGCGGACCACGTCGTAGTCGGCTGTCAGCGCCTCGATCGGCTCCACATCGCGGTCGATCCGCTCGGCGTCGACGGCGTCGTAGATCACGAGCGTCGCGTCCACGTCGGCGACGGAGCGGATCCCCGCCGGGTCGTAGTGGTGGTCGTGGGTGACGACGACGACGTCGCCGTCGCGGGCCCAGTAGTCGTCGAGCACCCCGTACCGACCGGGGTCCGTGTAGACGACGGGTTCGCCGACAGCGGAGACGCGGGCGGTCGCGTAGCCGAGCCACTCCACGGAGAGGTCGTCGTATCTGACGGTCATATCGGACGATACGGTCCGTCGACGCCTTGAGGGTAGCTATTTGTCACGTCCGATCGGTTCCTCGACGACGATCTCCCACGCGTCCTCGACGTCGACCCCAGGACCGAGGACGTGTTCGGGGACGAGCGGCATCGGGATCGGCACGAACCCGGCGGTGCGCATCGCCGCGAAGCCGCTCGCGGTCTCGACCACGGTCCCGTCGTCGCAGTGTCGCACGCGGAACCGCTTGTCCGCCGGGTCGCGACGGTAGACGTACGGGAACGCCCCAGCAGGCGGCGTCCGAAGGCTCGCCGTGCCCGCGAGCACGGCGACGACCCGATCGTCGGCCTCACACACCAGTCGCGGGACGGTCGGACGACCGTCCGGCCCACTCGCGGCTGTATCGACCCCGTTCACGGACGGAACAGGACCGGACGGCGTGTCCGTCTCCCGCCAGCGGAACGTCGGATCCGCGTCGGATCCCGCCTTTCGACCGACGAGGTCCTCGACGCGAACGCAGGCGTAGCCGCCGGTGGCCCCCGGAAGTCCTTCGGTGTCGACGGCGACCCGGTCGGGACCCGCGTGGAACGTCCGGCGACCGTCCGTCTCGTCGACGAGGAGCGGCGGGTCGGTGAGGACCGATCGAACCGCGGCCGCGACCTCGGAGTCGGCGACGACGAACAGCGCCCGACGGTCGCGATCGATTGCGTGACCGAGCCGCGAGACGACCGTCGTCGGCGTGGCATCCGCCTCGGTGAGCGGTTCGACCCCGAACGTCTCCTCGCCCCGTACGGCGATCGCCGGCGGCTCGGCTCGGGTCTCCGGCCGGGAGACGTCGTAGCCGCACGCCGCGAGCCGGTCCGTCACTGCCTCCGTCAGCCGCCGCCGCGCGGCGTCGCCGAGGGGATCTGGCATGGCTATCCGTACGACCCCGACTCGAAAGCCCTTTCGCGTCCGTCACGCTCGATCCGGGCCGTCGTCCTTCGTCTCGTTCTCGTCCGACCCGCCCTCCCCGTCTGCGAGCCTCGCGACCCGTTCCAGGGTGTCGACGTCCCCCGCAGACTTGTCCTCGCGGACGCCGACGAACCGGGGGAACCGGAGGGCGTACCCGGAGCCGTACGTCGGGGAGGTCTGGATCTCCTCGTAGCCGACCTCGAGGACGACTTCGGGCCGGATCCGTAGCTCCGTCCCCGACTCGGCGACGACGTGCGGTTCCAGCCGCGCCGTGAGATCCTCGAGTTCCTCGTCGGAGAGGCCGGTGGCGACCTTCCCGATCGGTTCGTACTCGTCGCCGTCGCGGACCGCGAGCAGGAACGTCCCGAACAGCTCCGCACGACGCCCCTCGCCCCACTCCGCGCCGACCACGACGGCGTCGAGCGTCTCCACGTCAGGCTTCCGTTTCAGCCACTCACGACCGCGGTTTCCGGGCGTGTACGCCGACGCAGGGTCCTTCAGCATGACGCCCTCGTGACCCGCCTCGAGGGCCGTCGACTCGAGCCGGGCGATCGTCTCCACGTCGTCGACGGTCCGCAGGTCCGCGGCAGCGTCGGGAACGACGTCGACGAGCCGGTCGTGACGGAGTCGGAGCGGTTTCGCGAGGAGGTCGTCGAGTTCGTCGTCGTCGCCCACGAGCAGGCAGTCGAACGCGTGAAGACGGCAGGTGACCGCCTCGCGCATCCGGTCCACGTCGTGTTTCCGACGGAACCGACGGAGCACCTCCTGGAACGGCAGGGGGGAGCCGTCGTCGTCGACGGCGACGATCTCCCCGTCGAGGACCACGGGTACCTCGACCCGCTCGGAGACGTACTCGACGATCTCCGGGAGCGCGTCGGTCACGTCGTCCATGTTCCGCGAGTAGAGTCGCGGGCCGGCTCCGTCGGACCCCGGCGCGTAGTGGACCTGAACGCGGGCCCCGTCGAACTTCGTCTCGACGGCGACCTCGCCGAACGACTCGACGGCGTCGGCGGCGGTTCCCGCCTGCGCCAGCATCGCCTGGACCGGCCTGCCGACCCGGATCCGTTCGGCGTTCAGCCCCTCGATCCCCGACTCCCGGGCCAGCCGTGCGACGTGCCCGTAATCGTTCGTCACCTGGAGCGCGCGCTCGACCGCCGCGTTCGCCTCGTCGGTCGCGCTCTCCGCGTTCTCCTCGTCGGTCGCGCTCTCCGCGTTCTCCTCCCCCTCGTTGTCGGCTCCACCGTCCTCGCCGTCCCCCTCGCCACCGCCGCCTCCCTCGCCACCGCCTCCCTCGTCACCGCCGACCCCGCCGTCCTCCGCGAGGAACGCCTCGGCGATCGCGTCCCGAACGGTGCCTTCGCCGACGCCGATCCGCATCTCGCCGAGCACCAGGCGCGCGAGCGTCTTCGCCTCGGCTGGGTCGCACCGATTGAACAACCCGAACAGCGCGTCGACTTTGTAAGACTCGCTTCCCTCGCCCGTCGAGGCCGCGAGCTCCCGGAGCGTCCCGTCGACCTCGGCGACCGAGAGCGGGTCGCTCCCGGCCCCGAACGCGGAGAGCCCTCGCTGGCCGCCGAAGTCGAACCCGGCGGCGACCGCGCCGATCTCACCTCGGCTCGCGAGCCGCTCCTCCACGTCCTCAGCGGTGACGTTCGGGCCGGCTGCGCGGGCGATGGCCTCGCGACACGAGGCGGGACCGACGTCGATGGTTCGGTCGTCGTGTGCGGGGTACGTCCGGCCGAGCAGGAACCGCGTCACCGTCTCGAGGTCGTCGCCGGCGTCCGCGAACAGCTCCGCGACGAGCGCCGTCGTCTCGAGGTCGGCCGGCTCGGACTCCAGTCGCTCCACCCGCTCGGCGAACGCGGCGAACTCCATGCCCCGGATCGGCGATCGGCGGGCAAAAACGCGCCGATGCGGGACGGGCCGTCGACGCGTGCGGAACGAACCGAGACTCCGGGTCGGGGCTCTTTTATTATCGGAGGTCGTCCGGCCATCGCATGAGTACCGAGTCGGCCCTGGCCGACGGCGTCCGGGAGGCGCTCGCCGTCGACGCGGACGAGTTCGCCGTGCGCGCCGAGGAGGAGGCGGAGGTCGTCAAACAGGGGCTACACGACGGGGCGTTCGACAACCACCAGTCGATCGTCGGCTTCGAGTACGAGTTCTACGCCGTCGCCGACGGCCGCTGGAGCGAGGAGTCCCGTGCCGGCGAGTACGCTCTGATGCGCGTACCGCGCCGCCTGTTGGAGCTGATGGGCTTCGAGAAGGAGCTCGGGCTCCACAACGCCGAGATGTCGACGAGCCCCCAGCCGCTCTCGGACCACGGCCTGCGCGCCCAGCTCGCGGAGGTCCGCGCCCGGTTGGAGGCCGCGGAGAACACCGCCGGGGTCGAGGGGATGCGGCTCGTCTCCGACGGCGTCTGGACCATCCCGCCCGCGGGCGAGACGGCACGGGAATATCTCACCGACAGCGTCGACCTCGACGGCGTGACCGTCGCGGCCAACATGAGCGACGCCGTCCGCTACCACGCGATGGCGAACGCGGGCGACGACGCGCCCGTCGCCATGGAGGCACCCGGCGTCACGCTCCACGCGGACACCGTGATGCCCGAGAGCCTCATCACCTCGATCCAGCCGCACTACCAGGTCGCACAGGCCGATACGCTCCCCGTTCACTTTCGATACGCACTCCGGATCGCGGGACCGCTTTTAGCGCTCGGCGTGAACTCGCCGTTCCTCCCACCGGACCTCTACGACGACGACTGGGACGCGGAGCGGGTCCTCGAGGAGGGCGCGACGGAGAACCGGATCCACGTGTTCGAGTCCGTGCTCAACGCCCGGACCGACGCCGAGAAGGTGCGGTTCCCGCACGACTTCCACGACGTCGAGACCGCCGTCGACCGGATCGCGGGCGACGAGACGCTGATACCGATGCCCGAATCGGACGGCACCGACCGGTTCGACGACGGCTTCGCCACGTTCCGAACGAAACACGGCACCTACTGGCGATGGGTCCGTCCGGTGTTCGAGGGGGCGACCCGCTCGAGCGCGAACGCCCGGATCGAGTTCCGACCGGTGCCCGCACAGCCCACGGTGCGCGACTCGATCGCGTTCCAGGCCGCGTTCGCCGGGCTGATGGGCGCGCTCCCGCGACACGAACACCCCGTCATCGGGCTGGAGTGGGAGACCGCACGCGACAACTTCTACGCCGCGGTCGCGGACGGACTCGACGCCGAGATGGAGTGGATCGGCTACGACGGCGAACACACCACGGACGCGACGGCGATGTACGCGGACCTCCTCGACCACGCGGCCGCCGGTCTCCGGACGGCCGGCTGTTCGGAGGCCGAGGCCGAGTCGTGGCTCGCGCCGCTCAGGTACCGGGTCGAGCACGGGGTCACCCCGGCCGGCTGGAAGCGGACGGGCGTCCGGTCACGGCTGGCGGACGGCGAGCCGTTCGCCGACGCGGTCCACGACACCCAGCGGGCGTACATCGAACGGCAGGCAGACACCCTCATCGACGGCGGGTTCTCCGACTGGTGACGCGTATGATGTGCGGACGTGACCCGGATCCTTTCCTCCATTTTAAATACTGATCGCCCTATCTTCTGCTAGCTCCGACCACATGCCCTGGCAATCGACGTCGTACGTGCTTCTGCTCTTTCTCTCGGCGCTGGTGGCGTCTATCTGGGCCGGGTACGGGATCGTGTCGGTCCCACGGGAGAGACGGAACCGCACTGTCACCACGTTCGTCGTCCTCTGTCTCTCGGCGGCGGTGTGGGCCGTGACGTACGGGATCCAGCTCGCGAGCACCGGCCTCGAGGCGAAGCTGTTCGCCTACCGGGTGTTACACGTCGGCGGGGCCGCCACGCCGTCAGCCTGGCTGGCGTTCGCGCTGGCGTACAGCGGTCGGGGAGACCGGCTCACGCCGATCGTCGTCACGGCGCTCACGGCGATCCCCGCTGTAGTGGTCGTACTCCTTGTCGCGAACCCGTACTCGTTGGTGCTGGTGGACGCGGAACTCGTCACGATCGGGTCGTTGACCCGGCTCGAGACGACGCTGGGTCCGGCGTATCAAGCTCACCTCGCCTTCTCGTATGTCGCGGTCGTCGGGGGCGCAGGGCTCGTCGTCGACCACGCGCTCCGGTCTGGCGGACGGATCAGACGGCAGGCTGCGCTCCTGATCGTCGGGGCGACGGTTCCCCTCGCGTTGAACGTCTTCGAGGTCCTCTCGCTGCCGCCGTTCGGGACGACAGCCGTGAACCTGACTCCCGTCTCGATTTCGCTCTCGACGGCGTGTTTCGGCGTCGCCGTGTTCCGCTACCGGCTCCTCGATCTGACACCCATCGCCTCGCGGGTCGTCCTCTCGGAGATGGACGACGGCGTGGTCGTCGTCGACGCCGGGGGGACGATAGTCGACGTCAACCCGGCGGCGGAGGCCGTCGTCGGCGACCGGACGACGGCGATCGGCGCGTCGATATCGGCACGGCTCCCGGAGTACGACCGGCTCGAGACTGAAGCGGGCGCTTCCGTCCTCGTGACCCGGGACGGCACGGACGGGGAGCGGTTCCTCCGGTTGAGCCAGTCGCCGCTGCGGCGGAACAGCGAGACGTACGGCCGGGTCGTCCTGATCGGGGACGTGACCACGATCGAAGAGCAGCGCCGGGCCCTGGAGGAACGGAACGAGCGGCTGGACGCCTTCGCGGGGATCGTCTCACACGACCTCCGAAACCCCCTTTCGGTCATCGGTGGCTACGCGGACCTCGCGAGCGAGACGAACGACCCGGAACACTTCGAGGTGATCGGCGATACCGTCGACCGCATGACCGAGTTCCTCGAGGACCTGCTACAGCTCTCGAGACGGGGCGAGGTCGTGACCGTGGTCGAGCCGGTCCGGCTGCGGGCGATCCTCGAGACGGTCGAGACCGATATCGCGGACGACGATCTGACGGTGGTCGTCGACGACGCGGTCGACGAGACGAGTGTTCTCGCCGACCCTGCCCGGCTACGCCAGGTCCTCGACAACGTCCTGCGGAACGCCCGCGACCACGCGGACGGACCGGTGACGGTGGCCGCCGGCCGGCTGTCGGACGGGTTCTACCTCGCGGACGACGGTCCCGGAATCCCCGAGTCCGAACGCGAGAGCGTCTTCGACGTCGGCTTCACGACCCGTGGGTCGGGGACGGGGCTCGGACTGGCGATCGTTCGCGACGTCGTCGAGGCCCACGGCTGGTCGATCGAGGTGGTCGAGGGTGGGGAGGGCGGTGCCCGGTTCGAGATCACTGGTGTCGAGTTCGGCGAGGCCGGGACGGCCGAGGAACCGACCGGCTCACCTGTCGACTCGTCGTGAACGTCGGCTCGTCGTGAACGTCGGCTCGGAGGAACGATCCCGAGAACGGCCTCCTACGCCTCGCGGAACGTCAGCCCGTCGCGAAGCTCCCGGGCCCGCGACAACAGCGCGTCGCGGGTGGCACCGTCGGAATCGAGGGTCCCGTCGGTCAGCGTCAGGTGGCCCATCTTCCGGAGCGGGCGCGCGTCGTCCTTGCCGTACCAGTGGAGGTCGGCCTCCGGCGCGCCGAGGACCGCCTCGACGCCCCGGAGGGTCGCGGGGCGGCTCTCGTCGGTGTCCCCGAGCACGTTCGCGGTGACCGCGGGCGCGACGAGTTCGGTCGGCCCCAGCGGCCAGCCGAGGACGGCGCGGACGTGGTTCTCGAACTGCGAGGTTCGCGTTCCCTCGATCGTCCAGTGTCCGGAGTTGTGGGGACGCGGCGCGATCTCGTTGACGAGCACGTCGCCCTCGCGGGTCTCGAACAGCTCGATCCCGTAGACGCCCCGCCCGTCGAGGAACTCGAGGACGTCCGTCGCGACCGCCTCGGCGCGGGCGATCACCTCGTCGCTCGCGCGGGCGGGGGCCACGCTCTCGCGGAGGATCTCCTCGCGGTGGATCGTCTCCGTCACAGGGTAGGTCCGCGTCGCGCCGTCGGCACCCTTCAGTCCCATCACGGCGATCTCGCGCTCGAAGTCGACGAACCGCTCGGCCATCGCGTCACCGCCGACCGCCGCGAGCGCGTCGGCCGCCCCGCTCGGCTCGTGGACCGGGACGTTCCCGCGACCGTCGTACCCGCCGCGGCGCGCCTTGAGCATGACGCCGTCGAACTCCTCGACGACGCGCTCGAGCCCCCTGGCGGTCGCGACCGCGGCGAACTCCGGGACGGGGATCCCGGCGTCCGCGAGCGCCTCAGTCTGGACCAGCTTGTCCTGGATCGTCTCGAGGGTCCCCGGGTCCGGGTGGACCGGCACGTCGTGTTCCTCGCCCGCCGCAGCCAACACCTCGGGGTCGGCGAGCTCGATCTCGAAGGTGAGCGCGTCGACGCGCGCGGCGAGCTCGAAGATACCGTCGGAGTCGTCGAAATCGGCGACGATCTGGTCGCGGGCGACGCCCGACGCCGGACACGCCGGCGTGGGGTCCAACACGACGACGTCGACGCCGAGCGGCGAGGCCGCCTCCGCGAGCATCCGTCCGAGCTGTCCCCCGCCGACGACGCCCAGGGTCGGGCCGGGAAGCGTGATCGACATCTACGCCGGAGTATTGAACGTCGACGAATAAACATTCCTCAATCCACCGATCGATATACACGTGTGTGGATCGTCTCGGGTCGGCGCTCGCCGTGGACCTCGGCGTCGGCGACACAGATCCCCTGTCTCGGTCCCGTTCAGCCGTCGATCCGCGCCTCCTCGCCGGCCAGCATCTCGAGGACCTGCATCACGCCCGAGTTGTCGTCGCGGCCCATGTCGTTCTGGACCATCGACTTGTACAGCTCGTGGGCGAGCTCGGTCTGGGGCATCGGCGAGCCGAACGTCTCGCCGGCGTCCGTCGCGATCCGGAGGTCCTTGTACTGGTACTCCGCGAAGAAGCCCGGGTCGAAGTCGCCGCGGATCATCGACGGGGCGCGATTGTCGAGCGTCCAACAGCCGGCCGCGCCGCCGCTTATCGCGTCCACGACCGCCTCGAGGTTCGCGCCCGCGTTGTGCGCGAACACCAGCGCCTCGCTCACCCCGACCATCTGGGCGGCGACGACGATCTGGTTGCACGCCTTCGTCGTCTGGCCGGCCCCGCTCGGCCCGCAGTGTGTCACCGTCTCGCCCATGACCTCGAGGGCGTCCGTCCACTCCGCGAGGACGTCCTCGTCGCCGCCGACCATGATCGAGAGCGTCCCCTCGATCGCGCCGGACTCGCCGCCCGAGATGGGCGCGTCGAGGGTGTCGACGCCCTCTTCCGCGAGCTGTTCGGCGACCGCTTCCGCGACCGTCGGCGAGATGGTCGAGTGGTCCACGACCGTCATCCCCGCGCTCACGCCGTCGATCACCGGGTCGGGCTCGCCGTCCTCGCCGAGCACGACGTCCGCCACGGCCGGCGAGTCGGGGAGACACAGGAAGACCACGTCGCTCCGCTCGGCGACGCCCGCGGGCGATCCGCCGTCCTCGCCGCCGTACTCGACGAGTTCCTCGACCGGCTCGGCCGAGCGGTTGTGCCCCACGACGTCGTACCCCGCGTCGAGAAGGTTCTTCGCCATCGGCAGGCCCATGATCCCGAGTCCAACGAATCCGGCTGTTGCTGTCGGCATACTCCCAGTGGCGAGGAGTACGACATAAACCTGACCCTGGCGGCCGCCTCTACACCGAGACGGTCTCGAGGTCGCTTTCCAACCCCTCCACGAACTCGTTGTACGCCTCGACGAAGCCCGCGAACGACTCGGCGTACTCGCGCACGTCGACAGCCGAGGGGGCCCCGTACTGTGAGAGGAGGTAGAGCCCGCCGGAGCCGCCGACGCGGAGGTACGACACCGCACCCTCCTCCCACTTGAGCTCCCAGCGGTCGCCGTCGACGCGGGCGGTGAACGTCCCGTAGTCGTCGCCCTCGTACCGGTACACCTCGCCCGCGACGACGCCGCACGTCTCACGGATCGAATCGAGCACCCGGTCGCGCTCGGCGACGACGCCGTCGGTCGAGGCGGGGTCGGGGAACTCCGCGGAGACCCCGTCGAGCACGCCCGACAGCGAATCGACGTACGCGTTCCAGGCGGTGACCATGTTCGGGTAGTCGGCCAGCGCGGGCGAGAGCCCCGAGGGATCGGGCGGCTGTTTCGTCGAGACGACGTAGGTGTCGGACCCGCTCTTCGGCGAGAACAACAGGAACTCCAGCTCGCCGGCCTCGTGTTTGACCGTCCACTCGCCGCCCGCCGTCGACAGCGCCTTGCGGCCGTAGTCGCCACCCTGGAGCTTGGCGAGCAGGTAGGCGATCCCGCCGGCGTGGTCGCGGACGGCGGCGACCAGCTCGTCGCGCTGGTCGGCCACCGCCTCGACGTCGGACACGTCGAGGTCGATGCCGAGCCCGGCGGTCTCGGAAGGGGAACTCACGTCCGGAAGCGGGCGACGAACGGTGTTAACGGGTTCGGTCGCGGACGGCTCGAGTCGGTCGCGGATCACTCGGTCCGCCCGCGAGTCGGTCGCGGATCACTCGGTCCGCCCCGGGATCGACTCGCGGATCTCGCGTATCCGCTCCGGTTCGTCGATCCCCGACCGGAGCACGATCGCGAACACCTCCTCGCCGTCGGGGATGGGCGCGTCCCCGCTCAGGATCGCCCCCGAACCGGTCTCCTCGGCGAGCCACCGTCGACCGTCGGCGATCGCCTCGCGGTTGAGCCACGGCGGCGGGCCGCCGACGACGAGCAGGGTCCGGTCGGCGCGTCCCTCCGGGACCTCGACCGTGTTCTTCCCGCGTGTCGCCTTCCGGATCACCGTCTCGACGGCCGACACCGCGGCGCTCGCGTCCACCTTCTCCGGCTCCGAGGAGCCGAACAGCCCGAGACCGAACCGCGACTCCGTCTTCGGCGGCTCGACCGCCTGGGTCGCGTACCCTACCGCCGCGAGCTCGCCGTCGTCGCCGACCGCCCGGGCGACGTCGCTCGCGTCGAGCACCTGTTGCGGGGTGACGACGTCGGCGTCGCTCTCGCCCGCCCCGAACAGCGCCGCGATCCGGTCGGCGACGGTCCCGTTCAGCCGGTCACGGGCGTCCGGGACCGTCTCGCCGGGACGCAGCCACGCGTCGGTGTCGAAGGGGAGGACGGCCGCCGTCCGCTCCGAGAGCGCCCCCAGCGTTCGGGCCGCGTTCCGTTCCGCGAGCGGGCGTCGCGGTTCCGCCCCGTCGCCGGGCCCGGTCCCCGTCTCCATCCCCGCGTCCGGGTCGCTCTCCGCGGCCGCGGGCAGGATGGCAACCGCGTACACCGGTGCGTCGTAGAGCGTGTCGAGCTCCACAGCGAGCGACGGGGCGACCCCACCGCCGGCGGCGCCGCCGACCCCGACGACGAGAACGAACGCCTCCGCGAGCGACGGGCGTTGGTCGTCGAGGGCCCGACCGAGTTCGCTCGCGTGGACCTCGCCGAGTTCGCTGCCGGCGTGGAGGTCGCCGTCGAGCCCGTCGCCGCCGGCGGCGTCCCCGAACCGATATCGTCGCTCCTCGCCGAGCGACTCGAGCCGGCGGAGCGCCTCCATGTCCGTGTCGAACGCGGAGACGCCGTGGAGGAAGCCATCCCCGTCGTGGTCGGCTGTGAGCCGGTCGACGATCCGGCCACCCGCCCCGCCGAGGCCGATGACGTGTACGCGCATACGTCTCCGGTCGGCGAACGGGGATTTATCACCTTCGGCCGGTCGGGGAGCGGTCGCGGTCGCCCGGGACGCCGGGCCAGTTGTCGTCGTCGCCGCGAGGATCCGACGCGCCGGACCCGTCGTCGGGGACCGTCCACTCGAACTCGTCGAGCCGCCGTTGACCGTCGGGAAGCCGGTCCGCGGGGGCCTCCGGCTCCACGCCGAGCAGTCGGGGTAACGCGGTGTCCCCGAACGTCAATACGAGCACCAACACGATGGGCGCGAGGAACAGCCCGTGGAACCCGAACACGACCGGGCCGAGGATGTACGCGAGCATCAACAGCCCGACGTGCGTCGTCTTCCCGCTGAAGTACGGCCGCAGTACGATGTCGGGGATCGTGTCGACGACGACGACGGCGACGAGGAGGAACCCGACGACGTACACCAACAAGGCGGTCTCGTCGTTCATGATCGCCGGCACCGCGGTCGCCGCGGTCAACGGCAGGTAGACGATCTTCATGCCGATGACCGGGATCAGGCTCGCGACGCCCGTGAGCGCACCCGCGAGCGTCGGGTACGGAACCGCGACGGCGTCGGGCGCGACCACGTTGTAACCGGTGTACGTCGCGATCGCAATGATCGATATCGCGATGACGTTGAGCAGGTTCCCGTACAACACCGCCTCGAGTTCCGCGTCGGCCGCCTCGAAGTACTCGCGGACGATCGCGTCGTCGTCGAACCGGAGCACCCACTCGTGGAACTTCGAGCCGTCGAGGAGCAGGTAGTAGGTGACGATGACGGTGATGAGCAGGTTGAGGAGCAGACCCGATACCGTGTTCGTCAACAGCGCGGCGTTGTCGACGAGGAAGTCGATGAGCGGGTCGAACTGTCCCGACCGGTACGCCTCGACGACGTTTCCGACCGAGAGGTTAGAGAGCTCCGTCACCCGCTCTACCCACTGGTTCCCCGACCCGAGCGTTTCGGCGATCGGGAACTCCTCGATGAACCGGCGAATCTCGACCACCAACAGCACCACCGCCGAGCTCAAAAGCAGGATGAGCGGGACGGCGATCAACGACAGCGCGGTCACCGCCCGGACCCGTGGGGGGAGCCGCAACCGCTCGAGGTAGTGGTAGAACCGCCGGGTAGTGTAATACAGGAAGACGGCGACGGTGAGGGCGGCGACGAAGCGATAGGCGATGTAGCCGGCGATGAGCGCGACCGTGAGACCGAAGAGGGCGACGACGAAGCGCTTCTCGTCCATGCGCGGACGTGTTCGACCCAGGATATAAATGGTGTGGACGGTCTAGCGTCCGATTCAGGAACGGGTGGACTCGGTCAGGAACGGGTGGACTCGGTTGTGAGGTCGTCGGGTCGGTCTTCGCCGAGCCGGCTGTCGTCGGGTCGGTCGTCATCGCCCGACTGGCAGGCCCCACTCCCCGTAGCGGAACGCCCGCCGTCACGGTCTCCGCCACGGTTGCCGGCGGACGACCCCAACCGCTCCGCGACGACGCGGTCCTGCCGGTCCAGTTGCTCTCGGTGTAACGAGAGGATCATGTCGGCGAGCACGCCGAACACGACGAGTTGCATGCCGAGGATGATCGCGCCGGTCGCGGCCACCGCGATGATCTCGTGGCCGACGTCGAAGACGATCCACCGGTAGAGGACGAACGCAGCCATGAGTGCCCCGGCGAGCGTCGAGACCGTGCCGACGCTCCCGAAGTAAAAAAGCGGGTTGTTCGTCTTCGCCTTCCGGTACAACTCCAGGAAGATCACGCCGCCGTCGCGGACCGGGTGGAGGTTCGTCGAGGAGCCGTCGGGGCGCGGCCGGTACGTGACGGGGACGACCGCGACCGAGACCCGCTGTTTCACGCACTCGACGGCCATCTCGGTCTCGACGCCGAAGCCGTCGGCGGTGAGGGTGAGCCGGCCGAACGACTCGCGGGTGAACGCCCGGTAGCCGGAGAGGATGTCGCCGTAGTCCTCCCCGTGGATCGCGCGGAACGCCCCGTTGATGAGGCGGTTGCCGACACGGTTCAGCCGCGTCATCGCGCCCGGACGCATGTCCGCGAAACGGTTCCCGACGACGTGTTCGGCCTCGCCCGCGAGGAGCGGCTCCAGCATCGCGTGGGCGTCGCCCGCGTCGTAGGTGGCGTCGGCGTCGGCCATCAGGACGTACGGGGCCTCGACGTGCTCGCGGACACCCTCGCGGATCGCCTGACCTTTCCCTTCCCCGGACTGTTCGACGACACGTGCGCCAGCCTCGCTTGCGATCTCGCGGGTGCCATCCGTCGAGCCGCCGTCGACGACGAGGACGTTCGGGAGGCCCGCCTCTCGGAACGAGGAGACGACGGTCCCGACGGTCTCGGCCTCCTCGTAGGCCGGCAGTAGGACACAGACGTCGTCGAAGTCGCTCATCGTCCGGGCGATGTCGGCCGAGTCGCTAAACTCTGTCCCTCCGGTCGCAAAACGAGGGGCGACCCACACGCTCATGTATCCCTCCACCATACGTGGTGACATGTCACAAACACTCGAGAGGCACACCGAGGAGCTGCTCAGTGCGGCACGGACCGCGACGGGCGACGAGCTTCGGAGCCTCACGTACTTCACCGCGGACGCCGTCGAGCAGCTCTACTTGCGGAGCGACCTGAGCAGGACCGCCGACCTCGTCGGGTTCGCCGAGAGCGAACGCCACGGGTTCCACGCGCAGTCGTTGTACGCCAACACCCAGCTCGGGGACTACTTCTTTACCGTTCGAGTGTTCGAAAACGGCTACCTCACCCGCGTGATCGCCAACGACCACGGCGTCTGGGTGACGACCGATTCGATGGAGATCGGTCGGTTCGAAGAGCTCGCCAGCGCGCTCGCCGAGATCCTCCGCTCGTTCGATCCCGTCTCTATCGAGGGGGAGTGAACCCGAGGGCGCGGACAACTCCACGATCGATCACCTCCACGAGGTATCACCTTGTATATCCGATCGAGAGTATAATGAACATAGGAACAAGGTTAAGGTATCTCACACGATACCAAGGGATATGGAAACGCGGAAGGTCCAGCGACTGGGGCCGTCGACACTGGCGATGACGCTCCCTGCCGAGTGGGCAAAGGAACACGGGGTGAACAAGGGCGACGAGGTATCCCTGCGGATGGGCGGAAAGGGGACGCTGACGGTGCTCCCCGAGTCGGTGAGCTCGGAGGAATCGGAGGCCGTGATCAACGCGGACGGGCTCGACGCCCGGGCGCTCGAGCGGGCCGTCGTCGCCCAGTACGTGCTCGGTCGGCGGGTGATCCACGTCCGGAGCGAGGGAACCCTCGACAGCGAACACATCAACGCGGTGTACAAAGCCGAGACCCAGCTCATGGGCCTCGGCGTGATAGAGGAGACGCCGGAGGACATCTCGATCCGATGTTCCGTCGACCCCGAGGATTTCACGCTCGACAACCTGCTGGAGCGGTTGGAGAACACCGGATCGACGATGCGCGGCGAGGCCGTCAAGGCGCTCGCCCACGGCAACGCCGACCTCGCCCAGCGCGCGCTCAACCGCGAGCGACAGGCGAACAAGATATTCGTGCTCCTCCTGCGGTTGATATTCACCGCCTACCAGAACCCGAACCTCGCCCGGGCGGTCGGGCTGGAGGAGGGGTTCCCCCTCATCGGCTACCGGTCGGTCGCAAAGAACCTCGAGCTCACCGCCGACAACGCCGAGGACATCGCCGACATCGTGATGGAGGCCGACGGTCACACGCTCGACGTCGACAAAGCCACGATGCGGCAGATCCGCGAGTTCACGGACCAGGTCGACGAGCTCACGGCGCTCGCGGTCCGGGCCGTCGTCGAGCGCGACTACGACCTCACCGTCGAGTGCCGGGACCTCTTCTCCCGTCTGGAGGACCGCGAACAGGAGATCCTCGGCGAGCTCCCGGACGACCTCGACAACGACGTCCTGTTGATGACGCGGGAAGTACTCGTCAGCCTCCAGCACACGGCCGAGTACGCCATGCGGAACGCCGAGATCGCCGCGAACCTCGCGCTCAACGAGGCGTCCGACCACGTCGACATCGTCTAGTCGACATCGTCTAGCCGTCGGTGGCACCCGCGGACGCTCCCACGCACCCACGCGGATCGCCAGGTTCGCATGAACTAAGTGTCCACCCGCGAAGCGATGCGTATGACCGAGGGATCCATCGCGTCCGACAAGGGGATCGGCGTGACGCTCGCGCTGTCGGCCGTCGCGGTGGTCGGCGCAGTCGTGATGTACGGCCACCCGACCCAGTACGGCAAGGCATGGGGGTTCGCGGCCGCGTTCGTCTTCGCGCTGTTGGCGGTCGTCGCCATCCAGGCGTTCGAGTGACGGCGTGACGGAGGAGCCCGACGAGAAACCGTTAAGCGCGTCTGACACCAACGTTCGACGATGACCGAGTACACCGAGGAGGAGCGGCGGATCCTCGCGTATCTCACGGACGGCGTCGCCCGTGGCGAGCGATACGTCCGCTCGAAGACGATCGCCGACGCGATCGGTCTCACCGCCAAACAGGTCGGCTCCAGGCTACCACGGCTCGCCGAGAAGGCCGACGACATCGAGATCGAGAAGTGGGGTCGGGCCCGGTCGACGACGTGGCGCGTGACGCAGGGGTGAGGAATCGCCCAGGGAGCGATCCGAACGCGAGGGCCCGATCGAACGCGAGGGCCCGATCGAACGCGAGGGCCCGATCGAACGCGTCCGGAGCCGGCGGCCGGATCCGTGATTCCACCCTTTTATTCTCCCCCCGTTCGTACGCGGAGCTATGACCGTCCGAGTCTCCCGGACGTTCGAGTTCGATGCCCCCGCCGAGGACGTGTGGGCGTTCATCTCGGACGCGGAGAAGCGCGCAGGAGCGATCAGCGTGGTCGATACCTTCGAGGTCCACGAGGACGGAACGGCGACGTGGCACGTCGCGCTCCCGATCCCGATGATCCGGTCGACGATCACGGTCGACACCGAGGAGGTCGAACGCGACCCGCCGAACCGGGTGAAGTTCGTCGGGAGGTCGAGCGCGTTCCGGGTGACCGGTGAACACGTCATCACGGGGACCGACGGGGGCTGTCGGCTCGCGAACGAGTTCGTCGTCGAGGGGAAACTGCCCGGCGTCGAGTCGTTCTTCAAACGGAACTTCGACGCGGAGCTCGACAACTTGGAGGAGGCACTCCGCAGATCGCTGACGGCCGACGCCTGACGTCGCTCGGCTCCTAACCTTCCCGAACCGGTACCGATCCGGCTCGATCCGGTCTCCGTGGATTTATACGCAAGGGAGCCATACTTGGACTTGCCGGAGTTCGACGCTTTTCTCGTCGAAGTTCGGCGACAACGACCCGCACCCGTCCCACCACGGGCGACGGCCCGATACAGCCTGGGGGTCCGCTGTTCGGCGCCGTCACCCGTCCGCCCGCCTCCCGCACCCGCCCGCCTCCCGCGCCCGTCTTTCACGTTCGTGAGCCGACGGCGGGGACGTCGCTGTCCTCGAAACGCAAGGACGATACGTCTCTGTAGAGAACGTTCGTTCGAATGTCCCCCCGCGAGTACCGAGGCGTCGCCTTCGCCGTCGGGCTCTTCCTCGTCGTCCAACTGGGCGCGCTGGCGCTGGTCCCCGAGTTCACGGAGAGCGGCTACCAGCCCGTCGAGGACCCGCAGGACCCGACGAACAGCCTGGTGTACATCCTCGCTATCGTGGTCATGACGGGGCTGATGCTCGCGGCGTTCCGCTACGAGTTCGACTGGGCGATCCGGCTCCTCATCGTCGGCGTCTCCGCGTGGCTCTCGTGGTACGTGTTCTCCGCGTTCGCTCCGCCGCTCGTCGCCGCCGTCCCCGCGGTCGCGGTCGCGGTCGGCCTCCTCGTCCACCCCGAGTGGTACGTGGTCGACACTGCGGGGGTGTTGATGGGGGCGGGCGCGGCCGGACTGTTCGGGATCTCCTTCGGGATCTTACCCGCGCTCGTCCTCCTGACGGTCCTCGCCGTCTACGACGCGATATCGGTGTACGGCACCGAACACATGCTCTCGCTCGCGGAGGGCGTGATGGACCTCAACATCCCCGTCGTCCTCGTGATCCCGCTTTCGCTCTCCTACTCGCTCCTCGAGGACGAGGAGATCGACGACGAGGTCGACGATGGCACGGGGACGGCCGACAGCGACAACGGGGAGATCGCCGACGAACCCGTTGCCGACGGGGACCGCGATACTGCTACCAACGGCGACCGTGATACCGCTGTCGACGTTCCCGACATCGAGGAGCGTGACGCCTTCTTCATCGGGCTCGGCGACGCGGTGATCCCGGCAGTGATGGTCGCCAGTGCCGCCACCTTCTCGTCGGCCCCGGCGCTTTCGGTCCCGTTCGTCGGACTCAACCTCCCGGCATTCTTCGCGATGGTCGGCACGCTCGCTGGCCTCCTCGTCCTGTTGCGCTGGGTGATGAAGGGACGACCCCACGCCGGGTTACCCCTGCTCAACGGCGGGGCGATCGGCGGGTACCTGCTCGGAGCGCTCGTCGCCGGCGTCCCGCTCGTCGAGGCGCTCGGGCTCGGCGTCGTGATTTAAGCGTCGAGGACTGCCCCCCACGGCCACGGATTTCTTGTCGATCCCGAAGGACGTCCCACGTATGCGTATCCCCGCCATCCCCCGCCGATACCCCCTCGCGACCCTCACGACGGGTGCGTTCTTCCTCGCGCTCGTCTCGACCGCGGCGTACTACGCCGGCATCGTCCCGTGGATCCCGAAGACGCTCCCCACCTTCGTCGACCTGCTGGTCGTCACGGGACTCCTGCTCGCGGTCACGTTGGCCGTGTGGGTCGTCGCGCTCGCCCGGTCGTGAGTGGTTCACTCCCGGTCGTCCGAGACCCCGTGACGGACCTTCACCGCGACGCCGCTGTCGAACGCGAGCGCCTCCGCGCCCGACAGCTCCGCGCGCCCGGCCGCGAACAGGGCGTCGTCGCCGTCGACGACGAGGACCTCGTCGCCCGGCCGGATCCCGCGGTCAGCCGCGGTCACGAACTTCGCGAAGGCGTTCCGCCCGTCGCGGACGAACGGCTCGCTCTCCTCGCCGACGACGACGCGATGGGCGGGCGCGGGGGACACCCGGCGTATCCGCCTCGCACCGACCTCGCCGAGGGTGAACCGCCCGTCGGTCCCGTAGGTGACGATCCGGTCGCCCTCGCTGCTCCCCGGGGTGTCGTCGACGTCGCCGGCGATCACCTGTCGGGGTCGCCCCCCGCTGGACCGGCGGATCGTGACCGGTTCCTCGGGCGGGAAGAGCGCCTCCCCGGCCCCCGACCCGAACTGGTAGTCCGCACCGGTCCGCAGGTCGGCGAGGTCCTCGCTGTCGCTCATGGGCGCGGTACCGCCGCCGCGCGCAAATCGGTTCCGATACGGCCGACCGTCACCGGTAGGGCCGGCCGTCACGCCACGGTCCCGTCCGGAGCCTTCGCCGCTGCCCGTCGCGCTTGGACGACGAAGAGCGTCGTGGCGAACCCGATGAAGCCCGCTGCGAGCAGAAAGCCCGTCTCGGTCGTGGTGAAGTCCATCGTCGTCCCGACGAGCACCGGCCCGACCACCTGTCCGATCTTCCAAGAGATGGAGCGCAACGACATCGCACTGGCGACGGAGTCGTGACGCTCGCCCTCGTCGACGAAGAGCGACATACTGGCGGGCAGCCGGATCGAGTCGGCGACGCCGAGAAGCGAGTAGGCGGTGAACAGCGCGAAGAAGGCCCCGCCGAGCGTCTGGGAGTCGCCGAAGTACGAGACGGTGACCGGGTCGACCGTCCCCTCGAAGTAGACGGCCAGCGGGATCGCGGCGGTACCGACCCCGTACAGCAGGGCCCCGGTCGCGACGAAGGCGTGTCGCCGCCCGTACCGGTCAGTCAGGTCGCCCACGAACCCCTGTGTGACCGCCTTCGTCGCCTTCCCGCCGGCCATGATCCACCCGATCGCGAACGCCGAGATGCCGAACGTCGTCCGCGCGTAGATCGGGAGGAAGATGATAACGGCCATCTTGCCGACGCTGAAGGTGAACCGGAAGACGACGAGCGAGCGGAGCATCGGTAACGCCAGGAGCGACCGGAACGTCTCGATCCCCCCGACCGCCTCGGGGTCGGTCCGTCCTCCCGGGTTGTCCCGCAGGAAGCGGTAGACGAGGAGGAAGCTCACGAGCGTGATCAAAGAGAGCACCGCGTACGTCTCGGTGAACCCGTACGCGTACAGCAGATAGCCCCCGAGGAGGTCACCCATGAGCGAGGACACCGACGCGAACTGATTGTACGACCCGAGCCAGAGCCCCTGTTCGTCGTCGGGACTGATCTCGCCGATTATCGTCGCGCCGGTGATCCAGAGGACGCTCGCGCCGAGCCCCTGGAGCATCCGCACGAGGATCACGTGGACGGGGCTCGAGACGAACGCGAACCCCACGAAGACGACGACGTTGATCAGGAACCCGGCGAGCAGGAAGCGCTTGGAGTTGCCCGTGTCGATCGCTCGCCCGAGCGGGAGGACGACGAGCAGTTGTACGGCTGCGAAGGCGGTTCCGAAGAGCCCCTCGACGAAGCCGGTGGTCCCGAAGAGGTCGGCGTACAGCGCGAGCGCGATGAGTATGGTCGAGTACGCCTGGCTACGCGCGAAGGCGGTCCCGGCGAGCGACGCGAACTCCGCGTTGCCGAGGAGCCGTACCGAGTTTCCGAAGCGGGCCACGTCCGGGTATCGACTCGCCCGAGGGGGTCCACGTATTAAAGGCCGGGCGACCCGGCGGTCCCTGCTGGGTTCCGTCGTCGTCGCCGATCCCGGCGACGGGTCGGTCCCAACCGTCGCGACGGCTCGGCGTCGAGCACGGCGAGACGGTGTCGGAGCACAGTGACGGTACCGGACTACAGCTCGATCCGCTCGACGAGCGACCCCTCGCCGTTCTCCTTGGTGTTGATCGCGACGATCCGGACGTCGTCTTCGAGCAGGGAGCCCTCGACTTTGGCCTTCAGGAGCGAGTCCACCTGGTAGACGCCCGCGGCGTTGTTCATCCGGATCTCCACCTGGACGGGGTTCTCTTCGTCGGAACGGAGGATCACGGACTCGATCGCCTGCGAGGAGACGGTGTTGATCCCGCGGCCACCCTTCTCGTAGGGGACCCGCGAGCGGCCACGCTCCATGTCGAGTCCGTCGGCGATCCGGATGACGCCCGCCTCCCGGGTCAGCGGTTGCTCCTCGGTGTGGTGACACAGGATCGCGTGGAGCACCTCCGACTTCACGCGGACGTGCTCGGGGACGTCGTAGAACTCCGGCAACAGCCGGTCGAGCACGTCGGCCGCCAACGGGATCGAGTAGTAGGAGTGGTCGTCGCGGTGGACCACGTGGCCGACGTCGTGAAGCGTCGCCGCGAGCACGATGATGACCGGCTCGTCGGCCTCGTCGAGCCCCTGCTGGCGGGCCCCGTTGAACTGGACGTCGTTGGCCTTGAGCAGTTCGTAGAGCTTGAGCGCGCGGTCACGGACGATCTCGACGTGTTTCGTCCCGTGGTCGTTGTACCCCTTCCGGGCGACCGCGTTGACGTTCTGTGCCTCGAGGTACGTCGTGACCTCCGGGTCGGTCTCGAGCCGCTCGAGCACCTCGTTGATCCGGCCGTCTGGGAACGGGTGATCGGCGTCCGGGTCGTACTCCTGTCTTTCGGCGCGTGCGTCGTCGGCCGCCTTCGTCATGGGATAACTCCGACGCGACGGGGCGACAAAAGGGTGTGGTCCGGTCGGTATTCGTCGTCGGTATCGGGCGACCTCCGAAGCGTTCCCCACCCGTTCCGGTACGCCAACCTATACCAGCGTCCCCGCGAGAGGACGGCCCATCGATGTCGCGACGGGTCGTCGGTCGCCGGGAGTACGGGATGACCCTCGCCGCGAGCGCGAGCTACACCTGTCTGATGTTCGTCTGGTTCTCGCTGCCCGCGTACCTCCCGACGATCATCGACGACGTGGGACTGACGAACACGCAGGCGGGCGTCCTCGCGGGGGCGATCCCGCTGACGTACGTCCCCGTCGCGCTGTTCTCCGGGCTCGCCGTTGACCGACTGGGTCCGGGGAGGGCCATCGGCGTGGGGGTCCTGGTCTACGGCGGCGGGCAGATCGGCCGGAGCGTCGCCCCCGGGTTCGCCTCCCTGCTGGCGTTCACGCTGGCGATGGGCGTCGGCGCGACGGCCGTCACGTTCGGGCTTCCGAAGCTCGTCTCCGTGCTGTTTCCCCCCGATCGGACCGGCCGACCGACGGCGCTCTACCTCGTCGCCGCCTCGGCGGGATCCGCGGGCGTCTTCGCCGTCGGCAGACCCGTTCTGGGTCCCGTCCTCGGCGGGTGGCGACCGCTGTTCCTCTGGAGCGGCGTCGTCGCGGTCGCCTACGGGGCGGTCTGGCTCCTCGTCGCGATCCGGACCGGCGTCGACGACGCGGACGCCGGCGGGACTGGTGACGGAGACGCCGGCGGGACTGGTGACGGAGACGCCGGCGGGACAGGTGACGGGGAGGCGTTCGACCTCGGGTCGCTAACAGCCGACCTCCGACTCGTGCTCACCCACCGCGAGCTTCGGCTGGTCGTCGTGGTCGGGACGATGTTCCTGCTGATCAACCACGGGATACAGGGGTGGCTCCCGACGTTTTTGGAGTCGCGCGGGCTGTCGGCGGCCCTCGCCGGACGGTCGACGAGCCTGTTCGTCGTCGCCTACGTCGTGGGTGTCCTCGGGATCCCCGAGCTGGCGGACCGGTTTACGGTCAGGCGGCCCGCGCTCACAGCGTCCGGCGGCGTGGCTTTCCTCGGGATCGCAGCGCTGATCGCGGGTGACACCGGGGCCCTGGCGGTCGTCGGCATCGCCGTCGCCGGGGTGGGAACCGGCGGGCTCTCGCCGCTGATCCGGACGATCCCGCCGGACCTCGAGGGGATCGGGTCCAGGCTGACGGGGACGGCGGTGGGGTTCATCTTCGCGGTCGGCGAGATCGGCGGGTTCGCCGGGCCGGTGCTCGTCGGGACGCTGTACGACGCGACCGGCTCGTACGGCCCCGGGTTCGGGATACTCGCAGCCGGCGGCGTCGGGATCGCCGTCGCCGGGGGCGTGCTGACCGCCTCGGAACGTCGGTGACGGACCGACGGGGGAACCGACGACTCCCGACCGGACGTCCGGAGCCCGGACCCTGCCCGTCCGGATCGAGTCGCCCCCGCGACCTACCGGGGGTCGGCCCGCCGGAGCCCGTCGCTACCGATCGGCCACGCGCCCGCCATCCGCCACACCGAGAGGTCGACCTCGACGCGCTCCGGGGATTCGGGGTCGGTCACCGTCCCGCTCGGAACGGTCGAAAGCGAGACGCCGGTCGCGTCGTGACGCGTCGGATAGATCCGCGTCGCGAGCGCCCGCCGCCCGTTCACGAACACCTCGAGGACGGAGGCGTCGACGAAGACGCGGACGTCGAGGGGACGCTCGAGGTCGTCGACGGCCACGCCGACCGGCGCGTCCCGCGCGTCGCGGTCGAGACTGCTCTCCGAGCGGTCGACGACGATCCGGTCGCAGCCGACCCGGACCGTCGTCCGTTCCGCGCCGTCCGGCGACTCCCGAACCCGGAGCGCGACGACCACGTCGCCGGGGTCGAGGCGGGCCCGGACCTCGAACGCCTCGACGGTCACGTCGAGTCGGTCCGAGGTCGGTCCGACGGTCCGCGTTTCGTTAACCAGCCGCGTCCCGCGGAGACGGTCGACCTCCCGTGCGGGTCGCTGTCGGAGTTCGCCGTCGACGACGGCCACCTCGCGCGGGAGGCTCATCGCCCCGGACCAGCCGGCGTCCCACTGGCTCGTTGCCGACCGTTCCTCGCGGAGCCAGCCGACGGTTACCGTCCGGCCGTCCGGCGTCGAGAGCGACTGCGGGGCGTAGAACGCGCCGGGATCGAGGGTCCCCTCGTCGTCCACGCGGAACCGGTCGTCGTCGGCGTCGAAGGTCCCGAGGAAGTACCGCACGTCCTCGTAGTCGGAGACGTGGAGGAGGTCGCCGTCGGGGAACCGCAACAGCTCCGGACACTCCCAGACGACGCCCGGTTCGGCCTCCGCGGTCACGAGGGCCGGGCCATCGTAGGTCCACTCGCGGAGGTCTCGGCTGGTGTACAACACCACAGCGCCGCCGCGGTCCTGGAGGCCCGCGCCGATCAGTTGGTGCCACCGGTCGGCCTCGTACCACAAACAGTGGTCCCGGAAGTGCGCGGGCTCGCCGGGCGTCGACAGCAGGTCCAGTTCGGGCGGCGGCGACCGGACGACCGGGTTCGCCCCGTCGGCCTCGAAGCCCGTCAGGTCGGCGTCGGTCGCGGTCGCGAGACACGGGCGCTGCCACCCGTCGCGTCCGCCGGTGTAGAGCGCGTAGACCGCGTCGGCGTCCGCGGCCTCAACGGGGGTGTCGGGGCCGCCGTCCGGCCCACCCGCCGGGACGACGCGCCGCGTCTCGCCGTCCGACCCTTCGAGCACGTCGACGGCGACCGCACAGCCCGACCAGCAACCGTCCCGGTCGGGTCCGCTCGGGTCGGGAGACATCGCCACGGGACGGTCCTCCCAGCGGACGAGGTCCTCGCTCACGGCGTGGCCCCAGTGGACCGAGTGGTGGTACGGGCCGGCCGGGTTGTACTGGTAGAAGAGGTGGTACGTCCCGTCGTGATGGATCAGTCCGTTGGGGTCGTTGAGCCAGTTGACCGGCGGGGTGACGTGGTAGGCGGGACGGTCGCGGTCCCCGGAGAGCGCGTCGCGGTAGCGCGCGAGCTCTCGACCGCTCTTCGGTCTGCCCGTCGCGAGCGCGGTGTCGTACTCGCTCGCGCCGGCGAGCCACCGGAGCACGTCGGCCGTGAAGCGCTCGCGGGTCGCCTCGGTCGTCTCGTCGTCGTGCTGGGCGAACTCCATGCCGACGCCGACGCCGAAGACGGTCCCCGAGCCGATCCGCCACTGGAGCACGGTCGCCTCCCGGGGAACGTCCTCGACGCCGCGGTAGGTGGACGCCAGCACGTCGGCCCGCTCCGGGAGCACGTCCTCGTATCGCGCGTACGGGGCGGTCGAGCCCGCGGGCCGGATGTGGTGACGGAGCCCCTCGAGCCCGTCGACCGCGGGGTGGCCGGCGTACAGCGGGTGCCACAGCGGGCCGACGGGCTCGCTCACCTCCTCGGTCCCCGTCGCATCCGGCGGAACGGGGTCGATCCCGAGCGCACTCACTTGCGCGAGCGCCCGCGCGGAACAGAACAGCCCGCCGCCGTCGGCGAGGAACGTCCGGATCGGTCCCGCACAGTCGGCGACGGTCGCGGGGTCGCTCACGGGGTCGTAGGCGTGCCACCAGAGCGCGTCGAACCGGTCGAGGTCGACGTCGCCGACGGCGACCGCCGCGAGCGGCACCGTCTCGACGTCGCCCACCACCCTGCGGGCGAACGCGAGCGCGGCTGTGGGCTCCTCGCCGGTCGGCACTGCCTCCACGTTTCCGGCCGTCTCCACGTTTCCGTCTGCGCCCCAGCCGTCCGTCGCCTCCGCTGTCGTGCGTCCCTCGTCCACGGACCGCTCGACGAGGAACCCGAGGCGGGCCTCGATCTCGGACATGATCCGAAGTTACCACGCTCGTTGTAAAAACCGTTCTCCACCGCGCGACGTCGAACCCGTCTGCGAACCGGGGGGACCGCGGGTGGCAGATTCCGTCGGAGACAACACATATAAGCCACCGATTCCCGTATCCGGGAGCGTGACTCGAACCGCGTCGTCGCTCGGCTCGCGACCGCCGACAGCGACGCGGCTCTTCTCGAAGAAACGCACGTGACGCGTCCACAGGCGGGAGTGGCGACCCCGTCCCGGACGACCCCCGACGCACATCGTTTCACGACGAGTACAGCCGTTCCGACGACCGACCCGCGACGACGCGACCGACACCACGACACCGATGACGAACGCTACGACAACGACGACACCGTACACGACCGACCGCGACGACACCGACCGAGAACCGACCGACGAACCCTTCGAGGGGGTGTACCCCGCGATGACGACCCCGTTCACGGACGAAAACGGGATCGACCACGACCGGCTCGCCGAGAACGCCCGCTACCTCGAGCGGGCGGGCGTCGACGGGGTGGTCCCCGTCGGCTCCACCGGCGAGTCGGCGACGATGACCCACGACGAGCACATCGAGGTGGTCGAGACCGTTCGTGACGCCGTCGACGGCGTGCCCGTGATCGCGGGCACGGGCTCGAACAACACCGCCGAGGCGCTCTCGCTCTCCCGCCGGGCTGTGGAGGCGGGCGCGGACGGGCTCCTGCTCATCTCCCCGTACTACAACAAGCCGGAGCCCGAGGGGTTCTTAGAGCACTACCGGACGGTCGCGGACGCGGTCGACCTCCCGCAGATCGTCTACAACGTCCCCTCGCGGACCGGGCGGTCGATCCCCGTCGACGTCGCCGTCGAGCTCGCGAGCCATCCGAACGTCCAGGGGTACAAGGCCGCCTCCGGCGACTTGAACCGGATCAGCGAGGTGATCGAGCGGACCCGCGATGAGGAGTTCTCCGTGCTCTCGGGCGACGACGGGCTGACCCTCCCGACGCTCTCCGTCGGCGGGACGGGCACGATAAGCGTCGTCGCGAACGTCGAGCCGGAGCGCGCGTGTGCGATGGTCGGCTCGGCGCTCTCGGGCGATTACGGTCGCGCGCGCGAGCTCCACCACGAGCTCGCCCCGCTGGTCCGCGAGCTGTTCGCCGAGACGAACCCGATCCCGGTGACGGAGGCGATGTACATCCGCGGCCGTGGCGGCCCGCACGTCCGGTCGCCGCTCACCCGGCTCTCCGCGGAGCGTCGCGAGTCGCTCCGGGAACTGCTCGCGGAGTACGAGGGGGAGGAGGGGACACCGGTTGCGACCGGGACGGCGGGGGGTGTCGAATGACGGCCCGGGGCGACACGGGCGATGGCGGGGCGAGCGCCGGGGACCTCCGGATCGCCGTCACCGGCGCGGGCGGCCGGATGGGTCGGGAGGTGATCGAGGCCGCGACGGCCCGGGAGGGCGTGACGGTCGCGGTCGCGGTCAACCGCACCGCCACGGACCCGGTCGCGGGCGTCGAGGTCGCGGACGCGGCCCGGCTCGCCGAACTGCTCGACGAAACCGACCCCGACGTGCTCGTCGACTTCACGGGACCCGCGTCGGCCGTCGCGTATGCCGAGACCGCCGCGGACGCCGGCGTGGCGGTCGTCATCGGGACGACCGGCTTCGACTCCGACGGGACGGCACAGCTCCGGGCCCTGAGCGAGCGCGTCCCCCTGCTGAAGGCGTCGAGCTTCGCGCGCGGGCTCGCCGCGCTCCGCCGGGCGGTCCGCGAGGCGGTCGCGGCGGTCCCCGGCTACGACGTGGAGGTGACCGAGACCCACCACAACGGGAAGCGGGACGCCCCGTCGGGGACGGCGAAGACGCTCCTCGACGACGTGGAGTCGGTCCGCGGGGACCTCGACCGCCGGGTCCACGGCCGCGAGGGCGACGCGCCCCGCGAGCCCGGCGAGGTGGGCGTCCACGCGAGACGCGCCGGCGACGTGACCGCCGAACACGAGGTGTTGCTCGCGGGCAACCACGAGACGCTCTCGCTCACGAACCGCGCCGGCGACCGCGGCGTGTTCGCGGAGGGGGCGCTCGACGCCGCCGTGTGGCTTTCGGGCCGCGCTCCCGGCCGATACGACTTCGACGACGTGCTCGGCGGGGGGTCGGCCCCGCCGACGCGGGACGAGGGGACGGACCGGTGAGCGGTCGACGAGCCGGCGAACACGATGAGTGAGGTACCCATGGACACACATCGACGAATAAATACCGCCGGTCGGCGTCAGGGGGAGTAATGACGCTCGAATCCGACGTGTCCGACCTCTGGCGGCGATACGAGGACGGGCTCTCGGCTGTGGAGACGACCGCCGACGACGTGGCGGTCCTCGACGACTTCCTCGCAGCACTGGAGGCCGGCGAGGTCCGCGCCGCCGAGAAGACTGGGAGAGACGTGACGAGTTGGGAAGCCAACGAGTGGGTCAAACGCGGGATCCTGCTCAACTTCGCGCTCCGCGGGACGGAGCCCCGCGAGTACGGCGGCGTGATCTACTACGACGTGTTACCGCTGCGGGACACCGCCGACCTCGCCGAACGCGGCACCCGGAACACGCCCGACGGCACCGTCCTCCGCCCCGGCGCGTACCTCGGGAGCGACTGTATCGTGATGAGCCCGGCGTTCCTCAACATGGGCGCGTACGTCGGCGACGGGACCCTCGTCGACTCCTGTGACACCGTCGGTTCCTGCGCGCAGGTCGGCGCGGAGGTAAAGCTCGGCGCGAACACGCTGATCGGCGGCGTCCTGGAGCCGATCGAGGACGCACCCGTCGTGATCGAGGACGGCGTCTCGCTCGGTGCCGGCTGTCGGGTCACCTCCGGGTTCCGCGTCGGCGAGGGCTCCATCGTCGGCGAGAACACCCTCCTGACCCCGCGGATCCCCGTCTACGACCTCGTCGAGGAGGAGGTCATCTACGGCCACCTCCCCGCCGAGCGGCGGGCGTTCGCGCGGATGGTCGAGTCCTCCGTCGGCGACCACGACCTCTTCGAGGGCGGCGCGTACAAGCCCGCGGTCGTCGCTACACACGTCGAGGAGGAGACGCTCGAGGCGACGCGGCGCGAGGGGGCGCTCCGGGAATGACGGCGACCGAAGGGGGTGGACCCGACGCGAACGCCTCCGGCGGAGACGAGTCCGACGCGAACCCCACCGTCCGACGGACGGACGACTGGGACGCCGGCCGGCTCCACGACCTGGCCGACGAGCACGACACCCCGCTGTACGTCCAGGACCTCGATCGGGTTCGTGAGAACTGCGAGCGCCTGCTCGCAGCGTTCCCCGACGCGGACGTGCGGTACGCGGTCAAGGCACACACCGGCCGTGCGGTGTTGGAGACCGTTCGCGACGCGGGGCTCGACGCCGAGTGTGCCTCCGCCGGGGAACTCGACCGCGCGCTCGCGGCCGGCTTCGACGGCGACCGGCTCCACTACACCGCGGTCAACCCGCCCGCCCGCGACCTCGACTACGTCGTCGATGTCGCGGAGTCGGAACCGGCCCTCACGGTCACGGCCGGCGCGGTCGACACCCTCGACCGGCTCGCCGAACGGGGCTACGACGGCCGGCTCTGTCTCCGGGTGAACCCCGGCGTCGGCGCGGGCCACCACGAGAAGGTCACCACCGGTTCGGCCCCCAAGTTCGGCGTCCCCTACGGGCGTGCCGTGCGGGTCGCCCGCGAGTCAGCCGAGCGGTTCGACGTGGTCGGGGTCCACGCGCACGCGGGCTCCGGGATCGACCCCGACCAGCTCGACAGCCACCGGGAGCTCGTCTCGCGGATGGGCGACCTCGCCCGGGAGCTGATCGGTGTGGAACCGGCCGACGACGCGGGCTCACGGGGGGCGGACCCCCTCGACCTCGAGTACGTCGACGTCGGGGGCGGGTTCGGCGTCCCCTACCGCGAGGACGACGAGCCGCTCGATCTGCCCGCCGTCGCGGAGGCGACGCGGGACGCGGTCGGCGACCTCGGCGGGCTCACGCTCGCGGTCGAACCCGGGCGATACGTCGTCGCCGACGCGGGCGTCCTCCTGACGCGGGTGAACACGGTGAAGCCGACGCCGGCGGAGACCGTCGTCGGCGTCGACGCCGGGATGACGGACCTCCTCCGGCCCGCGATGTACGACGCCTACCACCCGATCCGGAACCTCGGCGGGGCCGACGGCGAGCCGGCCCCGGCGGATCGGGGGGTCGAACCCGCCACCGTCGCAGGACCTATCTGTGAGACCGGCGATGCCTTCTGTACGGGACGCGCGATGGCGCGACCGGCCCGCGGGGACCTCCTCGCGGTCGGCGTCGCGGGCGCGTACGGGTACGAGATGGCGAACCAGTACAACTCGCGGCCGCGGCCCGCGGAGGTCGCGCTCGCGGACGGGGAGGCGTCGGTCGTCCGGCGGCGCGAGCTGGTCGCGGACCTCACGACTGTCGAGCGGGAGTCGCCGGGGGGGAAGCGATGAGCACCCACGCCGTTCCGGTGGAGAAGTACCACGGCACGGGCAACGACTTCCTCGTTGTCGACGCTGGCGAGGGCGTCGGCGACCGCGCCGTGTTCGCCCGGGCGTACTGTGACCGCGAGACGGGCGTCTCGGCCGACACGGTCGACGACGGAATCCCGGCGACGGACGACCCGAACGACGACCACGCCGGTCGCCGTGGGGCGGACGGCGTCCTCTTCTTAGAGCTCGGCGAGCGCTACCGCCCGACCCGCGTCGTGATGACGCTCGTCCAGCCGGACGGCTCGACGGCCGCCATGTGCGGCAACGGCGCGCGCGTCGTCGCCCGGTGGGCGCACGACCGGACCGGCGAACACGAGTTCATGATCGACACGCAGGCGGGGACGCGCCGGGCGACCGTGAGCCCCGACGGGAGCGAGGTGACGATCGAGATGGGGACGCCGCGGTTCGACCCGACGACGGTGCCCGTCGACCGCGAGGAGCCACTCGTCGAGGAGGCGGTCGGGGGGCTCACCGTCACCGCCGTCGACACCGGCGTTCCGCACGCCGTGGCGTTCCTCGAGGGGGGCCGTGGCGACCCCGACGGGATCGACACCGTCGACATCGACGCGGTCGCACCGCCGGTCAGACACGCGGACGTCTTCCCCCAGGGCGCGAACGTGAACCTGGCCGCCGTGGTCGACGCGGGCGGTAAAGGCGAGAACGGCGGGAGCCGGGACGGTCGCGACGAGCCGGCAGTCATCGATCAGCGCACCTTCGAGCGCGGCGTCGAGGGCGAGACGCGCTCGTGCGGCACCGGCGCGGTCGCGGTCGTTGCGGTCGCCCGCCGGCTGGGCTTGATCGACGGCGACACCGCCGTGACCCGGCCGCCGGGCGGCGAGTTGGAGATCACGGTCCCGGACGACGACCACGCGACGTTGACCGGGCCGGTCGCCCGCGAGTTCTCCGGGCGGATCGCGGCGGATCCGCGATGACCGACGCGTCGTCCACGCTCGGAGGGATCGACTTCGATCCCGTCGAGTTCCTCGCGGAGGCCGTCGCGACCCCCTCCCACGAGGACGTCGCGGAGATGCGTCGACTGCTCGTGCGGACGCTCGAGCGCTTCGGCGTCGACGCCGCGGTCGACGACGCCGGCTGTGTCATCGCGGAGAAGGCCTCGCCGGCTCCCGAGGAGGGTCCGCACGTCGTCGCGAACACTCACATCGACACCGTCACCCCACACGTCGCGTTCGAGCGCGACCGCACAGCGACTGGTCCGGAGGCGGGAGAATCCGACGACTCGGCCGACGTGATCCGCGGTCGCGGGGCGTGTGACGCCAAGGGGCCGCTCGCGGCGCTCCTGTACGGGTTCCTCAGGGCCGAGCCGGATCGCGGACGGCTCACGCTGGCGGTGACTCCCGACGAGGAGACGCTCTCACTCGGGGCCGCGGCGCTGACCGGGAAGCTCTCGGGGACCGCGGACCGGCTCGAGGGCGACCTGTACCTCGTCGGCGAACCGACCGGCCTCGACGTGTGTACGGCCGCGAAGGGGCGGTTCCAGGGGCGCGTCGAACTCTCGGGGGAGGCGGCACACGCCGCCGAGTTCGCCGGCGCGAACGCGGTCACAGCTGTAGAGGGGGCGCTCGCCGCGATCCGTCGGTTCGACGAGGGGACGGACGAGCACCCCCAGCTCGGGCTGTCGAAGCTCACGCCGACGGTCATCGAGGGCGGCGGGGCGACGAACCAGGTCCCCGCCGACTGCGCGGTCACGGTCGACCGGCGGAGCGTCCCGCCCGAGACCGCGGCGGGGTTCCGGACCGGCCTCGAGGAGGCGGTCCGGGAGGCGGTCGGCGCGATGGACGGGGGCACGGCGAGCGTCGACGTCGACGTCGCGCTCACCGACCGCGACTCCCCGTTCTTCGAGGCGTTCTCGACCGACCCGGACCACGAGTTCGTCGAGACCGTCGCGGAGGCGGCACGGACGGCGACCGCGGACGTGGGACTCCCGGGGAGCCGCGGCGGCGGTGTCCGCCCGTTCGGCGCGGCCACGGAGGCGTCGTACTTCGCGCCGACACCCACGGTCGTCTTCGGCCCGGGTGACCTCGCGGACGACGCGGGCGCGGTGGCGCACGCCGAACGCGAGTACGTCAGGGTCCGTGAGGTCGAGGCCGCGGCCGTGACGGTCGCGAACGCCCTCGATCGCGTTCTCGCTTGAGCCCGCGGATCGGACGGACGCGGATCGGACGGACGCGGATCGACGCGGGCTACCCGACGAAGAAGTCGATCGCGTTGCCCTTCGACTGGCCCTTGTACAGCTCCGAGTAGCCGCAGTTCGCACACGAGACGACGACGAACCGCCGGTTCTGGACGTCGAACAGCCTCGTGAGGCCGGTGCCGCTCGTCGCGATCTCGTCGGCTTCGGTCGCCTCGCTACCACATTTGGGACAGCCCGGATCGCCGTCCGAGCCGAGCGTCTCCGGATCGGGGTCGGCACGGCTCTCGTTCCAGGCGCGGGTCCCCTCGTCGTACGCCGCTCTACCGGGTCCGGGGCCGTCGTCGGTGGTGTCGTTGTCGGCGGAGCCGGCACCCGGTGGTTCGTCGTCGGTCGAGTCGCCGCCGAAGACGGAGTACTCCGTCCCGCTGTCGTCGGAGGGCATCAGTTCGGCTCAGAACCGTCGTGGACAAAGGCTTTCCGGGGGATCCCCGATCACAACAGGAAGCGGTCCTCGTGTTCGTCGATGTCGACGAACTCGTCGACGGCATCGACCAGCTCGTCGGCCGTGGAGCTGCCGAGACCGATCGCTTCGACGCGGACGCCCTCGTGTCTGAGGTGCGAACAGAGGCGGGCGAAGTCGCCGTCGCCGGTACACAACACCACGGTGTCGACGTGGCTGGCGAGCGTCACCGCGTCCAGGCTCATCCCCACGTCCCAGTCGGCCTTCTTCGAGCCGTCGGCAAACGTCTTGATGTCCTTGATCTTGGCCTCGAAGCCGATGTCGCGGAGCGCCTCGAAGAAGCTCTCCTCCTCCGGCGAGTCGGCGCGGATCACGTAGGCGATGGCCCGGACCAACGCCCGGTCGCGGACCGCCTCCTCGAGCAGCGCCGAGTAGTCGATGTTCCGAGAGTACCGACTCTGTGCGGAGTGATAGAGGTTCTGTGAGTCGGCGAGGACGCCGACGCGCTGTGCGGGATGAATGTCGACCATACGTGACCGACCGTCGGCATCGATTAGGGTTTTGGGATCCGCCGCGAGCGTTCGTCGAACCCGACACGCCCCGTCCAGCCGATTTTCAACGGGTGTAGTAACCGTTTTTTATCCGAGCGTCGAACGGCCGGTATGACGACCGACCGCGACGGCCGCGCCACCTGGACTCGGGAGGCCGCTGGCCGGATCGAACGCACCGACGGGACCGTCGCGCCGGTGATCTACCCCCCGGAGACGGATCGGTTCGAGGGGTACCACGTCTGGGACACGTGGCCGCTGCGGAACCGCGACGGGAGCCTCGCGGAGAACGACGGGTACCGCGTCGTCTGTGCGCTCACGACGACCGACGACCTGCTTCCGGGCAAGCGCCACGACGTGGCGTCGATCCACTACTTCACCTCGCGGGACGGCGAGTCGTGGAGCCACGGCGGGCCGCTCTTTTCGGGCGACGCGCTTGGCTCCCGGCAGTGGGCCGGATCCACGATGTACGACGACGGCGACGTCTACGCCTTCTACACCGCCGCGGGTGAGCGCGGCGAGGATGACCTCTCGTACACCCAGCGGATCGCGGTCGCGACCGGCGGAACCGTCGACGTCGAGGACGACGGGCTCCGGATCGACGGCGAGTGGGACCATCGGATCCTGCTGGAACCGGACGGCGATCGCTACGAACGACCGGATCAATCGCGAGGGATGACCTACACCTTCCGTGACCCGTGGTTCTTCGAGGACCTCGAGACCGGCGAGACGTACCTCCTCTTCGAGGCGAACACGCCGACACCGGAGGGAGCGGACCCCTGTGGCGGCGACGTCGAGGCTGGGAACTTCAACGGGAGCGTCGGGATCGCGCGTTCGCCGACGGGCGACCCGATCGACTGGGAGCTGGAGCCGCCGCTCCTCGACGCCGTCTGCGTCAACCAGGAGCTGGAACGTCCCCACCTCGTCGTCCGCGACGGCACCTACTACCTGTTCGTCTCCAGTCACCAGCACACGTTCGCGCCGGGGATCGTCGGGTACGACGCCCTGTACGGCTTCGTCGCCGACGACCTCCGCGGCGCGTACCGGCCGCTGAACGGTCACGGGCTGGTCGCGACAAACCCCGCGAACGCGCCGTTCCAGTCGTACTCCTGGACCGCCTACGACCACGGCGACGAGGTACTCGTGGTGAGCTTCTTCAACTACTACGAGTACGTCGGAGAGAGCCTCGACGGGATCGCGGACCTGCCCGAGAGCGAGCAGCGCCGGCGCTTCGGCGGAACCCTCGCGCCGACCCTCCGGATCGACCTCGACGGCGACCGGACCGAGCTGCTCGGGACCCTCCGGCACGGGTCGCTCCCGCTCCCGTCGGAGGAACTCTCGCCGGTCGATCTCGGCGGTCGACTGCGCGGGACCGACGGGCAGGGCGGTTCCTACCGGTCGTAGCCGTTCCGAGAGCCCCGTCGATCCCCGTCCCGCTTCAGCCGTCGAGCGCCGGCAACGACGCCACGTCGACCCGGGCGGGCTCGGGCGGGTCCGCATCCGCGCCGTCGACGACCGCCAGATCCCCGCGAGGTTCCGATCCGGTCTCCGTTTCTTTAGTCGCCTTCTCCGGTCGACCCTCGAGGACGACCACGCCGCCCGCGGAGAGCGGCGCGATCACGCCCACAGCGAGCGCCCGCGGGTCCGCGAACGAGGTGCGCAGGACGACCCGCGTGCCGGCGTCGATCCCGCGATCCGTCGCCACGGCCGCCGCCGCGCCGACGAGACGCCCGTGCGAGACGGTTCCGCGGTCGTCGCGGACGACGGGGTCGTCCGGCGAGACGGTCGACGGCGGCGTGGCGGGGTTCTCGCTCCAGAGCTCCTGCTCCCAGTGTGTCGTCTCGGGACGCTCCGGCGGCCCGCCGAACGCGGTGAGGTTCGTTCCGGGCGACGGGTCGATCGTCGGCTCGGCCGCGACGGGAACCACCACGACGCGGTCGCCCGCCTCGGCGCCCGCTGTGGGGTCGAAGCGGACCGCCGCGCCGAGGCCGGCAGCCCCGAGGAACGCCAGCGCGGTGTGGAGCCCCGGCGTCGGGTCAATGGCGACCGTCGACCCCTCGCGCACGCCGAGATACCGGAGCACGTTCGCAGCCTTGTACGCGTTGGTGATCAGGTCGTGTGCGGTCCGCTCACTGCCGTCGGGCGTGACGAGCGCGGGGTCTCGGCTCCGCCGGTCGCGCGCGAGGAGGTCGCCGACGACGTCGATCGACGCCACCTCAGGGCGCGCCCGCGACCACCATCCGGGAGCCGTCCACCTCGAACGAGAGCGTGCGGTTCGACTCGGGGTCGACCCGGACCGCATCGCCGGCAGTGAGGGCGACCGACTCGCCCTCGACGTCGAGCGTGGCCTCGCCCTCGAGGAGGAGGTACACCTCCTCCTGGCCGTTCTCGGCGTGGTCGTGTTCCATCCCGTCCCAGTCGGCGTCGCCCTCGACGACGGTCACGCCGAGTTCGGCGCAGTCGAGCGCCTCGCGCAGGAAGTACATGCCGGGCGCTTTCGGTTCGACGTCGGTGTAGGTGACTTCGTCGTAGCCCATACCACACGGTGGGGGCGCCATCCCGAAAAACCTACCCTCGGATCCGGTTTCGACGCGTTGGTTGGGGACACGACGCGTTGGTTGGGGACACGACGCGTCGGTTGGGGACACGACGCGTCGGTTGGGGACACGACGAGGGGGCTAGGGGCGCGACGACCCGATCAGAAGGAGCTCTTCAGCTTCTCGAAGAAGCCGCCGCCGACGTCGATGTCCTCGCCGCCTGCCTCCGCGAACGCCTCCAGCGCCTCGCGCTGCTCCTCGTTGAGCGACTCGGGGACGACGACGGCCACCTGGACGTAGAGGTCGCCGCGGCCGCGCCGCCGGAGCCGGGGCATCCCCTTCCCCTTCAGCCGGAACGTCTCGCCGCTCTGGGTCCCCGCAGGCACGTCCATCTCGACGGTGCCGTCGACGGTCTCGACGTCGATCGTGTCGCCGAAGACCGCCTGCGGGAACGAGATCGCTTCGTTGACGCGGAGGTCGTCGCCGTCGCGCTCGAAGTGGTCGCCGACGTCGACGTCGACCTCGATCAGGAGGTCGCCGTTCGGGCCGCCGTTCTCGCCGGGCGCCCCCTCGCGTTCCATCCGGAGGCTCTGTCCCGATCGGATCCCGGCCGGCACCTCGACGGTGAGCGTGGCCTCCTCGCGGACGATCCCGTCGCCGCCGCAGTCGGGACAGTCCTCGCTGTACACCTCGCCCGCGCCCTCACACCGCGGGCACGTCGAGGTCTGTTGGACGCGCCCGAGCGGCGTCTGCTGGACCTGTCGGACCTGCCCCTGCCCGTTACACTGCGGACAAGTACGCACGTCGGCGTCCGGCGGGTGCCCGTCGCCTCCGCAGGTGTCACACCGGGTGGGTCGCGTGATCGTGAACTGCTTTTCGGTCCCTTCGAACGCCTCCTCGAGGTCGACGGTGAGGCCCGTCCGGAGGTCCGATCCCTGCCGCGGGCGGTCGTCCCGGCGGCCGCCCCGGCCGCCCGGACCGCCGCCACCGCCGAAGAACTGGTTGAAGATGTCCTCGAAGCCGCCGGCACCACCCGCGCCGCCGAACGGGCCACCAGCACCGCCTGGTCCGGCCCCGCCGGTCGCACCGTGTTTGTCCGCCTCGGTGAACCGCTCGTGGCCGAGTTGGTCGTACTGCTGGCGCTTCTGTTCGTCCGTGAGCACCTCCTTGGCCTTCTGTATCTTCTTGAACCGCTCCTCGGCGTCGTCGTCGTCGCTGACGTCGGGGTGGTGTTTCGCGGCCTTCTTCCGGTACGCCTTCTTGATCTCGTCCTCGCTGGCGTCCCGGGAGACACCCAAGACGTCGTAGAAGTCCTCGCTCATGCGTTGCGTTGGTGGTGTACTCGTGGTTCGGTCGTGTTAAACGGCGCGGCCGACGGCTCGGGGGGCTGGTCTCCCCGCGTCGCTACTCCTCGTCGTCCTCGTCGTCGACGTCCTCGAAGTCGGCGTCGACGTACTCCTCGTCGTCGCCCGCACCGTTCGCCCCGGCGCCGCCGGGGCCGGCGCCGCCGGGGCCAGCGCCACCCATGCCACCGGGGCCGGCGCCACCCATGCCACCGGCGCCGCCCGCACCACCGGGACCGGCCTGTGCGGCCTGCTGTTGCTGGTACATCTGCTTGCCGATCTCCTGGAGCTGTTCGGAGAGCGCCTCGGTGACCGACTCGATCTCCTCGGTCTCGGCGTCCTCGTCCTCCAGCGTCTCCTCGACGTCCTCGATCGCAGCCTCGATGTCCGCGACGAGGTCGTCGTCGACGTTCTCCTCGTTCTCCTCGAGGAGGGTCTCCGCGCGCTGGATCGCCGTCTCGGCCTCGTTGCGGGCCTCGATCCGCTCGCGGCGGGCCTCGTCCTCCTCGGCGTGCTTCTCGGCCTCCTCTTGCATCTGCTCGATCTCCTCGTCGGAGAGGCCGACGCCGCCCTCGATCGTGATCGACTCGGCGTTGCCGGAGCCCTGGTCTTCGGCCTCCACGTTAACGATCCCGTTCTCGTCGATGTTGAAGGAGACCTCGATCTGCGGGGTTCCGGCGGGCGCCGGGGGGATGCCCGACAGCTGGAACGCGCCGAGCAGCTCGTTCTCGTCGGCGATCTCGCGTTCCCCCTGGAAGACGCGGACGTTGACGGAGGTCTGGTTGTCCGCAGCGGTGGTGAACACCTTCGACTCCTCGGTGGGGATCGTGGTGTTCTTCTCGATGAGCCGCTCGAACAGGCCGCCCTTCACCTCGATGCCGAGCGAGAGCGGGGTGACGTCGAGCAGGACGATGTCGTCGACGTCGCCGGAGAGCACGCCGCCCTGGACCGCCGCGCCGAGCGCGACCGCCTCGTCAGGGTTGACGTTCTTCTTCGGCTCCTGGCCGACCAGTTCCTCGACCTTCGCCTGGACCTGCGGCATCCGGGTCGAACCGCCGACGAGGATGACCTCGTCGATGTCGCCCTTGTCGTAGCCGGCGTCGGCGAGCGCCCCTTCGGTCGGCTCGACGGTACGGTCGAGCAGGTCCGAGGTGAGGTTCTCGAAGGTGGCGCGCGTGACGGACTGCTCGAGGTGGACCGGGCCGCTGTCGGTCGCGGTGATGAAGGGGAGGTTGACCGTCGTCTCCTTCTTGTTCGACAGCTCGATCTTCGCCTCCTCGGCGGCGTCCTTCAGCCGCTGGAGCGCCTGTCGGTCCTCCCGTAAGTCGATCCCGTGGTTGTTCTCGAACTCCTCGGCGAGGTGGTCGATGAGCGCGTCGTCCCAGTCGTCGCCGCCGAGGTCGTTGTCTCCGTTCGTGGCGACGACCTCGTAGACGCCACCGCCCAGGTCGAGGACGCTCACGTCGAAGGTACCGCCGCCGAGGTCGTACACGAGGACGGTCTGGTCCGACTCGTCGTCGAGGCCGTACGCCATCGAGGCCGCGGTCGGCTCGTTGACGATCCGTTCGACCTCGAAGCCGGCGATCTCGCCGGCGTCCTTCGTCGCCTGCCGCTGTTTGTCGTTGAAGTAGGCGGGGACCGTGATCACGGCCTTCTCGACGTCGTCGCCGAGGTACTCCTCCGCGTCGCGTTTGATCTTCTGGAGGATCATCGCCGATATCTGCTCGGGGCTGTACTCGTCGTCCCCGATCCCGACGGTGTAGTCCGCATCGCCCATGTGCCGTTTGATCGACTGGACCGTCCGGTCGGGGTTCTGGACGGCCTGGTTCTTCGCCGGCTTCCCGACGAGCCGCTCGCCGTCGTCGGAGAAGGCGACGACGGACGGCGTCGTCCGGTCGCCCTCCGCGTTCGCGATGATCTCGGGTTCGTCGCCCTCCATCACCGCGAAGGCGGAGTTGGTGGTACCGAGGTCGATACCCAGGATCTTGTTGGTCGCCATCTTGCCTACGAATACCGGCTTGTGTCGGTTAAAGGTTACTAGACGCCCCGATACCGATATCGACCCGATACCGCTTACGTCGGGCGTTTTCCTCGATCGTGGTAGCCACTCACATCGATGTCTTTATACTGACCCGCAAGCCCAGCCGGAGCGACGACGGTCGGGGCGTTCAGTCGATTCAGATCCCCGAGACGAGGTCCTCGAGCACCCCAACCGGGTCGTCCGCCTTGGCGACGCCTGACGCGAGGAGGACGCCGGACGCGCCGAGGTCGGCCGCCGCGTCCACGTCGTCGCCGGTGGAGACGCCGGCCCCGCAGAGCACGTCGACGTCGGGGTCGACCTCCTCGGCGGCTGTGACCGCGTCCTCGACGATGCCGGGGTCGGCCGTCGCGACGGAGACGTCGCCGCCGATGAGCTCCGGCGGCTCGACGGCGACCGCGTCGGGCGAGAGCGCCGCGGCCGCGGCGACCTGCGCCGGGTTGTTCGCACAGACGATCGTCTCCAGGTCGGCCCGTTCGGCCGCCCGGACGGAGCCGTCGACGTCGGCGAGCTTCAGCCGGTTCTCCGAGTGGTTGATGAGCGTCCCCTCGGCCCCGTTTTCGGCGACCGCCTCCGCCAGCGTCGAGCCGGTGTACGAGCCGTGCGCGTTCGGCGAGACGTGTTGAGCCCACGTCTCGACGTCCGTCTCCGCGACGCGTGCGAGGTCGGCGGCCTGTGGCGAGACGGCGATCCGCGCGCCGGACGTCTCGGCGACGTCGCGGGCGGCGGTCGCGACCTCGATCGGATCACAGGGATACGCCTTGAGGTTCACCAGGATGAACATACCCGGGGTAACGTGCGGGACCGCAAATACCTTCGTGGTTGCTCCGGTGACTCCCTGATCGCTCCGGTGACTTCCTGATCGCTCCGGTTCCCCGGAGTAACACTATTAACCCGCGAGGAATACCGACAGACGAACCCGCGTCACGACGGGTCGAATATCGCATGTCGCTCATCGAGATAATTTCCGGCGTCGAGGCCCGCGAAGCCACGCTGACGGTGTTCGATCCGGACCCGGAGGTCGCGTCGACGCTCGCGGAGCACTTCGCCGACCGTAACCTCCGGGTGGTCGCCGAGCCGGCGGCGGACGGCCCGACGGGATACGCCGTGCTCTCTCGCGACGGCGAGTTCGTGACCGCGACCGCGATAGCCGACCTCCTGCCCGACGCCGACGACGCCGGTTCGGCCGGTGACGACCGCGCGGACCGCCTCGACACCGACGATGCCGACCACGCCGACGGGTCGACCGGAGCGAGCGACGGACCGACCCCTCGGCGAGTCGGTCGACCGGTCCTCGATCACCTCGAGGAGACCCTGTTCACCTCCTACTCCCGATCGGACATGGTCGCCGCCTCCCGCGAGATAGAGGACCGGGCGTGGCGCGTCGGGGACGGCGAACTCCACGCGGGGTTCCAGACGCTCGACGTGCTGGCCGGCGAGTCGAACACGTACGACAGGCTCAGCGGAAAGGACCGCCTCGAGGTCCACGCCTACGCCGCCGCGGAGGGCGACGCCCCCGAATCGGCGAACTTCACCCTTCACATCGGCCGAACCGCCGAGATCCGCGAGACGTGGTTCGTCGCCTACGACGGCGGCGGGTTCGACGGCGCGAAGTGCGTGCTACTCGCCGAGGAGCGCGAGCCCGGGCGGTTCTACGGCTTCTGGAGCTACGACCCCGACACGGTCGATCGGGTCGTCGACTACTTGACCGGACGGTACTGGGGGTCGGAACACCGGGACGAAGACGACGCCACCGCCTGAGTCGGCACCTCCCCGTCCCGAGGGCGTGTATCCGCCGCGAGCGCCGTCGGCGATCGGTCGATGTCTTGAACCGGGCCGGCGTTCAACGGCGAGTGATGACCACCGAGTCGAGCACGCCGTCCCCCTCGCGGCTGCTACTGGTCGGGGACGCGACGTGGACCGAGCCGTTCGCCGACGCGCTGGAGACCGATCTCGGAGCGACGGTTCGGGCGGTCCCGACCGAAACACACGCGCTCGAAGCGATCCGAACGCGACGACCGGACGCCGTCGTCACCACACATCGACTCCCCGAGACCTCCGGGGTGGACCTGCTCCGGTCGATCCGTGACCGGGACGCGACGCTTCCCGTGATCGTGGCGACCGCGTCCGGGAGCGAGGCGCTCGCGAGCGAGGCCATCGCCGCCGGAGTCAGCGACTACGTGCGTCTGGATCCCGACGGCGACCCGGTTCACTGCCTCCTCGAGCGAACCGAGACCGTCGTCGAGACGGCCCGTCACGACCGCGCTCGGCACGACCGTGCCAGACAGTTCGACGCGATCTTTCGCGACCCTCGGACCGCGACGTGGGTGCTCGACGCCGACGGCACCGTGGATCGGATGAACCGGACCGCCCGCGAGCTGTCGGGCGGGCGTGACGGGAGCGACGCGACCGTCCCCGCCGAGTCGGCCGAAAGCGCGGCCGTCCCCCTCTGGGAGCTACCCCGCTGGTCCGACACCGATCGCGTTCGGGGGGACGTCCGACAGGTAGTCGAGACCGCACTCGAGGGCGAGTTCGGGAACGCGGTCGTCATCCGCGGTTCCGACCGTCGAGTCGCGGGTGGGGCCGGAGACGACCACGGGAACGGCGGAGACGACCGCGCCGTGGTCGAACTGTCCGCGCGTCCGATCACCGACGACCGGGGCGAGTTGGTCTCCGTCGTCGTCGAGGGCGTCGACATCACGGACCACGCCGACGTGGAACGCGACCTCCGTCGGTCCGAGGAACTCCATCGAGTCACGCTCAACAACATGACCGACACGGTCCTCATCACGGACGAGGACGGCGAGTACACCTACGTCTGCCCGAACGTTCACTTCATCTTCGGATACACGGCCGGGGAGATCCGCGAACTCGGCACCATCGACGACCTCCTCGGCGAGGACCTCTTCGACCGGGAAGTCCTCGCCGAGTCGGGCGTGTTGAAGAACATCGAGTGTACGGTGACGGACAACACGGGTCGCGAACACGCGCTCTTAGTCAACGTCCGGGAGGTGTCCATCCACGACGGGACGCTCCTGTACAGCTGTCGTGACGTCACCGAACGCAAACAGCGAGAACGGGCGCTCGCGACGCTCCAGGACACGGCACGCGAGTTCCTGTACGCCGGAACCGACGAGGAGATCGCTCGACGCGTCACGGCGGACGCGCCGGACGTGCTCGGGCTCGAGGCCGGCGCGGTGTACCGCTTCGACCCCGACGCCAACGTGCTCCGCCCGGTCGCGTACTCCGCCGGGATGCGGGAGGTCCACGGACCGCCATCGCCGATCGACGCCGACGGGAGGACGCTCGTTGGCCACACGTTCGTCGAGGACGAGCGGCTGTTCCTCGACGACGTCCACGCCGACGACCGGCTCGCGGACCGGTCGACCGACCTCCGGAGTGCCGCGTTCGTTCCGCTGGGCGGACACGGCGTGTTCGTCGCCGGGACGACGGAAACCGGCGTGTTCGACGAGGTGACCCGCGAGCTCGCCGACCTGCTCGCGGCGACCGCCGAGGCCGCGTTCGACCGTATCGGCCGCGAGGAGCGGCTCCGCGAACAGGACCGTGAGCTACAACAGCGAAACGACCGTCTCACGGCGTTGAACCGCATCAACGAGACGATCCGGGAGGTCGACGGTGCGCTCGTTCGCGCGGGGACCCGCGAGGAGATGGAACACGCGGTCTGTGAGTTATTGACCGGCGAGGACCGCTTTCGGTTCGCGTGGATCGGGTCGACGGACGCGGCCGGCGGGAGCCTCACCCCGCGGGCGTGGGCCGGCACGGACCGCGGCTACCTCGACGACCGATCCGTCCCGCTGACCGACGACGGCGGCGAACCGGCCGGACGGACCGCGTCGACCGGGGAGGTGACCGTCGTCGGGAACGTTCCGGGCGGACTCCGCGAGGAGGAGTGGCGAAAAGCCGCGGTCGCGCGCGACTACCTGTCCGTGATCAGCGTCCCCCTCGTCTACAACGATCTGACGTACGGCGTCCTCACCGTCTACGCAGCGGAGCGGGAGGCGTTCTCCGGGATGGTCCGGGAGGTGTTCGCGGAGCTCGGCGAGACGATCGCCTCCGCGATGGGCGCGATAGAACGGAAGAACGCCCTGCTGACGACGTCGACGACGCGAGTCGAGTTCGCCGTCGAGGACCCGTCGTTTCTCCTCTCGCGGCTGGCGCGTGCCGCCTCGTGTACGGTGGCGTATCAGGGTGGCGCACGCCAGACGGCAGCCGGGAGCTACGTCTTCGTCGACGTGGACGGGGCGACCGTCGAGTCGGTCACAGCGGTCGCACGGGGGCTCCTCGTGGTGGAGTCGGTCAAGGAGATCAACGCGACGGAGACGGGGGGCGTGTTACGGCTACGGCTCTCACGGCCGTTCCTCGCACAGGAACTGGCCGACCACGGGGTTCTGTTTCACGGCGCGTCCGCCACGCCGACGTCGACGAGCATCGTCGTCGACGTCCCCGACAGCGCCGACGTCTCGCGGATCGGCCGGCTCCTGGAGGAGCGATTCGGGGAGACACAGCTCGTCTCGAAGCGCACCCGGGACCGCACGGCCGACCGCGACCTCCACTCACGGTTCCTCGGCGAGGTGACCGAGCGACAGCTCGAGGTGATCCAGACCGCGTACTACGCCGGGTTCTTCGAATCCCCGCGGGAGCGCTCCGGGGAGGAGATCGCCGAGACGCTCGAGATCTCTCCGTCCGCGTTCTACCGACACGCCCGTACCGTCCAGCGAAAACTGTTCTCCACGCTCTTCGAGGAACGGAACGTCGACGGCGCCGGCCCGACGTAGGGTTCAATATTCAACCACGTGAACACGAAAGGGTTGAATACTGAACCACACGCTACTCGGAGGCCCACGGCTACCGTCCGGTAGAGCATCCGAACGGTGCTCACGTATACAATGAGAGACGTGACCCAAGACGCCGGGAGAGCAGCGTACGAGTGTTTCGATTGCGGGACCGTCGTCGTCGGGACGAATCCGGGGACCTGTCCCGAGTGCGAGAGCACGATGCGGAACCGCCGGACTCCGCTCGAGTAGGGGCCTAGTCCTTCCGTTTGACGACGTCGCCGAGCGTCATCGTGCCCGCGTCGTTCGACTCCCAGTCGGCGTCGACCTCCTCGCCCTCGACGAGCGAGACGTCGAGCGCGCGCTCGAGCTTCCGCTGGATCTCGTCGGTGGGGAGGGTGTCGCCGCGCTCGAGTTTCCGGATCAGGCTCGCCTTCTCGTTGAGGTCGTCCGCGAGCTCTTCCTGGCTCAGTCCCTTCGACTCCCGGCCCTGCCGGATCCGGTCGTCGTAGTCGGTGGCGATCTCCTCCATGTCGTCGAACATGTCGCGGCGACGCTGTGACCCGCCCGAGGAGCCGCCGGAGCCGCTGGAACCCCCCGAGGACGAGGGGGTGCCCGAACTGGAGCTCGTCGAGTACTTGCTCCCCGCCGAACTGCTCGGCTCCTCGCGGACCTCCGTGCCGAAGTCCGTACAGGAGCTACACAGCTCCAACTCGGCGCCTTCGACCTTCGTCGTCGTCAGGGAGGCCTGCTCGGCACCACACATTTCACACTGGGGCATATGCGGGGCTAACACAGCCGGTCGTATAAAGGGTGCGCCGCCACCGTCCGATCCCCACGACCGGGACCGTGTGTCGCCGTAACAATCATATGAACCCGTGCTATATCCAGACCCAGTGGCATCCCGACAGGGCGGGCCGGGGAGTGCCGATACACCCCGTCCCGGATCGACGGAGCGTCGCACCACGTCCACGACCGCGTCGCCGGATCGTACGCGACGGGCGCCGACGGCCGGTTCCCTCGCGTCGGAACCGCGGGGCGCCCGACCCGCGGTCGCCCGATCGCCGGAGGACCCTCCCCTCCGCGACCCGAGTTTGTACGCGCTCACGGACCACTTCCGGAAACGGCTCCACCAGCCCGGGAGATACGTCTCCACGCGGACCGTCACCGACGCGATCCGCAGCGGGCAACTCCGCTGGAACCGGACCGACGGCTGGCGGTTCGCGCTCGTCGAGGGTGGGATCCGGTTCGTCGTCGTCGTGAGCGACACCGAGACCGCCTCGCCGGTCGTCGTCACGGGGTGGACCGAGGTGGCGGACCGCGAGGCCGCCCTCGAGGCGGGACGGTTCGACCCGGTCGACGTCGACACCATCGCCCTGCGGGCCGCGCTCAGCGAGGCGGCGGCGGCGATCCCCGACCGGATCCGCCCCCGCGCGGTCACGCGTCCGTTCGTCGTCGGCGGACACCGCCTGGAGACCGACCCCGGCGAACCGTTCGTCCGGTGTGTCGACTGCGGCTGCCGGTTCCGGTCGAAGGACGCGATCACCTCGCGACGCTGTCACGGGCCGTCGCCCGGACGATAGACGGCGACCGTCCCACGGTCCGCCGGCTCGACCCCGTGACCGTGGTCCGCGTGGTCTCGACGGTCCGGTGACGCTACCCATTTCAGCGTCGCTGTCGAACCGGGAAGTGATGACCGACGACACCGGCGATCCCGCCGCCGGCGACAATCCCGAGATGCCCGACGAGATCCCGCTCGATCGGTTTCACGAGGCGCTCGAAGCCGAGGAGCGTCCCGTCGCGACCGCGAGCGAGGTCGCCCGCCGGCTGGGGACGACGCAGGCCGCCGCCCGCGACGCGCTCGCCGACCTGGTCGAGCGCGGGGAGGTGGACCGGCTCGACGTCGAGAGCGACCCCGTCGTCTTCTACCCGACCGACTGGGGCGCGCTGGCGTCCCGCGAGCGCGTGGTCGTCTTCCCGAGCCGCCGGGAGATCGTCGTCGACCGGCCGACGCAGTTCACCCGGGCGCGGCTCTCACAGTTCGCGTACCTCGTCGACACGACCGGCACCGAGCCCGGCACGCGGGGATACCTCTACCGGATCCGCCAGGAGGACGTGTGGGCCGCGCCCTTCGAGGACGCCGACGCGCTGATCGCGAGCCTTCGCTCCGTCCTTCCCCGGCGGTTCGAGCACCTCGAGGAGTGGATCCGCGACCAGTGGCGGCGCGCACACCGCTTCCGGCTGTACACCCACGCGGACGGGTACGTCGTCCTCGAGGCCGCCAACGAGAGCCTGATGGGCAACGTCGCCGAGAGCCACCTCGAGGACGGACAGCTCCGCGCGCCGATCTCCGAGACGGAGGCGTGGGTGAACGAGGACGCCGTCGCGAGCGTCAAACGCGCGCTGTACGACGCCGGCTATCCCGTCGAGGACGACCGCGACCTCGAGACGGGCGACCCGGTCGACGTCGACCTCACGACCGAACTTCGCGACTACCAGGAAGCGTGGGTCGAGACGTTCCTCGAGGCCCGCTCGGGGGTGTACGTCGGGCCGCCGGGCTCGGGCAAGACGGTCGCCGCCATCGCGACGATCGCGGCCGTCGGCGGCGAGACGCTGATCCTGGTCCCCTCCCGCGAGCTCGCCGAACAGTGGCGCGAGGAACTCCTCGCCCACTCCACGGTCGACCCCGCGGACGTGGGGCTGTACCACGGCGGTCGAAAGGAGATCCGTCCGGTCACGATCGCGACCTACCAGATCGCCGGGATGGACCGACACCGGAGCCTCTTCGACTCCCGGGAGTGGGGACTGATCTGTTTCGACGAGGCACACCACGTCAGCGCCCCGGTCTACTCCCGCACCGCCGAGCTCCAGAGCAAGCATCGGCTCGGGCTCTCGGCGACGCCGGTCCGCGAGACGGGAAGCGAGGAGGAGATCTACACCCTGATCGGTCCGCCGATCGGTGCCGACTGGGACGCCCTGTTCGAGGCGGGGTTCGTCCAGGAGCCGGAAGTCGAGATCCGGTACGTCCCCTGGCGCGAGGAGCTGGCCCGGAACGAGTACGCCAGCGCCGACGGGCGGGAGCGTCGCCGGCTCGCAGCGGAGAACCCCGCCAAGGTCGAGGAGGTCCGCTACCTGCTCGCAGCCCACCGCGACAAGAAGGCGCTCGTGTTCATCGAGTACCTCGACCACGGCGAGGCGATCGCCGAGGCGCTCGGGGTCCCCTTCGTCAGCGGGGAGACGCCGCACCACGAGCGTGCGGAGCTGTTCCGGCGGTTCCGCGACGAGGGGAGCGACCTCGACACGCTCGTGGTCTCCCGGGTCGGCGACGAGGGGATCGACCTGCCGAACGCGGAGCTCGCGGTCGTCGCGAGCGGGCTCGGCGGCTCCCGCCGGCAGGGCTCACAGCGCGCCGGACGAACGATGCGTCCCGCGGGCTCCGCGCTCGTGTACGTGCTCGCGACCCGCGGGACGAGCGAGGAGGAGTTCGCCCAGCGGCAGATGCGGCACCTCGCGCGCAAGGGCGTTCGGGTGCGCGAGACGAACGTCGCGGAGTGACGTGTGTACTACCTCATGGACCGTTTCCCCGCGTTCACTCCCCGTGTTCGATCGTCGCGCCCAGGTCTCCCATCGTCTCGAAGAACGCCGGAAACGAGACGTCGACGTGTTCACCGCCGCGGATCGTCGTCGTTCCCTCGGCAACGAGCGCGGCGACCGCGAGCGCCATCACGATCCGGTGGTCCGCCCGGCCGTCGACGGTCGCGCCGCGGAGGTCGCTCTCCGAGCCGTGGACCGTGAGCACGTCCGGCTCCTCGGTCGTCGCTGCGCCGAGCCGTTCGAGCTCCTCGGCCATCGCGGCCACCCGGTCGGTCTCCTTGTAGCGGACGTGTTCGCAGTTGACGATCCGCGTGTCGCCGTCGGCGACCGCCCCGAGCGCCGCGATCGTGGGGAGGAGATCGGGCGTGTCGCCGACGTCGACCTCGACGCCGGAAAGGGCGGACCGCTCGACCGTGATGACGCCCGTCTCGCGGTCCCAATCGATCGACGCGCCCATCCGTTCCACGACGTCGACGATGGCGGCGTCGCCCTGCGCGCTCGGGCGGGCTCCCTCGATCCGGACCGCGCCGTCGGGGGCGGCGGCGACCGCGCCGACAGCGACGAGGTACGAGATGGACGAGAAGTCACCGGGGACCGCGTACTGCCCACCCTCGGGGGCGTACGTCTGGTTGCCGGGGACGACGAACCCGTCCGCGCCGTCGGCAGTCTCGCTGCCGACCGGCTCCGCCGTGATACCGAAGTCGGCGAGGAGCTCGAGCGTGATGTCGACGTAGGGCGCGGACTTGAGCTCCGTCGTCAGCGACACCTCGACCCCGTCGTCGGTGACCGCCCCGGCCATCAACAGCGCGGTGACGTACTGCGAGGAGACGTCGCCGGGGATCGCTACCTCGCCGCCAGAGAGCGGGCCGAAGACGACGAGGGGAGCCTGGCCGTTGCCCCGAGTCGATTCGGCGCGGACGCCGAGGTCGGTGAGCGCCTCGAGAAGCGGTCCCTGCGGCCGCGACCGGAGCGACGAGTCGCCGGTGAGGACGGTTCCGCCGTCGCCGAGCGCGGCGGTACCGGTGACGAGACGGGTCGTCGTCCCCGAGTTCCCGCAGTCGATGACGTCGTCGGGGACCGCGGGACGACCGTCGAAGCCGTCGACGTCGACCGCGTCCCGATCGGGGTCCCACTCCTCGGGGACCGGTTCGACGGAGCCGCCGAAGGCGGTCACGGCGCGGGCGGTCGCCCGGGTGTCGGCCGAGACGAGCGGCGAGGTTACCGTCGCACCGTCGCTGTATCCCGCAGCGAGTAACGCGCGGTGCGTGTAGCTCTTCGAGGGCGGCGCGCGGGCCGTCCCTTCGACCGTGGACCGGGTGACGTGAACGTCCATGTCGTCCCCTGTCGCGCGCGTCGGTAAGTGGGTACCGGATGCGGGACGCTCACATCCGGAACGTGCCGTGATCTCACGTGACCTGCGAGCCGCTTATGTCCCTCGTGGCCGTACCCGCGGCACGTGTTCATCGGTCACGCGCTGTTCGCGTTCGCCCTCGCGGCCCTCCTCGCGGACCGACTGGGCTGGTCTACCGAGCGGGCGCTGGCGCTCGGGGTGGTCGCCGGGGCGTTCGCTGCGCTCCCCGACGTCGACATGGCGTACGCGGCGGTGGCGATCGATCTCGCCAGCCTCTCCGCGGAGTCGCTGACCCGGCCGAGCACCCTCTGGGACGCCACCCGCGACGTCCATCGCGCGTTGACCCACTCGCTCGTCGTGTCGGTCCTCGCCGGCGGCGCGTTCGGCCTCTGGGCGGTCGCGTGGGACCGTCGGCCGTGGGTTCGGGTGGCCGGATCGCTCCTCTCCGTGGCCGTGCTGGCCGTGATCGTCGCGATCGCGTCGGTGCGGAACGGCACGCTCGGGCTGGTCGTCCTCGGGACGTTCGCGGTCGGGGGGCTCGCGCTCGCGACGCTGGGTCGATCACGGACCGACCTCTCCGGACGCGCCGTTGCGGGCGCGGCGGTCTTCGGACTGCTCTCGCACCCGTGGGGCGACCTCGTCACCGGCGAACCGCCGAAGCTGTTCTACCCGTTCGATGTCCAGGTGCTCGACGGGCGGGTGTTGCTCCACGGCGACCCGACGGTCCACCTGCTCGGCGCGTTCGCGCTCGAGTTGGCCGTCGTCTGGCTCGCGGTGGTCGCAGTCGCCACCGTGACCGACCGCTCGTGGCGGGGCGCGGTCGATCCGCGCGCTACTGCCGGGGTGGCCTACGGCGTCGCCGCCGTCCTCATGACGCCGCCGACGCTCGAGGTGTCGTACCACTTCGTGTTCTCCATTCTCGCCGTCGGCGTCGTCTGCGGCGGGTTGCCCGTGACGCCCGGGTCGGCCGGCTGGTGGGGGTGGGCGACCGAGTGGCGGGGGCGGGCGACCGAGTGGCGGGGGCGGACGGCCGAACGCCGGGGGCGGACGGCGAACGCGGGGAGGATCGGCTCCGAACTCTCGCTTCCGGGATCGGACGCGCTCCGCCGGCGGATCGCCGTCCCGCACTCGGCGTTCGAGGTCACGGTCACCGCGCTCGTCGGGATCGCGGCCGCACTGGTCGGATACGCGGCGGTGTACGTTACAGCCGAACTCCTCTCCGTGGCGGTCGGCGGCGTCCTTCCGGCGTGAACTCCGGGCGGCATCCGTCGCGCGTCGGGAACCCGGTACAGCCGGGGCGAGCCGGCCGGAGGTCGGGACGCGTTCTCGGGTCGAACGCGAAGACGTCGGGAGCGCGGGTTCCCGCTCGCGAGTAACGGGGTCGAGGTAAGAAACTAACACCCACGCGGTCGAAGACGACGTATGGGAGACACCGACGACGCACCCGCACGAGCCGGCGAGAGCGACAGTCCCCGGAAGCCGCCCGCGTTTCCGCGCGCCCCCGACCGTCGTCCGTCGTTCAGCGTTACTCACGAATCGTCCCCGAGCGAGACGCTCATCGCGGGGTTCTCGGCGTACGGTCTCGCCGGGCTCACCGCCGTCGACTACCTGATCGACGACCTCGAGCTGGAAGTCCGCGGTCACGTCACTGCCGAGGGGCTCCCCTCGATCACGCCGTTCGCGAAGGGACGGCCCCGCCACCCGACGAGGCTGTACTCCGCGGACGACGTCGACGTGACCGTCCTCGTCGCCGAGCAGTTCGTCCCCTCCGTCCTCGGCGAGTCGCTGGCGACGTCGGTCCTCGAATGGACCGCCGCGAACGACGTGACCGAGATCGCCGTCCTCTCCGGTGTTCCGATCCCACACGGTCCGGAGGCCCATCGGACCTTCTACGTCGCGACCGACGACTACCGCGAGTCCCGGCTACCGGACGCGGAGGTCCCTGCCATGGAGTCGGGCTTTCTCGACGGCGTGAACGCGGCGTTGCTCGAACGTGGGATGGACTCCCCGCTCGGTGTCGGCGTGTTCGTGACGCCCGTCCACGCGCAGGCGCCCGACGTGGAGGCCGCAGTTCGGCTCGTCGAGACGGCCGATGACGTCTACGACCTCGGGGTCGACGCCGGTCCCCTGGAGTCGTTCGCGGCCGAGATCCGCCGCCACTACGAGGACCTCGCGGAGCGGATCGAAGAGCGCGAACCGGAGGGGACCTACGACCGGATGTACATGTGAACGGAGAGGCCGATAGAGCACCCTCCGGAATCACGTACAACTCAGCTCATAGTAAAAAGCTATACCGGTTGCCCTCCTCGACCCGACCATGACGGACGACCTCCGGACGACGCTCGATCACGTCGGGGACCGGTTCAACCTGGGAGAGTACGAGATCGACGCGTACCTCGCGGTGTTGGAACACGGCGAGTTGACCGCGAGCGACATCGCCGACCGGACCGACATCCCGCAACCGCGGGTGTACGACACGGTGCGGAGCCTCGCGGACCGCGGGCTCGTCGAGCTCCGCGAGTCGCGCCCGATGAAGATCGTCGCCGTCGATCCGGACGACGCGTTCGAGGAGCTCCGCTCGTCGTTTACCGAGATGGTCGACGAACTCGAGGCGCGGTACACCGCGCCGACCCGCGAGACCGAGGCGGTGTCGCTCGTGAAGTCCCGATCGACGATCCTGCGCTACCTCGAGGAGGTCATACGCGGCGCGGAGTACGAACTCGCCGTCTCGCTCACGCCCGACCTCCTCCGGCGGTTCCGCGGGGAACTGAGAGAGAAGGTGGAAAGCGGCGTCAGCGTCGAGCTGCTCGTGACGCCGGCCGCCCGCGCGCCCGATCCGGAGGAGTTCGACTACCTCGACGTCGCGACCATCGCGCGCGCACGACGGGGGATCACCACGCCGGTCCTCGCGGTCGGGGACGGGGAGTACTCCGTGTACGCGACCCAGGACGCCCTCCGCGACGACCGCGAGCGGTACGGCGTCATCTTCAACCGCTCCGCGCTCGGGTTCCTCGTCTCCGGGTTCTTCGGAACGGTCCTGTGGACCACGGCGGAGACGCTCGCCGCCGACGGGAAGGCCCGGCCGTTCCCGCGCCGGTACGCCTCGATCCGGCGAGCGGTCAAGGACGTTCGCGAGTTCGACGACGACGACTTCTACGCGACGGTCGAGGGTCGCGACATCGAGACGGGCCAGCCCGTCACGGTCCGCGGACGGGTGGTCGACGTCGCGTTCGAGGACACGGAGGAGGTCGCCTCGCTCGTCGTCGAGACCGACGACGGCCCGGTCGAGATCGGCGGTCGCGTCGCCGCGTTGGAGGACGTGGAAGGCCAGGTGATCGTCATCGGCCGCGGCGCGCCACCCGAGGTCTGACCGGGGCGTCCTGCGAGGGCTGACCGGGGCGTCCTGCGAGGGCTGACCGGGAGCGTCCCGACGCGTTTCCCCTTCCCGCCGGGAGGGATCGTCTCGGATCGCCGTCGACCCCCTCGGACGGGTTGCCGTCCGGTTCCACGGAGGAAACGTTTTTTCGAATGGGAGACGCCGTGTGCGTATGGCACAATCCACGGGGCCGGCCCCGATCGTCGAGTGGGCCTCGTGGCTCGCCGCGATCCCCGGGATCCGACTGCTCGTCGTCGTTCTCTCCGTCGTCGTCGGGGCGGTACTCGCGCGGGTCATCGTTCGGATCATCGGTCGGCCGGTGGCTCGGCGGTTCTCGCGACAGAGCGTCGCACAGACCGTCGTCCGCGGCGTCCGCGTCGGCACGATCGTGGCCGCGTTCCTCACCGGACTCTGGGTGGTCGGGTTCCAGTTCACAGACCTCCTGATCGGGACCGCCGTGCTCTCCGCGGTGGTCGGTATCATCCTCGCGCCGCTCGTCGGGAACTTCATCAACGGCGTGTTCGTCCTCGCGGACCAGCCGTTCGAGATCGGTGACATGGTGGAGTTGGACGACGGGACCCAGGGGTTCATCGAGGACATCACCATCCGGTACACGAAGATATTCACCCTCGACAATACGTTTCGGGTGGTTCCGAACGGCGCGATGCGCGAGCGCGACGTGACGAACTACTCCGCGGAGGACGAACGCACCCGGCGCACCATCGACGTGCTCGTCACCTACGAGGGTGACGTGACGGAGGCCCGCCGGCTGATCGAGCGCGCCGCCCGCGACTGCGAGGCGGTCATCGACGGCGGGCCGGACATCAGGATCGGCGTGGCCCGCTACACCGCGAGCCCGGACTGCCGGATCCACGAGTTCGCCGACAACGGCGTCCTGCTACGGCTCCGCTACTGGGTGAAAAAGCCGTACAAGCTCGGAAAGGTCCAGTCGGACGTGAACATCCGGATCCGCGAGCGGCTCGCGGACGCCGACGTGGAGATGGCGTACCCGCACCGTCAGCTCGTCTTCGACGACGCCTCCGGCGTCGCTGAGGTCGGCGTCCGCGGGACGCCTGTCGGGTCCAAGGCGACGCCCGCTTCCACGGCCGAGTCCGAACCGACCACCGAAGCCGAATCGGCCGATGCGTCCGGATCGGCCGGGGAGTCCGGATCGGCCGACGGGTCCGGATCGGCCGACGGGTCCGGATCGGCCGATGCGTCCGGACCGTCTGAAGGGGTGGAGTCGAGCACCGAGACCGAACGGCCCTGAGACCCCTCTTCGGGCACCACGTTCCGCGATCGGAAGCGTGATATGTCGACTGAGCGGTTATTAGATAGTGAGCGACGAGCCCTCCACTTCCTCCGGAGACGTCCCAGACGACGGGTCGTCGGCGGATTCGATCACCGAAGGGAGCCTCCTCCGGCCGCTGTTCCACCTCGCGTGGCCCATCGTCGTCATCCAACTGCTCCAAGTGACGTACAACGTCGTCGACACGCTGTACCTCGGTCGGCTCTCGGCGGAGGCAGTCGGCGCGATCAGCCTCGCGTTCCCGCTGATATTCCTGCTCATCGCGGTCGCCGGCGGGTTCACCACCGCGGGCGCGATCCTCGTCGCACAGTACACGGGCGCGAAAGGCGACGAGTCGGCGGGTCACGTCGCCGGCCAGACGATCCTCACGGTGGCGGTCCTCTCGGTGTTCATCGGGGTCGGCGGCTACTTCTACACCCGTCCGGCGCTGGAACTGCTTCCCAGCGACGCCGACACCGCCGCAACGGTGATCCCGCTGGCAGCCGACTACATGGAGGTCATCTTCCTCGGGATCCCGCTGATGTTCGGGTTCTTCGTCTTCTCGGCGCTGATGCGGGGGTACGGCGACACGCGGACCCCGATGGCGGTGATGTTCGTCTCGGTGGTTTTGAACGTCCTGCTCGACCCGTTCCTGATCTTCGGGTTCGCCGACAACCCGCTTTTCCGCTGGCTCGCGTCGCTGCCGGGCGTCGCGGCGCTGGACCCCGTCGCGATCGAGGCGTCGTTGCTCGCGTCGACCGGCTTCACCGGGTACGGGATCGAGGGGGCCGCGCTGGCGACGATCCTCGCTCGCGGGGTCGCCACCGCGATCGGGATCTGGGCGCTGTTCGCGACCGACCTCGGTCCCGACGTGGCGCTCGCGGACCTACGGCCGGACCTCGAGTTCATCGAGGACATCTTTCGGCTGGGACTGCCCTCCAGCGTCGAGCAGACGACGAGCGCGCTGGCGATGATCACGCTCACGGCGATGGTCGTCACCTTCTCGCCGCCCGTCGTCGCCGCCTACGGGCTCGGGAACCGGCTCATCTCGCTCGTGTTCCTCCCCGCGATGGGGCTCGGCCGCGCCATCGACACGATGGTCGGACAGAACCTCGGTGCGGAGCGTGCGGACCGCGCGGGCCGCGCCGTGCGTGTCGCGGCGACGGCCGGAGCCGGCGTGATGTTCCTCGTCGCCGTGGTCGCGGTGACGTTCACCGAACCGATCGTCTCCGTCTTCCTCGGGGACGTCCCGAACGCGCCCGCGACCGTCTCGTACGCCGTGGAGTACGTCCGGCTCCGGTCCGTCGAGTTCGCCTTCATCGGCGTCTCGCAGGTGATCCTCGGGGCGTTCCGCGGGGCCGGGAACACCAAGACCGCGATGGTCATCTCCGTGCTCACACTGTGGGTCGGCCGGGTCGCCAGCGTGGGGTACCTCGTGTTCGTCGCTGGCTGGGGCGCGACCGGCGTCTGGGTCGGCATGGCCCTCGGGAACGTCCTCGGCGCGGTCGTCGGCGTCGCGTGGTTCTCCCGTGGGACGTGGGCGGACCGATACATCGACGAGCCCGTATCCGGAGGCGACCCGCTCTCGGAGGACTGATCGACTCCCCCACCGGAGGCCGATCGACGCCGTCTCGAGGACCGAGACGTCGGCGTTCCGGTCAGTGGCGGAACAGGTGGACGGCGTCGTCGTCGCGGACGAGACAGAACCGGGACCCGTCGTTCTCGGGGAACCGCGTCGACGGCTTGGTCGTGGTGAAGAGCCGATCGAACGGCTCCCCGCAGGCTGGACACGCGAGTCCCTCCCGGTTCTCCCAGAGACTCGTCTCACCGGTGTCTCTGAGTTGTTTCAGCGCATGCCGGTGCTCGTGGACGTCGAACTCGGGCATACGCCGGGATCCGCGTCCGAGGGGTTTGAATCCGCGGACGCGAGGACGGTTCGGACGTCGAGGGAGGCATGTCGATCGACGCTTCAGTCGGTCGGAACGTGAATTTTAACAACACCCATTGTGAGTCTTGGACCATGATCAGCGCCAACGACGTCGCGGTCGGGATCGTCGGCCTCGGCGGGATCGGCACCCACCACGCGAGGCAGTTCCTCGACCGGGACGCGAACCTCGTCGGCGGGATGGACATCGACGCGGACGCCAGAGGACGCTTTTACGACGAGTTCGGGGTCGACACCTACGAGGACCCGGAGGAGCTCTACGCCGACTGCGAGGCCGTCCTGATCACCACGCCGAACCGGTTCCACGAGGAGTACGCCACGGGGGCGCTGGAGGCCGGGCTCGACGTGCTCTTGGAGAAGCCGCTCGCACACACCCTCGAGAGCGCGGAGCGGATCGCTGACGCGGCAGCGGACGCGGAGGGGTTCTGTATGGTCGGGTTCAACAACCGGTTCCGGAAACCGGTCCAGGTGATCAAACACTACCAGGACGAGGGTCGCTTCGGCGAGACGAAACACGTCGAAGCGAACTACGTCCGGCGCCGAGGCGTGCCCGGTCGCGGCTCCTGGTTCACCTCCAAAGCGGTCGCCGGCGGCGGCGCACTCATCGACATCGGCGTCCACGCCATCGACCTCGCCCTCTACTTCCTCGACCATCCCGAGGTCGTCGAGGTCACCGGCGAGACACGCTCGGAGTTCGGCGGTCGCGACGACTACGCGTACATCGACACCTGGGGGGGAGACGAGGGACCGGGGGGGTTCGACGTCGACGACTCCGCCTCGGCGTTCATCCGCGGGGCGGACGGCAGCACCGTCTCGCTGGAGGTGGCGTGGGCGGCGAACCGGCCGCCGACCGACGAGTTCGTGATCCGGGGGAGCAGGGCGGGCGCGACGTTCGACCGCGGTCGGGACGAGCTCACGCTCCACGAGGCGAGCGTCGGCGGCGGCCACCACCTCTCGGACACGGACGTGACGACCCGCGACGACGACAGCCACGGGGCCGAACAGGACGTCTTCCTCGAGGCCGTCGCTGGGGGCGAACAGCCCGCGATCAACACGGTCGCGGAGGGGCTGGCCGTCCAACGCGTGATCGACGCGATCTACCGGTCCTCCGAGACCGGCCGCGCGGTCCGACTCGGCTGAACGCGAACGAACTCGGAGAATCGGAGGCCGGCTGTCGACCGGATCACGAACCTATTCGTCGCTGTAGTCCGTGGACCCGCGTATCGTGAGCGACTCGCCCGGACCGACGCCACCCTCCGAACGCATCGTCAGCCTCGACGCGCTCCGCGGCGTGGCCGTCCTCGGCATCCTCGTGATCAACGTTCGGGTGTTCTCCATGCCCGAGACGACACTCCTCAACCCCACCGTCTTCGGCGACTTCACCGGGGCGAACTACTGGGCGTGGCTCGTCGGGCACGTCCTCGCCGAACAGAAGTTTATCACCCTCTTCTCGGCGCTGTTCGGGGCGGGGATCGTCCTCTTCATCGAGAGCAAGGAGCGGAAGGGCCAGCCGGCCATACAGCTTCACTACCGCCGGACAGCCTGGCTGATCGCCATCGGGCTCGCGCACGCGTACCTGTTCTGGTACGGCGACATCCTCGTCGCCTACGGCTTCTGCGGGCTGGCGCTCGTCTTCGCACACGACTGGGAGCCGCGGGCACTCGCCGGGTTGGCGCTCGTCTTCCTGCTCGTCACGCCACTCCTCGAGGTGTTCGCGGGGCTCACTATCGGCGGCGAGGCGATCGCGGGCCAGTGGACACCCGCCGAGTCCGTGCTCCGCGCCGAGGTCGAGACCTATCGGAGCGGCTGGCTCGCCCAACTCGACCACCGCGTCCCCACCGCGTTCGAGCGACAGACCGTCGGCTTCCTCGGCGGCACGTTCTGGCGGGTCGGCGGGACCGTCCTGCTCGGGATGGCGCTGTACAAGTGGGGCGTATTGACCGGCGAACGCTCCACGGCGTTCTATCGTCGGCTCGTCGTGGGCGGAGTCGTCGGGATCGGGATCGTCCTCGCCGGCGTCTGGTACATCGAGGCCAACGACTGGAGCGCGGGCGCGGCGCTGTTCTGGCGACAGTTCAACTACGTCGGTAGCCTCCTCGTCGCCGGCGGCTACGTCGGCGTCGTCACCCTCTACGTGCGGTGGCGACCCGACGGTCCGGCCACGCGGGCGTTCGCGGCGGTCGGTCGGACCGCGTTCACGAACTACCTCCTCCAGACCGTCGTGGCGACGACCGTCTTCTACGGGCACGGGCTCGGGGTGTTCGGCGCCGTCTCCCGCGTCGAGGCGCTCTCGATGGTCGTCGTCTTCTGGGCGATACAGGTGGCCCTCTCGGTGCTGTGGCTCCGGCGCTACCGGTTCGGCCCGGTCGAGTGGCTCTGGCGGACGCTCACCTACGGCGAGCGCCAGCCGATGTAGCCATCTGACCGGCTCGGGCCGAGTTCCTACGCCGACTCCGACCCCGACACGATCCGGTTCGAGAGGGTTCCGACACCCTCGTAGGTGATCTCGACGCGCTCGCCCGGCTCGACGAGCCCGGGGTTCGCGGGGCTCCCGAACGCGACACAGTCGCCGGGTCGGAAGGTGAACCGCCGGGAGAGGTACGAGACGGTTTCGTACGGGTCGAACAGCATGAGTTCGGTGTTCGCGTCCTGTCGGCGCTCCCCGCCGACGGTCGTCGTCACGTCGAGCCCGGTCGGGTCGACGTCCGTCTCGATCCAGGGGCCGAGCGGGGCGGAGCCGTCGAACGCCTTCCGTGCGGTCCGCCCGTTCTGGTCTAACGCGTCGAGGTCGTTCAGGACCGTGTATCCGCGGACCGCGTCGGGGACGTCCTCGGGAGCGAGGTCGCGGCACCGCTCGTCGATCACGGCGACGAGCTCGCCGGCGTAGGTCAACTCGTCGGTCCACTCCGGGTACCGAACCGCACTGCCGTGTGCGACGAGGCTCGCGGGCGGCTTGATGAAGAAGTCCGGCTCCTCGGGTCGCTCGTACGCCATCTGATCGAGCGTCTCCACGTAGTTCCGGCCCACGCAGTAGAGCGCGCCGGGCTCACACGGCGGGAGGAGTCGACCGTCACGGCCGACCTCGTAGGTCCCGCGTGAACCGTCCCCGTCTCGGTCTTTCCCGTGCCGGCCGTTCGCGTCCCCGTCCTCGACGACGACGGTCCCGTCCTCGTACCGGCCGGCCACCGGCCCGTCGGGCGTCAGCAGGCGAGCGAGTCGCATGCCGACGCGTCCACCCGCCGGCGACAAAGCTCCGTCGATGCGGGCGGTCTCACTCCCCCGTTTCCTCGATCCCGATCACGACCGCCGACCGGATCTCGAGGGCCGTCTCGAACTCCGCGCGTCGGCCGGTCGTCGACCCCCACCGTTCGACCGCGGTCTCGTGGGCGCGGGCGACCGCGTCGCGCTCGCGGTCGGCGAAGCCGAGCCGTGCGCCGACCCCGTCCCAGTGGTCGGGCTCGACGAGGAACGTCTCGCGGTCCGGGGCTGACTCGATCCGCTCGTAGCGACGTCGGTACGTCTCGAGACGCGGGCCGAGGTCGGCCTGGACGCGCGCGAGGAGCACCGGAAGCCGGTCGGCGGGGACGCTCGCGAGCGCCGCGGCCTTCAGGAGCGCGTTCCCGTCGATCGGGTGGTCCCCCTCACTGCCTCCAGCACCGTCCCCGGCGGATCCAGCGCCCATCAGCCGCCGGCCCGCATCGCCTTCCGTTTGAACTTCGGGAGCAACTCGTCCAAGACCGACTCCTCGCCCGCGAACGAGACGGTCACCTCCGTGAGCGTGATCGACGCCGCCGCGGTCACCTTCACTGCGGCCAGGGTCGCCCGCCAGTCGTCGCCGTCGACGCGCGTCGCCGACGCGGGGTCGTCGGTGCCGACGAGCTCGCCGCCGAGGTTCTCGAGGTAGTGGGCTGCGAGCCGCCTGGAGATCCCCCGATACGCGACCTCCCTGCGAACCCATCCCGACTCGGCCGGCGGTTCAGTCGGCGGTTCGAGCGGGTCCGATGGTTCGGGTGATTCCGACGACTCCGACGGATCCGCGACGTCCTCCCCGCCGCCGGCGACGGGTGGAAAGACGGAGAGCCGGTCGCCGTCGACGAGTTCGGTGTCGAGCCCCTGGAGGTGTAACACCTCGCGACCGTTCTTCAACACGTTGATCTGCGGTGCGAGGTCGCCGTCGACGATCAGCCGACCGTCCATCCCCTCGTACTCCGCCTCCAGGGCACGGAGCACGTCGCCGACGTCGGAACCGTCGTCGAACTCGTGGACGACGGTCTTTCCCCCGGCAGCCTCCCGAAACGTCGCGAAGAACCGCAACTCCAGTTCCATACTCACCACGTCGGGACGCGGCGGCTTAAAAACGGGCGTCACCGGTGGTGTCCGACCCGTTCGGCGGGTGGAGGTCCGTGGTTCGTCGGCGAGTCGGAAGTGGTGGCTCGGTGGAAACCCGTCGTCACAAGGGGCTCAGTGGGGGTAACACGTCGTCACTGCCACCGGTTTCGGGTTGCTCGTCGAAGGATATAAAACGTCCGTGACTGCGGCCTCGACGGAGAAGGGGTCCGGGAGAGAAGGGGTCCGGGAGAGAAGGGAGACCCGGGTGCTGATCGGTCCGAGGCGGGCGGGGCTGTCGGCGGAGGACCCGTCTCACTCGGTCGGCGGGTCGAGGACGGCGTCTCGAGCTTGCTCAGGGAGGTTCTCCGTGACGGTCCGACCGTTCTCGAACTCGCGCATCACGAACCGCGAGGAGGTCTCGTTGACGCCGTCGATGGCGACCATGCGGTCGATGAGGTCGTTGAGTTGGACGCGACTCTGAACGCGGCTGATGACGACGAAGTCGACGTCGCCCATCGTGTAGAACACCTGCTCGACGCCGTCGATGCGACACAGCGCCTCGCCGACGTCGTCCGAGTACCCACGTTCGTGCGTGACCGAGACGTCCGTGATCGCGACCATCTCCAGCCCGAACGCCATCGGGTCGACGTCGGCCGTGACCCCTCGAATGACCCCGTTGTCCTTGAGCTTGTTCACCCGGTAGTGGACCGCCGACGTCGACAGGTCCAACTCGTCGGCGAGCGTCTCGAGGCTGACGTCGAAGTCCGCCTCGACGCGTTCGAGGATGGCGAGGTCGGTCTCGTCGAGGTCGGGAGAACTCCGGAGCGCGTCGTTCATACACCAGCATCGTGGCGTCGGGTCAAGAAAACCACGTATCGAGACGCCCCGTCTCCGTCCGTGGTGACTGTCCGCGCCCGACCCTTACTCCATCGCGTCGTCGGCGACCTCGAGGCCGGCGTCCACCGCCTCGATGGCCTCGTCGATCTCGGCTCTGCTGATCGGTAGCGGCGGCGCGACGATCAGGGTGTTGATCATGTTCGCGACGTAGGTGCCGTGCTCGTAGGCGGTCGCGGCGACCTCGTCGACCACGGTCGAGCCCTTGCTCACTTTGTCCGCGCGCTCGCCGAACGGGACGCGCTCGCCGGGACGCTTCGTCAGCTCGATGCCGCGGAAGAGGCCGACGCCGCGGGCCTCACCCACGCTCGGGTGGCGTTCGGCGAGTTCGTCGATCCGCTCGCCGAGGTACTCGCCGACCTGACTCGCGTGCTCGATCAGGCCCTCCTCCTCGTACGTCTCGATCGCCGCGACGCCCGCCGCGACGGCGGCCGGATGTCCGGAGTACGTATGGCCGTGACAGAACATCTCGTCCTCGAAGTGGGCGGCGATCTCGTCGCTGACGACCGTGGCACCGAGCGGCTGGTAGGCCCCGGTCAACCCCTTCGCCATCGTCATGATGTCCGGTTCGACGCCGAACACGTCGGCACCGAACCACTCTCCGGTTCGGCCGAACCCGCTCATCACCTCGTCGACGATCAGAAGCGCCCCGTGGTCGTGGGCGATCTCCTTGAGCCGCGGCAGGTACTCGTCCGGAGGGACCAGGATCCCGTTCGAGCCGACGATCGGTTCGACGAGCACCGCCGCGACGGTGTCGCCCTCCAGATGGAGCATCTCGTCGACGTACTCCAGACTCTCCATCGGATCGAGCGTCGAGCCGTAGGCGTACGGGTCGGGGGCCTTGATCGCCCCTGGGATCCCCGGTTCGGCCGCCAGCCGTCGCGGGTCGCCGGTGACGCTTATCGAGCCGTAGGTCGCCCCGTGATACGAGCGGTACCGCGAGACGATCTTCCGGTTACCCGTATAGAAGCGCGCGATCTTGATCGCGGCCTCGACCGCCTCGGTCCCGCTGGTCGAAAAGAACGTCTTCGAGAGGTCGCCCGGCGTGATCTCGGCGAGTTTCTCGCCCAGCTTCGCCCGCGGTTCGGTCGTGTATCCCGGGGCGACGTACGCGGCGTCGGCGACCTGCTCGGCGATGGCTTCCTCGACCCGTTCGGCGGAGTGGCCGAGGTTCGAGCACATGAGTTGACTCGAGAAGTCGATGAACTCGTCGCCGTCGCCGTCGGTGAACCGCACGCCCTCCGCGTGAGTCACCTCCGTGGGGCTGACCTCGCTCTGGAACGACCACGTCCCGAAGACGTGCTCCCTGTCGGTACGTTCGGTCGGATTGAGTCCGTCGGCCGGCGCGGATCCCTGTTTCGACATTGATCGTTGTCAACTATTCACGTGGATTGATTAATCTTTGGCTCTAGCCGCTGAATTAGGAAATTATTCGATGAATATGGGGATCGAGGTCATCTCGTCTCGTCTATCGGGGCTGTCGGACGAAGGCGTCGGAACATACTTACCGACGGGGGAAGACCCGCCCTCAAGGGATGTCACTCGACACCACGCCACCGTGGGGAGACGTACGGAACTACATCGCCGGCTCCTGGCGAGAACCGACCGGGGACGACGGCCAGGACGTGATCGATCCGGGCACCGGTGAGACGCTCACACGCGTCGGGTTCAGCTCGGCTGCCGACGTCGACACGGCGGTCGAGGCCGGCGCGGACGCGTTCGACGAGTGGTCGCGAACGTCGGTCGAAGCGCGGATCCAGCCGCTCTTCGAACTCAAACGGCTCCTCGAGGAACACCAGGACGAACTCGCCGAGGTGCTCGTCCGCGAGCACGGCAAGACGGTCGGGGAGGCAAGGGGCGAACTCCGACGCGGTATCGAGAACGTCGAGGTCGCCTGTGGCATCCCGTCGATGATGCAGGCCGGCCACCTGCCCAACGCCGCGCCCGACATCGACGAGACCGCGGTTCGCAAGCCGCTCGGCGTGTTCGCAGCGGTCACCCCGTTCAACTTCCCCGGCATGATCCCGCTCTGGTTCCTCCCGTACGCGGTGGCGACCGGGAACGCGTTCGTCCTCAAACCCAGCGAGCAGGACCCCGTCGTCGCCGAGCGCCTGTTCGAGCTGATCGACGAGGCGGGCTTCCCCGACGGCGTCGTCCAACTCGTCCACGGCGGCGCCGACACCGTGAACGCGCTCCTCGACCACGACGGCATCGAGGGCGTCTCGTTCGTCGGTAGCACGCCGGTCGCGAAACACGTCTACGAGCGGGCCGCCGTGAACGGCAAGCGCGTCCAGGCCCAGGGCGGCGCGAAGAACCACGTGGTCGTCACCGAGACCGCCGACCTCGAGTTCGCCGCGGACAAGACCGTCTCGTCGGCGTTCGCGTGCGGGGGCGAGCGCTGTCTCGCGAACGACGTCGTCGTCGTCGAGGCGGGCGTCTACGACGAGTTCGTCGACCGCGTCCTCGCGGAGGCGGAGTCCCGGACCGTCGGCTACGGCCTCGACGAGGGGACCGACATCGGCGCGCTGATCACGCCCGAACACGAGGAGCGGGTCCGTGAGCTGATCGCGAGCGGCGTCGACGAGGGGGCGGACCTCCTCCTGGACGGTCGCGACGTGTCGGTCGACGGCTACGAGGACGGCAACTTCCTGGGGCCGACGGTGTTCGGCGACGTCGACCCGGCGATGCGGATCGTCAGGGAGGAGATATTCGGTCCCGTCCTGGGGCTGATGAGCGTCGCGGACATGGACGAGGCGATCGACGTGGTGAACCGGAGCGACTTCGGCAACGCGGCGAGCCTGTTCACCGCGAGCGGGGCCGACGCCCGACGGTTCCGTCACGAGGCCGACGTGGGGAACATCGGCGTGAACGCCGGAACCGCCGCGCCGATGGCGTTCTTCCACTTCGGCGGCCGGAAGGACTCGTTCTTCGGCGACCTCCACGCCCAGGGCCAGGACATGATCCACTTCTACACCGACGAGACGGTGTACATCGAGCGGTGGCCGGACGCCTGAACGCACTATCCCGGACGTCCGAGCCGAGGGGCTGATCCCGGGTTCCCGGCGGTCGCTCGGTCAGGCTCACCGGACCGGCGGTCGCTCGGTCAGGCTCACCGGACCGGCGGTCGCTCGGTCAGGCCCGTCAGACCGGCGGTCGAGGCCGTCACGTCCAACGAGTGGCCGATAGTCGAATCGCCAGATAGACGGGCATTCGTGGCCCAGAAACACTTTTTACTGATTAAATATATCAGTAAATATGATTGCGGACATCGCGCTGATCGACGGGACCGTACTGACGCTCGACGCCGACGGCCGGGAGGCCGAGGCGCTCTCGGCGCGCGACGGACGGATCGCGACCGTCGGGTCGACCGACGAAGTGCTCGACGACGTCGGCCCCGAGACGGCGGTCGTCGACCTCGACGGACGGGCGGCGCTCCCAGGGTTCATCGACACGCACCTCCACGTGCCGATGGGCGGCGCTCGGATGGTCCACGTGAACTGTCGGTCGCCGCCGAACGAGTCGATCGCCGACGTCCAGGAACGCATCCGCGAGCGGGCCGAGGGGACGCCCGACGGCGAGTGGATCGTCTGTTCGGGGTACAACCTCGGGCTGGTGTGGGAGGCCGAGGACCGACACATCGACCGATGGGATATCGACGAGGTCGCGCCCGACAACCCGGTCCAGATCAACAGCGTCGGCGGCCACACCGGGAGCATCTACAACTCCGCGGCGCTCGCTCGCGCGGGCATCGACCGCGACACGCCCGACCCCGAACCGCCGGCGACCATCGAGCGCGACGCGGACGGCCGCCCGTCGGGGTTGGTGAGCGAGGAGGCCGAGATCCCCCTCCACGAGGCGATCCCCGACGAGACCCGCGCGGACCGTCGCGCGAACGTCGAACGAGCGATCGACCGACTCCTCGAGTGGGGCGTCACCACCGCCCACGAGGCGAACACGACGCCCGAGGACCTCCGGATCTACCAGGAGCTCGAGCGCGAGGGCGAGCTGCCGCTCCGACTGGGGACGATGATCCAGGGCGACGCCGGCGAGGACCTCGGCGAGGAGGGGATCGACCTGCTTTCGCGGCTCGCGGAGACGGGCGTTCGCACCGGCTTCGGGAGCGACCGGCTGTTCGTCGTCGGCGTCAAGTACTTCATGGACGGGGCGTTCACCGGCCGGACCGCTGCCATGCGGGACCCCTACGAGGGCGAGCCCGTGCCCGAGGACTCCCCGCAGTACGACGGCGTCCTCCACATCGACCCCGAGTACTTCGCCGAGCGGGTCGAGCGAGCGGTCGAGGCGGGGCTCCGGGTCTGCGTCCACGGCCAGGGCGACCTCGCCATGGACCACATCCTCGACGCCTACGAGGCTGTGCTCGACCCCGACGAGGACCACCGCTTCCGGATCGAACACGCCGGGTTGACCCGGCCGGAGCACCTCGAACGCATGGCTGACCTGGGGGTGTGTGTCTCCTCGTCGATCAGCTTCCTCGGGGCCGACGTCTCGCGCAACTGGGTGTACTGGGGCGACGAGCGGATGGACTGGACGTACGCCGTGGCCGCCCTCCAGGAACACGGGATCCCGACGGCCGGCAACGGCGACTGGCCGGTGGCGACGGGCGACCCTCGCGTCGGGCTTCGAACCGCCGTCACCCGCGAGACGGTGACCGGCGAGGTCGTCGGGCCGGACCAGCGGGTCGCCGTCGAGGACGCGCTCCGGCTGTACGGCCCCGACGCCGCCTACCTCGGGTTCAACGAGGACGAGAAAGGGACGATCGAGCCCGGGAAGCTCGCGGACGTGACCGTCCTCTCGGCGGACCCGCGGGCGGTCGAGCCCGCCGAGATCACCGACCTCGACGTGGAGTACACCGTCGTCGACGGCGAGGTCGTCTACGACGCCGAACGGGGCCACGTGTACTGATAGTGATCACTGCGAATAGTTTCATCGAGAGTGTCGAGAGACCCCGAGTCAGCCGCGTTCGGCACCGATACGGGTCATCGCAGTGGGAAAGACTCGCAGTACTCACTATGAGAGGGACGCTCGGAGCGAGCCGTCGCGGAAATCGGCGGAGTCGACCCGCAGTTTTATGATCCCGGTCCGAAAGCGTGACGTATGGTATCATCGCCCGACTACGGGGTCACGGTCCGTCACGACGTCCGGGTGGAGACCCGTGACGGGACCGCGCTCGCGACCGACGTGTATCGCCCGACGGACCCGGAGACGGGCGAACCGATCGAGGAACCGAAGCCGGCACTGCTCGTCCGGACGCCCTACGACAAGCGCGCCCGCGAACGCGTCGAACAGGCGGGGAACTGGTACGCCGAGCGCGGGTACGTCGTCGCCCTCCAGGACGTCCGCGGCCGGTACGCGAGCGACGGCGAGTTCTACCTGCTCGCCAACGAGGCGGAGGACGGCGCGGACACGGTCGAGTGGCTGGCCGACCGGCCGTACTGTGACGGCCAGGTCGGGACGATGGGCACCTCCTACATGGCGTGGGTCCAGAACGCGCTGGCGACGCAACGGCCGCGGGGGCTGGCGGCGATGTTCGTCAACCAGGGGGCGGCGAACGCGTGGAAGGCGACGCTTCGCCACCACGGGGCCTTCGAGCTCCGGTGGCTCACGTGGTCGCTGACCATCGGCGGCGGGTTCGCGAAACGCGTCCTCGAGGACGAGGACCTCCGTCGACGGATCGCCGAGGTCGACACGCGCGACATGCTCGCGAACGAGCCGGTACTCCCCGGACAGTCCCCGCTCCGACACCTTCCGAACTACGAGGAGTACGTCTTCGATTACGCGCGGACGCCCGGCGACGACGAGTTCTGGACGGACCCCAGCATCAACTTCGAGGCGCACTACGACGAGAGCGCCGACGTCCCGACCGTCTACGCCGGCTCGTGGTACGACTCCTACGCGAAGGCGACCTGCGACAACTTCGAGGGGCTCGCGGACCGAAAAGAGAGCGATCACTTCCTGCTCATGGGCGCGTGGACCCACGGCGGGCAGTCGACGTGGACAAAGCCGTACTCGGGCGAGACCGCCTTCGGCGACGCGATGACCCGGGACTACCTCGAGACGAAGCTGCGCTTCTTCGATCACTACCTCAAGGACCGGGACACGTGGAACGAGCCGCGGGTCCAGTACTTCCGGATGGGCGACGGCGACGGCGGGGTCACGGCGAACGGGCGGCTCGACCACGGCGGCGAGTGGAGGGAGGGAACCGACTGGCCGCTCCCGGACACCGACTTCACCGCGTACTACGCGCACGGGGACGGCAACCTCGCGACCGACCCGCCCGAGGCGACCGACGCGTCGACGACCTACGAGTTCGACCCGCGCGACCCCGTCCCTACCCTCGGCGGGAACTGTTCGTCGTACTACACCTTCGAGCCCCGCGAGGAACAGCTCGAGGACCTCGAGCTCGCCGACCGGCCGACCCTGAGTATCACCGGTCGCGGCGGCTACGACCAGCGGACGCGCCCGGAGACGTTCGGGGCCGACCCGCCGTACGGGCCCGTAGAGGGGCGGGACGACGTGGTCGTGTTCCGGACGCCGCCGCTCGAGGAGGCCGTCGAGGTCGCGGGGCCGATACGCGTCCGGATCCACGCCTCGACGGACGGCCCGGACACCGACTTCACCGCCAAGCTGATCGACGAGTACCCGGCGAGCGAGGCGTTCCCCGCCGGGTTCGCGCTCAACCTCACCGACTCGATCTGTCGGGGTCGCTACCGGAACTACCGCACGGAGCCGGACCTCCTCGAGCCCGGCGAAGTGTACGAGTTCGACCTGGAGCTGTACCCGACCGCGAACGTGTTCGAGCCGGGGCATCGGATCCGGCTTGACGTCTCGTCGTCGAACTACCCGCGGTACGACGTCAACCACAACACGGGCGGCGACCTCTACGCCGACCGGGAGTACCGGACCGCGAGGAACACGGTTCACCACGACGCCGAGCACCCGACGCACGTGGAGCTACCGATCCGGTCGCGGTGAGCGCATGACCCCCGACGACGAGGATCGCGACGAATACGACACGGGAGGGGCGGATGGAAGCGACGCCGACGGCGAGATGACGCTCGTCTTCACGCTCTCGGCCGTCCGCGCGCTCGCCGACCCCGCCGCCGCGTTCGCGGACGCGCGACGGTGGAGCGCGCACGTCGGGGTCGTCGCCAACGACACGAGCGCGGTCGACGACTTCCTGGATCGACACGGCCTCGAGAACGACTACACGCTCCGGGACTGGGACAAGTGGGGCACGCTGGCCGACGTCCGGGAGGCGACGGACACCCCTCGACACGTGTTCGTCGGCACCTCCCGGGAGGACCGCCGGCTCGCCGACACGGTCGGCTGGGAGTTCCGCACGGTTCGCGAGGCCGCCGAGAAGGCCGACTGGGCGCTCGGCGGCCCGGGACCGTCCGATCCCGATACGGGGACGGGCCTCACCGCGCGGCTCCGTCAGGTCGTGAACGACCGGCCGTGGTGGCCGTTCTGACCCGGATACTGTCAAACCAAAAGGTATAGTTCGTGTCCGATACATGCGTCGCGCATGGTCCCTCCACTCAGCCGCTACGGTCGCCGTATCGTCGTCGTACTCCTGATCGTCGGTCTCTTGCTTCCGCTCGCGACGGGCGGCGTCGCAGCCCAGTCCGTTACCGGTGCGTCCGGATCGATCGTCGTCGACGAAGGCGAGACGGTCGACGGGATCGAGGGCGTCGCCGGAACGATCGTCGTCCGGGGGACGGTCACCGGCGACCTCTCAGGTGCCGCCGGATCGATCCGGATCGCCGAGACCGGTCGCGTCGAGGGGAACGTCGACGCCGCCGCCGGTACCCTTGTCGTCGACGGAACGGTCGAGGGCGACGTCCGGACCGGCACCGGCTCCTTCGAACTGACCGACACCGGTCGAGTCGACGGGTCCATCGACGTCGGCGCGGGCTCGATCGTCGTCGACGGGACGGTCGGCGGCGACGTTCGCGCGGCCGGCGACTCGGTCGCCATCGGGCCGAACGCGGAGGTCGGCGGCGAGTTCCGGTACGACGCGGAGGAGTTCACGCGAAGCCCCGACGCGAGCGTCGCGGGCGGCGTCGTCGAGGACGCGAGCCTCCGCGGCGACGCCGGGATCGGCTTCGGGATGGACGTCGCCCCCTCGTGGTTCGGCACCGCCTACGCCTTCGCGGCCAACCTCGTCCTCGGCGCGGTGCTACTCCTCGCGTTCCCCCGATTCTCCCGTGACGTGGCCGCCCGCGTCGAGACCGACCCACTCGCGAGCGGCGGCATCGGGCTCTTGACCCTCGTCTCCGTCCCGCTCGCGCTCCTCCTCGTGACGATCACGATCGTCGGGATCCCGCTCGCGTTGCTCGGGATCGCCGCCTACGTCGCCGCGGTCTGGATCGCCGCCGTGTACGGCCGATACGCGGTGGGGGTGTGGGTCACGCGAAGACTGGGCGCCGAGAACCGGTGGATCGCGCTCGTCGGCGGACTCCTCGGGTTCGCGATCCTCGGGGCGATCCCCATCGTCGGCGGGGTCGTCGAACTCCTCGCGCTACTGCTCGGACTGGGCGCGCTCGCCTTCGGGCTTCGCGACCGGTATCGGCACGGGAGGCGGACGACGGACGGGACGAACCGTTCCGACTTGACGTGACCTCGCGCGGAGTGGAATAACCACATACGGTTTCTCCTCGTCGGATCGTGATGCGTGCCGGTTACCGACAAGCCTCAAGTCAGTCTGCCAGTTTCGTGGGATCGAATGGAGAATTTCGGCGACCAATCGACCCGATCGCGGCTCGAGTTCGACCGGAGAGAGCTCACCGGGGAGATAGGGGATTCGGTTACGGTCATCCCGCTGATCGTCGCGCTGGCGTTGTTGACCGAGGTGTCGCTCCCGCACGTGCTCGTCGGCTTCGGCGTCTTCCAGGTCCTCTGGGGTGTCGCCTACGGGCTCCCGATCTCGGTGGAGCCGATGAAGGCGCTCGCGGCGCTCGCCATCGCCGGGGCGCTCACCTACGCCGAGCTCGCGCTCGCCGGACTCGCGCTGGCCATCGTTCTGCTCGCGATCTGATTCTCGGGGACGCTCTCGGCCGTGGAGTGCTGGATCGGCGATCCGGTCATCCGCGGGATCCAGTTCGCCGTCGGGCTGGTACTGCTCGAAACGGGCGTCCGGATCGGGCTCGAGGACCCGCTGTTCGGGGTCGCGGGGCTCGCGATCGCGGGACTCGCCGTCGTCGTCGGGCGGCGAGAGGCGGGCGAGCTCGCGTCGCCTCCTCAAACGCCGTCCGCGATCCGGCGAGCGACGCGGTCGCGGTCCTCGCGGATCCGGTCGACGAGCGTCGCGATCGACGCCAGCACCGGGTGGTCGGGACCGTCCATCGGCGCGTAGAGGTACCCGTAGAATCCGGTCTCGACGTCGTCGGCGACGCGTTCCGGCGACATCGGCGGGTCCCGAAGCGTCGACTGGCGATCGTCCGCGACGGCCTCACACTCCGACTCGAGCTCGCCGAGCCGTTCCCAGACGTCGATCGAGGCGTCGGCCCGCCGTCCCTGCTGGATCCCGTCGAGGTGCTGGTTCAATCGGCTACGGCGACGATCGATCCCGGAGAGCGTCGTGTCGGCGTCGGCGAGCGCGTCGAGTTCGGCGTCGATGGCGTCCGCGAGCGACCGCCTCGCGGCTGACGCCCGCCGGCTCCGGTCGACGAGCGCGGACTGTAATCCCGGCGAGAGCGTCCCGTTCGACGCCAGCGACACGGTCGTGTCCGGTCCCAACTCCGCCGCGATGCTCTCGCCGACGGTCTCGTCGTACTCCTCGGAGTAGTGTGGTAACGACATTACGGTGTCCCGGTACGTATCGAGGACGCGTCTGAGTCGTATATCGCCGACCCCCCAGTCGCCGGTACCGTGGCGCGTACCGACCACCTGTGTGGCGGGCGCGGACGGTGCCGTCGCCTCCGTCGGACACGGATCGAGCGCGGTGATGCGGTCGGCGAACTCCTCGAAAGCGTCGTGTTCGTCCATGACGCGCCGTCGCTCGCGCCGACAGACCGTCTCCGCGTCGCGGACGTACGCGAACGTGAGGAGCGCGAGCAGTCCCACGAGCGCGACGGCGGTGACGACGCCTGGTTCCGTCGCCGTCGCCGACAGCTCACACGAGAGACTCGTACACTCGGGTTCCAAGGCGGCCTCGCTCGATACCCTGAAGGCGACCTCGCCGCCCCGATTCACGCTCATAATTTCGTTAACACATCGCACATTCAAAACCGTTGTGGCAGGTGTCACGCCGTGAACATCGGATCCCCGTCCCGGGACCGGACGGCCCGTTCGGACGGGGCGCGACCTCGATATCGAGACGACGGGGACGAGTCGGTGGGCCGACAACCCAGCGGACCGACGGGTCGGGTCACGGGCTCTCGGACGCGGCGCTCTCGCGGATCGGCGACCGGGTCGACGCGCTCACTCCACGACGCCGTCGTCCGTGATCACGGTGTCGATCATTCCGACGGGGGTCGCGTCGTAGCTCGGGTTCTCGATCGTCACGCCCTCGACCGGCTCGCGCATCACCTCCACGGCGTCGCGGAACTCGTTTTCGAACCGGAACTCCTCTATCGTCTTCGCGCCGGAGCCGACCGCGGTGATCGGGACGCCGAGCTCGCGGGCGGTGACGACGATCGGGAACGTCCCCACCCGGTTGTAGTAGGTGCCGCCGGTGATACACGTGATCCCGAGCAGGACGCGGTCGCAGTCGCGGAGCGCGTACCCCATCGCGCTGTCGACGACCATCCGCGCGTCGACGCGGTCCATCCCGGCGAGCGCGCGTGCCGTCTTCCGGCCGAGCGTCCGCGGGCGCGCTTCGGTCACGTACACCGTCATGTGTGCCCCCTCGCTGGCGGCCGTCTCGATGGACTCGAGGACGGTCGTGGAGTAGTCGTGGACCAACAGGGTGTCGCCGTCGACGATCCGTTCGGCGGCGTTGGCCGCGGCCGCCGCCTTCGACGTCTCGACGTCCGCGACGACGCGGTCGATGACGTCCTCGAGGAGCTGTTTGGCCCCCTCGACGGTGGTCGGTTCGCCGACGATCGAGCGCTCGACCTCGCGCATCGCGTTGTGGAGCGCGGCGTGGGAGGGGTTCGACCGGCGCAGTACGCCCGCGTTGTGCTCGAGGTCGCGCTCGAACTCGTCGACGGTGATGTACTCACGGTCGAGCAGTTCCGCGAGCGACTCCGTCGCCTTCACGGCCACCGCGGAGGTGCTGTGGGTCCGCATCGCCCGGATCTCGGCGACCGTCTCGTCGATCATGTCCGGAGAGTCGACGTCCCGGTTAAAAGGGATTGCGGGGTTTCGTTCCCCCGCCAGCAGGCTTATATTGGTGAGCGAACGTGTTCATACACGAGATGAACGAGAGCGACGGGTCGAACGGCTACGAACGTCTGTTCGCCGACCCAGTTCGAGAGACGATGGAAGGTGCCGCCTACGGGACGTGGCGGGCGATCACGGCACCGGACGCGGTGTCGCTCGCGTTCGGGTTCCCGTACCCGGACGCGTTACCGAACGATGCGGTCGGCGACGCGGTCGACACGGTGCTGGAGGTCGACCACGAGGACGCACTCCAGTACGCCGGCGGCGACTACGCGGACGCGATCACGGAGACCGTCGTCGATCGGACCCGTGCCCGCGGGATCGACTGTTCGCCCGAGGAAGTCCACGTGGCGAACGGCGCGACCCACGCGCTGGATACGGTCGCACAGACGTTCCTCGACCCCGGTGACCTGCTCGCCATCGAGGCACCCACGTTCATGGGTGCGATACGGCTGTTCCGCAACTACGACCCCGACATCGAGGGGTACGGGATGGACGCGGACGGCCTCGACGTCGACGCGTTCGCCGCCGACCTCGAAGCTCGCGAGGAGGCGGGCGACCCGCTCCCGAAGCTCCTGTACACGGTCCCCGACTTCCAGAACCCGACCGGCGTGACGCTGTCGACCGAGCGCCGCGAGCGTCTCCTCGAACTGGCGGAGCGGTACGACTTCCTGATCGTCGAGGACGACCCGTACGGCCAGCTCCGCTACGAAGGCTCGACGCCGCCGCCGCTCAAATCGCTCGACGAGGACGGCCGAGTGATCCGAGTCGACACGTTCTCGAAGACGATCGCCCCCGGGATCCGGACCGGCTGGGTCGTCGCCGACGAGGCGATAATCAGACAGCTCGACCGGATCAACGCGGGCGGCGAGAACGTGTTGACGCTGGGGCTCGTCTCCCGGTACTGCGAGGCGGTCGACTTCGAGGCGACCCTCGAGGAGCTGTGTGCGGGCTACCGTGAGCGCCGGGACCGTATGCTCGAGACGCTCGAGGACCGGATGCCGTCGGGCACGAGCTGGAGCGAGCCCGAGGGTGGGTTCTTCGTCTGGGTCGACTTCCCCGAGGGGATCGACGCGGAGGAGCTGTTACGGACCGCCGCCGACGAGGGCGTGACGTACCTCCCCGGATCGTACTTCTTCCACGACGACCGCGGTGACGGTCACGCCCGGATCTCCTTCAGCTACGCCGCACCCGACGAGATCGAGGAGGCGATCGCGGCGCTCGCGCGGGCGACGCGCGCCGAGCTGCCGGCAGTCGAGGCCTCCGACGACTGAGGCCGGCGGTCGAGGCCCCGACGACCGGGGACCGCGAACCGGCCCGGTCCGCGTTCACGACGTACCTGCCAGCGACGGGTGTTTATCCCTACCACCCCTCTCGAGGATATGGGCTATCCCGTCACCTACCACTGTCCGCGCTGTGAGACGATCGTCGAGATCGAACGCGAGGGCTACCTCGCGGACAAGGCGGTGACGCCGTACCCCTTCGAGGGATGGACGTACGCCGGTCCCGACGAGTCGTTCGAGGGCGACGAAGCCGACGGCGTCCGGTTCGTCTGCGGCGAGAGCGACGAGGTCGTCTGGGACCCGTACGACGCGGATGACGGAGGTCCCACGGAACCGAACGCGGGATGCGGCGAACCGTTCTACCTCTCGTTCGTTCGCTACGAGGAGGGACGGGAGGTCGACCCACGGGCCGAAAGCGAGTTCGTGCGGATCGATCCGGATCCGCGTCCGTCGGGCCCGACGGGCCCTGACGGTCCCGGCGGCGGCTTCTGGTGACGGACCACGTCGAACCCGCCGGATCGGCGACGTTCGAGCCTCCTGGCGTCCGTCCAGCGACTTCCCGTGACGCCCGTCTCCCGGTTCCGTGAAAACGTTCTTATATGTCCTGGTGAATCCGTCGGTATGGGAGGTCGCCCCGGGGACACGATAGAGGCGCTTCACCGCGTCGCGACCCGTCTCCAGACCGAGGACACCGCGGAGGCGGTGTGTGAACAGACCGTTACGGCGGCGGCCGACGTCCTCGAGTTCCACCAGTGTACCGTGGTCCTCCGGGAAGGCGAGTGGCTCGTGCCGTACGCCGTGTCCGAGGACACCCCACCGGACGGCGCTCGACGGATGCGCGTCGATCAGGGTTTGGCGGGCAAAACGTATCTGACCGACCGGTCGCACGTCATCGAGGAGATCGAACCCGAGGACGAAACCGATCCCGCCAAGGAGTTCTATCGCTCGGCTATCAGCGTCCCGATCGGCGATCGCGGCGTCTTCCAGGCGATCGAGACGACCACGGCCGCCTTCGACGACGACGACGTCGAGTTGGCGGAGCTGCTCGTCAGCCACACGAGCACGGCGCTCGATCGTATCGAGCGCGAGCGCGAACTCCAACAGCAGATCGATCGTCTCGACCAGTTCGCCTCCGCGGTCAGCCACGACCTACGCAACCCGCTGAGCGTCGCCCGGGGACACCTCGAGCTCGCCCGCGAGGAGCGGGACGGCGAGTCGCTTCGGAGCGTCGCGACGGCTCTCGAGCGGATGGAACGGCTCATCGGCGACCTGCTGGCGTTCGCCAAGATCGGTACCGAGGCGATGGAGCCGGAGGCGATCGAGTTGTCCCACCTCCTCGAGGAGTGCTGGGCGGGCCTCGACCGAACGGACGCGACGTTACTCGTCGAAACGGACCGAGCGATCCGGGCCGACCGGGACCAGCTCCGGCAGCTGTTGGTGAACCTGCTCTCGAACGCGATCGACCACGTCGACGGGGACGTGACGATCACCGTCGGGGAGCTCGCCGCCGGCTTCTTCGTGGAGGACGACGGCCCGGGTATCCGGCCCGACGAGCGTGCGTCCGTGTTCGAGGCCGGATACTCGCCCGGCCCGGAGGGGACAGGCTTCGGGCTGAGCATCGCCAAACAGATAGTCGAGGCCCACGGGTGGGAGATCCACGTGACCGACGGGAACGAGGGCGGCGCACGCTTCGAGATCACCGACGTCGAGTTCGCGGATTGACCCGCGTCGCCGCCGGTCCCGCGTCCGCGACCGGCAAACCCCTTAGGTGGGGACGCGAAACGGGGCGTATGGAGAGCATCAACCGGACCGCGATAGAGCTCGTCGACGAGGCGCTCGACTTCGCGGGCGAGCTCGACGTGGTGGGCTACGAGTTGGAGAACGGGGCGACCGTCATCGACTTCGGCGTCGAGGCCAACGGCGGCGTCGAGGCCGGCCTGCTGGTGACCGAGATCCAGACGGCCGGACTGGCGAGCGTGAACACCCGCATGGGCGAGGTCGCGGGCGCGCCCCGCGGGTACGTCGAACTGTCGACCGACCACCCGGCGGTCGCGCTGTTGTGTTCACAGAAGGCCGGCTGGGAGCTGGCGTTCGAGAACGGCTTCGAGGGGCTGGGCTCCGGGCCCGCCCGCGCGCTCGTCGGCCAGGAGACGGAGTTCGAGCGCGTCGGCTACTACGACTCCTCGGAGTTCGCCACCCTCGCGATCGAGTCCACGTCGCTACCCGACGAGACTGTCGCCGAGCACGTCGCCGACCTCGCCGAGGTCGACCCCGAGGGGGTCTTCCTCCCGACGTACGCCACCGGCTCCACGGCGGGCTCCGTCTCGACCGCCGCGCGCGCGGCCGAGCTCGCGGTCTTCCGCCTGCTCGAGGTCGGTTACGAGCCGACGGACGTGCTCTACGCCTCCGGCAGCGCGCCTATCGCGCCCGTCACCCACGACGAGGACCTCGCGATGGGTCGGACGAACGACGCGCTGGCGTACGGTGGGGAGGTCCACCTCCAGGTCGCGCGCGACGACGACCGGTTCGGCGAGATCGTCTCCACCGTCCGCGACGACTACGGCACCCCGTTCGTCGAGGTGTTCGAGGACGCCGACTGGGACTTCTACGAGGTCCCCGAGAGCGTGTTCGCCCCGGCGAAAGTCACCGTCGACGTGGTCGACGGCCCGGTCTACACGGTCGGCGAGACCGACGAGGAGCTACTCGCGGAGTCGTTCGGCTACCGTTGATGCGGCTCAAACCGGTCCCCGAGCCGCCGGCGGAACTGGCGGAGCTTTCGGCGTTCCAACGGGCGGTCCCGCTCGTCCCGGGGAGCACCGACGACTGCTGTGCCCGCCTGCGCGACCGGCGTGACCTCCCGAACCGCCAGCGGGCGAACGATTGGCTCGCGTTCCTCCGGACGCTCGGGCTCGTCCGAGAGACCCCTCGCGGATTCGTCCGAACCGACGCCGATCCGACACGGGAACGCGTCCGCGAGGGGCTCCGCGAGGGGGTCCTGTTCGTCCCCGAGGCGCTCTCGTTGCTACGGTCCGCGTCGCCGGCGGAGCCGGTGACCGCGGACGCGCTCTTCGCAGCGACCCGGGAGTCGGTCCCGCGTCACGACCGCGCGCGAGACGTCGACTGGGAGCGGACCTGGCGAGACCGGGCGGACCGACTCCTCCGCTGGCTCGCCCTCGTCGATCTGGCAGTGCCGGTCGAACGCGGCGGAACCGCGTCCGCAGTCGGGACCGACGAGTCGGGATACGTCGCCGGCGAGGCCCTCGAGAACGCCTGAGTCGGACGCCCATGCGTACGCGATCGGTCCGGATCTCGCCGTTCCACCCCGTGACAAGCCTTTTGCCCGGAGCCGGAGAGGGTTCGGTATGGGACGATTCGACGGGCGACGGCCGCCGGAGACGGTGTCCTACGAGCCCGCGAGCGTGAAGGACCTCCTCGTGGAGATGAAGGACACGGCGGAGCTCCTCATCGACCTCTCGTACTCGGCGGTGCTCCACGCGAGCCCCTCGGTCGCGCGGGAGGTCATCGAACTCGAACACCGGATGGACGTCCTCCAGATGCGTGCCCGGATGAGCCTCATGCTCGCTGCCCGCAACCCCAGCGAGGCGGAGACGCTCGCGCCCGTGCTCGGGGTCGTCGGCGCGGCGGACAAGGTGTCCGACGCCGCGGGCGACATCGCGAAGATCGTGCTCGAGGAGATCGGGCTCCCGGACGCGATGCGCGGCGCGCTCACCGAGGGCGTGGAGACGCTCGTCCGCGGCACCGTCGCCGACGACTCCCCCTACGACGGCCGGACGCTGAAGGACATCGACCTGGAGTCCGCGACGGGCGTTCGCGTCATCGCCATCCGCCGGGACGACGAGTGGATCCTCAACCCCGGGCCGAGGACCCGGCTGAAACGCGGTGACGTGACGCTGCTCCGCGGACCCGAGACCGGCGTCGCGGACGTCTACCCGACCCTGGCCGGCGAGCCGTTCGAGGCGGACGAGCCGGTCGAGCCCGCGATCGACGACCTCGAGCGCGCGGTCGACTCGATCGTGCTGATGAAGAACCTCTCGGAGCTCGCCGTCGACCTGGCGTACGGCTCGGTCCTCTTCGACAACGAGGAACTCGCCGAAGAGGTGAGCAACCTTGAGATCGAGGTCGACGCGCTCCAGTCGCGCTTCGAGGCGTGGACGCTCCGGGCTGCGAAGGAGGCCGACGACCCGGTGTCGCTCCGCGGGCTCATCCACCTCGGCGTCGCGACGGAGGAGATCTCGGACGCCGCCCTCGAGATCACCGAGGGCGTGTTGCGCGACATCGGCGTCCACCCCGTCGTCGAGATGGCCGTCAGGGAGTCCGACGAGATCATCACCCGCACGCAGGTTACGGGGGGGAGCGACCTCGTGGGGACGCCGATCGAGGCCGGCGTCCCCGCCACCGAGATCGCCACCAGCGTCCTCGCGATCCGCCGGCCCGACGAGGGGTGGCTCGTCGGTCCCGACCTCGACACGACGATCCGCGCCGGCGACGTGATCATCTCGAAGGGGACGCGGACCTCCGCCGCGGAGTTCGCGGAGCTGGCGGCGTGACCCGACCGGCCCACAGCTACTACGAGGCGATAGATGCCGGCGACTACGGCCGGCTCGCGGACCTCCTCGATCCGGCGTTCGTCCACGAACGATCCGATCGAACCCTCGAGGGACGCGATCGGTTCGTCGAGTTCATGCGCGACGAGCGGCCGCTCACCGACACCGAACACGTCGTCGACGCGGTATACGAGAGCGGTTCCGGCGTGGCGGTCCGGGGGCGGCTCCTCGACGCTGCCGGCGACGAGCTGTTCGCGTTCGTCGACGTCTTCGCGGTCGAGGACGGGCGGCTGGCCGGGCTGAAGACGTACGTTCGGACCGACGGGTAACGCCCGCGGTCGGTCGCCGGACGAGGGCGATCCCGCGTCCTACTTCTCGTCGACGTGGCGCACCTCGCTGGCGACGCCGCGGGTCGACTCGACCATCTCGGGGCCGGTCATCTCCGCGCGGCCGACCGCGAACGCCCTCGGCCCCTCGATGACGACCTCGTCGCCGACGCGGATCTCGTCGTCGGCGTCGACGACGCCCGGCGCGAGCACGGAGCCGTGCGGGACGAACCCGTCGATCTCGACGCGCTTCGTCGGCGCGTCGCTCTCGACCCACCGTCTCGCGCCGGCGAGCGTGAACGAGAGCGTCCCGTACTGCGGCACCATGGTCGCGAGCTGTTCGCCCGGCTCGCCCTCGCGACCGGCGTCGGGGTCGTCGCCCCACACCTGGAGCTTGGGGTAGCGCCCGGTGGTGCGGATCTCGTCGTCGTCCGGCCCGTTCGTCCCGCCGTCGCCCGAGCCGTTCGTCCCGCTGTCGCCCGAACCGTTCGTCCCGCCGGCGAACACCTCGTCGCCCGCGCCGTCGCCCAGCAGGTAGTCGGCGATCGCCCGGACCGTGTTGTGCTCGCGTTCGCGTTTACTGTAGGCCGGCTCGCCCGACAGCGCTGCGTTCAGCTCCCCGAGTGACTCGTCCGTCGTCGGGTGGTCGACGCAGGTGTACTCGAAGTCGACGTCGACCTCCCCCTCGACGCGCTCGCAGATCTCGCGGTAGCCGTGCTCCGGCACGTGGGCGACGACCCGCGAGTACTCGTTGCGGACCAGATACCGGCGGAGCACCTCGGCGACGAAGTCGATCTCGTCGGCGCTCCAGTCGCCGGTCACGACCGAGTCGTAGTGCTGGGCGGGATACGTCGTCTCAAGCTCCTGCGGGACGACCCCGATGGGCGAGGTCATCGAGACGGTGTGGCCGCGCCACTTGACCGCGTCGTGGAACTGGCGGTGGCTCTGGGAGTCGCTGTAGGGCTTCGTCGCCGAGCAGGGAACCAACACCAGCGGCTGGTCCGAAAAGCGGTTGCGGTACCGGCTCGTCACGCGGTCCGCGAACCGCCGGATCTCGACGCGGTCGAGCGTCTCGGCGGTCGCTGCCGTCACCTCCGCGTCGCGCATCAGCGGCGTCCGTTCCTCGAGGTAGCCCCACTGGTCGTCGAACTCGCGGAACGCGGCGGTGAGCCACCCCTCGTGTCGGGCCTGCCCCTCGACGTAATCCCGCAGTCGACCCGCTCGGATCCGCTCGCGGACGCGGCGCAGCTCGGCGCCGAGCGCGTTCACGTTGTGCTCGGCGCAGTCCGCACGGGTGAACTCCCCGCGGGGCTTCGCGCAGGCCGGACAGGCGCAGGGTAGCTCCGCGAGGTCCTCGAGGAAGTGTTCGGCGTCGGCGGTGAGGTACTTCCCCTGCGTGCCCTTCGTTCGCGCGAGCGACGCGTCGACGAGGTCGACGCCGGCGTACGCGAGCGTCGCGACGTTCAGCGGCGTGGCGACGCCGGCGAGGAGCAACGCCGTGTCGGCCGGAAGCGCCGACTTCGCCGACAGGATCGCGTCGCGGAACGCCTCACCGTGGCCGACGAACCCGCCAGCGTCCGCGAGGACGTAGGCGTCCGCGCCCACGTCTCGCGGGGCCTCGGCGTCGACGACCGCGGCGGTCGGCGCGTCGATCGCGGGATGGTCCACCCGGAACGACTCGCGCACCTCCTCGCGGGTCCCCGCCGGGAACGACCGGTGTGGCAACACGGTGAGCGTCGTCTCGTCCCCCTCGGGTACCTCGCGGTCGGCGGTCCAGAGGCTGCCCGCGTCGACGAGGAACGGGTCCGCGAGCGCCGGCGTGGTCACCGGCTCGGCGAGCCGGAGCTCGCCGAGCCGGGCCGCGCCGTCGCGTTCGTGGACCTCGAAGTGGTCGGTCATACGTCCCCTCGCCGGGGAACGCTCAACTCTCTTGTGTTCCGCGATACAGCCCGCGTTCCGCCGTCCGAGCCGACACATCGGTCACACGAGGGTGAATCTGCCGGGATCGAGGAGAATTCGATCGTGTCCTCCTGACCCGTCTAAAAGCCACGGGTCACCCGACCCGTGGTTGTTTAGTCGGTTCGAAAACGGCAGAAGACGTTTGAACTCCCCCTCACAGTCGTCATCCATGAGCGATGGCGAAACCGACGCCGACGAGATACGGTTTCTGTCCGATAGATACCAACAGTTGACCGAAAACCAGATGGAGAACAACCAGATCATCCACACGACGTTCTACATCAGCGTCGTCTTTTTTGGTGCCATGGTAGGTGTGATTCCGGAGATCGAGACGCGACTCTCCCGGGTGGGGCTATACGCGTTCTCCAGCGGTGTTTTCGTGTCGCTGTTGCTGTGGACGAGAACGTATCTGAACAACAGACGGGTGAACGAAGAGAAGATCAACGAGATACTGACGGAGATGAACCGGGAGGACCGGACGCTAGGAGGGATCACATCGCCCGAGAAGTACTTTCCCGATCCGGGCGATCAGCGTCAGGACTTCTGGACGAAACGGAAGGGTCGGTTCGGTTACAAGGAGATCATGCTACAGTCGTACTACGTCGGGTTGGCTCTTATCGCCGTCCTGGTCGGCCTCGTCGACCTGTTGATCGTGGGGTGATCCGTACGTGTCGATCGTGGGGTGACCCGTACGTGTCGATCGCGGAGTGACCCGTACGTCTCTCGATCGTCCCGTCCGAAGAGCCGACGGACCTACCGAACCTCTTCCATCAGTTCGTTCGCGTTTCGAACGTATTCCTTTCGCGATCCCATGTCGGCGTAGAGGTCGGCGACCACGTGAACGTAGATCGAAACGACGGTCGCGAACGTCAGGTACGGGTCGACGAACCACGTGACGGCGGCTACCCCGGCGAGGACGAGCATGTGACTGAACAGCCGCTGGTCGCGCCACAGGTCGCCGGGCTCGAATATCGACCGCTGATCCACGAAGACCCGACTCGGGCGACGCAGGCACCGCCGGACGTTCCGCCAATCCCCCAGATTGATCCGAGCGATCACGAAGTGATCGACATCGATCAGGACTCCGAGCACGACCACGTACGCCCAAACGAACAGGGGGTGGAGCGACTCCGGAGCGCCGAGGGCGATGGGGACCCCGACCGCCGCGGAAACGAGCGCGTGGTTTCGAGAGTACATCGATGGAAGCGTCTTCGAGGTCGCGGGTAGTTCTGCCGGTCACTGGTTCGTCGCCGACGGGTGAGAAAACGAGATGTTTCCCGCCGGCGCGCGGGCGGGGTGGGTCGTCCGGGCGCGACGACGCAGATCAGTACCCGCGCGTGATGAGGTAGTCCGCGAGGTCTTCGAGGAGCGCGCGCGAGTCGCTCTCCGGGAGCACTTGGAGGTGCTCCTTCGAACGGGCAGTGAGGTCCGCCGCGGTCTCGCGGGCGTACTCGATCGAGCCGGCCGCCTCGAGGACCGCCACCGCCTCGTCGACCTGCGCCTCCGTCACCTCGGCGGGCGTCTCAGCGTCGACGAGCCCGTCGACGTCGACGCCCTCCTGGCGGGCGTGGAGCGTAATGAGCGTCTCCTTACCCTCGACGAGGTCCGAACCACGCTGTTTGCCCAGATCCTCGGAGGGGACGGTGAGGTCGAGCACGTCGTCCTGGATCTGGAACGCCCTGCCGGAGTCGATCCCGTACTGGTACAGCGCGTCCGAGATCGCGTCGTCCGCGCCGAGCAGGACCGCCGCGGTCGAGGCCGCCGCCCCGTACAACACCGCGGTCTTCAGCTCGACCATCTCGAGGTACTCCTCGGGGAGGATGTCGTCGCGGGACTCGAAGGCGACGTCGAGCGCCTGGCCCTCACAGATCTCCGTACACGTCGACGCGAGCAGGCGCATCGCCTCGAGTCCGTCCGCGGGGTCCGCGCCGGTCTCGCTCATGATCTCGAACGCCTTCGAGTAGAGCGTGTCGCCGGCGAGGATCGCCGTCGACACGTCGTACTTCTCGTGGACGGCGGGGACGCCGCGCCGCAGGTCGTCCTCGTCCATGATGTCGTCGTGGATCAGCGTGAACGACTGGATCACCTCGATCGAGACGGCCGCACGCATGACGTCGACGGGCTCGCCGTCGAGCGCGTCGAACTCCCTGAAATCCGCGCTCATGGGCTCGATCCCCGTGACGGCCTCCGCAGCGAGCGTCGTCACCGTCGGCCGGAGCCGCTTGCCACCCGCCTCGAGGATGTACCGGGACGCCTCGTAGAGGCGCTCCGGGCGCTGTACGGGTAACTCCTCGTCGATAGCGGCGTTGACCAGGTCGCGCCGCTCGCGGATGGCGTCGAGCACCCGCGCCTCCGTCGTCTCGGTCGTCATTCGACTATCTGGACGGTGTTGCCGTTTTGCGTGACGTGGAGGTCACGTCCGAGCTTGTACCCCTGGGATTTGGCGAGGTCCACGTACGGCGACCGACCCTTCAGGTCCTGGTGGCCGGGGATGACGTGTTGGGGCTGGAGCGTGTCCAGCATCTCGAAGTGGCCCTCCTCGCGGAGGTGCCCGGAGACGTGGATGTCGTCGAAGATGCGGGCGCCCTGCATCCGGAGTAGCTGTTCGGACTGGTAGCGCTGGCCCTCGTTCGTCGGCTCCGGGATGATCCCCGCGCTGAAGATCACCTTGTCGCCGTTCTCCAGCTCGTAGGGGGTCTCGCCGCGACCCATCCGGGTGAGCATCGCGCGCGGCTCGCCCTGGTGGCCCGTCACGATGGGGAGGAAGTTGCCCTTCCCCTCCTTCATGATGCGCTTGAACGCGCGGTCGACGGACTTCCGGTGGCCGTACATCCCGACGTCGCCCTGGAAGTCGACGAAGTCGAGCCGCTCCGCGGTGCCCGAGTACTTCTCCATCGAGCGGCCGAGGAGCACCGGCTGGCGGCCGATCTCGCGGGCGAACTCGACGAGCGACTTCACCCGGGCGATGTGTGAGGAGAACGTCGTGGCGACGATCCCGCCGGAGTAGTCCTCGACCGACGTGAGCGTGTCGTGGAGGTGCTTCCGTGCGACGGATTCGGAGGGCGTTCGACCCTTCCGGCCGGCGTTCGTACAGTCCTCGATGTAACAGAGGACGCCCTCGTCCTGCCGGCCGATCTCGGCGAACCGGTCCATATCGATCGGGTCGCCGATGACCGGCGAGTGGTCCATCCGCTTGTCGAGCCCGTAGACGATCGCGCCCTCGGGCGTGTGGAGGACCGGGTTGATCGCGTCGATGATGGAGTGCGTGACGTTGACGAACTCCATCTCGATCTGCTCGGAGTCGCCGATGGCCATCGTGCCGCCGGCCTCCATCTTCACGAGGTCGTTGTCGACCTGGAACTTGCCCTCGTCCGCGATCTGCTGTTTGACGAGCTCGATCGTGTACGGGGAGGCGACGACCGGCGCGTCGTACCGATGGGCGAGCTTCGGGATCGCCGCGATGTGGTCGAGGTGACCGTGGGTCGGGACGATGGCCTGGACGTCGCCCTCCAGGTCGCTCATGATCCGGTCGTCCGGGATCGCGCCCATGTCGATCAGGTCGAGGCTGTGCATCTTCTCGGTCTCCACGTTGTCGTGGATGAGGACCTTACTGAGGTTCAGGCCCATGTCGAAGATGACGATGTCCTCGCCCGCACGGACCGCCGTCATCTGTCGACCGACCTCTTCGTATCCGCCGATTGTCGCGATTTCGATTTCCATGGTGTGGTAGTTCGACGCCGTCCGCCGGCGTCTCTCACTGGTTCCCCGCAAAGGAGCCGTCAGCCCCGGCGTCTAACCGCGTGTCGGTGAAGGCCCCGCTACGGCCGAGCCGCCGTCGGCTCACCGTGTCCCGCGGGAGTGTGGTGTTCGCCGATACACCGTGCCGTGTTAAAAACGTCCGGGTTCGACGGCACACTGCGGGAACGGCGAGGCCGGTCGACGGCACACTGCGGGAACGGCGAGGTCGGACATGTAGCGCGAACGCGCCGCACGAATGGGGCGAACGCGCCACACGTGGAACACGTCTCACGTCTCACGTCTCACGTCTCCCCGTGTCCCGTTGAAGGCGTTCGCCTCCCGGTATTTTTAATAGTGCGAGGGGAGGCGGTAGGGACAATGAGTGGACGACCCCTCGACGTGCTCGAAGCGTCGCTCGAGGACCCCGTGACGGTACACCTCAAGGACGGGACGACCTACTACGGGATCCTGGCCGGCTACGACCAGCACATGAACGTCGTCATCGAACCCGAAGCGGGCGTAAGCGACCGTGTCGACGGCGATATCGACGGGGAGTTCGCGGTCGCGATCGAAGACACAACGATTATACGCGGCGATAACGTCGTTTCCATCAAAGCATGACCGGCTCCGGTACGCCCTCTCAAGGGAAGAAGAACAAGACGGTTCACGTGAAGTGTCGCCGCTGTGGCGAGAAGTCCTACCACCGCACGAAGGAGCGTTGCTCCTCGTGCGGCTTCGGGAAGTCCGCGAAGCGTCGCGACTACGCCTGGCAGTCGAAGGCCGGCGACAACTGACGACGGTCCCTTCTCCGTTCCGTCCCTCGACCGCCGCCGTTCCCGATCGCTCCTAGCTCCGCGTCTCGATCGCTCCTAGCCCCACGTCCCGATCATCCCCGTTCCCCGAGTCACTCGACCCGCTCGCGAGCCGCGGCGACGAGAAGCGGCAGGATCACGGTCGCGTCCCCGTAGACGGAGGCGTTGCGCGCGTCCGTCTCCAACTTCCCCCACGAGCGAGCCTCGTCCAACGTCGCCCCCGAGAGCCCGCCGGTCGACGGCGGGTCCATCGTGACCTGGACCGCGTAGTCGTACGCTCGGGGGGTGACGAGCATCGTCTGGAGCGTGAAGTTCTTCGGGACCCCGCCGCCGACGAGTAGACAGCCCGCGTCGTCGGCGTCGAACGCGAGGTCGGTCAGTTCGGTCATGTCGGCCAGCGCGTCGAGCGTGAAGTCGGCCGTCTGGGCGTACATCCACGCCTGGAGGCCCAACACGGAGTCCTGAACGGCCGGACAGTAGACGGGGACGTCCGACTCGTAGGCGGCGGCGGCGACGCCGGCGTCCTCGGCGACGGCCTCGCGTTCGTTCACCTCGGCGTTCGCCCGACCCAACTCCGCACACAGCTCCGCTATCGGGATCGATCCCTCACCGTCGAGCGCCGGGAACACCTCCTCGCGGAGGTGCCCCTCGAACTCGGCGAAGTGCTCCTGGGGGAGATACACGTTGTAGATGCGGTCGACGCCCTCCTCGCGAAGGGTCTCGTCGTGTTCACGGGGCGTCTTTTCGGGGTCGTGGACGCGACCGTGGTGGTGTTTTCCCCCGATCGCCTCGATCGTGTCGTGGGTGAGGTTCGCGCCCGTCGTCACCAGCGCGTCGACGTAGCCGTCGCGGATCAGCTCCGAGACGATCCGGCGCATCCCCGCGGGAACCATCGCGCCCGCGAGCGAGCAGAAGACGGTACAGTCGTCGTTCCCGAACATCTCCGCGAGCACGTCGCCCGCCTCGTGGACGTCGGCCGCGCCGATCCCCGCCTCGCCGTACGTCTCGAGGAGTTCGCCGACGGTCATCCCCGCGCCGACGCGCGCGTGTCCGACGGGATCCTCGCCGAACTCCTTGCGGTGGAGGTGACCGTCGGAGTCCGCCGGGTCACCCTCCTCGCGGTCCGCTGTGCCCCCGGCTTGGTCCGCCGTGTCACCCTCCTCGTGGTCGTCGCTCATGTCCGCCACTCCGGCGTGCGACCGTTTGAAACGACCGATCGCTCCGCCAACAGCACGGGCGGACAAACTGCCGACGGACGGCCGTCGGCGGACAGCCGTCGGGAGTCCGCCTATCCGCCGCTCACCGGCGGGAACAGCGCGAGCTCGTCGCCAGCGTCGAGTCCCGTCTCCATCCCGTCCTCGTGATGGACGTTGCTACCGTTGCGGAGCACATTGATGTGGTCCGCCACGTCGCCGTCGTCGAGGACGCGCTCGCGAAGCTCCGGGCGTGCCTCGAGTAAGGCACCGAGCGCGTCCCCGACCGTGTCACCCGGTTCGACGTCGACCGCGACGACGCGGTCGCCGGCGATCTCCGCGAGATCCGCGAACAACTTCCACTCCATACCCGATCCCCGCGGGGCTGTGTCATTAGCGTTGTGTCACGTCCCCGTCCGTCGAGCCGTCCGCGTCCCCGTCCGTCGAGCCGTCCGCGTCGCCCGCCACGTCTCCCCCGTTCACCGCACCTCCGGCGTCCACCGCGTCACCGGTGTCGACTCCCTCCCCGGCGTCGGCCGAACCCCCGACGCCGGTCGACGCTCCCGGATCGACGGCGGGGCCGGAATCACCGTCGTTCCCGCCACCCTCGACGCGTTTCGCGGCCGACTCGAACCGGCGGATCGCGTCGGGGCGTCCCACCAGAAACGCCGTGTCGCCGCCCGCGAACGCGTACGCTCGCCGGGGGATCGGCTGGATAGCGCCGTCGGCGGGGCGGACCGCGGCGACGACCGCGCTCACCTCGCCGACGGTCGTGCCGACGAGGTCGCTCCCGTCCTCGACGGTCACCGTCGCCATCGTCTCGTCCGCGTTCCGAAGCAGGGAGGCGAACTCGCGGTCGGCCTGCGGCTCCGCGGGCAGCGTCACCAGCCGGTAGCCGCCCTCGACCGGGAGCGCCTCCGCGTCCGACTCGTCGAGCGCGACCGTGACGACGTCGCCGGCGACGCCCCGAAGCTCGCCGGTCGCGATCCGTTGTGGGTCGGGTGTCGTCCGCCAGATCTGGACCATGTCCCCGGCCGTCGCGTTGTTCGGCGGATCGGCGGAGAGTGCGACCGCGGCGCGACCGGGCGCGAGCGTCGGGCCGATCCCGGTCGCTCGCGAGCCGACCGCGAAGTACTCGAGCGTTCCGTCCTTGCCGACGTCGACGTCGACGTAGCCGACGCCGTAGTCCGTCTTCACGCGTTCGACGAGGCGTTCGCGGAGTTGCTCGACGGTGAGGTCGCGAGCGAATATCAGCGTCCGACCGGCCATCTCTGTCTTCTTCTCCGAGGAGACCGGTTCGTAGGTGTCCATGTCCTCGATAGCGTCGGCGGCCGGCAGGGTCACCGGAGTCATCCGGCCCACGCTCCTGACGAACCGGCTCATCTCGCCCTCGATGCCTTTCACCCCCGACAGCGCGAAGACGTCGACGGCGAGCCGGTCGCCCCCGTACCTGCCCACCGGCGAGACGACGGCCGAGAGCGCGAGCGCGGCCACGTTGAACACGACGGCCTCGACGGTGAGCAGCTCGGCCGTCTCCGTACTGACGAGCGCCCCGAGCGACGTCGTGTTGAGGTACAACGCGACGATCGAGACGCCGAGCAGGACCGCGACGCCCTCCGGTATCTCCGACCGGAAGTACCACCGGTAGACGAGCGCGCCCGACGCCGAGACGACCACGGCGAGGACGGCGAACGTGACGAGGGTGACCGCCGCCGCGCGCGGGTCGCCGAACCCCGCACCGCTCGCGGTCGCCACCGGCCGTGGGACACCGGCGACGGTCGCCGTCACGACGCCACCTCCCCGAAGCGGTCGAGCGCGTCACGCGTGCCGACGACGAACAGTTCGTCGCCCGACGACAGCGACTGGGTCCCGCCCGGGGCGACGGTCCACTTCGCGTCGTGACGCGCCGCCAGCACCGCGACGTCGTACGCCTCCCGGACGCCGACCTCGCCGATGGTGTGACCGTCGAGCGCGCCGCCGGCGACGACCGTCACCTTCCGGAACCGCTTGCCCGCCCGGCGCAACAACGTCGTCAGTTCGAACTCCCGGCGCGTCCCGCGCGAGCACACGAGTATCCGCCCGCGTCCGGCGCGCAACAACGGAGCCGCCTCGGACCGGTCGACGGCGACGGTCACGCGACCCTCGCCGCCGGTCGTGGTCCCCGTCTTCGGGGGCGACTCGAGGGGTGACGCCGGCTCGCCGCCGTCGGTCCGGGGATCGTCCGGCCGGCCGCCCTCGGCGCGTGGCTCCGCCTCCGAGGGATCGCCCCCCGCCGCTGTATCCGTTGTACCGGCATCGCCTCCCCCGACGGGCTTCCCGCCGGATCTGGCCGCCAGGAGCGTCCCCTCGACCGTGAGGTCGGCCGTGACGACCCTGACCACGTCCCCGCGTGCGAGTCCGGTCGGGACGAGCGCCGGGACCGAGACGGCCCGTTTGCCCTTCGGAACGCGCTTCGAGAGGCCGCCGGTCGGCGGGGCGGCCGTCACCGTCGCGCGTGCCTCCTCGTCGATCCGGACGCTGACGTCGACGAGTTCGAGCTCCGTCTTCAGCCGTTCGGCGAACCGCGTCTCCAGCTCGGCGAGCGGCACGTCCGCGGGGAACGTCCACTCGCCGTCGGCGATCGCCCGACGCGTCTCGGTCGGCAACGGCGGATACCCCTCCATGTCGCCCACCTCACCGGCGACGGTGACGCGCACCTGGCCGCGTCCGCCGACGAGCTCGACGACGTCCGTCGAGAGCGTGCGTTCACGGAGCTTCCGGAAGGAGACGCGCTTGGGGACGTTCGCACCGAGTTTGTCCCCTTGCGCGTGAGCGTACAGCGAGAGCATCAGGACGACGAGGATCGCCGTGAGGATCGCCGGCGCACGCTCGGAGCTACGGATCGTCTGGTCGTTCAACGCGAGCAGTCCGCCGTTCACGCCCGCGATCGCCAGCGCGAGTGCCACGACACCGAGACCGGGGATCGTCACCCCGGTGAAGTACTTGAAAATGAACCCCAATACTCCCGCGACCAACGCGGGGATTATCCCCGTGAGGACGCCGAGGTAGATGCCGAACAGGATCTCGACCGGGAGCGCCATATCCGGATCATATCCGGCGAGGTTAAACCAGTACCGCCATCACCCCCCGTCCGCGAAACGGTCCCGAGCTGGGTGTCGTCCACGGGGGGTTTAAGTCCGGTGTCGGCTACCGGGTGTCTATGGGGTGGAACCGTGAGTGGGTCTCGGTTCGGGCCTCGGTGTTCCTGACGTTCGCGGTGGCGTTGCTCTCCATCGTCGTCGGCCTGTTACACATCAGCGGCTTCAGCGTTCAGGGACCGCTCTCTCCGTACATTCCGGACCTCGTTCGGCGTATCGTCGGGTTCACCGGGACGATCACCGGCTTCGCGATGCTCGGGAGCGGGTTCGCGCTCAGGCGCGGGTACCGCATCGGCTGGCACTCCACCGCGATCCTGCTCCCGCTGACCGCGATCCAGGGGTTGTTACAGGTGTCGGTGTTCTCGCTGCCGCTCGTCGGGCTTTCCGTCGTCTCCGTCCCGGCGCTCGTGATCAACCGGGGACGGTTCGACCGGGAGTTCACCCCCTCGCCGACACAGCTCGCGGCCGGGGCGGCGCTCGCGGCCGCCATCTCGTACGGGACCGTCGGTTCCTACGCGCTCCGCGACGAGTTCGGCGGCGTCGATACGATCGTCGACGCGTTCTACTTCACCGTCGTCACCGCCTCGACTGTCGGCTACGGCGACGTGACCCCCGACACGGGGATCGCCAAGCTGTTCGTGCTCTCCGCGCTCGTGATGAACGTCGCCGCGTTCGCGGTCGCCCTCGGCGTCCTCCTCACGCCCGCGATCGAGGCACAGCTCTCCAAAGCACTCGGAAAGATGACAGAGAAACAGTTCGACCTCCTCGACGGCCACGTCCTCGTGTTGGGATACGGGGACCTGACGGAACCGGTACTCGAAGAACTCGCGGAGCGGGACGGCATCGAATACGCCGTGGTGACGACCGACGAGGCCGCCGCGCGGCGGCTCGACGAGCGGTCGATACCGGTGCTCACCGCGGACCCGAGCGACGTGGAGCCGCTTCACCGTGCCCGCATCGAGGACACCCGTGCCGTCGTTGTCGCGACCGAGGACGACGCTCGCGACGCGCTCGCGATCCTCACCGCCCGCCAGCTCAACCCGGACGTCCGGATCGTCGCGGCCGCGACCCAGCGGGAGAACATCGACAAGCTCCGACGTGCCGGCGCGGACCAGGTGATCTCCCCGACGACGCTCGGCGGGCACATCCTCATCGACTGCGCGTTCGGGACCGGCGACGAGGGGATCGAGGGCGCCCTCGACGACGCGTTCGACTCCGGAGCGGAGTAGCGGTCGGGTCCGGTTCGGGTCGGGGCGATTCGGTTCCGTAGGCTCCTGGCAACACCACGAACGCACTCCGGTCGTTCCAACGACTTCACGGGTCGTTCCAACGACTTCACGTGTCGGTCGCGGGGATCCCCGGGATACAAGCGGGTCGCCAGCGACGCTGGAACATGGACGGAGAGGACGTCTCGGAGATGGAGCCGCTGACCGCGGAGGCGGTGTCGCTCATCGAACGCCGGATCGAGGAGGAGCACGGGTATCTCTCGTGGCTGAACACGTCGGTCGACGTCGTCGAGCGCGGGCGAATGGTGCTGTCGATCCCGTTCGATCCGAAACTGACGAACGCCGACGGGCGGACGATCCACGGCGGCGTCGCGGCGACGCTGATCGACACGGCGGGCGGGCTCGCCCAGCGGACCGCGTTCGAGGAGCCGCTCTCGGGCGACGTGGCGACGGTGAACCTCAACACGAACTACCTCCGGCCCGCGAACGGCGACCTCGAGGCGGAGGCGACGGTCGTCCGGTCGGGCGGCTCCATCGGCGTCAGCGAGATGTCGGTGACGAGCACGACCGAGAACGGTTCCTCGGAGGTCGTCGTCGGTCAGGGGTCGTTCCGGCTCTTCCGGTGAACGGCCCGGCGGGATCGCCCCACACCGACACCCCTTAGTCGGGGGACCACGACACGTGAACTCGAGGTGGGATGGCAGAGTGGCCCATTGCGCCGGTCTTGAAAACCGGTAGCCCCGCTTCGCGGAATTTCCCCCCGAAATCACCTGATTCCAGCCTTCTACTCCAAGTATTCATTATTGGATAATATAAAGATACGGGATCGATGGGCCGGGCTAAACACTTCCTTTCTTAAAAACAGATGCCGGATGAAAAAGAATAACTCAAATAGTAGTACCTTTAGACAGACTCCGTAATCGACGGCCAGTCTCTGTACAAAAATCGCACCATGAGCGCTTAGGCGAATGGCTCAGTACGTATCAAAAACAGCCAAATTGTGGCAATCACCGGGTACATTGATATGATAACCGTCTGAACCCTCAATCATCTATGAATGAGGACGCTGTGAAAGACTACGTCGATCACGCGCAAGCGACTATTGAGGCGGCCCCACAAATGGATGAGGCCAACACGAAAGCCGCCGTTCTACGTGACTTTCTCGACCTTCTCGACTGGACGATCCCCGATAACACCCAACTGGAATACTCTGTAGAAGCCTTCGGGAAGACCTACAAGGTTGATTACGCTCTCATTCTGGACGGTACTCCCGTTGCCTTTCTTGAAGCTAAAGGCGTAGACACGACGCTTACGGACAAGCATAGAAAACAGTTAGAAGCCTATCTCAAGAACGAAGACGTGAACTTGGGTATCCTCACGAACGGAGAGAAATACGAGTTCTATCGTCGGGAAGTGATTGACACTAAAGTCAACGTGAATACACTCGGAAGAACGGGCCTCCAGAGTCTTCCTGAGAGAGTTACGACACTAAGGGCCTTCACCAAAGACGCGATCCAGAACAACGAGTGGGAGAAGATTCTCAACCGAATCAAGGAACTCCGAGAAGCACGCACGACACTTGAGAGAGAGAAAGAGGATTTAGCGACGGAAGTTGCGGAACTGTTCTCTGAACGGGTTTCGGGGAAGATCACTCCTCTGGCGGAGTCCCAAGCAAAGGAGATGATTGACCGTCTGATCGGTGATATTGAGAACGAAATCAATAGTGACGGGGACTCACCCGACCGAGACGGTTTAGAAGAATCATCTCAAGCTGTAGTTAAGAAAGATCAGACGGATTCCAGCGGGGCTTATCAGATCACGTTCTTTGATGGGGAGAACGAGCTTGCCGAGTTCAGCGCGTCGCAACAGGCCGACGTGTTCATTGAGGCTGTGGATTATCTCGTTAGAAATCATAACCTCATCTCGGAACTTGAGCCACTTCCGTACATTCCGGGGCGGACCCGCCCCATCATCCACGATGAGATTAGTTTTGAAGGGAAGGAGATGAAGCAACCACGGGAACTTGCTGGAGGATATTATCTTGAAGTCAATCTTAGCTCTGGACAAAAACAGAGAGAACTAAACCGGTTGGTTGAGAGGTGTAAGATTAGTATAGTATTCAACTGTAAATGGTAGATCTCTATAGATTACCGGGATCTCATCAAATAGGGTGGGTTCTGAACAGATTGTTCCAGCAGTGGCTTTATTGTCTCTTCCACCTCATGTTTTTCTATAATATCGATCTGATTTCGTAATTCAGAATGATTCTTGAGTTCTGAGAGTCGATCTTCACCAACACCTCTAACTACTGTAATCGTTTGAACAATATCCAATAAGCTTGCTCTTCGTAGTGGATTTTGAATCGCCTCTTTTTCACCGGGTTCATCGTTCGTTCCAGAATAATCTTTGATTTCTATCTGTACAAATTGATGAGGATTAATGGGATATATAACATCGAATTCCGGGTTTGGAGAATAATCGATGAAATCAACCACTAAGTTTCCAACAAAAGATTCTGATAATGGCTTCAATTCAGCCAGTATTTGTTCTTCGAATTCTCCTGCTTCTTTACGTTCTAATGAAAGATCCGCATTTTCATGCTCAATATTTTGTAGAGTGAAGCCCTCTCCGGTATATATATCCACTTCTTCAACACCAATACCGTGATATTGTTCTGCCTTCTTTTCTAATTCAGTTACTAACTTTCCACGCAGATCTCTGGCCGCATTTTTGTTATTTGAAACCAGATGAACAACACCATTAAAATGATGAGAGGGAACAATCACTGTTTCTCCTCTGTTATAATAGACACGGCTCCGTCGATTCGAGGACACATTTCCTATTCTAATATTACCCTCCGGAACAGGGAGAACCTCCTTGATTGGTTCAATCTCTGTCTCCACGATCTCCGCATATTTTTCTTTCAAAGTGTGGGGACTGATTTCCTCGCAAAGTTCTATAGCTGATTTATGAAAAAGAACGTCAGCAGTGTCCTCCCAAGTACGTTCGGGGAGCCGTCGTCGGTAGTTATCATCTGTTTTAATTCCATCTCCTTCCCATGTCAATTGTAAGTGTTCTATAGTGTTCACGTTACTCATTAAGAGATGTAGAACTTAAATCATATTTAAGATAACTTATGATTTGTTTGTATATTAGCATAATTGTATCTCAGTAATCAATATATCATATTACACACTATTTTAAAACCCAACAACACCACAGGAGATATGACCCCCTGAATATACTACTCCTCTATGTCGCTGTCACTCCCCGACCTCGATTCTCACCTCTTCAAATGTGCCGATATAATCCGCGACGCCGTCGATCCGACTGACTACAAAGAGTTCATTCTCCCGCTCGTCTACTACAAGGCGATTTCCGACGAGTACGAGAAGCAATACAAGAAGAACGTTGAGAAGTACGGTGACGAAGACCTCGCCCGACGCCCGAAGCTCTACGACGTTCCCGTTGTTCCCGAAGGCTACCTGTGGAACGACCTCCGAAGCGTCAGCGACAACGTTGACCAAGCTCTGAACGAGGCCTTCGACGCCGTCACCGACGCGAACCCCGAGCTACAAGGCGTCTTTCGAGCCAACTACATAGACGCCGACGCCCTTGACGACGATCGCCTTGGGAAACTGGTTGAACACCTCTCGACACACGACCTCGACAGGGACAGTATCCCGCCGGATATGCTCGGCGAGGCGTACATGGACCTCGTCCGTCAGTTCGCTGAAGAAGAAGGGAAATCAGGCGGTCAGTTCTTCACGCCCCCACATATCGTCAACCTCTGTGTGCGGCTCGTAGACGACTTTGAGGACGGTCAAACGTTCCACGACCCAACGGTCGGATCCGGGGGAATGCTCATTGAGGCGGCCCGCTACTACCGTGAGGAGCAAGGTGGCGACCCTGAGAAGCTTCGGTTCACCGGGCAAGAGATCAACCCGGACATTGCCGCGATCGCGAAGATGAACCTCTCCATTCACGGGCTGAATGGGACCATCGAACGGGAGGACTCTCTCTCGAAACCAGCGTTCACCAACGAGGATGAAAACGAGCTAACGCGGTTCGATCGGGTTCTCGCCAACTTCCCCTTCTCGGCGGATTGGGCGAAAGATGAGCTACAGGACGACCCCTACAATCGATTCGACTGGCACGAGAAGCTCCCCCGAGCGGACCGTGGCGACTACGCATTCATTCAGCACATCGCGAAGCAACTGAAGCTCCCCGACAAGGATGGACATGGGGGGAAGGCGGCGATCGTTATTCCTCATGGTGTTCTGTTCCGGAAACACGAGTCACGGTATCGAAAGGCAATGTTGGAGAACGACATGGTGGAGACGATTGTCGGTCTCCCCCAAAACCTGTTCCAGAACAACTCGATCCCATCGGCTGTTCTTGTGTTGAATACGGACAAAACAGAGGAACGGGAGAACGAGATCCAGTTCATCCACGCCGCTGATGAGGACTTCTACAAGGAACTCTCTAACCAGAACGAACTGACCGAGGAGGGGCTGGACCACATCGTTGAGAATTTCCGTGGGTGGACATCCGAAGAACGAGTGAGTCGAACTGTCCCGTTGGATGAGATTCGGGAGAACGACTACAATCTCAATATCGCTCTGTACGTCGATACGACCGAGCCAGAGGGAGACATTAACGTAGAAGAGGAATTGGCGAAGTTGCGCGATTTACAGGCCGAACGCGGCGAGATAGAGGCGACGATGAATGAACATATGGAGGCGCTAAACTATGAGTGAGGAGGCGACGTTGGACGAATTTACCGACGTGGATAGTGAAGAGAATGACGGGAAACATCAGATCACAGGATTTGGAACGTTCCCATCTGAGTGGGATAAAAAAGCCATTACAACATGTGCTAAAATACGCGATAGCGAACGTATTCCACTCAATTCGCAAGAGAGGGAAGAAAAAAAGCCGGGTAATATACCTTATTATGGAGCAAATGGTGTTCTGGACTATATTGACGAATATATTTTTGACTCAGAACTCATACTTCTCGCAGAAGACGGGGGGCATTTTGAGGAGTATCAAGAGCGCCCTATTGCCTACCGTATTTCTGGCAAGTCTTGGGTGAACAATCACGCCCATATCTTGGAGGCAAGAGATGGTGTTGTAACAGATTATCTTTTTTATTCTCTTGAACACCGCAATTTAGTCCCCTATGTATCGGGTAGTACACGTTCTAAGTTAACTCAGAGTATGCTGAGGAAGGTCAAGATACCTTCTCCATCACTCCCTGAACAGCGCAAGATCGCTACCGTACTCTACACGGTTGACCGGGCGATTGAGAAGACCGTAGAAATGCGGGAACAGGTGGAGCGGGTAAGGGCCGGAATAGCGCAAGACTTGTTCCGTAACGGAATCTCCCAAGGGAACACAAAGGATACGTGGCTCGGTGAAATTCCCGAAGATTGGGACGTAGTACCGTTTTCAGAAATCGTTAATTCTAATCGCAACGGTCTTTACAAATCGAAGGACGCATACGGCGAAGGATACCCGATTGCCAAGATGGGTAACGCTCTTGAGAAGCGTACTCTTGATATGTCCTCTGCGGACAGGCTGGAATTGACTAACGAAGAAAATGAAAAGTACGGGCTAAAAAAAGGCGACCTGATATTTGCCCGGCGCGCTCAAGAAGTGTCTGCGGCTGGTGATTGTTGCTATGTTCCCGAACTTGACGAATTAACTGTTTTTGAGTCTTCACTGATTCGCGTTCGGTTGTCAGAAAGAGCAAATCCTCGATTCTATACACAGTATTTCGATAGTCCCGTAGGTTCCCGTTCAATCGACCGTATTGTAACAGAAACCAGCATTTCGGGAGTAGCAACCAGCGATCTCCTTGATCTGAAAGTCGCTGTACCAAGTCCTACTGAACAAGATGAAATAGCCTCGATTATGTGGCAATTTGATGAGCAAGAGAAGGCACTAAAGAAGGAGATACAGCAGTACAAACGTCTCAAACGAGGCATCCAACAGGATCTTCTCTCTGGGAATATCAGAATGACCGACACTAACATAGAGGTGCCCGACAAAATCACCCAACATGGTTAGCGTCCCCAACGAAGGCGGCGTCGAACGGTCCCTCCTCTCGTGGCTTGACGCCGTCGGTTGGGAAGTACACGGACAAGACGGAAGCCGAGGCGCGAATGTTCTTGATGGAAAGTACGATCGCCGGAGTAACGAGGTCATTTACTGGAACCTACTGAAAGAGCAAATAATCGACCTCAACGACGAAATCACGGAGGACAACGCCGATCGATTCCTCAATTCACTCCGTCGCGAGCTTGACTACGAGAACCTACTGGAAGGCAATCAGAACTTCCATGAACTGCTTACTAAAGGCAAGACATTTGGAATCGAGAACGCCCGCGGCGGCAACGACACGATCTACGTTGACCTGATCGATTTCGACCCGGACGACTTCTTAGAATCAAACCGATTCCACGCTGTCAATCAGTTCTCTGTCTCCCGAGGAGCAACCATTCGCCCGGACGTGACTCTCTTCGCCAACGGGATCCCGCTTGTCACGATGGAACTCAAGTCGGTCGCTCAAGACAACGACTACTACGACGCTATCAGCGACCTTCACCAGTACGAGGAGGACGTTCCCCGGATGTTCATACCCGGACTGTTCAACGTCGCCGCCGACACCATGGAGTTCCGGTACGGCTCTGTAGGTGCCCCTGACGAGTTCTACGAGCTGTGGAACGAGGCTCCCGAACAGTACGCCGACGAGGACAACCAGATGAAACAGGCCGTCCAAGCCCTGTGTAATCCGGCGACCCTCGTGGACGTTCTCAAGAACTTCGTCTTCTTCGAGAAGCGGCCCGGCGGGGACGCCAAGATCATCCCGAGATACACCCAATACTACGCCGTCAACAGGATCCTCGACAGGGTCCGTGACGGGGTCCACGACCGGGGACTCATCTGGCACACTCAAGGCTCGGGGAAGTCGTTCACGATGCTCTATGCGGCCGAGAATCTTCTCTCTCGAAGTGAGGTCGCCCGCAACCCACAAGTCTTCATCATCGTCGATACGGACAAGCTCAACAGCCAAATGCGGGACCAGCTTTCGAACCTCTCGCTGGCCCAATGGACAGAGGCCAAATCCATCGATCACCTCCAAGAACTGATCGAGGAGGGGAGTAGCCAACTCGTTCTCACGACTATTCAGAAATTCCAAGACGTCGAGCCGGACACCCAAGGCAACGACGAGGTGATCGTCATGTCCGACGAGGCCCATCGGTTCATGGAGGCCGATCTCGGAAGCCGTCTTGATGCCGCACTCCCCAACAGTTCGCACTTCGGTTTCACCGGAACTCCCGTGCGGGAAGGGGAACGAGAGAAGGACCGGAACACGTTCACCGAGTTCAGTCCCGAAGGCGAAGACTATCTCCATCGGTATTCGGTCAAACAAGGGATCGAAGACGGCCTCATTCTCCCGGTCTACTTCACCCTCCGGCACGAAATGGAGTGGAAGGTATCCGAGGACGCCCTTGACGAGAAGTTCGAACACGAGTTCCGTGGGATGACGACCGAGGAGAAGCGAGAGTTCATCAGTAAAAACGTCACCAGCCGGACTATGGCCGAACTCGAACCTCGGGTTGATCGGGCCGTCGAAGAGATAGACGACCATTATCAGGAGAAGGTCGCTCCCAACGGCTGGAAGGGAATGGTCGTTACCCCGAGTCGGCGGTCAGCCGCCATGTACGGAGAACGCTTGAGAGAGCGTCGGGGAGAGGACGCCGTCGAAGTCCTCTATACATCCACCAATGACGATCCCGACCTCATTCGGAAGTTCCACACGGACCCCGAGGAGCGCGACAGTATCGTTGAAAGCTTCAAGGAACCCGACGAGGATCCGAGCCTTCTCGTCGTTCACAATATGCTTCTAACGGGCTTTGACGCACCGATCCTGAAGACAATGTACTTAGACCGGAACCTGAAAGACCACAATCTCCTCCAAGCGATCGCCCGAACAAATCGGCCGGCAGATGGGAAACAGAACGGGGAGATTGTCGATTTCCAAGGTGTGTTCGAGAACATTGACGACGCCCTCGACTACGACGCCGAGACGAAGGCATACGCGGCCCGTGACGAGGAAGAGCTATTCGACGATCTCGTTGACCAGTTGGAGACGGTTATGGACATTTTCGACGGGATCCCGAAAGACGACTCCCAAGAAGCTACCAACGCCGCCGTCTCCCGGATCAGCAAGCACCCGGAACGTCGCGAATTCAAACAGGGTTTCCGCCGGCTCCAGAACCTCTACGAATCCGTCGCCCCCGACGGTCGGCTGATCGAGGAAGGGATTCAGGATCAGTACAAGTGGTTAAGCCGTATTCAGGTGGCCTTTGAACGGACGACCTCGGGGAAGGAAGCCCCCGAAGACGATATGCGGGAGAAGACACGCCAGATAATCAACGAAAACGTAGATGTGGGTGAGATCCGCGACGACTTTCCCACCTATAAGCTCGGAGAGGAGTTCCTCGAAGACGTAGAAGAGCTGGACAATCCGGGGGTCAAGGCCTCCCAAATCGCCCATGCTACTCAAGATCACCTCCATCCGAGAACGGGTCAGAATCCACGCTACCAGCGTTTGAGTGAGCGCGTAACTGAGATAGTCGAACGCTGGCAGGGGGGTGACGTGGCTGATCCGGAAGCGGTTGAGGCACTCAAATCAGTTGAGGAGGAAGTCCTTGAAGTTGAGAAAGAAGCTGGTGATGACGCCGACGAACGTGCCAAATACGCTATTGAGACTCATCTACGCGAAGAATTGGACGAGAAATTTGAACGAGGGAAGGCCGCCGACATAGCAAACTCCATTGTCGATCTGTTTGAGGACCGGGTTGACCGTGCGTATCCGGGATGGGAAACGAACAATGCGACCGAACAAGATGTGGAGAAACTGATCCTTGACGTAGTCGCGCTTGAGTACAACCGGCCCGACCTGATCGATGACCCACTCGTAGACGCGATCCGGAATTACCTCGTGAACAATTATCATGCCTGAAACGGCACCTCGGAAGGTCACACTTCAACGGGAGAACGTCGCCTACGAAGTCCGCCATAGCGACGAGGCAACGCAACCACGAATAGATGTAGATATACACGGGGTTCGGGTCGTTCTTCCAGAGGACTCCACCACGGACCCCGAGGAGCTTCTCATGGAGGAGGCCGTGTGGGTTCTGGAAAAGAAGCGGAAATACGACGCCTACCGTGAGCAAATCCCCGATCGGGAATTCGAACCGGGAGAACGATTTCCGCATTTCGGAGAACAGCACGAGATCGTCGTGGAGCAACGACCGTCTTCACAGATAGTCGAGGACGAATTTCGGCTGGCAAAGCACCACGTCGAACAGACTTCTATCAAGCGGGCTTTGGAGACACTTTATCGGCGGAAAGCTCGGGAACTCTTTGAGAAGCGGGCCAATCACTTCGCCGAGGAGATGCGAGTCGAGTACGACAAGATCGAGGTCAGAAATCAACGGACGAAATGGGGATCCTGTTCCACTACCGGGACTCTCGGTTTGAATTGGAGGTTGATGATGGCACCTTCAGATATTGTCGATTACGTCGTTGTTCACGAGCTGGCCCATCTCCGTGAACAGAATCATACTGACGAGTTTTGGTCCCTGGTCGCAGAACACGATCCTGAGTACACGGAACATGCTAAGTGGTTAGAGGAGAACAGTACGTCTCTCATCTTTTCAACAGATGACTTGTAGATAGTAGCGTAGTCTGAGGACAATCACTTTGGCTTGACAATCTCGATTGGGAGTGGCTCCATCTTCGACCGATCCTTCTCTGGATCTTCTGGAAGCGTGGTTTGTTCTTTGTCAAGTAGTTGAGCAGTGTAAGCTAAGACCAGTGAATCAAGCACGTCATCTTTTCCATTCTTGCTAACGCGTCGTGCCCAAGATGGTGGTTCAACAAACGTCTCAATCACATCTTCATAGAGCGATTCAAGCGATTCGTCTTTCGCAAAGAGAACTTCCTTGCGCTCGCGAAGTCCTTCCTCAGTACTCTTTTTATGTTCCATCGGAGATCCATGGAGCGCCGCAAAACAGACTTCAGGGTGAGATTCTCGTACTCTTCCGGTGGCTTCGCTAAATTCATCGAACAGCTCATCTACTTCACGAATACGAAGGCAGATCGACCAAGCTTGATTAGAGATACTGAATCCGAACTCCTCGTTGATCTCTTTCGCCTCCGTGAGCGTCTTAGCGTAGACCGCCCCACGAACAGGAGTTGAAAAAACGCTATTGTTCCGGATCGGTTTGAGGAACTCTGCCGCACGTTCATCACAGGCTCGCTTCCCGTTTTCACTCAGCCCAATTGGAATATCGATGAGAATTCGCTCTGCGTTCTTGTGATTGTTCCAGACACTGAGAATTGACGGGAACAGGTCGAAGTCATGACTGCCATCGTCTCGTAGAATAATTCCAAGCCATCCGTTACCAGCCCAATCAAGTCCAATATCAGTACATCACAAAGCCGGTTAGTTGAGGCGTCTGCTTGCTGAAGGTGTGTCTA
>NZ_QMIM01000017.1 GCF_003287355.1 Halorubrum sp. 48-1-W
CCGGGTTCGTCGTCGCGGCCGTCGCGTGGTACTTCGTGTACGCGCGCAGCGAGACCGAGCAACGGGGCGTGCTGGGGTCGTGGGTGCTCGACCGCTCGGAGGAGCTACCCAAGCCCGCGGTGTCGGCGGCGACCTCGGTTCAGCCGAGCGGCGGCGACTACCGGGTGATGGTGCCGATCGCGAACCCGCGGACGGAGGAGCACCTGATCACGCTGGCGTCCGCGATCGCCAAGCAACGCGACGGCACCGTCGTCGCCGTCAACATCGCGAACGTGCCGGACCAGACCTCGCTGGAGGCCGCCCGCGAGCGCGGCGCCCACGAGGCGGCACACGGCCTGTTGGACCGAGCCCGCGAGGACGCCGAGACGTTCGGCGTCGACGTGGAGACCCACGTCGTCCTCTCACACCGCGTGTTCGAGGAGGTGTTCGACGCCGCGCGGACCTACGGCGCGGACCTGACGGTGATGGGCTGGGGCGAGAACTCCCACGGCGCGCCCGGCCGGGCCGAGTCCGCGGTCGACGAACTCGCCCACTCGCTGCCGTGTGACTTCCTCGTGTTCCGGGACCGCGGCTTCGACGCCTCCCGGATCCTCCTCCCGACCGCCGGCGGCCCCGACTCGGAGCTGTCGGCGGCGGTGGCGCGGACCCTCAAAGCGGAGTTCGGCTCCGAGGTGACGCTGCTTCACGTGGCCGACGACCCGGCGGAGGGGAAGGCCTTCCTCGAGTCGTGGGCGGCCGAGAACGGCCTCGACGACGCGGAGCTCCGCGTCGAGTCGGGCGACGTGGAGTCGCGGATCGCCGAGGCAGCCCGCGAGGCGACCCTGCTCGTGATCGGCGCGACGGAGAAGGGACTGCTCTCGCGGCTGGTCCGCGGCTCGCTCGTGCTCCAGGTGCTCTACGACGTCGAGTGTTCGGTCCTGCTCGCGGAGAAACGCCACGAACGCGGCCTCCTCGCCCGGCTGTTCGGGTCCGGCTCCCGCGACCTCGACGACGCGTACGCGGAGGTCGGCGTGGAACCCGAGCCGAACACGCCCCCGGTCGAGGGGGCGACGGGCAGCGACGACAGCGACCGCGACGACGACCGCGACGACGACCGCGACGACGACCGCGACGACGACCGCGACGACCGCGACGGCCGCTAACCGTTCCGTTCTCCCACGTTCTCCGGTGCGCCCTCGACGATCGCGACCCCGGCGGAGGCGCCGATCCGCTCCGCGCCGGCCTCGAACATCGCCATCGCCTCCTCGTAGGAGCCGACGCCGCCGGAGGCTTTCACCGGGAGGTACTCGCTCATCAGCGTCACGTCCGGGACCGTCGCGCCGCCGTCGGCGAAGCCGGTCGACGTCTTCACCATGTCGGCGTCGGCGTCGACGGCGGCCTCACAGGCCCGGCGTTTCTCCGCGTCGGTCAACAGCGCGGTCTCGATGATGACCTTCACCGGGACCGGGACGGCCGCGACGACCTCGGCGAGCTCGGCCGTGACCGCGTCGTCCTCGCCGGCCTTCAGCCGGCCGACGTTGATCACGAGGTCGATCTCGTCGGCCCCGTCGTCCCAGGCGGTGACCGCCTCCTCGCGCTTGCTGGCCGTCGACGACTGCCCGTGCGGGAACCCCACGACGGTCGCGATCGTGTCCGGGGCCGTGTCGTGATCGGCCGCCTCCGCGAGGTAACACGGCGGGATACAGGCGTTCATCCCGTGGGTGTCGGCCTCCGTGAGGACGCGTTCGACGTCCTCGAACGTCGTCGTCGGGCCGAGCACGGTGTGGTCGATCCGGGCTGCGAGTTCCCGTCGGTTCATACCGGCGACTCGTGTGGGCGCGACAAAGGCCTGCTGGATTCGGAGGGGATCCCGCCCGGTCGTCCGTCCGAGGCGACTACGCCGCGACGCGCCGCCGGAGCTCGTCACGGATCGCCGTCCGCTTGACGAGCGCGAAGCCACAACAGACCAGCAGGAAGCCGACGACCGTGTTCGGGGTGAGCCCCTCGTTCAACACGAGCCAGCCGGAGAGCGCCGCGAACACCGGCGCGACGTAGGAGACGAGGTTGATCTCGATCGGGCCGAGCCGGTCGAGGAGGTGGAAGTAGACGAGGTAGCCGAAACCGCTGGCGACCACCGCGAGGTAGCCGAGCGCGAGCAGCGCCTCGGTCGTCCAGGCGACCTCGGCCGTCGACTCGCCGAGCCCGAACGCGACGACGTGCATGATCACGGCGCCGAACAGCATCGACCACGCCTCCATGGTCTCTATCTCCATGCCCACGTCGAGCGCACGGGTGAGCACCGAGCCGAGCGCGAACGACGCGGCTGCGAGGAACACGAGGAACTTCGCGACGGTCCCGCCCGCAGCGAGGTTGGAGGGATCGGGCGCGGCCAGCACGCCCGCGCCGGCGAGTCCGATGAGGAGGCCGACGACGCCGAGGGCGGTCAACCGCTCCGAGGGGAGGAAGGCCCGCGCGAACACCGTCGTCAACACCGGCGAGAGGCCGACCGTGACGGATGCGACCGCGCTCGTCACCTCGGGGTCGGTCTGGCCGACGAACAGGAAGGCGTGGTAGGCCGCGATGAGGAGGACCGCGCCGACGGCCACGAGCTTCCACTCGCCGCGGCCGCGGGGGACCGGGTCGTCGACGACGTAGGCCGCGTAGCCGAGCATCACCACGCCGGCGACGTCGTAGCGGATGGCGGCGAACAGCACGGGCGGGAAGTACGCCAGCCCGGCGTTTATCGCCATGAACGCCGAGCCCCACACGGCAGCGAGGAGGAGGAACAACGAGAGGTTTCGATAACGGCTCACGTCGGACGTGGATCACCCGCCGGGCAAAAGCTTCCGAAAGCGGCCGGCGCCGCCGGCTGCCGGGCCGGACCGTCTCGGGCGGTGACGTCTCACAGCGGAACAAGGGAGAAGCCCACGGCTTCAGTCGCGGGATACTGACCGGATCCGGAACCGATCGTCCTCGCGGGTGACGACGCCGACGTCGGCGAGTCGCCCGAGGGCGTCGACGACGGCGCGCTCCGGGGCGCCGACCTCGTCGACGACGGCCTCGACGGAGCCGTCGGTCTCGGCCAGCGCGGCGAGCACGGCGGCGTAAAACCGGCTGTCCGCCTCGGTGCCGAGCCGCTCGTCGATCTCCGCGAGCGCGTCCTCGACGCGGCCGTGGACCCACCGCTTGGCCACCGACAGCTCCCGGTCGAGCTCGCGGAGACGACCGTACTCGGCGGCGAGGTCGGCGATCTCGTCGGCGTGTTCGCCCCCGTCCGGAACCTCGATCGAGAGGTGCGGACACCGGCCGGACATGTCGAGCCCCTTGCTGGCGGGGTACGCGCTCTTCGCGCCGAACCCGTAGGGGGAGACGCTCACCTCGAGCCGCAGGCTCCGGATGATACGGAAGTACTTTCGCCGCTGGTCGTCCGTCGTCGACTCGATCAGCCCGGCCTCCTCGAGCTTGCGGAGGTGGTCGATGACGGCCTTCGGGCTCACGCCGAGGTACTCCGAGATCTCCGTGACGTAGCAGGGCTTCTGGGCGAGTAGCCGGAGGATGCGTCGCCGGTTCTCGTTCCCGAGGAGATCGAGCAGTACCGCGGAGTCCATTAACGTATAGTTAGCGTCGGACGGACAAAAGGTTGGCTTCCCGCGATCGCCGGGTCGAGACGGGTCGAGACGGGTCGAACGGCACCGATGGACCGACTCGGGCCGCCGCGGAGCCGTCGCGATGTCGCCGTGTCCGGAGGAGGGGTAGTCGCCGTGTCCGGAGGAGGGGTAGTCGCCGTGTTCGGAACGAAGGGTAATTACCTCGCGACGGGGAGGGAGAGGTATGCGGACAGCACTCGTCGTACTCGACGGTTGGGGCCTCGGAGCCGACTCCGAACACCGGACCGGCCTCGAGCCGGACGACCCCACCGTCCCGGACTCACAGGGTCGAGACGCGGTCGAGGCCGCCGACACCCCGACGTTCGACGCTGCGGCCGAGCGGGGGGCGTACGGGTCGCTCGTCGTTCACGGCCGGCGCGTGGGGCTCCCCGAGGGGCAGATGGGAAACTCGGAGGTCGGCCACCTCAACATCGGTGCGGGTCGAGTCGTCAAGCAGGCGTACACTCGGATCACGGACGCGCTCACGGCGGGGACGTTCGCCGACAACGACGCGCTCCGGTCGGCGTTCGAACACGTCGAGGCGACCGGCGGCCGGGTCCACTTCATGGGGCTCGTCTCCGACGGCGGCGTCCACTCGCACGTCTCGCACCTCGCGGCGCTCATCGACGCGGCCGCCGAGGCGGGCGTGCCGGCGACGACCCACGCGTTCACCGACGGCCGCGACACGGCCCCGGAGATCGCCGACGAGTTCCTCGCGTCGGTGGCCGAGCACGCTGACGAGCAGGGTACCGGCGCGGTCGCGACCGTCATCGGCCGGTATCACGCCATGGATCGCGACGAGAACTGGGAGCGCACCCGGCGCGCCTACGACGCGATCGTGAACCGCGAGGCCCCCCACGTGGCGGGGTCGGCGGTCGCCGCCGCCCGCGAGGCCCACGCCCGCGGCGAGACCGACGAGTTCGTCGAGCCGACCCTCGTCGCCGACGAACCCGCCCTCGCCGACGGCGACGCCGTCGTCTTCTTCAACTTCCGCGCGGACCGGGCGCGCCAACTGGTCCGACTGCTCACCGGGACCGGACCGGAGTGGGGCTTCGATCTGGACCGACCCGACATCGAGTTGGTGACGATGACGGAGTACGACGAGACGTTCGAGTTCCCCGTGGCGTTTCCGCCCGAGACCCCGACGAACACGATCGGCGAGGTCGTCTCCGCGGCCGACGGCACCCAGCTCCGGATCGCCGAATCGGAGAAGTACCCGCACGTCACCTACTTCCTCAACGGCGGTCGGGAGGTCGCGTTCCCCGGCGAGTTGCGCTCGATCGTCGAGAGCCCGGACGTGCCGACCTACGACCTCGAACCGGAGATGTCGGCGCGGGAGGTGACCGACGAGGCGATCCGGATTATCGGGACGGACGACCCCGACCTGATCGTGTTGAACTACGCGAACCCGGACATGGTGGGCCACACCGGCGACTTCGAGGCCGCCATCGAGGCGGTCGAGACGGTCGACACACAGCTCTCCCGACTGCTCGATGCGGTCGCCGACGCCGGCGGCCACGCGGTCGTCACCGCCGATCACGGCAACGCCGACGACATGGGGACCCCCGAGAACCCCCACACCGCACACACGTACAACCCGGTCCCGTTCGTCTACCTGCCGCCCGGGGGCGACGACGGCGGCCGTGCGGTTCGGGCGGGCGGCTCGCTCTGTGACGTCGCCCCGACCGTGTTGGAGCTCATGGACCTCGACCGGCCGGCGGAGATGACCGGCGAGAGCCTGCTCGGGCCGATCGATCGGTAAACCGTAAACTGCGGGAGGATTCTTCGCGGTTCCACGCCAATTTAAGCCCGTCACGGGCCTCGGTTCCGACATGACCGACGTCACGACGCCGGTGATCGCGGCCGCGTACCGAACGCCACAGGGGAGAGACGGGGGCGTCTTCGCGGACGTCAGGAGCGAGGACCTCTCGACGCGGCTCATCGACCACGCGCTCGCGGAGACGGGGCTCTCCAACGACCACGTCGACGACCTGATGTGGGGGGTCGCCCAGCAACGAACCGAACAGGACAACAACGTGGCCCGGGTGATCGCGCTCCTCTCCGATCTCGGCGAGTCGGTACCGGCGACCTCGATCAACCGCTGGTGTGCCTCCTCGATGCAGGCGGTGATCTCCGCGGCCGACGCGGTCGCCGCCGGCAACCGCGACTGCGTCGTCGCCGGCGGCGTCGAGAACATGAGCCGCGTCCCGATGGACGGCGACGCCTACCAGCACCTCCACCCGGAGCTCTCGGAGAAGTACAACGTCTTCCAGCTCCAGATGGGGATGACCGCGGAGAAGGTGGCCGAGGAGTACGGGGTGAGCCGCGAGGCGCAGGACGAGTACGCGGCCCGGAGCCATCAGCGCGCCGCCGAGGCGACCGAGTCCGGTCGCTTCGACGACGAGATCGTCCCCGTGGAGACCGACGACGGGCTCGTCGAGGAGGACGAGGGGATCAGGCCGGACACGACGGCCGAGAAGCTCGCCGACCTGCCGCCCGCGTTCACGGGCGACGGGACGGTCACCGCCGGGAACGCCTCGCAGATCTCCGACGGCGCGGCGCTGACGGTCGTCACGAGCCGCGCGTTCGCCGAGGACCACGGGCTGGACGTGCTCGCGGAGGTGGGGACGAACGCGGTCGCCGGCGTCGACCCAACCGTGATGGGGATCGGACCGGTCCCCGCGACCCGGAACCTGCTCGACCGCGCGGGGACGACGGTGGACGACTACGACCTCGTCGAGCTCAACGAGGCGTTCGCCTCCCAGTGTGAGTACGCCCGCCGCGAACTCGGGGTCGACGAGGACGTCTACAACGTCAACGGCGGCGCGATCGCGATCGGCCATCCCCTCGGAGCCTCCGGCGCCCGGCTGCCCGTCACCCTGCTCCACGAGATGGAGAAGCGGGACGCGGAGCGCGGGCTCGCGACGCTGTGTGTCGGGTTCGGACAGGGGGCCGCGGTCGAGTTCCTGCGGTAGCTCACCGCTCGACCGCACCGGTGCCGGCGCGGTCGACGTCGGCGAGCGGGATCGACCCACCTGCGAGGTCCGGCCCCTCGAAGGGGTCCTCGGCGAGCAGGAGCGAGCCGTCGAGGTCGGCGTAATCCAGGAGCGGCGCGAGGTGGGCTCCGGCGGCGATCGAGGCGTTCGACTCGACCATACAGCCGAGCATGACCTCCAACCCGTGTGAGCGCGCGGTCGCGACCGCGCGCCGTGCCTCGAGCAGTCCGCCCGTCTTCATCAGCTTCAGGTTCGCGATGTCACACCGGTCGGCGATCCGCGGGATGTCCGCCGAAGTGACGCAGGACTCGTCGGCGGCGATCGGTAGCGCCGAGCGTTCGTAGGCGAACTTCAGTCCCTCGGGCTCCTCGGCCGGAACCGGCTGTTCGATGAACTCCACGCCCAGGTCCGCGAGCCACTCGCTCTTCTCGACCGTCTCGCGGGGCGTCCACGCCTCGTTGGCGTCGACGCGGATCGTCGCGTCGGGCGCGGCCTCCCGAACCGTCTCGACGATCTCCCGGTCGCGGTCGCCCCCGAGTTTCACCTTCAGGATCGGGTAGCCGGCATCGGCCGCGTCCTCAGCCTTCTCGCGGATCCGCTCCGTGGTGTCGATCCCGACGGTGAAGGAGGTGTCCGGCGTCGACGAGGCGTCGAGCCCCCATAGCCTGTACAACGGGACGTCGAGCCGCTTCGCAGTCAGATCGTGGAGCGCGATCGAGACCGCACAGCGGGCGGCCGGGTTGTCGTGGACGACCTCCGTCATCCGCGCTTCGATCGTCGTCAGCGCGTGCGGGTCGCCCACCTCCTCGACGACGTCGAGGAGCTCGGGCAACACCGCTGTGACCGTGTCCGCGGTCTCGCCGTAGTGTCTCGCGGGAGCCGCGCCGCCGACGCCCGTCGTCCCGTCGTCGTCGGTCACGCGGACGATCAGGTTCTCGGCCTCGGTCTGCGTTCCCCGGGAGATCGTGAACGGTTCCTCGAGCTCCATCGCGACCCGCTCGAAGGAGGCGTCGAGACTCATCCCTCGAGCACCTCCTCGACGATCCCGTCGACGATCCGGTCGGCCCCGTGGCGGACGGGGTCGGCGGCTGGAACGCCCACCTCCTCGCCGAACGCGTCGACGATCTCGCCGGCCGCGTCGTCGTCCGCGACGTCCTTCGTGTTGACCGCGCCGGCGACGACCGCCGTCTCGTGGACCGGCTCCGCGAGGTCCTCGTAGAGGTCGACGTAGTCGGCAAACGGCGGGAGCGCGACCGACTCGTAGCCGTGGATCGCCTCGCGGCCGGCGGCGTGACAGAGCACGAGCCCGTCGGCCATCGACCCGTGGAGGATCCCGCAAGTGACCGCCGAGTAGGCGGGGTGGACGATGGTCCCCTGCCCCTCGACGACGAGCAGGTCGTGGTCGTCGCCGATCTCGAGGAGCATCTCCTCGACCGCGCCCGCGGTGAAATCGGAGATCACGCGGTCGATCGGGTTCCCCCAGCCGGCGATCATGATCCCGGTCTGGCCGGTGGGGACGAACGCGACGTCGATCCCGCGCTCGCGGGCAGTCTCGACGATCTCGAGCGACGCGGTCATCTTCCCCACCGAGCAGTCCGTGCCGACCGTGAGCACGACGTCGGCGTCGATGTCGGCGGATCGGCCGGTCGCGACGCTCAGGTCCTCGTGTGGCTCCCGAACGTCCCGCAGTTCGACGCCGTGTTCGGCCGCCAGCTCCGCGAACTCCTCGTCCTCGTTGAGGAAGTAGTGGAGCCCGCTGACGACGTCACAGCCCGCCGCGATCGCGGCGCGGACGTCGTCGCGCCAGCTCTCGTCGAAGCCGCCGCCGATCGGCGCGATACCGATGTAGAGGGCGTCGACGTCGCCCTCGGCCGCGGCGAGCGCCTCCTCGAAGGAGTCGACGATCGGCGCGTCGGCCAGGTCGGGCTCGTGGTCGGCGACACGGTCGCCGGCGCGGTCGCGGTCGAGGACCGCCTCGACCGACTGGTCGCCGTAGCGCATCACGCCGAGTGCGGTCTTCGCTTCGTCCGGGAACTTCTCGTGGGCGAGAACGACTATCCGTTCGCTACTCATGGCGAGTCGGTCACCCCGGGGTGGCTTAAATCGGACGGAGCCGGAACGATGGACCGATCACGCCGATCCGCCGACGAACCGATCCGCGCCCTCGTAGAACCAGTAGCCGTTCTCGCGCATCGCCCGGCCGAGCTCCTGGTGGAACTCGACGAAGTCCGCGAACTCCTCCTTCTCGACGCCCTCGAAGATCTCCTCGACGGAGACGACCGTCTCGTAGTCGATCCGGACGGGGTGATCCCCGTACTCCTCGACGTAGTCGGCCGCCGAGAGCGGGAAGTCCTCCGCCTCGTCGATCTTCTTCGCGAGCACCGCGTGGCCGTACTGCCGCATTCCCTCGCTCCCCTGTTCGCCGTCGGGGTCGTGTGGCCAGTCCATACGCACCGCTTCGCCGAGCCCGGGGATAGTGGTTACGGAAAATCGAAGCGACGGGAGGGATCGGCCGGTGTCGGCGACGACCGCTTCAGATCGGACGATCCGCCCCGGCCGGACGCACCGGACCGATCGGACGACCCGTCCCGGTCGGACCTCCGGCCCGGCTGACGACGACGCTCCGATACGGTTTTGAGTCGTCCCGCGGAACGGCCGGTAAATGCTTTCCCGACAGTTCGTCCGGGAGAACCCCGAGACCGTCCGCGAGGCGCTCGAGAACAAGGGCGTCGACGTGGACCTCGACCGGATACTCGAGGTCGACGAGGAGTGGCGCGCGCTCAAACGGCGCGGCGACGACCTGCGTCACGAGCGCAACGAGACCTCCTCGCGGATCGGCGACCTGAAACAGGCCGGCGACGAGGAGGCGGCTCAGGAAGCCATCGAACGCTCCGGGAAGCTCAAATCGGAGCTCCAGGACGTCGAGGACCGCGCCGAGGCGTTGGAGGCCGAACTCGAGGAGTCGCTGCTCGAACTGCCGCAGATCCCCCACGAGTCGGTGCCGGTCGGCGGGGACGAGTCCGAAAACGAGGAGGTCCGTCGGGAGGGGTTCGACGACCTGCGGGACCTCCCGGACGAGGTCGAGCCCCACTACGACCTGGGTGAGGACCTGGAGATCCTCGACTTCGAGCGCGGCGCGAAGGTCGCCGGCGGTGGCTTCTACGTCGCGAAGGGCGACGGCGCACGCCTGGAGCACGCGCTGATCCAGTTCATGCTCGACGTCCACCGCGAGCAGGGGTACACGGACGTGTTCCCGCCGATCCCGGTCAACTCCGCGTCGATGCGGGGTACCGGACAGTTCCCCAAGTTCACCGAGGACGCCTATCGGCTCGAGGGGGACAACGCCGAACCGTACGACGACGAGGACCTCTGGCTGCTACCGACCGCGGAAGTCCCCGTCACGAACCTCCACCGCGAGGAGATCCTGCTCGGCGAGGACCTCCCGCTGAAGTACCAGGCGTACACGCCGAACTTCCGACAGGAGGCCGGCGAACACGGTACCGAGACCCGGGGCATCGTCCGCGTCCACCAGTTCAACAAGGTCGAGATGGTGAACTTCGTGCGGCCCGAGGAGAGCTACGACCGGTTCGACGGGCTCGTCGACGAGGCCGAGGAGGTGCTCCGCCGGCTCGAACTCCCCTACCGGGTTCTGGAGATGTGTACCGGCGACCTCGGGTTCACGCAGGCGAAGAAGTACGACCTCGAGGTGTGGGCCCCCGCCGACGAGATGGCGGAGGGACCCGACGAGGGAGGCAGGTGGCTGGAGGTCTCCTCCGTCTCGAACTTCGAGGACTTCCAAGCGCGGCGCGCCGGGATCCGCTTCCGCGAGGAGCACCACGAGTCCGCCGAGTACCTCCACACGCTCAACGGGTCCGGGCTCGCGGTCCCGCGGATCGTCGTCGCGATCTTGGAGTACTACCAGAACGACGACGGCACCGTGACCGTTCCGGAGGTGCTCCGGCCGTACATGGGCGGTATCGAACTCATCGAGGGCCACGACGCGGTCGGCGAGACGAAACTCGGCGACGAGTGACGCGACGGTCGCGAGTGACGTGACGGCCGATCACGCCGACTCGAACGAGAGTCGGACCGCCTCGCCCGCCTCGAGGTCGCCGGGATCGACGACGTCGTCGCCGGCGGCGAACGCCTCGTGGAGGTGCTCGTAGCTCCGGTCGACCGCCTCCACGATCACCTTCGTGTCGCCGACGATCGGCATGAAGTTGGTGTCGCCGCTCCACCGCGGGACGACGTGGGTGTGGAGGTGGTCGACGGAGCCGCCGGCGGCTCCCCTGCCGAGGTTGAGTCCGGTGTTGAACCCGTCGGGGTCGATCCCACGGCGAGAGGCCGAGAGCGTCGCTGCCTTCAGCCGGGCGTGATCCAGCATCGTCTCGTCGTCGAGGTCGGTCCAGTCGTCGACGTGGGCGTCGGGGATCACCATCGCGTGTCCGGGGTTGTACGGCGCGTTGTTCAACAGCACGTAGTTGTGGTCGCTGCGCGCGACGACGCGAGCTTTTCGGGCGTTCGCGCGGTCCGGCAGGACGCAGAACGGACAGCCGTCGATCGGGTCCGCGTCGCGTTCCACCCACTCGATCCGCCAGGGGGCGTAGATACGGTCCATGTTCGTTCGTCGGGACGCGGGCGTTTCAAGGGGGGCGATCCTCGGTCGATCGACGGCCGCGTCGCTCAGGCGAACTCGACACCGGTGACCTCGATGCGGGCACCGCCGGTCGCGCTCTCGACGGCGCGGACGTCCCAGCCGTGTGCGGCCGCGATACCCGCGACGATCGCGAGCCCGAACCCCGTCCCCGACTCTGCGGTCGAGTAGCCGCTCTCGAAGACGCGGTCGCGCTCGTCGCCGGGGATCCCGGGACCGTCGTCGGCGACGTAGAAGCCGCCGGCATCGTCGAGGGGGCCGACGCGGATCGTCACGTGGGGACCGCCGTGCTCGACCGCGTTCCGGAACAGGTTCTCGAGCAGCTGTCGGAGTCGGTCCCGGTCGGCCACGATCGGCGGGACGTCCTCGATCGAGAGGGTCGCGTCGCCGGTCGAGACCAGCTCCCAGCAGACACGGCTTACCTCCGTGAGATCGATCGACTCCGTCGAGTCGATCGTCTCCCCTTGTCGCGCGAGCGTCAGCAGGTCGTCGATGAGCGTCTCCATTCGGGCGTGAGCGTCGGCGATCGCTGTCAGCCGGTCGGAGTCACGGTCGTCGCGGACCAGTTCGAGGTTTCCGCGTGCGACCGAGAGCGGGTTCCGGAGGTCGTGGCTGACGACGCTCGCGAACCGCTCCAGCTGGTCGTTCCGGCGTTCGAGTTCGCGCTCGTTCGCCTCGAGTTCACGGGTTCGATCCTCCAGCGTCGCCGTGCGGATCGTCGCCCGCGATCGCTGGATACCCATCACGAGCCCGATCACGGCGCCGAGCGCCAATCCGATCGCCTGGGTTCCGATCGACCACTCGACCGTGACCCCCGGGTGGAGGTCCCGAAGCGCGATGAACCCGTACATCACGACCACGCCACCGCCCGTCCACGCGACGATCCGCGGGTGAGAGCGGTTGGGGAGATCGGAACGCGACAGCCAGTACCCGGCGTAGACGAAGGAGACACCCGGGATCCAGAAGAAGACGATATCGAGGAGCGCGACCAGGACGGATTCGCCGTCACGGAGCGCCACGGCCGCCAACAACACCCCGACGAGGAGGAGGAGCCCGCCGGAGACGGAGAACGCGATCGGGATCGGGGCGTCGCGCTCGAACGGAACTGGGGTCCGGCCGGGAGAGCGTGACGTATCCATGTTATGAGTTCTGACGCCGTTATGTCGGAAATACCTACCTTTCTACGAGGAGAGAATCCCGGCGTTTACGCCGGGAGTGAATCCGACAACGCTGATACAACGGAAGTCACGGAGAACCGGTCGATCGAACGCCGTTCCATGAGAGAGACGCGGGTCAGGAGTTGACCGACTCGAGGTACGCCGTGACGACCATCCGGCCTTTCCGGGTGAGCGTCGCGCCCGTCTCGCCGTCGACCACGAGCCCCGACTCCCGGAGCGACTCGAGTATCATCGACGTTCGCGTGGCGTCGCCGGTGACGACCTGTGAGACCGACGCCTCGCCGCCGGCGGAGTAGATCGATACGAGCACCTCCAGTTCGTCCTCCGTCGGGTCGAGCTCCTCGACTTCCGTCCGTACCTCCTCGTACTCGAGTCTGATGTACCGGCCGAGCACGTTGAGCGATCGCTCGTCGGGGACCGTGACGATCGACGTGACCGTCCGGTTCTCCGGAACGTGCCGGAAGACGAGCGCCGGTCGCCGTTTTCCGGCGAGCGTCCGGTTCGTTCGGTCGTAGTCGATCACTGTCGAGAGGTCCACCGAGAACGGCTCGTCGACGTCGACGAACCCGATCGCCCCAGACGACAGCGACACCGTCGCGGTTCGGTCGGTCGCGTCCGTGACCCGGCCGCCGACCTTCGCCGGGTGCCGGACCGTCACCGTCACGTTCCGCAACAGTGCCTTGAACAGGACGCGGGTGAATCGCTCCATGTCGTCCGGCTCGCCCTCGACGAGGGCGGTCGACCGTGTCCCTGCGCGCTCGTAGGCGACGGTCACACTGTCGCTGAAGAACGACTGGAGGTCCCCTGGGACGGTCCCGACGACCACGTCGAACACCCGCGAGAGCGGAACGGTCGTCCGCGCGTCCGTCGACGCGAGCACGAGCCGCCGCTGGCTCAACAACACCCGTCCGCGAACGGGATCGCCGCTTTCGACGTCGGGCGTGTGTACCCGCCCGACGAAATCGGCCACCACCGACTCCTCCATCGAGCGGAACTTGGCGGGCGTCGTCTTTAGGCTTACCCGCGGGCTCTCAGGACTGATACGGCTTCGACCGCGTCATCGGAACGGTCGGGGGGTGCCGTCTCGTCGGTCGGCCAGCCCGATCACGCGGCGTCGGGGGAGGAACAGCAAAGCCTAATGAGGTGGGGAATAAACTCACGGGTGATGCCCACTGTAGAATACCTCAACTACGAAGTGCTCGACGACCACGGTTGGTCCATGGACGACGACGACCTCTTCGAGGCGGCCGCCGACGCGGATCTCGACGCCGAGGACTACGGGTCCCTCGAGGTCAACCAGGGCGAGTACATCCTCGAAGCGGCCGAGGCGCAGGGCTACGACTGGCCCTTCTCCTGTCGTGCCGGCGCGTGTGCGAACTGCGCGTCCATCGTCAAGGAGGGCGAGATCGAGATGGACATGCAACAGATCCTCTCCGACGAGGAGGTCGAAGAGAAGAACGTCAGACTGACCTGTATCGGCAGTCCCGCCGCCGACGAGGTCAGGATCGTCTACAACGCGAAACACCTCGATTACCTCCAGAACCGCGTCATCTAATTCCGGCCTGATACGTGCGTTTCACAGACGCACCGTCTTCCGGGGTACTGTCGTACGATGTCCCCCGGATATTCTCCACGATAAGGCACTCTAGTAACGGTTCTGTGTCAGAATTGGGACTGCGAACAGGCTCACAACCAGTTCCTGCTGACGTATTCGAGGACGATGTCGGACTGGTCGAGATACTGTGATATTTCGTGAACTGCGTCTCCAACCTCGCGCGTAGACAGGGTCTGGTCTCGCTGAAAGAGAACGCCAGCGGTGTCCTCGACGTGTAGTTCGGTGCTGAAATCGTCGTCCTGCGTGAGAATCAGACGACCGTGTTCGCGGGCGTACTGGGCGATCGACTCGTCTTCACATCGTCGAGACGCTCCACATCGTGGCCGAGTTTTCGCAGGTAGTTACGCGTCGCTCGCTCGACGTTCTCGTCGGTGAGGATTCGGTACGGCATCAGTCGCGGACGTCGTCAGGGTCGGTGGTCAGGTGCTCGTGGTCCTCGACTACCGACTCGCGCCGGCGTTCGACGGCGCGCATCTCTTCCGGGTGATCGTGGTAGTACGTGAGCGCTCGATAGACGTCGGCCACGTCGATGTCGTGACGGTCGGCGACGGTCCGCGGTTCGAGGCCGCGGTCCTCGACCTGCGTCTTGATGAACTGAACGGTGATCCGTCGGCCTTCGAGATGTGGCTCGTCGTGTAGTTCCCGCACGATCCACCTCGTCACTTGACTCATACGATTTCTATCCCACCATCGTACTTGAACACCCGGTTCGGGAAGGATCGTCCAGTGTTCGGGGTGGAGACACGACTGCGAGCAGTCCCGCGTCATGTGAACTCACGCGTGCTCGGTGCGGGACACACGAGACGGTGATGCGGTCGATTTTCGATTGTTCGTTCTTCGAACGACCGGGTCGATCGAACCGATCGACCCGAACACATTCCACCCCGCCGTGCGTGCTCACCGTATGGAGTATACGACGCTCGGTAACTCCGGGACGAAGGTAAGTCGGATCGGGATCGGGACGAACACGTTCGGCGGGGACGCGGACTGGCACCTGTCCGCCGAGGAGGCCCAAGCGGTCGTCGACACGGCGATCGACCACGGGATCAACCTCTTCGATACCGCGAACGCGTACAACGGCGGCGAGAGCGAACGAGTCCTCGGCTCGGCGCTCGAGGGCTACGACCGGGATCGGCAGGTCGTCGCGACGAAGGTGTACTCCCGGATGGACGACAGCGACCCGAACTCCGGTGGCCTCTCGCGAAAGGCGATCGAACAGGAGTTACAGAACAGTCTCGACCGGCTCGGGATGGAGACGATCGATCTCTACCAGATCCACCGCTGGGACGACGACACTCCGATCGGTGAGACGCTCCGAACGCTCAGCGACGCCGTCCGACGGGGTGACGTGCGACATCTCGGCGCGTCGTCGATGTGGGCACACCAGTTGGCGGAAGCGCGGTATACGGCCGAATCGGGCGGTCACGAACCGTTCGTCACGATGCAGAACCACTACAACCTCGCGTACCGGGAGGAGGAACGCGAGATGGTTCCCTTCTGTGAGAAGAACGACGTCGGGCTGATACCGTGGAGTCCGCTCGCGCGCGGGTTCCTCACCCGTCCACATGACGAACTGGAGACGACCGTCCGCGGCGAGACCGACCAGTACCTCCACGAACGGTTGCGGGCGTACGCCACAAAGGGCGGTCGGGAGGTCAACGAGCGCGTCGAGGAACTCGCGTCCGAAAAAGGCGTGAACATGGCGCAGATCGCGTTGGCGTGGCTCCTCCATCAGGACGCCGTCGACGCGCCGATCCTCGGTGCACGAAAGCCGGAGTACGTCGTCGACGCCGTGGAAGCACTCGAGATCGACTTGTCCACGTCCGAGCTCGACTGGTTGGCGGAACCGTACGAGCCGGTCCCGATCGAGGGGCACAGTTGAACAGACCGAATCGAGACCCTACAGACGTCCTCTGTGAATTCAACGGCACACGACAGCGGAACACGAGAGACTCACTCGGAGCCCGTGTTCGGCTCCGAGATCGTGTCGGCGAGATCGCGGGCCGTCTCGACGTGTTCGTCGGCAGTCGGATCGCCGGTCGTCTCGACGTTCGAGAGCAACTCCGCGACGTGTCCGACCCGTTCTTCGACCACGGCCGTATCGAGGTCACTCACCCCCGCGCCGACCAGATCGCCGGCGATAGCATCCGCTTCACCGATCCACCGGCTCGCTTCCCGCTCGATCGGACGTTCTCGGGTCGCAACGAGGTGTTCGTACAGCCGTCCAACCATAGATTCGAGGTTTGATCCGGTCATACCTCCGGGAAGCGGCCCACGGACAAAGGTGCGTTGCCGACACGGGAGTCGATAGTACCGTTCGGTCCAGGTGAGATCTCCCGAGCCGGACGAGAATCGTGAAGCGGTCGGCTTCCGACTCCTGACGACGACATGCCGGGATCGAGTGGCCGACCCGCGTGACGTCGAATAGGGCCGACCGGGTCGACGGAACGTGGAGAGGACGTCGGTTCGGAGAGTACGTCTTTGGAAAGGTTCATTAAACCGATACGGGAAGTGACCACCATCTCGCTGGCAACGTTGCTCGAATCGGGGAGAAACGAAGTCCGGGCGCTCCGACGAAACGGGCGGGGGAAGATACTGGTTGCCGTCGCCTTCCCGTGGGCGCTCCTGTTAGGGTCGCGTATGGCACTTCCGGTGCTCCTTCCGTATATACGGTCCGAGTTCGGGCTGAGTCTGTCCGTCGTCGGGTTCCTGGTGACGTTGCTCTGGTTCGGGGGAGCGGTCGGGCAGTTGCCGGGAGGGGTCCTCGCGGACGAATACAACGAAGGCCTGATCATGACCGTCGGCGTGGGGGTGGTGGCGATCGCTCTCACGTTCGTCGTTCTCGCGCCGAACGCGGCGACGTTGTTCGTCGCGGTGCTGCTTTGGGGGCTCGCCACGTCCCTGTACCCGATCGCACGGATCACGGTCCTCTCCGAGATATATCCGGAGCGGCTCGGAAGCGCCCTCGGGCTGACGATGGCGTCGGGTGACGTCGGCCAAACGCTCACACCACCGATTGCGGGAGCGCTCGCAGCGCTTTTCGTCTGGCAAGCGGGACTCGGCTTCGTGATCCCGCTTCTGATCGTCGGGGGAGTCGGGGTGTGGTTCCTCGTTCCCCGGAGTCCGCGGGCGGACGACACGACCGAAACGCTCTCCGTGGACACGGCTCGGTACGTCCTAGCCGAGTGGCGCCGTCCGACGATGGTCTTCGTGAGTTTCATTCTCGTCCTGTTTTTCTTCTTCTGGCAGGCGTTCACGTCGTTCTTCCCGACGTACTTGGTCGTCGAAAAGGGGATCTCGACGTCGACGGCGGGTCTCCTCTTCGGGGCGTTCTTCGCTGCGGGTGCGGTCGTGAAACCGGTCGCCGGAATGGCCTACGATCGGATCGGAATGCGATGGGCGCTCATCGCCGTGCTCGTCGGCCCGGTCGCGGGGCTCCTCCTGCTTCCGATAGTCGACAGTTTCGAAGCCATACTCGTCGTGACGCTGGCGATCAGCACGATGCTCGGCAACGGAGCGGTCACGCAGTCGTTCGTCGCGGAGCAGTTCCCCGCGGAGATACAGGGAACCGGGCTCGGCGCCGTTCGAACGCTGGCAGCGATGGTGGGCGCGACCGGACCGGTCGTGTTCGGCGTCGTCGCGGACCGCGGCTTCTTCGACGAGGGGTACGTCGCCCTCGCGGTGATCCTGGTGGTCGTGATCGGTCTCACGTATCGAATGCCCCGCCCGGAGGGGAGCCGATAGGACCGATCGCGGGTACCTCACGCCGTGCGGCGGGCACGGACGTCAGTCCAGCCAGCCGAGCAACGCGTCCCGATGGAACGCCACCGACTCCTCCCGTCCGACGGGCGGATATCGGGGGTTCGTCACGGTGCCCGAGGAATCGACCGCGCTCTCGGCGATGGCAGCGACGCGATACGCGGGGGCGATCGAGGGGTACGGTCTGATGCTGGCGTACCCCGCCCGAAACGCCCGGCGGAGCGATTCCGGATCGGCGACGTACCAATCGGCGACGAGATATTCGGATTTCGCCACCGAGAGGGCGGGTGCCGCTGAGAGCGGCGCTTCCCAGTCCAACACCGCGGTGACGGACCCGTCGGCCACCAGCGCGTTGCCGGGGCGGAAGTCCCACGGGAAGAGCCGTGCGTCGGGGGCAGTGGTCGGCGCGTTCGCGACCGTCGCGTCGAGGTCGTCTCGGATGGGATCGAACGCGCCCGGAAGCCGGTCGACGACCTCCCGTGCGTACTCCCGAAACCACGCCCCCCAGTCGGCTCGTGCCGTAGTGAACCGGTCCCCCGAGAGTACCAGCGGTCCGAATCCGTCGAACGCGAAGGTGTCGTGGATGCGCGCGAGGGCCCTCCCGAACCAGCGGGCGAGGTCACGCTGGACGTCCGCGTCGAGCGTTACGAACCGCTCGTGGAGGTCGTCTCCGGGGACGTAGGCGGTGAGGATGTACGCGACTCCCCCGTGCGTGCCGGCGGCCAGCACCGGCGGGACCGGCACGAAGGTGCGCTGGCGGAGCTTCCGCAACAGTGAGGCTTCGGTACGGAGCCACGTCGATTCGGGACAGACCTGGATCACGACCGGGCTGAGCCCCTCGACCCTCGCGATCGCCGTTCGTTTGCGGTTGCCACGGTCGAGCGGTTCGACCTCGATCGGGGACACGTCGATCTCGGCGAGCCCTGCCTCGGCTGCCGCGCGGAACGGGCCACCGTCGAACGGCGTCGCCCGCCACGGGTCCGTCATCGATCGCCCGCCAGGATCGCCGGGAGTTCGACGAGCGAGTCGACCACGTGGTCCGGCTCGTAGGCCCCCGCGTTCCCGCCGTCGCGAAGCCACACCGTCGACAGCCCGGCGTTCTGTGCGCCCGCAACGTCGTACTCGAGCGAATTACCGACGTACAGCGTCCTACCGGCATCGACGCCGAGCGCATCGATCGCGCGGTCGAAGGGCAGGGCGTGCGGTTTCGATCGCGGGAGCTCGGCGCCGTAAACGAGCACGTCGAACCGATCGGTGACTCCCAGCGCGTCGAGTTTCGTCCGCTGGCGGTCTTCGGGGCCGTTCGTGACGACGCCGACCGCGCCGGTCGCCGCCGCGCGCGTGACAGCCTCCTCGGCACCCGGCAGGAACTCGACCGCGCTATCGTCGATGACGGTGAGAAGCGCACGACTCAACGCGATCGGGTCGACGTTCGACCGGTCGTGTTGGGCAGCGAGCCTGGTGAACCCCACAGCGAAGTATCCGACCGGATCGTCGTGGTCGGGCGGGCCATCGAGCGTCGCCCAGAGGTCCTCGGGATCGCCGAAGCGGGGTTCGCCGACGCGATCGAACATCCGATCGTACATCGCTTGTGTGTCCTGTGTGCGGCGACAGAGCGTACCGTCGAGATCGAAGAGCACGGCGTCGAACGGGTCCACCCGCATACTAGGTCGCAAGCGAATAAAAACCCGTGCCGAGGACGCGAGCCCGCGTCCGTCGGTCACTCGAGTCGTCCGCCGGTCACTCGAGCTGGTGGTAGTCCAGCTCGTGGCCCGCATCGAGGGCGGACCGGACGTCGTCGCCCGGCTCTCCGACGGGGACGGTGTAGGGGCGCGTTCCACCGATGTCGGCCCGTTCGAAGCACACGTTACGTCGCCAGTCCGGATCCGTATCCGGATAGTCGGTCCGGTAGTGGGCACCGCGGGACTCTGTCCGTTCGAGCGCGCCGCGGAGCACGGTCTCTGCCGTCGTCAGCATGAAGTCGAGATCGATCGCGAACTCGAACGACCGGTCAGTGACCTCGCCGATCCGGACGTCACTCGACTTCTCCCGGACGGCCTCGAGGCGATCGAGTCCCTCCCGGAGGGAGGCGTCGTCCCTGAGGATCCCCGCGTGGTTCCACATGAGGTCGCGGAGTTCGGCGAGAACGTGTTCGACCTCGTAGGTACCGTTCCGACCCGTGGAGGCGGCGAGACTGGCGACGTGCGGTTCGAAGACCGTCCGCAAAACCTCGTCCGGCACGGTTCCCGCGCCGTCGACCCGGTCCGCGATCCGCTCGCCCGTGACGACGCCGTAGGCGACCGTCTCGGCGAGCGAGTTCCCTCCGAGCCGGTTGGCGCCGTGGACGCCGGCCATCGTCTCGCCGATGGCGAACAACCCCTCGACGTCGGATTCGCCGTGAGCGTCGACGCGGACGCCGCCCATCCCGTAGTGTGCGGTCGGCGCGACTTCGACCGGCTCCTCGGCCATGTCGACACCCAGATCCATGAACCGCTCGTACATGCGGGGGAGTCGCTCCGCGATGAACTCGGCGTCGCGATGCGAGACGTCGAGGTAGACGCCACCGGATTCGGTACCCCGTCCCTCGGCGATCTCCTTCGCGATCGCGCGGGCGACGACGTCCCGTGCGTCGAGTTCCATCTGGTCCGGCGAGTACCGCTCCATGAACCGCTCACCGTCGGCGTTGTACAGTCGTCCCCCCTCGCCACGAACGGCCTCCGTGACCAGACGGCCGCTCCACGGCGCCCACTCCGGGTCGTCGTCGTCGACGGCCATCCCGGTCGGATGGAACTGGACGAACTCCATGTCCATGAGCGTCGCCCCGGCGTCGTACGCCAGGGCGGGTCCGTCGCCGTTGTTCTCGTCGTCTCTGGAGGTGTGGCGGTTGTACACCGCGGCGTATCCGCCGGCCGCGAGCACGACGCAGCCGGCGTTGAACAGCACGAACTCGCCGGTGTCCATGTCGAACCCGGCGGCCCCGTACGCCCGGTCGCCGTCCGAAAGCAGCTTCGTTATCATCACGTTCTCCCGGTACGAGACGTCGAGCTCCTGTGCCCTTTCGACGAGCGTGTCGAGCAAGGACTCGCCGGTGTGGTCGCCCGCGAAGGCGGTGCGTCGGAACGACTGTGCGCCGAAGTACCGCTGGTCGATCTCGCCGCCGTCGGTCCGAGAGAACGCCATCCCCCACTCGTCCAGCTCGCGGAGTCGGTCCGGCATCTGCTTCGTGACCGTCTCCACCTTCTCGGGGTCGTTGAGGAAGTGGCCCTCGTTGAGCGTGTCCGCCGCGTGGATCGCCCAGTCGTCCTCGGGGTCGTGCGTTCCGAGCGCGCCGTTGATCCCGCCGCGAGCCCACGTCGTGTGCGCGTCGCCGTGTCCCCGTTTCCCGAGCACGAGGACGTCATCGACGCCACGCTCGGCGAGTTCGATGGCCGTTCGAGCGCCGGCCGCTCCCGCGCCGATCACGAGCACCGAGAGGTCGATCTCTCTGTAGTCTGGCGTCGACCGGCCACCGTTACGGGTCCAACTGCGGTTCTCTTCCATGTACGTAGATGCGTGCTGGACGCATATCAACCCTCGCGCGCGTGCGCGCGCGCCGACGGCGGAGCCACCCAACACCCGCAACGCTCCGGGGCCACACGACACCCGCAACGAACCGAGCGGCGTGGGGACTCACACGCGACCTCGACGACCCGACGGTCGGATCGGGCGTGTTGGTTCCCGCGTCCTTAGGCGCGGGAGGATCAAGTGTGTCGAGCCCCTATCCGGCACGATGGGACCCTTATCCGACGATGACCGTCGAAAGGTGGACCCGACTGACGACCGACGGTTCTACGACACGCCGCGGTACGTCACGCACGCGGACGAGGCGTTCCGTGACCGTCTCACACGGCTGTACGACGACGTGTTCGAACCCGGCGACCGCGTCTTCGACGCCATGGGCAGTTGGGTGTCACACTTCCCGGATACGACGCTCGAGCGGGCGATCGGTCACGGCCTCAACGAGGCGGAGTTGCGCTCGAACGAGCGCTACGACGAGTGGTTCGTCCAGGACCTCAACCGGGAGCAGACGCTCCCGCTGGCTGACGACGCGGTCGATGTCGTCTGCTGTGCGTTGTCCGTCCAGTACCTACAGTACCCGGCGGCGGTCTTCAGCGAATTCGACCGAGTTCGCGACGACGATGGCGCGGTCGTGGTGAGCTTCTCCGACCGGATGTTTCCGACGAAGGCGATCGGCGCGTGGCGAGAGGCGTCGATGGAGGAACGGGTCGATCTGGTCACGGCGTACTTCCATGCTGGGGGCATGACCGTGGCCGATCGAAGGGTCGAACGCGGACCGGGCGATCCCTTCTACGCGCTCGTCGGCCGCGCCGGCTCCGACGGTTCCGGGAGGTGACGCCGTTCGCCGGCAGTCGTCACCCCTCCCAGTGGCCCCCTCCCAGTGGCCCCCTACGGTCCCTCGCCTACGGTCCCTCGCCACGTTTCCGATACCAGACCCGCTCGCCCACCGGCGATCCGCCGTCGTCGGTTTCCAGCCGACTGAGAAACAGGTCGCGAACGGCGAGCGTGACGACGAGTTCGACCGGGTCGCCGTCGGGCGGCCGGACCGCAACGACGCAGTGACCGTCCCGCGGCCCGATCGACTCGATCCTGCCGACCGACCATCGATCGACGTGATGGCTCGGCTGTCGTGCGTGGATGCGATCGTGAGCCATGGACGTCAGCCGTCGACCGCGCGTTCGGCGGGCCCGTCGAGCGGACCGTCCGGCGTCGCGCCGACCCGGACCCAGGCGGCCGCGGACGGGGTTGCTCGGCCGGACTCGGTCGTCGACGCCGTCGCGAGCGCTCGCTTCCGGGCGCGGTCGCCGTCCCCGACGTCCGCACGCGTGTCCCGCGGTTCGGTCATGTCGGGTCGTAAGCGCCCGACGAACAAAACGGTCCGCACGGCGTGCCAACAGTCATGCCCGTATGACACGAACGATCCGATATGCGGAACACGTGGAAGCAGGGGCTCGAAAGCCAACACGAGGAGGTGTCCGACGAGCGTCTCCCGGTGGAGGGGTCGTTTCCGTCGTGGCTCGACGGAACGTTGGTCGTGAACGGACCCGGGGTGTTCGAGGTCGGTGACCGGACGGTGAACCACTGGTTCGACGCGCTCGCGATGCTCAGGGGCTTCCGGATCCGGGGGGACGCGATCCGATACACCAACCGGCTAGTCAGGAGCGAGGACTTTCGCGTCGCGAGCCGGGAGGGTCGGGTCCGGCGGGCGTTGCCGGGAACGCCCGCCAGCGGATCGGCGCTTCGGCGGCTGTATTTGAGCCTCGCCGGGGGGTTTCAGGACAACCCTTCGATCGGCGTCGTCCGGCTCGACGACTCGATGTACGCGGTGACGGAGAGCCCCATCGGGATCGAGATCGACCCACACACGTTTCATACGGTCGGGCGACGTGACCTGACTGCCGGGCTCGACGCGGACGCCACGCTCGGACATACGCACGTCGAGGAGGGGGTCCAGTGGGGCCTGGCGCCGTCTTTCGGTCGGAAGTCGGCGTACACGCTGTTTCGACGCGAACCGAACGAACCGCCGGAGGCGCTCACCCGGTTGCGGTTCGGCTCGCACCCCCCATACGTCCACGCGTTCGCGCTGACGGAGCGGTACGCGGTCGTCCCCGAGGGGTCGTTCGGCGTCGACTTCGGGGACCTCCTACGCGGCGTTCCGTGGGGGCGCACGTTCCTCGACGCGTTCGAGCGGCGCGAGGCGACGCCCCGGTTCCACGTGATCGACCGGGAGACGGGCGCTCGGACCGCCGCGGTCCCGACGGAGCCGTTCTTCGTGTACCACTTCGCCAACGCCTTCGAGGCCGACGGGACGATCGTCCTCGACTGTGTCGTGTACGGCGACCTCGGCGCCATTACGGGGTTGACGGTCGAGAACCTTCGCAGCGACGACCCGGACGTTCCCCGGGGTGACTTCGTCCGATACCGGCTACCGTTGAGCGGGGGTCGCGCCGAACGGGAAACCGTGTACCCCGGGCCTGCGGAGTTCCCGACGATCAACTACGCCGCGGTCAACGGACGACGCTACGAGTACGCGTACCTCGCGTCCATCGACAGGGGAAGTCTCCCGACCGCGATCGCGAAGGTGCGTCCGGGGACGACGGAGACGCGCAGGTGGTCACGCTTCGGCGTTCATCCCGGCGAACCGCTGTTCGTTCCCGACCCGAACGGCGACGCCGAGGACGACGGCGTTCTCCTCTCGTTGGCGCTCGACTCGCGTGCCGAGCGGTCGGTGTTGTTCTGTCTCGATGCCGCGACGCTGACCGAGCGAGCGCGGGCGGTCCTCCCCCACCGTCTCCCGGCGGGGTTCCACGGACAGTTCTACGACGCCGACGACCCACAGCGCCTGATGCAGTGACTATCTTGATACAGCGAGAAAATCCCGCCGTTCACGGCGGGCGTGAATCGCGTAAGCTCTGTTGAGAAACCGCCGCGTTACTGCTGGTCTTGAGTCTCCAACGCTTCAAGACCCGCTTCCAATACTTCTACATACGCTTCTGAAAGTTCCAAGTCGTTTGCTTCGGCGTGATCTTTTACCACAACGACCGGCGAACAATACCTGTACGAAGGCCGAAAGTTGTTCCAGCGATTCCGCGAGACAACGCGAGAAATCGCACGATTACAGTCCAAGCTACGGGAAGGTCGATACTGTAGCGAGCGTATCCGGCGACTGTACCGGAAACGGACTCGTCGCCGCGACCACGCCCAAGAAGCACTGTGTCGTGACCTGCTTGAACGGCTGTACGCCGAGGGCGTAGACACAGTGTATATCGGTGGGTTAACCGACGTGTTGGATACGCACTGGTCGGTCGAAACCAACACCAAGACCCACAACTTCTGGGCGTTCAAGCAGTTCACCGAGCGACTGGCGTGTACCGCTGAAGAATACGGGATTTCGGTCGAAGTCCGGTCGGAAGCGTGGACTAGCCAAGAGTGCCCGCAGTGCGGTTCGACAGATCGAACGATACGGCATCAGGATACGCTCACCTGTCCGTGTGGGTTCGAGGGCCACTCCGACCTTACAGCGTCAGAGACGTTCCTGAGACGGCAGACAGAGAAGGCAGTCAGGCCGATGGCACGGCCCGTGCGGTTCGAGTGGGACGACCACCGATGGTCGGAGCCACCACGCTCTCACCGTCCCAAAGAACAGCGCACAGACCCGAGTACCGTCCACCGTAACGGGAATATTGCCTCCGGGGAATCAGCATAGCCGAGACTCCCATGACGGAGAGGAAACCCCGTCGTTTACCACGGGGAGGATGTCATACGTGTCGAAGCCGTAGAGACGGTATGGAGACGACGATAGTCGAACACGACGAACGGATGCTCGCCCGGCTCGAGGACGACGACCGGGTGTTCGAGGTGAGCTTCGACACGATCGAACCGACGGACGTGACCCTCCGGTTCGTCCGGGACGGCACCCGGGTCGGGAGCATCTACAACGACGACGGTACCGCTCGGACGATGGCACGATTGACCACGGGGCGGGACGGGACGGACTTCATCGGCGTCGAGGTTCCGAAGGAGTTCGTCGCCGAACTGCTGGACGTCGCCTCCGAGGCAGGCCGGGTCCCCGACGAGACCGCGCTCGAGGGGTATCGCCTCCGGGTACTCCGGCCCGCTCGATAGCGGGGACCCTCCGGCGGCGGTCACCACGGTGTGTACGGCCCGGGCGAGCCCTCGCGACGTCCCAGAACGCGAGCGGGAACCGCTCGAAGGGTTCCGGCGCACACCGCGGATCGAGGCCTCCCCGGATGCGGTTTCCGGGACGTCGACGAGGCGGTCGGCGCGTTCGTCATTTTCATACGGGTCGCCGGTCCCGCGTTCCGACGTCGATCGTGAATCCCGCCTCCCGAAGCCGGTCGGCGAGGGGTGCTCCGATCCCCGATGCCGGGGTGAGTATTCCACCCGCGACCGGCGAGTCGATCCGTCCGTAAACGAGACACATCGCCGCCTCACCGACCATGCGTGCGGTCGCACCGTAGCCCGGATCGAGGTCGGCACCGATCCGGCTTTGAACCACGAACGGACCCTCCGTGGCAGTCCCGCGGCCGAGGACCCGCACGGTGAAGTACCCGTCCTCGATCCGTTCCCTCGTCGGGCCCTCGCCGGGGTCCGGAAACACGAACCGGGACAGGCCCTCCCGCGTCGGGCCGAACTTCATGGCGGCGGTAGCGGCCCTCGTGCCGGCGGCGATCGCACCGGCGCGCACGAGTCCCCCGATCCCGCCACCCGTCGGTACGACCTCGGTACACTCGAACTCTCGGTCCCACGGATAGCCGCGTAGCGCGTTGCTCCGGCGGATCACCCGCTCGTTGACCTGCGCCATCGGCGACGGGGCCGTCCACGTCGATCGGAGTGGATCGGTCCGTACGGTCGTCTGTGCGCCCGGATCACCGCCGTGGCGCTCGCCCTTCGGCGCGAGCGAGTACGGGTTCCGAAGCGTCTGTCGAGCGACCGGGTCCTCGGCCGCGGCTCGGAACAGTTCGGTGAAACTCGCCATGGTCCCGCCGCTCACGCCGCCCCGGCCCTCCTCCACGTAGATCCGAGCGACGTCACAGGGCGTTCCGAACTCCTCGATCGCGAACGACTGAACCAGCAGCGTTCCGACGTCGGCGGGAACGGAATCGAACCCACAGCTGTGGACGATCCGGGTGCCGGCCTCGAGGGCCTCCTCGTGATACCGGTCGACCATCTCCCGCACCCAGGTGATCTCGCCGGTCAGATCACAGTAGTCCGTGCCGGCGGCGATACACGCCTCCACGAGTTTCGTTCCGTATTTCGTGTACGGGCCGACCGTCGTACAGACGACGCGGGTGTCCCCGGCGATCGATCGGAGACGGTCGAGATCGGTCGCATCGCCGACCACGAGCGGGATCGCGTCCCACCCGGGACGCTCGGCGACGAGCGTCGCCTCCAGTTCCTCGAGCCGTGACTCGCTGCGGCCGCCGATCGCGAGGGAGAGCTCCGAGGGGTCGTACCGTTCGGTGAGGTATTCGGCAACGAGGCGGCCGACGAATCCCGTTGCGCCCCACACGACGAGGTCATGACGTCGGTCAGTGCTGGTCACGGACATCGACGGTCCGTTAGTCGGCGCTACACTCAACCGTTACGTGACCGCCCGTCCTCACTCGATGAACTCCCGAACCACGTCCTCGAGGACGTCCCTCGCGACGGCCGCGTCCGCGAGGTCGATCGACTCGTCGATCGTGTGCGCCTGATCGAGATCCCCCGGGCCCCACGTCACCGCCGGGATCCCGGTGTCGTTGACGAAGTTCCGCGCGTCGGTGGCGGCCTCGATCCCCCACGGGTCGCCGACGCCGCCGTCCCTCCCGACCGCCTCGACCGACCGGGTACGGAGGCTCGTCGCCAGCTGGTGATCGACCGGGATCGACGAGGAAGCGTACGTCTGGATCCGTGTCCACTCCGTCTCGACGCCATGTTCCTCCCGTACTCGATCGAGTACCGCCTCGACCTCGGCGTCGACCGCGTCCGGGTCCTCCCCGGGAAGCACCCGCCTGTCGAGGACGAGCTCGGCGCGGTCCGGGATCACAGCGAGGTTGGAGTCGGTCCCCGCCTCGATCTCCGTCACCGTCGCGAACCCGCCGCCACAGAGCGACCCCTCGCGGTCGCGGAGTTCGGCGTCGTACCCGTCTATCGCGTCGAGCAACGGCCGTGCCTCGTCGATCGCGTTCGTGCCGGAATCGGGCTGGCTCGCGTGCGTCGCCACGCCCTCGACGGCGACGCGGTAGACCGAGAGTCCCTTGGTGCTCGTCGCCACGCGGAAGTCCGTGGGTTCGAGGACGATCCCGTAGTCGCCGTCGAACCCGCGTTCGAGGAGGGTTCGCGTGCCGGGGTCCGCGGTCTCCTCGCCCATCGCTGCGTGGACGACGACGGAGCCCGACAGCTCGCCAGAGCGGATCTCGGGCGCCAGATCACGGGCGACGAGCATCGCGAGCGCGACGCCCGTCTTCATGTCCGCGCTCCCCCTGCCGTAGAGCCGGCCGTCCTCGATGACGCCCGCGTAGGGATCGTCGGACCACGCGTCGGGGTCGCCGGCGGGAACCACGTCGAGGTGGCCGTTCAACACGACCGTCGGTCCGTCGTCACCCACGCGAGCGCCGACCTGGGTCCGGTCGGGATCCGGCTCCTCGAGTAGCGTCGCGTCAATTCCCTCCTCGTGGAACCAGTCGTACACGAACTCGGCGGCCGCCCCCTCGTTCCCGGGCGGGTTCTCCGTGGGGATCCGCACGAGGTCGCGGGCCAACCCCTCGAGCTCCGCCGAACGCTCCGCGGCCGACCCCTCACTCATTGGCCATCACCCGAGCAGTCGTCGTCGATCGGTTCGGAGCCGGTCGCTCCCCGATCGTCGCCGCGTTCGGGGTTGTATCCCGTTCGCCGTCACCGCGTGTCGGTGGATCGCGTGCGGTCATCGTCCACCGTTCGCGAGCGACGATCGATAAAGCCCTCGGGCGACGCGTCGCAACCCGGTGGGATCGGTCTCGCTCGCAGTCTCGGCCCGCCCGATCGTGCCCCGAACCCGTGGTCACCGTTTTATGCCCCCGCGGTGACGTACCGGCATGGTCACGGCTCGATCGAACGGTGACGCGGCGCGGAGGCGACGATGACGGACCTCGTCGTCTCCGGGTCGCGGCTCCTGCTCGCGTTCGTGTTGGTCGTCCTGAACGGGTTCTTCGTCGCCTCCGAGTTCGCGTTCGTCCGGATCCGGTCGACGTCGGTCGAGCAACTCGTCGAGGAGGGGCGTCCGGGCGCGGAGACCCTCGAGGAGGTAATGGCGAACCTCGACAACTACCTCGCGGTGACACAGCTCGGGATCACCCTCGCGTCGCTCGGTCTGGGGTGGGCCGGCGAGCCCGCGGTCGCGTCGCTCATCGAACCCGCCCTGGAGCCGTTGCTCCCGGCGAACCTGATCCACCTCGTCGCGTTCGCGATCGGGTTCAGCTTCATCACGTTCCTCCACGTCGTCTTCGGCGAACTCGCGCCGAAGACGATCGCCATCGCGGAGGCCGAGCGGCTCTCGCTTTTCGTCGCGCCCCCGATGAAGCTCTGTTATCTGTTGTTTTACCCCGGGCTCGTCGTGTTCAACGGGACGGCCAACGCGTTCACCAGCCTCATCGGCATCCCGCCGGCCTCCGAGACCGACGAGACGCTGGACGAACGCGAGATCCGACGGGTGTTGGCGCGGGCGGGCGAGGTCGGCCACATCGCCGGGGCGGAGGTGGACATGATAGAGCGCGTCTTCGAGACCGACGACACGAACGTCACCGAGGTCATGGTCCCCGGCCCGGACGTGGTGAGCGTCCCGACTGACGCCCCCCTGTCGGCGATCAGGGCGACGATCCACGAGGCCGGACACACGCGCTACCCGGTCGTCGAGTCCGACGACGAAGGACGCGTGGTGGGCTTCCTCGACACCAAGGACGTCCTCGAGGCCGTCGATCCGGACGGCGGCGGGACCGCGACCGCCGGCGACCTCGCGCGCGAGGTGCTCGTCGTCCCCGAGACGACGACGGTCGCGGAGCTGCTCGTCCGCTTCCAGGACGAACGGCGCCAGCTGGCGGTCGTGATCGACGAGTGGGGCGCGTTCGAGGGGCTCGTCACCGTCGAGGACGCCGTCGAGACGATCGTCGGCGACCTCCGCGACGGCTTCGACATCGAGGGGGGAGAGCCCTCGATCCGCCGGCACGGCGACGTCGGATACGAGATCGACGGCGGCGTCCCCCTCTCGACGGTCAACGACACGCTCGGTAGCGACTTCGAGGGCGTCGGCTTCGACACCCTCGGCGGCCTGGTGTTCGACCGGCTCGGTCGCCCGCCCGAGGTCGGCGACGTCGTCTCCGAGGACGGCTACGCGATCGAGGTGCTGGCGGTCGACGGCGCCCGCGTCTCCACGGTCCGGATCCGCCAGGAAGACGGGACCGACGACGCCGAGTAGCTGCGCGCGACTCCGTCACACGGCCTGTCCCGAGTCGTAACGGTTATCAGTCGAAACGGGATACGTGAGGGTGCGTGTCCGGGTTAGGGTAGTGGACTATCCTTCAGCCTTGTGGAGGCTGAGACGCGGGTTCGATTCTCGCACCCGGACTTTCTGAGGAACGTAGTGACGAAGAAAGCCGGACAGCGAGATCGAACCACGCGAGACGAGCGTTAGCGAGTCTCGCAATCGGGGTCGATTCTCGCACCCTGACCTAGGCTTCTAACGCCCGAATTCGGCACTTTAGCTGAATACAGGCGCTAAGCCCCCTCCCTCAAGGAGCACCGCAGTCCGCGCTAGCGGACAAGCGCGCAGTAGGGAGGGGATACAGCGTCCCCAGAAATCGAAGATTTCTGGTGTGCGAACGAGACGCGGAGCGTCTCGTCAACGCCGTCATCATCTGGTCGTACACAGTGTGTCGGCATGTTCGCCTGCCCACGCAAGCACTTATATTGTCGAACGCCGAATGAGGAATTAAGATGGGCGTTCCGACCTGTCGGCTTCGATTCGCTCGTCGTTCCATTCGGAACGACTCGCTCCTTGCGAGGCTGACGGACACGGATAGCGTTCAAACGCGACAAGAAGCGTGCGTTCTCCCACGGAATCACCCCGTCGAGAACTAGGAGTGGGACACTCCGAAGAAACGCCTGTGGAGACTGTACTCCCAGTGGATACATCTGTATCTGTAAAGCGCGTCATGGAAGCAGGAAGCCCCGCCCTCAGCGAGACCGTCAGGCCGAGCAGGGTGGGGTAGTTCACATTCGGGTCACTCCTCGGCCAGTAGCTTGGAGATCGCGCTAGCCGCGTCCTCAAAGGCGTTGACGTCCATGCTATCTGCGGTAAAGAGGACACCTGCATCACCCTGAAGGATTCGGATGACGAACCCGTTTGTGTGAAATCGGACGGTGAATTCATACGGTCCGATATCCGGCCCGCCTCCCATGCGGGCGATGGCTGTCCGGATCGGTCGCTCCGCAAACCCGGTGCGTTCGAACTCGACGAGTTGCGACTTGGCCTCTCTAGCAGTCTCGATCGAATCGTAGAGATCCTGCCGTCTGTAGAGGAGATCAAACGATGACGGGGTGAAATACACCACGGCCCGGAGGGTATCTCCGAGGCTCGTTCGAGCGGCACTGACGATACCGTCGGCCAGTTCCTCACTGAGATCGGTTTCAAATGTCATTTGATCCACTAATAGAGGGATGCGTGCTATCGTATCAAACGTTTCGGCAGAAGCACGCGGGGACCGCAGTGTCTGTCTGGGAACGGGGACAGGTCCATGTGTATTGGAGAATTCCGGTCACATAAGCCGCTACACCCACCCCGTGTATCGACCGATCGAAGCGGTCATACACAGACTGACTCCCCGTACAAGACTCGCGCTCTCTATTCAGCAGGCCGTTTGTATCAGCCGCTGAAGATTTCAGCAGAGCCAAAAATCCAATACAGTCGGTTACATCGCAGTCGGTATGCGTCTCTTCGATTTAGCCTCCGATAGGCAGCCACCTGATACGAAAGAGCTGGAACGCTGCTCAGTCGAAAGCGAGTGGCAACTCGAATCGTGGCTGTTGGCAAATCCTGAGGTGATTCTCGACGAACGGTTGTTGATTTTCGGGCGACAGTACAGCCTTGACTCCGGATTTCCCGATTTGCTCGCACTCGACCGGTGGGGGAACGTCGTCGTCATCGAGATCAAGAGGGGGCAAAGCGGGACCGGAAGTGCCAGCGAGGGAAGCATCCTTTCGCAGCCGCAGGAGTACGCGCAGTCACTCAGCGGGTACGGGTACGACGAGTTGGACGCCGTCTACGACGAGCTGAAGGCGAAAGTTCGGGACGGTGAGTGGGATCCTGGTGATGCGGAGGTCATCGAGGAGTCGCTGGCGAAAGCCCACAAGACGACGTTCGGGATCGAGGTCGACGAGTCGGCGTATAATCAACACCAGCGGTTGGTAATCCTCGCGGAGCAGATCACTCGACGAACTGAATCTACGCCCGCTATCTTCTCGAACAGGGACTCAACGTACAGTGCGTCTCGGTACAGTGGTTCGCCCCACCAGACGACGATATGAACACAGCCGCCGAGGAGTACGCTGTCCTGGGCTCGTCTACAGTCGTCGACTATCCGCGTTCGAGGGTTCAGCCCGAGGACGACACCGTCGATTACTCCGACTTGCTTGTTCGTGTCCGGGATCACGCGTATCCGCAGCTCAAAGACGAGCTACGGTTGGAAGACCGAACTGACATCGCCAGCCAGTCGACGAAGCGGACGATCTTCTTCGGATCGAATCATCCGGACCACCCGAAGCCGCTCAAGTACACGATGGACCCACAAATCGAGGAAGAGGGGCTCGTCCACTACAAACTCGACCTATGGCAGGCCGAATCCGAGCAAGACACTGTGCTTCGGGAGTTCCTCCGAGACCAGGCCGAGCAGTTGGACGGGTACTCGTTGACCGAGAACTACGCCAGTGGGATGTCTGTCGTCGAAAGGGAACTGGAAGTTGGTGTCGGCGACGTCGAGATCGTTGCGTTGGCGCAGGAGCTGGTCGACCTGGTGACGATCGTCCACTCGGCGGCGGTCGAGGAGTTTCGGGACCACGACGCGTTCTAAGGCTCGGACGGCGACGACGGCCGACCCGTGAGGGTGAACCGGTCGGGGTGGTGGTTGGGCTGTAGGATGGGTAGAAAGGCACTGGACAGCGTTGCGCCGTCACGGTGCGCTCCAGGTGGGATCGCGCACGGTCGGGCTGTCCGGCGTGAGGGCAACCGCGTCAGTCGGATCAGAGGCCGTGCGCCGGCCAGCGATTGGCCGTAACCGCCTTTTCCGATATCGGATGTGTACATCTGTGCGTACACACATGTACGTGCGTTCAGAATCATCGTATCGGCTATCTTTCTACGAGGAGAGAATCCCGGCGTTTACGCCGGGAGTGAATCCGACAAGCCTTCCACAGACCACGTTCTGACGCTGATGGGGATATTTATTTGGCGTCACATCGTACCATAACAGACACCGAGACGGTTTCACCGCCCACCCAACTGCGCAATATCGGGACTCCGAGATCCAGAACGTTCGAGACACCCTCTCGAACCGCTGTGGTGTCTCGGTCAAGATAACTCCGAGTCCCCCTGTCGGGCGAGAGGAGTAACGGCGGTGTGGCCCCGCCATCGGCTCGTCACGCCGACGAGTCGTCAACCAGCAAATATCCCAACCCAGCGGTGCGGTGCCGTGGGAAGCCTCACCGTTTACAGCGAGGAGGAGGTCACATCTTAGCGAACTTACCAACGTGTGAGACGAGTTCGGCCGATTGCCGCCGCCCGACGATTCATCATCGTCCGCCGTAACCGCGTGGTATGCTCACGATCGACGATGTACTCGACATCGAGTGGCCCGGCGTTCCGGAGTGGTCGCCCGACGGCGAATATCTCGCCGTACCGATCTACGAGAACGATGGAAACGCGCTGTTGATCGGACGACCCGACGGTGAGACGTGGCGGATCGGGCGGGACGGGACGCACGTGGCGGAGTTCTCGTGGTCATCGAGGACGAGCGAGCTCGTCTACACGACGGAGGACGGGGCGACCGTTCTCGCCGACCCCGACGACCGATCAGTCACGGAACTGGCTCGGGTACCCGACGGCGACTCATCGCTGACGTGGTCGCCGGACGGCTCGAAGCTCGCGTACTACCGGGAGGGGAAACCGTGTATCCGATCCGTCTCCGACGGGGCCGAACGGCTCTTCGACGCCCCTCAGCGCGGACCGTTTCTCGGGGGGGAGCGGGCCTTCGCCTGGCGGGAGGACGACCACCGTCGCCTCCTCGCGTACGAATTCGTGGAACGGGAAACGAAGTGCGTGGGCGTCATCGACCTCGATACGGGGGAGTTGGTCCGACGAACCCGCACGGACGCGGCGTCGAACTCCCCGCTATGGCTCTCCGACGGACGGCTCCTGTTCGAGCGACGACGGGACGACGGGACCGTGAGGGAGTTCGTCGCGATCGACGTCGCCGAACGGGGGGCGGAAACCGTGCTGTTCCGGGAGGAAGACCGGGACACGGGCGCCCTCTCCAGCGGCTCGCCGCAACTCTCGCCGGACGGAACGCGTCTGGCCGCGACGCTCCCGATCGATGGATACGAACACGTCCACGTGATCGACGTCGCCACCGGCGAACGGACGCAACTCACCGAGGGCCGGTTCGAGGACAAGGGCCTCGCGGATTCCTCGCCGCGGTGGATCGACGACGAGCGGCTCGTGTTCGCGTCGAACCGAAGCGACTCCGGCCAGCGACGGATCTACCGGGTGTCGGTCGACGGCGAGGTTTCACCGGTCGTCGAAACGCCCGGAACGAACGTCGAACCGCGGCCGTCCCCCGACGGCCGGCGCCTCGCCTACCTCCACGCGAGCGCCGACCGATCGCCCGAGATACGCGTATGTGGCCTCGACGACGACCGTCTCGGGTCGTCGGCCCGCTCACGGGTGACGGAGTCCGGCGTCGACGGGTGGGAGTCGCCGCCCGTTCGGCCGGAGCACGTCTCGTTCGACTCCGACGACCTCCACATCGACGGGTACCTCCTCGATCCGCGCCGAACGGACGCGGTTCCGGACGATTCAGCCGACCTCCCGAGCGTCGTCTACGTCCACGGCGGACCGATGCGGCAGATGCGCGAGGGGTTTCATCCGAGCCGGGCGTACGGCCTCGCCTACGCGTTCCAACAGTACCTCGCTTCGAAGGGGTACGTCGGGCTGTTCGTGAACTACCGTGGCGGTATCGGATACGGCCGCGAGTTCCGGGCGGCGATCGGCGGGGACCGGGGCCGGGTCGAAATGAACGATATCGTCCGTGGCGCCGAGTACCTCCGGGAACTCGAGTACACGTCCGATTCGGTCGGGATGTGGGGGCTGTCCTACGGTGGGTACGCGGCACTACAGCTCCCCGGAACGCATCCGAAGGTGTTCGACGTAACCGTCAATCTCGCCGGTCTAGCCGACGTCAGAAACTACCACGAGTGGGCGACGGAAACGAAGTACCCGGCGGTCAGCTCCAGTGCGACGGCCGTGATGGGGGACCCGCTCGAGAACGCCGACCGGTGGAACGACGCGAGTCCGGTCACACACATGGACGACTACGAGAACCCGCTGTATAGCTTCCACGGAACCGACGATCGGTACGTAAACGTCGAACAGCAGGACGTCGTCGTCAACACCCTTCTCGAGCAGGACGTCACGTTCGAGGCGGAGTACTATCCGGGCGAGGGACACGTGTTCTCGAAACGGGCGACGTGGGAACGGACGTTCGAGCGGATCGAATCGGCGTTCGACGAGCACCTCCGTTGACGTCCGCTCCACGCTGACCCGCGGGGCTTTCGCCTCGAAGTTCCGTAGCCAGTGGGCGTCCGCAGGACTCAGCGTTCGGCGTCCTCGTCGCCGGCGAGGTCGCCGAGGGCGGCGAGGTCGTCGTTGATGTCCGCTCCGGAACTCTCGCCGGGGAGGATGTCACCGAGGGCGGCTCCGAAGGACGCGACGGTCCAGACGACGCTGATCCGGGCCAGCGCCACGACCGGGTCCTGCCAGTTCCCGACGCGTCCCCACATCGTCATGAGCGCCGCCGCGGTCAGAAACGAGACGAGCGCGGTTCCGACCAATCGGCGCGGGATGAACCCGAAGATCGGCCGGGACACCGTCACCTTCTGCGGTCCCGCCCAGTAGACGAGCGACAGGATCATCACTAACACGAAGGCCGTGTTGACGAGGAAGTAGATCGGGAAGACGCCGACACGGAACGAGAGGAAGAACTCGGCAACGTCGAAGACGCCGTCCTCCACGAGGAACGGTATCGAGAAGAAGATACTCCCCACGAATCCTTCGGCGATGTCCCGCGAGGTGTACTTCTGGATCCGATCGCCGAACACGTCGTCGATCGTCGCCTGGATCGTCTCCTCTCTGAGCCGGGTCACTTCGAGTTGACCGGCGGTGTCGTCGACGACCGATTCGAGGTCGTCGAACCCTTCGCGGAGCGCTTCGACGAGGGCGCCGTCATTCATACTCCGAACGTCCTCCGGTATGTTCCGAACGTCCTCCGGTCGGTCGACCGTCAGCGTGGTGCCGACGGCCTCCGTTCTCTTGCGCGGGCCGTCCTGTGCCGGGGCATCCAGTATCGCAACCGGCACGGGGTCGCCGTCGGAGAGGATGTCTCCGAGCGCTGCCCCGAGCGACCCGACCGTCCAGATGACGTTGATACGAGCGAGCGCTTCGATCGGCGAGCCCCAGCCGCCCACGCGTCCCCACACGGTCATCAGGGCCGCGGCGACGACGAACGAGACCGTCAGGGTCATGAACACGCGTATCGGGACGACCCCGAAGAGGGTCCGTGTCTCCTCTTTGTTTCGACCGGTCCACTCGAGCAGTGCGTAGGTCATGAACACGACGAAGAACGTGTTCGCTATCAGGAACACTGGAACCCCGGCGATAGTGAACTCGAAGAGGTGCTCGGCGATATCGAAGATCCCGTCCTCGACGAGGAGCGGCGACGCGAAGATGACGCTCCCGACGAACGCTTCGGCGGCGTCACGCACGTCGAGGTCTCGCACTCCCGAATCGATCAGGCCCCGATCGTGCGCCTCGGCCAGTAGCTGTTTGACGTCCCGTACTTCCTCGTGTGTTTCGGCGTCGGACGTGTCCTCCGTCAAGTCACGGAGGGCGGAAAAGAGGTCCTCGACGGTGGAGGGCGTCGCTCGTTCGTCACCGTCCGTGGTATCGGCGACGTCCCGCGGTGCCGGGCCAGCCTCCATGTCGTGTCCTCGCGTGGAGTCGCCGGAGAGAAATAGATTCGTACTCGCGGTCGGCACACGATCGGACGGTCGGACGGTCGGTTCGATCGAGCTGTACGTTCTCGGGTCGTGTCGCTCGTCGTCGGGTCGTGTCGCTCGTCGTCGGTCGCAACGATCTCTGCCGGTAGACGCAGTCCCATGTACCCCACCGCCTTCCGGGAGAGTATCCGTGGTCTCGACGCCGTCGATAGCGGGAAGCGAGTCCGGGATCGTCCGGGAGCGGCCCTTCCAGCTCCTGTTGTTGATCAACGTCCTCCCGCCGCTCGGGACCGCGCTCCTCTCGCCGGTGTTGGGGTCGCTCGTCGAGCCGCTCGGCGCGTCGACTGCGAACGTCGGGCTGTTGATGTCGGCGTTCACGGGGCCGGCCGTGGTCGTCATCCCGATCGCGGGGGTGATCGCGGACCGGTACGGCCGACGGCCGGTGCTCGTCTTCGGGCTGGTGTGGTTCGGGCTGACCGGGACGGCGATCGCGTTCGTCTCCACGTTCACTACAGCGCTCGTCCTCCGACTGCTCCAGGGGATCGGGTTCGCCGCGCTCACGCCCATCATCATCACGAGCCTCGGCGACCTCTACTCGGGGACGAAGGAGGCGACCGCACAGGGGCTTCGGTTCACCGGGTCGGGCCTCTCACAGACGGTCTTTCCGCTCATCGCGGGCGTCCTCGTCGGCTTCGCCTGGCAGTACCCGTTCCTGCTGTACGCGATCGCGTTCCCGATCGCCGCGGTCGTCTACCTCCGATTCGAGGAGCCGATGGACGACGACGCGAAGGGTGGGTCCGGAGACGACCTCCGAACACAGCTCGCGGACCTCCGCTCCCTCGTCGCCCATCGGCGTGCGTGGACCATCGTCGTCGCCCGCGGGACGGCGAACCTCGCGTGGTTCGGCTTCCTCACGTACAACTCGATCGTCGTCGTCGACGTGCTCGGCGGGACGCCCGCACAGGCCGGGGTCCTCGCGGCGCTCGCCAGCCTCACGTACGCGCTCGCGGCGACCCAGACGGGGCGGATCTCCGCCGTCTTCGACGACCGCCTCTACCCGCTGATCGCGGCGAACGCTTCGATGGGCGCCGGGATCGGACTCGTCTTCCTCGCGACCGCGCTCCCGCTCGCTGCGCTCGGCGTGATACTGATGGGGGCGGGATTCGGGATCGTGTTGTCGATCTACCGGAGCATCGTCACCGATCTGGCCCCGCCGGAACTGCGCGGCGGGCTGGTGAGCCTGAGCGAGGGGACCGGGCGAGCGAGCGCCACGCTGACGCCGATCCTTATGGGCGGGGCGATCGCGGTCGCCAGCTCGTGGCTCGGGTTCGTCCCCGCCGTCCGCGCCGTCGGCGTCGCGACCGGCGTCTTCGGCGCGGTCGTCGGGATCGGCTGTCTGGTGTTGATGAGCCGGGCGCCGCCGATACGCCTGGACGGGTGATCTCTCCACCACGACGTCCTTGACTCTCCACCACGACGTCCCCGGATTTGCCCCGCCGCGACCGCGGGTACTTTGCCCCCCCAGCGTCGACGCCCGGACGATCAGCACGGAGCCGACCACCGCCGATATCGCGGTGGATCGTCTCGGGGATGATCGGCGAGGCCGAACTCGATGCGCTCTCGACCGATCCGGAACCGCTCTCGACCGGCCACGACCAGTGGGGATTCGAGCACGTTCTCCTCACGCCGCACGTCTCCGGAGACACCCAAAAGTACTGGGAGCGGCGGGCCGACGTCCTCGTCGAGAACGTCGAGCGTGTGGCCGATACGGGCGAGTACGACGACCTCCTGAAGCGGGTCGCCCGAGGCACCGTCGGGGGCGACTGAGGTCGACGGCAACTGAAGTCGCCGGCTACGCGCTCACTGGTACGCCTGGAGGCCCGTGAGGTCCTCGCCGAGGATGAGCGTGTGGATGTCGTGGGTCCCCTCGTAGGTGTAGACGGTCTCCATGTTTGCCATGTGCCGCATCGGGGAGTAGTCGGCCGTGATCCCGTTACCGCCGAGCATCTCGCGGGCGATCCGCGACTGGTCGCGGGCCATCCGCACGTTGTTCCGCTTGGCCATCGAGACGTGCTGTGGACGCATCTCGCCCGCCTCTTTGAGTTCGGCGAGCCGGTGGGCGAGCAGTTGAGCGAGCGTGATCTGCGTCGCCATCTCCGCCAGCTTGCGCTGTTGGAGCTGGAAGCCGCCGATGGGCCTCCCGAACTGCTCGCGGTCGGTGGCGTACTCGCGGGCGGTCTCGAAGCAGTCCTGTGCCGCGCCGACCGCGCCCCACGCGATGCCGTACCGCGCCTGCGTCAGACACGACAGCGGCCCCTTCATGCCGGAGACGCCCGGCAGGCGGTTCTCCTCGGGGATCCGCGCGTCCTGGAGGCTGATCTCGCCCGTGATCGACGCGCGGAGGCTCATCTTCTCGTCGATCTTGTTGGTCGTGACGCCGTCCGTATCGGTCTCGACGAGGAACCCGCGGACCGGCGTCCCCTCCTCGCTGTGGTCCTTCGCCCAGACGACCGCGACGTCCGCGATCGGGGAGTTCGTGATCCACGTCTTCGAGCCGTTGAGGACGAACTCGTCGCCGTCCTTCTCGGCACGGGTCTCCATCGCCGAGGGGTTCGACCCGTGTTCGGGCTCGGTCAGGCCGAAACAGCCGACCGCCTCGCCCTCGCCGAGAGCGGGGAGCCACTCCTCCTTCTGTTCGTCGCTACCGAACGTGTAGATCGGGTACATCACGAGCGCGCCCTGGACGCTCGCCATCGACCGGAGTCCCGAGTCGCACGCCTCCAGCTCGCGCATCAGGAGCCCGTAGGAGGTCTCGCTGACGCCCGGCAGACCGTATCCCTCGAGGTTCGGCGCGTAAAACCCCATCTCGCCCATCTTCGGGATGATCTCCGTCGGGAAGGTGCCCTCGATCCAGTGTTCGCCCATGTCCTCGACTTCTCCCTCCACGAACGAGCGCGCGGAGTCGACGAGCAGTCGTTCCTCCTGGGTGAGCGACGCCTCCAAATCGAAATAATCGATCATGTACGGGATTACGTACGCACGAATAAATAATGCCCTACATCTCGTCACGACGCGGTCGTGGTGACGTTTCGATTCGCCAACTGAAACGCACCGATCCGTCGGCTGGAACGCGCCGACCCGCCGGCCGGAACACCCCGATGGGGACAGCGGAACGGGGCGACGACCCGCGCCTCAGAACCCGCTCGTTCCCTCGAGGAGGTGCTCGTCGACGACGTCCATGTCGAGTTCGATCCCCAGCCCGGGTTCCTCGGGGACCGCGATCCGGCCCTCGTCGATCAGCGGTTCGTCGCGGACCAGCAGGTCGTCCCACCAGTCGACCTCGAGCGCGTGGTACTCCAGGAGGTCGAAGTTCGGGGTCGCCGCGCCGAGGTGGACGCAGGCCATCGTTCCCACCGGGCTACAGACGTTGTGCGGGGACATCGGCATGTAGTTCTCCTCGGCACGGTCGGCGATCCGCATCGTCTCGTGGAGCCCGCCGACCGTCGTCGGGTCGGGCGTGACGACGTCGACGCCGTGGTCGTAGATCAGCTCCGAGAGCTCGAACACGCGGAACCGGTTCTCGCCGGTCGCGACCGGCGTCCGCGTCGCCTTCGTGACCTCCTTCTGTGCGTCCATGTTCTCCGGCGGGACCAGGTCCTCGAGCCACATCAGGTCGAACTCCTCCAGCTCGTAGGCGAGCCGCTTCGCGCTCTCGACGGAGTAGTCCCAGTGGCAGTCGAACGCGAGGTCGACGTCGTAGCCGATCTCCTCACGCACCGCCTCGACGATCTCGCGTTTCTCGCGGATCGCCGCGTTCGTCAGCCGCCCGTTGTACGGGTCGTTCTCGTTGTCGGCGGGCAGGTCCAGGTCGAACTTGAGCGCCGGAAAGCCCATGTCGGCCACGCGGGCCGCCTCGGCGGCGTACGCCTCCGGGGAGTACGCCTCGGCTCCCGCGTAGGCCGTCGCCCCGTCCTCGACGGCGTACGCCTCGCCGGCGTGACAGTCACAGTAGAGCCGGACCTCGTCGCGGTACTTCGATCCGAGCAGTTGGTACACCGGGAGTCCGAGGACCTTCCCGGCGGCATCCAGAAGCGCCACCTCGATGCCGGAGGCGGCGGTCACGACCTTGCCGGTAGTGCCGCCGTGGCCGGACATCTCCTGGAAGATATAGCGGACGAGCCGCTCCACGTCGAGCGGGTTCTCGCCGACCAGGAAGCGGTTCGTGTACTCGACGAGTTCGGGGATCCCGCCGCCGCGGTACGACTCGCCGATGCCGACCACGCCGGCGTCGGTCTCGACTTTGATCAGGTTCCACTCGAAGTTGCCCTCGACGACGCAGGCGTCGATGCTCGTGATCTCGACGTCCCGGTCCGGGTCGCGGACGTCGATCCGATCGGAGTAGTCCCTCATGCGCGGAACTCCTCCAGCGCGTCCGTATCGAGCGTCACGCCGTGGCCCGGCTCGTCGGGCATCGCGATCCGACCGTCGTCGTCGGGCGCGAGCGGCTCCGCGACGACGTCGTCGAACGCCTTCACGTCCATGTCGCGGTAGAAGTACTCGATCCAGAGGCCGTTGTCGATCGCCCCGAGCAGCGACGTGTGGATGTTCCAGTTGTAGTGGGGCGCGATCGGCACGTCGTAGGCAACGGCGTAGTTCGCGATCCGGAGCCACTCCGTGATCCCGCCGCAGACGGTCACGTCCGGCTGGAGGATCGTCGCCGCGCCCGTGTCGTGAAGTCGCGCGAAGTTGTGGCGGCTCCCCTCGAGTTCGCCGGTGGCGACCGGGTAGTCGATGGCGTCGTTCACCTCCGCCATCGTCTCCACGCGGTCGATCATCACCGGCTCCTCGATGAAGTACGGGTCGTACGGCTCGAAGGCCCGACAGGCGCGGACCGCCTCGGTCGTCGACTCCCAGACGCCGTTGGCGTCGAGGAGCAACGTCGTCTCCGGACCGACCTCGTCGCGGACGGCTGCGACGCGCTCGACCTCCTCGTCGACCGAGAGACGACCGACCTTCATCTTCACGACATCGTGGCCCTCGTCGACGTAGCGGCGTACTTCGCTCCGCAGGGCCTCGTGGCCCTTCTCGTCGCGGTAGTATCCCCCGCTGGCGTAGGAGGGGACCGACTCGCTGTTGCCGCCGAGCAGTTTGTACAGCGGCTGGTCCACAGCCTTCGCCTTCAGGTCCCACAGCGCCATGTCGACGGTGGAGATGGCGCGCAGGATGATGCCCATCCGCCCGATCTGGACGTTGCCCTCGTACATCTCGCGCCAGAGCCGGGTGGTGTCGCGCGGGTCCTCGCCGGCCACGATAGGCTCGAGCATCGACTCGACCGCGTCCGCGACGAGGTGGGCTCCCTCGTACCCCAGCGAGTAGCCGACTCCCTCGAGACCGTCGGCGGTTCGAACGTACGTTATCGCGTGGTCTCGGTAGGTGAGCGTCCGGTTGGAGAAGGAGACGGGTGACTCCAACGGGAGCTCGACCGGGAACGACTCGACCTGTGTGATCTCCATGCGTGAGCCGGTAATCCCGCCCGTAAATAGCTCGTTGTATGGGCAAGAAACTTCGTGGCCGAGCCGGCCGAATCGACCGGCTCGCGCCGTGTCGGACGGCCTCGTCGGTCCACGAACACCGTCCGTCCACGAACACCGTCCGTCCACGAACACCGTCCGTCCACGAACACTATTTGTGTCGTCCCCGCCAGAGCCCACGCATGGAGTTTCCCGACCGAAGCGACGTCGATCACCTCATCGACGCACAGCCGCTCCCGTCGTTCGCGCACGTCGAGTACGACCCCCCGAGCGAGACCCTCGCGGACCCCCTCGGCACGGCCCGCACGGAACTCGACCGGCTCGACGGCGACGACCTGGAACCGGGCGATACCGTCGCGATCGGCGTCGGGAGCCGGGGGATCCACCGGATCGACGAGATCGCCGCTGTGGCGGTCGACTGGGCGGAGACTCGGGGATACGACCCCGTCGTCGTGCCCGCGATGGGGAGCCACGGCGGGGCGACCCCGGAGGGACAGCGCGAGGTGCTCTCGGCGCTCGGGATCGACGAGGAGGGCGTGGGAGCCCCCATCGACGCCCGAATGGAGGCGGAGCGGTTGGCGACGGTGACCGTCGGCGACACGGACGTGCCGGTGTACTTCTCGACGGCGGCCCTCGAGGCGGACGCGGTCGTCGTGATAAATCGCGTGAAGGCACACACCAACTTCAGCGGGCCGATAGAGAGCGGGCTGGCGAAGATGACCGTCGTCGGGCTCGGCAAACAGCGCGGGGCGAAGTCGTTCCACTCGACGGCCATCGCCGAGGGCTACGTCGAGACGCTGACGGCCGGACTCGACGTCATCGAGGCGGAGGTGTCGCTCCTCGGTGGGCTCGCGTTGGTCGAGAACTTCGAGGAGGAGCTCGGCCACGTCGAGGCCGTCCCGGCGGGGTCGTTCCTCGACCGGGAGCCCGAGCTACTGGAGCGCGCCTACGAGGAGATGGCGACGCTCCCGGTCGAGGCGGTCGACCTGCTCGTCGTCGACGAGATCGGCAAGGAGATCTCCGGCGCGGGGATGGACACGAACGTGATCGGCCGCTACCGAGTCCTCAACGCGCCCGACCCGGAGACGCCCGACATCGACCTCATCTACGTGCGCGGGCTCACCGAGGCGACGAAAGGGAACGGCAACGGGATCGGGCTCGCGGACCTCACCCGCCAGGCGGCGATCGACCAGCTCGACACGAAGAAGACGTACGCGAACGCGCTCACGAGCGGGTCGCTCGCGAAGTCGAAGCTCCCGGTGGTCGCGCCCGACGACGAGTTCGCGATCCGGACCGCGCTGGCCGCGCTCGGCGGGTACGACCCCGAGACGGTCCGGATCGTCTGGATCCGGAACACCGAGGACCTCGGCGAGCTCCACGTCTCCGAGGCGGTCGTCGATGACCTCCCCGAGTCGGCGACGGTACGGGACCACGACGTCGCGGTGACCTTCGAGGACGGGACCGCGCGGATCCGGGACGGAACCGCACGGATTCGGTGATCGACGTCGACGAAACGGTACCACTCTCCACCGGGACGCTCTCCACCGGGACGCTCTCCACCGGGACGCTCTCCACCGGGACGGTAAACGTTATCAGCCGGGTCGTGTTCGACCCTATCATGGGTCGACAGACGCAAGATACCGCGGACGCACCGACGGAGGAGTCGCGATGAAGCCGGTCGCTTTCGACGAGGCCGAGACGTACGAGCCCGACGACGGGTGGCGACGGGTCGCGATGGCGGGGAGCGACCAGTTCTCTTTCGAGTGGTTCGAGAAGCCGCCGGGACACAGCTCGCCGATGCACGACCACGAGAACGAGCAGGTGTGTCTCTGTCTCCAGGGCGAACTCACGGTGGCGACGGAGGACGACTCGGTCACGCTGGCCCCGAACGACTCGGTACTGCTCGAGTCGAACGAGACCCACCGCGTCGAGAACACGGGCGACGAGCGCGCGGTCGGCCTCGACGTGTTCGCGCCGGGTCGGTCCTTCGACTTCTGGACGGACCGCGAGGAGTGAGCGTGAAGTACCTCGCACGCACCTCGACGGGGGAGCCGTTGCTCGGCGACGACGACGGCTTCGTGCCGCTCGGTTCGGTCGAGCCCGACCTCGAACGCGTCCGTCAGGCGCTCCCGCGGGCGGCTGTCGGGACGCTCGGGGACGTCGACGACGCGACCGCCGACCGGATCCCGGCGGCGAACCTGACGTTCGCCGCGCCGCTCGAGCGGTTCGGCAAGCTCTGGGGGATCGGCTTGAACTACGAGGAGCACGCCGGCGACCTCGACGAGGACCGCCCCGAGGAGCCGGCCAGCTTCATGAAGCCCTCGTCGGTCCTCACGGGCCCGGGCGGCCCGATCCGGTTGCCGCCGACCGACCGGAGCGAACGGGTGACCGCGGAGGCGGAACTCGCCGTCGTGATGGGTCGGACGTGCCGGAACGTCGCGGAGGCCGACGTCGACGACGTCGTCGCCGGCTACCTGCCCGTGATCGACATGACCGCCGAGGACGTACTCCAGCGGAACCCGCGCTTTCTCACCCGGGCGAAGAGCTTCGACACGTTCCTCGTCCCCGGTCCCGTCCTCGTCGTCCCCGAGGAACCCCTCGAGCTGTCGTCGCTGTCCGTACGGACCGAGGTCAACGGCGAGGTCGAGGCCGAAAACGAGATCCGGAACATGCTGTTTCCGCCCGCCGAGATCGTGTCGTTCCACTCCGGCGTGATGACGCTCGAACCCGGCGACGTGTTCAGCACGGGGACCCCCGGCGCCGCACCCATCGAACCCGGCGATCACGTTCGCGCGGTCGTGGAGTCGATCGGGTCGGTCGACGCGCCGGTGACGCGGTAGCGGTCCGAACGGCCCCCCGGAACCGTCGCTCGAACACGCAGGAAGCTTTATTCGGGAACCCACACCAGTCACGCGTATGTACCGGGTTCTCATCCCCGTCGGCGACGACACGGAACGGTCCATGGCCGCGGCGGACGCCGTGAGCGACCTCCCGAACGCCGACGAGGCGGTCGAGGCGGTCGTGGTGAACGTCTTCGAGGAGTTCGACGTCACGGGCGAGGGCGGTCAGGTGGACTCCGAGGACGTCTGGGACGAGGCGAACTTCCCCGAGAGCGTCCACGCGGTCGTCGAACGCCTCGAATCGGCCGGCGTGACCGCTTCGAAGCGCCGCGAACACGGCGAGGTGACCGAGGAGATACTCGCCGTCGCCGACGAGATCGACGCCGACGGGATCGTGATGGGCGGACGCAAGCGGAGCCCCACGGGGAAGGCCCTGTTCGGAAGCACCACCCAGTCGGTGATGCTCTCGGCGGACTGTCCCGTGACGGTCGTGCTCGTCGAGTGACGTCCGCGCCCGCGGGACCGTTATCGCTGTCGAATCGATCGAAATGAAATGAAAACCAGAGGAAGTGACTGTTTGTTTAGTTCACTGTGTTATTAATTAACTATTTAATATTGGAACAAACAGTTGCATTATTATGTATCCACGTGATGATCACGTTCGAACATGGCTGACAAAGACGTAAACAGACGCAAGTTCCTGTACGGCACGGCAGCAGTGGGGGTAACCGGACTGGCCGGGTGTAGCGGCGACGGGGAGACGAACGTGGACGACGACGGCTCCGGCGACGACGGTTCGGGTGACGACGGCTCCGGCGACGATGGCTCCGGTGACGACGGCTCCGGCGACGACGGCTCCGGTGACGACGGCTCCGGCGACGAGACCCTGGAGCTTCGTGTCGGGACGTCCGCCGGCGGGACCCAGGACGTCGGGTTGGCCGTTGAGCGGGCGGTCAGTGAGGAGAGCGACACCCTCGAGTACTCGACGATCGAGAGCCCGGGATACATCGGGACCATCTATCGGATGGCCCAGGAGCAGTTCAACGCGGGCATCACCGACAACAACTCCCTCAACAAGGCGCTCGACGAGGAGGGACAGTTCGACGAACAGTCGGTGTCGCGGATCCCGTACTACGGCTTCTCTGCGTTCCCGTACAGCATCTACATCGTCGCGCGTGACGGGACGGACATCGAGACGTTCGACGACCTCGCGGGCGCGAACGTCTACCCCGCCGAGCCGGGGTACTCGACCCGGGGAACCACCCTCGACGTCTGGTCGCAGGACCCGACCGCCGACGTCTACGAGGAGATGAACATCCAGGACATGGGCGTCGGCGACGCCCCCGGCGCGATGGAGGAGGGGACGATCGACGCCAGCATCGCCTACGGGACGCCCGGCGTGCGGTACACCGGCTTCGTTCAGGAGATGGCCTCCCGCGTCGATCTCCACTACGTCGAGCCGACCGACGCGCTCATCGAGTCCGCGGAGTCCTTCTCGGGCGCCGGGACGACGACGACGAGCTACGACGACTGGCCCATCGTGGACACGGACATCGGCACCGACGAGGTGTTCACCTGGGACCTGGAGGTGCTCTACACGTTCAACCCGGAGGCCGACGCCGACGCCGTCTACGAGCTGTGCCGCGTCGTCGACGAGCACAACGACGTCGTGAACGAGGGGGAAGCGCAGTTCAACGACTACGAGTCGACGGCCGACATGCTCGGATACGCTCAAGAGCGGATCCCCGTTCACCCCGGCGCGGTCCAGTACTACCAGGACAACGACGCGTGGGACGACAGCCTCGAGGAAGGCGAGTAACGCCTCCCGAGTTGATTGCCCCGCTTCGATGACGTAGCCGACGAACGACACGACATTTCTATACGATACAACAAATGGATACACAAGCGGAACACACGACCGGACCGACGGGCTGGCTTCGCGGACTCGATATCACTGTCACGCTCGCCGCTATCGCCTTTTGGGCGATATCGCTCGGGTGGATGTACACACAGACGTGGTCGACCGTCAGGTACGGCGTGATCTTCGTCGGCGGTATCATGACGGTGTACGCGCTCAACGAGACGAGGGAATCGCTCGAGGACGGTAGCTGGGTCGACGCCGCGGTGTTACTCCCGTCTGCGGGCGTGTTGATCACGGCGTCGGCGTACTTCTTCGCCAACTTCGACACCGTCTACCTGCTGCGACAGGGGTTCGCCACGCCACACGAGTACATGCTGGCGCGACTCATCATCGTCTCGCTTCTGTACCTCACCTGGCGCGAGTTCGGGAACCTGTTCTTGGGGCTCGTCGTCGGCGTGATGCTGTACGCCATCTTCGGTGACGGCGTTCCCGGCGTCCTCGGACACGCGGGGATGACCGAACTGACGCTACTCCAGGCGCTCGTCACCGACCTGTACGGGTTCTACGGGTCGCTCACACAGCTGACCGCGTCGTGGATCGCGCCGTTCCTCCTGTACGCCGGGCTGTTGTTCGCGTACGGCGCGTTCGATCTGATCCTCCGGCTCGCGATCGTCGCGGCCGGCCGGATCCGGTCGGGCGTGGCACAGACGGCCGTGCTCTCCTCGGCGGTCATCGGCTCGATCAACGGCTCCTACACGGCCAACGCCGCCATGACCGGCTCGTTCACCATCCCGACGATGAAGGAGAGCGGGATGGCCGGCCATCGGGCGGCCGGCATCGAGGCGGTCGCCTCGACGGCGGGACAGGTGCTCCCGCCGGTGATGGGGGCGTCCGCGTTCGTGATGGCGTCGTACCTCGGCGTGGCGTACCTCGACATCGTGATCGCCGGGATGGTTCCCGCGGCCATCCTGGTCGCGTCCATCGCCATCGCGGTCCACTACACCGCGATCAGCGACGCGAGCGACCAGGACATGGAGTTCTCCGAGTTCTTCGACGAGGAGATGACCTCGAGCCAGAAGGTCGTCGAGGGACTCAGGTTCGGGATCCCGTTCGGCGTCCTGATCTACTACCTCGGCATCGCCCAGTACACGGTGATGACCTCGGCGATGTACACCGTCTTCGCGATGGTCCTCACCGGCGTCCTGATGCCGCCAGTACAGCGGCTCGTCGACGGCTCGGAGACGTCCGCCGGCGCGGAGTTCGTCGCGCAGGTCAAGAACACGATCCACGGGTTCCGCCGCGGGGCCATCATCCTCGCGCCGATCGCGATCATCCTCGTGGTGGTGAGCGGCGTCGTGAACCTCTTCTCGACGACCGGCGTCCCCGCGAAGATCGCGCTCCTGATGATCAACCTCTCGGGCGGCGTCCTGCTCTTCGCCGTCCTGCTCGGGATGGCGGTCGCCATCGTAATGGGCGTCGGCATGCCGACGGTCGCCGCGTACGTCATCGTGGCCATCCTCATCGTTCCGACGTTCGTCGCCGACTTCGGGATCGCCCGCGAGACGGCACACTACACGATGTTCTACGCGGCGATCCTCGCCGGGATCACGCCACCGGTCGCGACCGCGGCGGTGGTCGCGGCCGGGATAGCGGAGGCGAACTTCTGGCGGACCTGCGGGGCTGCCCTGAAGATCGCCGCGCCGCTCTTCGTGTTACCCGTCGCGTTCGTCTACAACCCGGGGCTGATCTCGATGTCGCCGGACGGGAACACGCTGTTCCTCGGCGCGCTGGTGATGCTGGGCGCGATCGCGATCATCTACGGGTTGAACTACCCGTTCGAGCTGTCCATCGGCCGGATCACGCTCGTTCGCGTCGGACTGACGGTGCTCGGCGTCCTGATCATGACGTTCCCGATGCTCGCGGTGAAGCTCGGCGGGATCGCCGTCTTCGTCGCCGTCTTCGTCGGCGAGAAGGTGATGGTGCGCGGAATGGACCTGCCGTTCGGATCGGGGGTGAACCAATGAGCTCGACGAAGGACTCCACCGAGGACCAGATCGACACCTCGGAGGTCGGCGGCCTCGAAGAGATCGTTCCGGAACCGCTCATGCCCGTCTGGAAGCGGATCGAGTTGATCCAGCAGTTCCGTGAGACGCACGGCGACACCTACGTGACGGTCTTCGAGGTGCTCACGGCCATCGTTCTCGCCCTCGGCTACCTCTGGTGGGCGTACATCTACTTCATCGGCGACAACGTCGTGACGATCTGAGGGCCGTCGAAGCTTCCTCCGGGAGGGTTAGTCTTCCGCCCAGTAGAACAACGACTCCGTGTCGGCGTCACAGCCCGGACACGTCGACGGAAGCGGTCCGCGAAGACGACCCATCTCGCCACAGGAGCCACACCGCCACATCGCGTATCGCGTCCCGGTGACGTCGACGATCCGACGAGTGCCGTCGTCCCCCGCCCGATCGGGGGTGCTCACGCGTCCCCGTCGGACTGGAAGGGTTCGCCGACCGCACGTCGGGGAAGCCGACTCATCAGCTCCGTTCTGAGTTCCTCTGCGGACGCGAACTCGGCCGCGTCCGACCCGCTCACAGTCTCGCCGAGGTTGACTTCGCCGTCCGCGAGCCGAACCGTCACGTCCTCACACGCCGCTGCGACCGTCGAGGGATCCGTGGGGTACTCGAGTTCCGAGAGGACGCCGTCGAGTCGATTTAACCTGATCGTTCGTGTCATTAGGTCCGTAACGTCTTCTAACGACATGAACGTATCCCCCGTGGATGGTCTCGGGAGCGTTCCCGGGTGTTTATTTTCGACCGGAGCCGACCGTCGACATCGCATGGTCGAGCCGATACTCAAGTGGGCCGGCGGGAAACGACAGCTCCTCGACGCGCTGTACGCGCGGTTCCCCGAGTCGTTCGACCGGTACCACGAGCCCTTCGTGGGCGGCGGGGCGGTCTTCTTCGACCTCGAACCCGCGTCGGGAACGATCAACGACGTGAACCCCCGACTGGTCTCGCTGTACGAGCGGGTCCGCGACGAGCCCGACCGTCTCATCGAGCGGCTGGAGGAGTTCGCGGACCCCGAGTCGGCCCCCGATCCGGACCTCCCCTACGCGGAGACCACCCAGCGCGGCCGCGAGGTGGGGAACTACTACTACCAGCAGCGTGCGCGGTTCAACGACCGGCCGTACACCGGCGAGTACGACCCCCTCGAGGAGGCCGCACTCTTCGTGTACCTGAACCGTACCTGCTATAACGGCCTCTACCGTGAGAACGCCGACGGCGGGTTCAACGTCCCGATCGGCCGGTACGCGGACCCGAACTGGGTCAACGGCGGCCGGATCCGACGGGCGAGCGAGGCGCTCGAGCACGTCGCGGTATCCAACCGCGACTTCGAGTACGTCCTCGACGCCGCCGAGCCGGGCGATCTGGTGTACTTCGACCCCCCGTACGAGCCGATGAGCCCGACCGCCGATTTCACCGCGTACAGCGCGGACGGGTTCGATCGCGAGGACCAGGAACGCCTGCTCGAAGTCGCGAGAACGCTCGACGACCGGGGCGTGAACGTCCTCGTCTCGAACAGCGGCGTGACGTACGACCGCTACGTCGAGGCCGGGTTCCACGTCGACACCGTGGACGCGACCCGCGCGATCAACAGCGACGCCGACGGCCGAGACGCCGTCGACGAGGTGATCGCGACGAACGTCTCCGAACCCGCCCGCCGTGACGCCGGACAGCGCGCGTTGTCGACGTTCGATGGCCGGTGACCCATCCGTCGCCCGCCGACGCCCCCTCTGACCCGACGAAACAGTCGAGGTCCGCCATTCGACGGGCTTTTTGACCTTCCCCGCCGTCGGGTCGGGTATGACGAAGCTCGACATCGATCTCGTTCTCGTGCCCGTCGACGGCAGCGAGGCGTCCCACGAGGCCGTCGATTACGCGATCGGGATCGCGAGCGAGTACGGCGCGAGCGTCCACGCGCTGTACGTGCTCGACGAGGGGGTCGTCCGGGCGTTGGAGTCCGGAGCGGTAGACGAACGCGACGTCGCCGAGGACACCGCGGCCTTCACCGCGTCGGTCGCGGACCGCGCCGAGGAGGCCGGCGTCGACCACAGCAACTCCATGGCGTACGGCTTCTCGACCGAAGTGAAGACTGTCCACCCCGGAAGCGTCGTCCTCGACACCGCCGAGGAGCTCGAGTCGGACTTCATCGTCGTCCCGCGCGAGCCGGTCACCGGCGAACCGGGACAAGTGCTCGAGAAGGCCGCGGAGTACGTCCTGCTGTACGCGAGCCAGCCGGTCCTCTCGGTGTGATCGCGACGCGTTCGGCGGCGACGGCCGTGCTCCCCGCGACGCTCGTCGACCTCCCGTTCCTCCCGGCGGGGACGACGCTCCCCCCGCTCCCGTACCTCCTCGTCGTCCTCGTCGCGGGCGGCGGGGTCGCGATCGCGATCCGCCACAGCCGACCTACCGTCACCGCTGTACACGTGCTCGCGTTGACCCCGTGGGTCGTTCTCGGGTCCGCGCTCCACGTCCTGTACGTCGTCGGCGCCCTCCCCGGTCTCCTCGCCCCGCTCGGCGGGTCGCCAACGGTGTACCTGACGGTTGGAACGCTCGCGGGTGCAACCTGGCTGGCTGTGGGGTCGGCCGTCGACGACGGACGCGTCCCGGTCGCCGTCGCCGCCGTCGGGACATGCCTCGTCGTCCCCGCCGTCGCGGCCGCGCTCGGCACCGGCGTCTCCGGGTCGGGGGCGTCGTGGTCGGCGGTCGCGGTGCTCGCGTCGGTTCCGATCGCGGCGCTCGTCTGGTGGACGCTCGGTCGGCTCGAACCGGGGACCGCCGTGACCGGTGGCGTCGGCGCGCTCGCCGTGTACGGACACGCACTCGACGGCGTCTCGACGGCGATCGGGGTGACCCAGCTCGGCTTCGGCGAGCGTAGCCCGCTCTCGCGGGTCATCCTCGAGCTGGGCGGCGTGCCGTCGGTGCCGGTTCTCGGCGAGGGGTGGCTGTTCCTCCTCGTCAAGCTGGCCGTCGCGAGCGCCGTCGTCTCCCTTTTCGTCCCGTACGTCCGCGATGAACCCGCGGAGGGACTGCTCCTCTTGGGATTCGTCGCCGCCGTCGGGCTCGGTCCGGCCGTACACAACCTGCTTCTGTTCACCGTCACCGCCTGACGGTGATGCCGTGGCTCACGCGGAGGGTCGTGGATCGTCGACGCTCCGCGAGGTCGGCGGCGGTCGGCGGAAAACGAGACGGTCCCGGAGCGCGGGTCCGGGAAGACGGGCCCGGCGAACGGGTCCGGGAAGCGGGGATCGGACGGGGGCAGTCCCGGGGAACGGCGGCGGCTCAGTCCTCCTCGACGACCTCGGGGTCCTCGATGGCGGACTGGAGCGAGTCGAGGCCGTTGACCCACTCGGAGACGAGGCCGTACTCCAGCTCGTCGACGAGGGCCATGTCGAGCCGTTCGCCGTCGATGACGCGCGTGCCGGCCTGGACGACGTACCCCAACGCGGCGTCGAGGTCCTCGTCGGCCTCGGCGTCGGCGGCCGCGTGGACGAACTCGTCGACGTCGCCCTCGACGACGCCACCGACGACGAACTCCTCCGCAGCGTAGAAGACGGGGACGAGCGAGGTCTGGACCCCGTCGATGAGCATGGTCTTGTCCTCGTCCTCGAAGGAGACCTCCGCGAGGACGATGTCGCTGACGTCCCGGATCTCCTCGACGGCGCGCTCCTCGTCGATGCGCCCCTCCTCCAGCGCTGCGAGGACCTTCGCGATCGCGATCGCGGCGTCGTCCTGGAGGTTCAAGAGCAGGCGCGCGGAGTCTTCGTTTTCCGGATCGAGCTCCTCGTCGGCGAGCCTGTCGAGCCAGTTCTGCCAGCGCTCCTCGGAGTAGAACGTCTCAACCGCCTCGTCCTCGGTCATACCCCATACCTCTCCCGGACGACTCAAAGGCCTTTCTTATCTGTCCCCCCGAGAGACGCCGTGACACTCGGCTGAGAACCGATCTCACGTGTCCAACGTCGCCACGGTGTCGATCCCGTACACCGCGGCGGGCGTCTCGACGTGTGCGCGCCGGACGGCCGTCCCGTATCCCGATTCCAGTAGCCACCGGACCCGCCGCGGGACGGTCTTCGGTCCGAGCACCATCCCCGGCCTGTCGGGGTCGTCGACGAAGTCCGTCTCCATCAGGAACGGCTCGCCCGACTCCGCGGCGCGTTCGAGTCTGTCCTTCTCGCTCATCACGCTCGGGGTCGGCCCCGCGAGCCGTCCGGCTGCGTAGTGTTTCACCACCCTGTCCGGGGCGAGCCCGACCGATTCGGCGAGGTCCGCGAGGTCGGTGAGGTCCTCGCTCGCCTCCGTGTGGAGTTGAACCGCGCAGTCGACCGCAACAGCCCGTTCGAAGGCGTGACGCGTCACCGCGTTCGAGGCGTCCCACACCGCGTCGCTCACGTCGTAGTGGGGCCTGCCCGACTTCAGCGCCAGCGCCCGGCCGTCACCGACGTACTCGCTCGCGACGTCGATGCCGCCACACATCAACTCGCGCGCCTCGTCGGGGGTGAAGCCGCGGTCGTCGACCAGCCGACTCACGAGTCCCGGATGGACGCCGAGGACGGGCCACGCGCGGCCGGGAAGCACCTCCGTCGCCTCGGCGACGACGTCGAGCGTCTCCTCGAAGACTGCCCGGAAGTCGTCCGGCTCCTCGACGTCGACGCCGAGGAGCCACGACGGCTTGTTGACGACGAGGAGGTGGGTGCCGCCGAGACGGACGAAGTCCTCGACGGCGTCGATACCGCGGCCGTGTCGTGGGTCGAGGTGGAGGTGGTTGTCCAGCACCGGCGTGTCGAGGTCGACGGTCATGTCTCGTATCGCGGGTTCGGGTCGGATAGGCGTTCCGCGACGCTCCGGGGCGGCGGAACGGGCCCGACGTCGTCGGAAACCCTCTTGTCGTCGCCCGCCGATACCCGTCCCATGTCCCGGCCCGCCACCGCCCTCGTCCTCCTCGCCGTCGGCGGCCTGCTGCTGGCGAACCCGCTGTACCTGCCGGTCGCGACCGCTGAGACGACGACTGCCTACGCCCACGCGGTCGAGCCGGTCGGCCCGGAGACGCCCTCTTACGGGGACGGAGACGTGGTCGAGCGGGACGACCTCGGCCCGGACGCCCGCGAGGCCTTCGATCGGGCACGGGAGTCCGCCGATGGCGGGTTCACAGTGGAGGACCCCGACGAGCGGGCCGAGTCGCTGTCGTACCCGTCGGGCCCCACGCTCGGGAACGGGTTGCTCGTCGTCGCCCACGGCGGGACCCACTACGAGTTCTGGACCCGGTCGGTCGAGCGCGAACCCGGATCCGTCGTCGCACAACGCGTCGTCGTTCAGCCGGTCGGGTTCCTCATGGTCGTCGCGGCGGTCGCAGTCGGCGTCCCGGACGACATCGAACGCGGACGATAGACACCGCGCCGATCGGTCCTACTTCGTGTCGTCGGATTTGGGAGCGTCGCCGTCGCCGCCGTCGCCGCCATCGTCGCCGCCGTCGCCGCCATCAGCGTCGCCGTCTACGACTTCGTCGAGCCGCTGCTCGACGGTGTCGTCCACCGTCGAGGCGACGGTTTTCTCGACGGTCTCCTCGACGGTCTCTTCCACCGTCTCCTCGACAGTTTCCTTCACGTTCTCCTCGACCGTCCCTTCGACCGTTTCTTCTACCGTCTCCTCGACCGTTTCTTCTACCGTCTCGCCGACCGTCGCCTCGACGGTCTCCTCGACCGTCTTCTCGACGTCCTCGGACACCTTCTCGACGGTCTCCTCGACGTCCTTCGTCACCTCGCCGACCTTCGCCTCGACGGTCTTCTCGACGTCCTCGGACACCTTGCCGACGCTCTGGTCGACCGCCTCCTCGACCTCGTCGGCGCGGGGGCGGCGGTCGACGCGCTCGTTTACCGCCTCGAGGCGCTCGATGACCGCGTCGACCTCGGTCTTCAGCGTCTCCTCGACGTTCTCCGTGACCTCCTGCGTCATCCAGTCGGGGTCGAACCGGGCCATCTTCCAGAACACGTGGATGGCGTACGAGACGAGCACGCCCATCCCGAAGGCGATCCCGACCCGGTTTCCGACGACCGCGAAGAGGGCGACGGCGACGAAGATCAACACACCGTAGGCCAGATCGACGAAGAAGTCCACCCTGCGAGGATTCATCGACCCACCTCGACGGCCGCCCCGGTCCGTCCGCTCGTGGTTCCGTTCATTCTGTTCGCGTCCACCTACAGGGCCCAACGGGTAATACCGATCGCTTCGCTACGACTGGGCGCGGTCCGACGAAGGAAGGTCCGACTGGGCGGGTTCGGACGATCCCCGCGACGACAGGACCCGCTCCGTGGAGTCGTCGACCTCGACCAGGTGACAGAGGGGGTTCCCGGGGTAGACGACGGGGTTCTCGAGAACGCCGATCAACAGCCCGGTGAAGGGGGCTTTCACGCCGACCGCGTCCTCCTTGAACGGGTTGGTGATCGTCGCGATCCGTTCGCCCTCCTGAACCAGCGAACCGCTCTCGTAGTGGGTGTCGACGATCCCGCCGGAGTCGGCCCGGAGCCACGTCTTCTCGCCCGATCCCGCGACGACCGTGCGCCAGCCGGGCCAGCGGACCGACTCCGTCTCGAGCAGGCCGTACTCCGCGAACACCGACCGGACGCCCGCGAGCGCGTCGTCGATGAGGTGTCGCTGGAACCGGTGGGCCTCGCCCATCTCGATCGTGACCGTCGGGATCCCGTCCGCGGTCGCCTCCCCGCGGAGGGTCCCGCTCGGGCCCTCGCTGTCGATGATCACGCTCGAGCCGAACGCCATTGCGAGGCGGTAGACCCCCTCGTCGGTCATGTCGCCGCGGGCGTGGAGCATGTTCGTCCGTCCCCGCGTCGAGGTGTGGAAGTCGATCCCGAAGTCGCACGGCTCGACGAAGTTCGAGTAGATCCGGTGGGCCATCCGATTCGAACTCGTCGACCCAGGCTTTCCGGGGAACGACCGGTTCAGGTCCCGGTCGTAGACGGGGAGGTACCGCTGTTGGGCGAGGAAGCCGGGCACGTTGAGCACGGGGAGACAGACGATCGTCCCCGAGAGTTCCGAGAGGTCCCACTCGTGAGCGACCTCGCGGACGACCTCGATCCCGTTGAGTTCGTCGCCGTGGGAGGCCGCGGAGAGGAACGCGGTCGGGCCGTCGCGCTCGCCGTTGACGATCGTTACCGGGATGCGGACGGGGTCGCCGAGGTACGTCTCGCTGATGCCGTAGCGGATGTTCTGTGTCTCGCCGGGCGGGACCGCGCCGCCGTTGTACGTGAATGCCCGGTCGCTTCCCATGTCACACGCGAGCCGGGGACGGGGTTTATACGTGACGCACGGACGACGAACGTGTCAGACAGGGTTTGGGCGTGTGAAACGATCGGACCAGTTTTTATCCCGGCCGTCACAGTGGTCCGCATGGGAACGGATCCGGTCCGAGTGGGCGTGCTGTCGTTACACAACAGCAAGGAGACGAAGGCGATCTGTAACGCGGTCGAGGACCTCGGCCACGAGCCGGTGTGGCTCCGCGAGGAGAACGCGGCGATAAGCGTCGAGGACGGCGACGTGTCGGTCGAGCCGGCCGTCGACGTGATCGCGAACCGGCTCCTGTTGTCGAACACCGACCAGCCCGCGGAGCTGCTCGGGCTCGCCGCCACCTTCGAGCGGATCCGACCGATGCTCAACGAGCCGAACGCGGTGCTCGCGTCGATCCACAAGTTCGCCACAGCGGCGACGCTCGCCGACTGGAACATCCGCGTGCCCGACGCCCTGCTCGCGCTCTCGAACGACCGGCTCAACCAGGACCGCGAGCGGTTCGGCGAGGTGGGGGTGTACAAGACGGCGATCGGCACCCACGGCGGCGGCACCTGGAAGGTCGACCTCACCGAGCGGGTGAACCCGAAGGTCGGCAACCGTCAGGCGTTCCTCCAGCAACTCATCGACCGGGACGACGAGAAACACCGTGACCTCCGGGTGTACATCGTCGGCGACGAGATCGTCGGCTCGATGTACCGATACGCCCCGGAGGGCGACTGGCGGACCAACGTCGCGCTCGGTGGCGCGGTCGAGGACGCCACCGACGACATGCCCGAGGAGGCTGCCGACACCGCACTGTACGCCGCGGAGGTGATGGGGCTCGACTACGCCGGCGTCGACCTCGTCGAGGGGTACGACGGCTGGTACGTCCTCGAGGTCAACCCGACGGCGGGGTTCAAGGGGCTCTTCGAGGCGACCGGCACGAGCCCCGCGCCGCACATCGCAAAGCTCGCGATCGAGACCGTCGACGGCGAGCTCGACGACGACGACGTGGCCCGCATCGCGAACACGCTCGACGACTCCCGCCCCTCGTGTGCGCCGAAACCGAAGTCACGGCCGTCCGAACAGCCCGTCATCGGCTACATCGAGGAGGTCGTCGCCACCGGCACCTCCGGGTCGGTCCAGGCGTTCGCGAAGTCCGACACGGGCGCGACCCGGACCAGCATCGACACCCAACTGGCCGCGGAGATCGGCGCGGGCCCGATAAAGAGCATGACTCGGGTAAAGTCGGGCAGCGTCAAGGGCGGAAAGGCCCGTCCCGTCGTCGACCTCGTGATCGGGATCGGGGGCAACCAACACACCGTCACCGCGAGCGTCGAGGACCGCGGACACATGGATTATCCGCTCCTGCTCGGTCGCGACATCCTCAGTGATTACCGTGTCAACGTCCGGAAGCGCGCCGACGTCGACGAAGCGGAGCGCGGCGAGGACCGCGAGATCTTGGAAGAAGAGGAGTAGTCCGGCCTGCGAGGCCCGCCGTTTCTGGGATCCGCCGTCGCCGGACTGCCGGTGCTACTCGGTAGCGTCGCCGACGGCTACTCGTCGATGTCGACGCCGACGGCCCGTACCGGCGCGCCGTCGCTCGGGAGCGCGAGCGGGTACGCGCGGAGTTCGAACCGCTCGTCGAGGGCACCGAGTCCGGCGAGGTTCTCCACGATCAGCGAGCCGTCGCCGAGCAGTGCGTGGTGCGCCTCGAACCCCGTCGGCTCGTCGTCACCGGCGTTCGGCGACGGCGTCGGGTCCGGGTTCAGGGTGTCGACGGCGACGTCGAACCCGCGGTCGGCACACGCCTCGGCGGCCGCCGGCGAGAGGTACGGGTGGTCGAGGTAGCGGTCCGTTCCCCACGTGGCGTCCCACCCGGTCCAGAACGCGAGGAGGTCCACGTCGGCGTCCGGGACGCGCCGGGCGGGGATCGGTTCGCGGGCGCCGATATCCCGGCAGTCGACGCGGAGCGCGTCGAAGACGAACCGTTCGACCGGGTAGGCGTCCAGCGTTCGGCCGTCGGGCTCCGTGTGCGCGGGCGCGTCGACGTGTGTCCCGGAGTGGCTCCCACACTCGACGGACTCGACGTGGAAGCCGTCGGTCCCGTGGGTCGCGGCGGGTTCGACGGTGACGGCGGGGTCGCCCGGGTACGTCTGTATGCCGGTCTCGATGGGATGGCTGAGGTCGTGGTGCACAGCCGAGTCAGGGAACCGGACACGGAAAACGACCCCCGCTACCGAACCCGCGGGTCGACGAGACCCCGACCGTCCCCCCGACGTCGCTCGGCGCCCCTATCGGCGGGTCGCTCGGCGTCTCGACCGGCGAGTCACTCGGCGTCTCGACCGGTGACTTTCCGGACGCACGAGGAGCCGAACGGCCCGAGTTCGCCGGCCTCGAGCCGGAGGAAGTGTCCGGTCGTGATCCCCGCGCCGCACCGCTTACACTCGAACTCGCCCTCGCGGGCGACCACCTGGCTGTCGTACTCCACGTAGGTTCCGCCCCGCAGCACACGCAGGCGGGCGTTCTCGCGTTCGATCACGCCGCGTTTCTCCGCCGTGTCGAGTATCTCTCGCGTGAGCGCGGGGTTCGTCGTCACGGTCTCGATCCGGTCCATCGCCTCGGGCAGTGAGAGCTCCTCGCGTTCGAGGTGTGCGAGGAGCTCGACGGCGAGCTCCACCTTCTCCGCACGCGTCGCCGGCTCGCTCACGCCCGAGCCGACGGCCGTGACGGACATAAGTCGGTCGGGACCGACGGCCAAGGGCAAGACAGTTATCGGGCGGCCGGTTTCCCCCCGTATGGACGTACTGGAAGTCGCCGCGCGGGCGACCGCGACGGGGCCGGTGTGTGACGCCTGTCTCGGTCGACTGGTCGCCGACCGGAGCTTCGGGCTGTCGAACGCCGAGCGCGGGTCGGCGCTGCGAACCTCGCTCGCGTTGCGCGAGGACGACGACCACGAGCCGGTCGCGACCGCGGACTGCTGGGTGTGTGAGGGTCGGTGTGACGAGTTCGACGAGTGGGCCGAACGCGCGGTGGAGGCGGTCGAGGGGACGGCGTTTTCCACCTACAACGTCGGGACTCGGCCGCCGCCGCTGATCGAGGAAAACGAGGCGTTGCTCCGCGAGGAGGCCGACTTGGCGGCGGACGCCGGCGAGCCGTTCAAATCGGAGTTCAACCGCGAAGTGGGCAAACGCGTCGGTCGACTGACGGGCGCTGAGGTCTCCTTCGACCGCCCGGACGTCCAGTTCACGATCGACCTCGCCGAGGACGACCTCGACGCGAAGGTGAACTCCGCGTTCGTGTACGGGCGCTACCGGAAGCTGGAGCGCGACGTCCCCCAGACCGAGTGGCCCTGTCGGGAGTGTCAGGGGTCGGGTCGGCAGGGGGCGGACCCGTGTGACCACTGCGGCGGCTCGGGGTACCTCTACGACGACAGCGTCGAGGAGTACACCGCGCCGATCGTCGAGGACGTGATGGACGGCACCGAGGCGACGTTCCACGGCGCGGGCCGCGAGGACGTCGACGCGCGCATGCTCGGTACCGGCCGCCCGTTCGTGATCGAGGTCGCGGAGCCGCGTCGCAGACGGGTCGACACCGACCGGCTCGAGGCCGACATCAACGCGTTCGCCGGGGGCGCAGTCGAGGTCGAGGGGCTCCGGCTCGCGAGCTACGACATGGTCGAGCGCGTCAAGGAACACGACGCCTCGAAGCGCTACCGCGCCGAGGTGCGGTTCGACGCCGACGTCGACGGCGACGACCTCTCGGCCGCGATCGACGAACTGGAGGGCGCGACGGTCGAGCAGTACACGCCGAACCGCGTCGACCACCGGCGCGCGGGCCTCACCCGCGAGCGCGACGTGTACGAGGCCGACGCCGAGCTCGCCGACCCGCGACACGCCACCGTCGAGGTCCACGGCGCGGGCGGGCTCTACATCAAGGAGCTGATCTCCGGCGACGAGGGGCGGACCGAGCCGAGCCTCGCCGGGCTCCTCGGGGTCGGCGCCGAAGTCACCGCCCTCGACGTCCTCGCCGTCGAGGGGGAAGACGAGCCGTTCGAGGACGAGGCGTTCTTCAGGGATTGACCTCCGCGGGGACCGCTCCCGGCCCGGGACAGCATCCGTCGGATCAACGGGATTTATGAGACGCACGTCTGACGCGTAGGGTATGAAGGGGAGCGACGCCGACGTCGACGACGCCGATGCCGGCGGCGGCGAAACCGACTCGCCGGTGGACACGGGCCCGGGAACCGAAACTCCGGCGGTCGGCGAACCGGTCGTCGAGCCGGCAGTCGCGACGGCCGCGGCGGACGTTCCGACGGCGGGCGACGTGGCGTTGAACGGGCTCGACCGCGCGACCCGCCCCGACCGCGTCTCCTCGGTCCTCGTCGCGGTGGGGCCCGGGCCCCACTCCGGTGCGACGGTCGACGTCGGGAGACGGCTCGCCGAGGCGACCGACGCGTGGCTGGAGCTGTTCCACGTCGTCCCCTCCGAGGAAGCGCTCACGGCCGGGGGCGCTCGCGAGGTCGATGGGGACGCCGGGAACGAGGACGGCGACTACGAGACGGCCGGCGAGCGCCTCCTCGACGCCGCCCGTGACCGCCTCGGGGCGTTCGACCGCGTGGACCGCTGGCTCGTCGAGGACCGAACCGCCGCGGGCGCGATCGTCGAGCAGTCGCCGTACTACGACCTCGTCGTCCTCGGCGCGCCGACGACCGGCGCAGTCGGCCGGTTCGTCTTCGGCTCCACGACCGACACCGTCGTCGACGAGGCGGCGGTCCCGGTGGTCGTCGTCGAGGCTGCCGACGAACAGCCGCTCGAGTAGCCCACCGTCGCCCGCTTTTCGATTCGAGCACGTCGTGCGTCCTTGACCCCCGGGCGACAGCGTTAAATTAGTGTACATACTTGTACATTACAACACGGACACATACATCGGTGAACACTATGGATATTCAGCACACGGTCGAACGCGTGACGAACGGGGAGGACCTGTCGCTCGAGGAGGCCCGCGAGGCGGCGCGGCTCGTCTTCGAGGAGATGACCGAGGCGCAGATCGGGGCGCTCCTCGCCGCGTTGCGTGCGAAGGGCGAGACCGAGGCGGAGATCGCGGGCTTCGCTCGGGGGATGCGCGACGCCGCCCGGACGATCGAGCCGGACCGCTCGCCGCTCGTCGACACCTGCGGGACCGGCGGGGACGACTACGACACGATCAACGTCTCGACGACCGCCGCCATCGTCACTGCGGGCGCGGGCGTACCGATCGCCAAACACGGCAACTACTCGGTTTCCTCCTCCTCCGGCAGCGCCGACGTGCTCGAGGTCGCCGGCGCGGACGTCGAGGCCGAGCCGGCCGAGGTCGAGGCCGCCATCGAGGACGACGGGATCGGGTTCATGCTCGCGCCCGTCTTCCACCCCGCGATGAAGGCGGTCATCGGCCCGCGAAAGGAGCTCGGGATGCGGACGGTGTTCAACGTGCTCGGCCCGCTGACGAACCCCGCCGGCGCTGACGCCCAGCTGCTCGGCGTCTACGACCCCGACCTGGTCGCGCCGATCGCCCGCGCGCTCGCACACATGCCCGTCGAGCGCGCGCTCGTCGTCCACGGCGCGGGGATGGACGAGATCGGCATCCACGACGAGACGGTCGCCGCCGAGGTCGACGGCGACGAGGTGACGGAGTTCACGATCACGCCGGAGGGCCTCGGGGTGGAGCGAGCGCCGATCGAGGCGGTCGCGGGCGGGTCGCCCGAGGAGAACGCCGCGGACCTCCGGGGGATCGTCGACGGCTCGGTGACGGGCGCGAAACGCGACCTGGTCCTCGTGAACGCGGGCGCGGCCATCTACGTCGCCGGCGAGGCCGACTCCCTGTCCGAGGGCGTCGAGCGCGCGGCGGAGGCGATCGACTCCGGGGCGGCTACGGAGAAGTTCGCGGCACTCTGCGGCGACGGGGCGGAACCGGCCGACTCGAGCGTGGCCGCGGGCTCCGGCGCGGAGGTCGAGTGATGGCGCGAGTGAAGGTGTGCGGGCTCACCGACGGCGCGGACCTCCGGGCAGCCGTCGAGGCGGGGGCCGACGCGGTCGGCGTGATAACCGAGGTCCCGGTCGACACGTCCCGCGAGGTCGACCCGGCTCGCGCGGCGGACCTGCTCGCCGACGTCCCCCCGTTCGTCACGGCGACGCTCGTCACGATGCCGACCTCGGCCGAACGCGCGGTCGAACTCGTCCGGACCATCGGCCCCGACGCCGTCCAGCTCCACGGCGAGTGGACGCCCGACGAACTCCGGTTCATCCGCGCGGAGACCGAACGAAAGGTACTGCTCGCCGTCGACGCGACGGACCCGGTCCGCGCCGAGGAGTTCGACGGCGTCGCCGACGCGCTCGTCGTCGACTCGACGCGCGAGTCCGGGGCGGGCGGCACCGGCGAGACCCACGACTGGGCGGCGACCGGCGAACTGGCCGAGCGACTGACCGTTCCCGTCGTGCTCGCCGGCGGGCTCACCGCGGAGAACGTCGCCGAGGCGGTGCGGGTCGCTGACCCCTTCGCGGTCGACGTCGCCTCCGGCGTCGAGCGTATCGAGGGGCGGAAGGACCACAACGCGGTCGCCCGGTTCGTCACCAACGCGGGCCGCGAGATGGAGGTCGTATGAACGGCGACCACGACGGGGCGACCCCGCTCGACCGCTCGCGCGCGGAGTTCGTCGAGTTGGTCGACGGCGCCGAGCGGCCGGTCGTCGTCCGGGCGGCCGCGTCGCTCGATCCCGGGGTCACCCCGCTCTCGGCGTACGCCACGCTCGTCGGCGACGAGCCGTACGGCTTCCTCCTCGAGTCCGGCGAGAAGGTGGCCTCGAGCGACCCCGACGGCGCGTTCACCGCCGGCGGGAAGGCGGACAGACACGCCCGCTACTCGTTCGTCGGCTACGACCCGGAGGCGGTCGTCTCGGTTCGCCCGGAGGGGACGCGGGTGACCCAGCTCGGTCCCGCCGCGGCGTTCGTCGGCGACGTCGACCAGTTCGACGTCGACGCGGGCGGTGCGGACGACGACCGCGGCACCGACGCCGACGTCATCGATCGGATCCGCACGGCGTTCCCCGACGTGGCCCGTCGCGGATTCCCCGAGACGGACCGGCAGATCCTCTCCGGCGGCTTCGTCGGCTTCCTCGCGTACGAGGCGGTCTACGACCTCTGGCTCGAGGAGGTCGGCGTCGAGCGACCGGCGACCGACTTCCCCGACGCCGAGTTCCTCCTGACGACGCGGACGGTCGTCTTCGACGAGAAGGAGGGAACCGTCGAGCTGGTGTTCACGCCGATCGTCGACGTCGACGACGACCCCGGCGAGGTCTACGATGCGCTCGCCGCGGAGGCCGACAGGGTCGCTGCCGACCTCACGGCCGCCGAGCCGCCGGACCCCGGCGGGATCCGGGTGCGCGAGGAGGAAGCCGATCCGCAAGAGGCCTACGAGGAGGCGGTGCGGACCGCGAAGCGCCACGTGCTCGACGGCGACATCTATCAGGGCGTGATCTCCCGGAGTCGCCGTCTCCGCGGGGACGTCGACCCGCTCGGGCTGTACGCGGCGCTGCGGGAGATCAACCCCTCGCCGTACATGTACGTCCTCCGGCACGACGACCGGACGGTGGTCGGCGCGAGCCCAGAGACGCTCGTCTCGGTGAAAGGCGACCGGGTCGTCTCGAACCCGATCGCGGGCACCTGTCCGCGCGGGACGAGCCCGGTCGAGGACCGGCGGCTGGCCGGCGAGATGCTCGCGGACGGGAAGGAGCGCGCCGAACACACCATGCTCGTCGACCTCGCACGCAACGACGTCCGCCGGGTGTCGGAGCCGGGGTCCGTCCGCGTCGAGGAGTTCATGAACGTGCTGAAATACAGCCACGTCCAGCACATCGAGTCGACGGTGACGGGGACGCTCGCGTCCGGGTCGGACCCGTTCGACGCCACGCGGGCGGCGTTCCCCGCGGGCACGCTCACCGGTGCGCCGAAGGTGCGCGCGATGGAGATCATCGACGACCTCGAGACGACCCCGCGGGGCGCCTACGGCGGCGGCGTCGGCTACTACTCGTGGACCGGCGACGCCGACTTCGCCATCGTGATCCGGACCGCGACGATCCGCGAGGGGATCGGGGCGGACGGCGGCGTCGACACCGGCGTCGACGAGATCACGGTCCGCGCCGGCGCGGGGCTCGTCGCGGACTCGGACCCGACCGCGGAGTACGAGGAGACCGAACACAAGATGGAGGGCGTCCTCGCCGCGATCGATCGCGTCCGCGAGGACGAACCCACCCTGGAGGGGATCGAGAAATGAAGGTCGTCGTCGTCGACAACTTCGACTCGTTCACCTACAACCTCGTCGAGTACGTCTCGGAGCTGTCGATCGGCGACGGCACCGACGTCAACATCACCGTGTTGAAGAACACCGCGTCGCTGGCGGCGGTGGAAGCCGAGGAGCCCGACGCCGTGTTGATCAGCCCCGGTCCGGGCCACCCGAAGAACGACCGGGACGTGGGCGTCTCCGCGTCCGTGCTCCGCGAACTGTCCCCCGACGTCCCCACGCTCGGGGTGTGTCTCGGGCTGGAGGCGGCCGTCCACGAGTACGGCGGCACGGTCGGTCACGCGCCGGAGCCGATCCACGGCAAGGCGTTCCCGGTCGACCACGACGGCGAGGGCGTGTTCGCCGGCCTCGAACAGGGCTTTCGTGCGGGGCGGTACCACTCGCTCGTCGCCACGGAGGTGCCCGAGTCGTTCGCGGTCACCGCGACGACCGATCACGACGGCGAGCCGGTCGTGATGGGGATCCGACACCGGGACCACCCGATCGAGGCGGTCCAGTTCCACCCCGAGAGCGTCCTCACCGCGGTCGGCCACGACGTGATCCGGAACTTCCTCGAATCGGTCGCGTAAGAGACGGTAGGCGGCGACGGTTCCGCCGTGACCGTCCCCTAGCGCGCGTCGTGGACGACCTCGCCGTCGACGACCGTCATCGCCACGTCGACGTCGCGGATCGCTTCCGGCTCCTCCCACGGCGACCTCTCGAGGACGACGAAGTCCGCGCGCTTGCCGGGCTCGACGGTCCCCAGCCGGTCCTCGTCGAAGCCGGCGTACGCGGCCCCGCTCGTGTACGCGCGGAGCGCCTCGGTCACGGAGAGCCGCTGTCCCTCGGCGGGCGCGTTGACGGCGTGGTGGACGCCGAGGAGCGGGTCCATCGGCATCCCGTCCGAGCCGAACGCGAGCCGGACCCCGGCGTCGAGCATCTCACGGTACCGGTTGGTCCCGGCGGTGCGCTCCCCGCCGAGACGCGCCTCGTAGAGCCCGTCCGGTCCCGCCCACTTCAGGAAGTTCGGCTGGACGCTCGCGACGACGCCCGTCTCCGCCAGCTGTTCGACGACGTCGTCGGCGGCGAGCTCGACGTGTTCGATCCGGTGGCGGTCCTCCCCTGGGTCGCCCACGGCCACCCCCTCGTAGGCGTCGAGCGTCGCCCGGATCGCCTCGTCGCCGATGGCGTGCGCCGTGAACTGGTAGCCGGCGGCCGTCGCCTCGCGGACCCAGTCGCGTAGCTCGTCGGGCTCGATCACCCACTGGCCGGTCTCGTCGGGGTCGTCGGCGTACGGCTCGGAGAGCCTGGCGGTCCGGCCGCCGAAGCTCCCGTCGGTGAAGGACTTGATCGCGCCGGTCTCGACGAACGCGGAGCCGGCGTTCGTCGTCAACCCCACCTCCCGGAGCGCGTCCAGGTGGTCGGTCCAGTAGTTGATCCGGACGCGCGCGGTCAGCTCGTCGGCAGCGTCGAGGTCGCGGTAGACCCGCGGGGCGTGTGAGTCCCGGACCATGTCGTGAAACCCCGTGATCCCGCGTTCGGCACACAGCTCGAGGCCCGCCTCGACGGCTGTCCGGGTTCCCGCTACCCCCGGCTCGACCGCCTCGTAGATCGGGTCGATCGCGCCCTCGAGGAGGACGCCGGTCGGCTCGCCCGCCTCGTCCGTCGGGACCGTTCGGTCGGGGACGGACTCGAGGACGTCGGCGAACCGGTCGAGCGTGACGCCGTCGACCGCGGCGACGTGCATGTCCTCGCGGAACGCGGCCACCGGCCGGTCGGTCGGGACGCGGTCGAGGTCGGCCCGCGTCAGGTACCGGTCCTCCTCCCACGTCGACTCGTCGTAGCCGTAGCCGAGCACCCACTCGGTCGCGGGGTCGCTCCCGGCCTCGTCGTCCCCCGCCCCGCCGTCGCCGACTTCGTCGTCCCCCGCCGCGGTCGTCCGCGTCGTTTCCGCCGCCTCCGCCGCCATCTCTCGCGCTCGCTCGCTCAACAACTCGACTGCGTCAGCCGGCGACTCGGCGTCCGAGAGGTCGGCGTGGACGAGCGAGCGCCCGACGGTCGTCAGGTGGGTGTGCGCGTCGATGAACCCCGGCAGGAGGACCCGCCCCGCGAGGTCGACGACGTCGGTGTCGGCGCCGGCGAAGAACTCGACGTCGTACGTCCGGCCGACTCGCACGACCTCGCCGTTTCGAACGGCGACCGCCTCGTGAGTCTCGTCGGGCTCGGCTAGCGTGTGGACCTCCCCGTTCAGGAAGACCCGGTCCGCAGCTTCGCTCATGAACGTCCTCCCGCGCGGGACGGATTAACCGTTTGGGGCGCTCCGGTCGGGTCCCGCCGATCGCGGGGACCGTCGCCGTCCGCCACGACCGATGTCCCGATCCGGGAACCGGGCACACCTTTTATTCGGGCGTCGGACGAACCCTCGCGTATGTACGATCGGATACTGTTCCCGACGGACGGCACGAAGGGCGTCGACCGTGCGACCGATCACGCCATCGACGCGGCCGACCGGTACGGCGCGACTCTCCACGTGCTCTACGTCGTCGACAGCGACATCGTCAACGCCTACTCCGGCGACGAGTTCGTGGACGGCTCCGAGGGCGCGGAGGAGACCTTAGAGGAGAACGGTCGCGAGGCGCTCGAGGCGGTCGCCGAGCGCGCCTCGAGCGCGGGCGTCGAGGTCGTGACCGACCTCGTGTACGGGAAGCCGGACGAGACGATCCTCCGGTACATCGACGATAAGGACATCGACCTCACCGTGATGGGCTCGAAGACGCGGCCGGGCGAGTACCGGCGCATGCTCGGCTCCGTCACGGAGCGCGTCTCCCGACGATCGCCCGCACCGGTCAGCATCGTGAAGACGACCGTTTCGAAGTGAGCGAGTTCTGGAAATTCGGCTGACTCAAGCCGGCTCGACTCGTTTTCGGGCCCAACGAGATCCGTTCCTATCGGATGGCGTCCTCTCCGCGTTGACGTCCTCCTCGCGTTGACGTCCTCCTCGCGTTGACGTCCTCCTCGCGTTGACGTCCTCCCCACGCTGAAGCACGAGGCTTTCGCCTCGGATTTTTCGTGACGATCGAGTTAGATTTTTGTGTCCGATCGGTAGGTTCGTTTTACAAATATTATCATCAACAAAACTACTATATGGGATATCGTGCTACGTCGTTTCATGAGTGGTGGCCCTACGGAGGAGGGGTTACGCGACGGGAGCGGTGAGTCGACCGGTGAACCCGGTGCGGTTATTGTGAGTGAGTTGTCATCAACGGTTCCGGAAGTCCGCTCGCATGTTGCCGACGACTGGGACGGGGAACGTGGACGGGAACGTATCATCAGTGAAGACGTTTCTCCGACGTCTGAGCTGTGGAATGTCGCCCGAGCACCCCAGCAACGACTTCCCGTTGAGTGTTGATACTGGTGAGCATGGCTGAGAACACTGAGACGACGCCTGAACCAGAGAACGCACCGCAAGACGAGACGACGGAGAAACTGGGCACGGTCGAAGAGTACCTGAAGTACCTTCGAGAGTCGAATCCGTACTACGAGTGGCTACAGCCCGAAATACTCACGGTCGAACGCGGATTCGTTCGGTTGCGACAGTCTGCTAGCGACCGGACGAGACCACCGGAAGTTGGACCAGCGGACGGAATTAACGGTGGGATCCTCATGACGCTCGCAGATGCGGCAGGCATGGCAGCGATCATTGCTGAAGCGCTTGAACCGGTGCCGCTCGCAACGACACGCGTCGACATGTCGTTCCACGACGGTGTCAACGAGGATCATGTCATCGAAGCGGAAGTAATTGATTTCGGCTCGACATTAGCGACCGCGCGTATCGAAGTACTCCCGAAAAGTGACGTGGAAGACGAAGACCCGCGGATCTTGGCCTCCGGGGAGGCAACGGCACGCCTGTTTTGAAACCTTCACCGACAAGGACGAACACGCACACGTTCGGACGGCCCACCTCGATACGCGCGTGAACCCCTACGACCGGTTCGACTTCGAGAGCGCGAAGCGGGTTCGACGACGCGAGTTCGACGGCACCCGATCGGTTAATTTCGCTCGTTCGATCGGTTGATACCACCGCCATACAAGTGTTATTCAGACAATGTTTATGTCGGTCCGAGCGCGACGATCGGATATGGTCCCTCGGGTCGACCCTCGACCGGGCGTCGCGTACCGGCGACCGGACGGCGATCCGGGGAAAGTCGTCCTCGAATCGGCCACGGATCCGGACCTCCCGGTCGAGGACCTCCCCCGGGAGGGATGGCTCGACGCCGTCCACACGGAGGACCGGGACCGTCTCCGCAAAGAACTCGCGAACGGCGACGTCGACGTGGCGTATCGGGTCGTTCACGACGGGTCCACGTCCGACGACGGGTCCACGTCCGACGACGACGGGTCCACGTCCGACGACGACGGGTCCACATCCGATGACGGGTCCACGTCCGACGACGGGGCGATATGGGTCCACGAACGCGGTCGGCGCGACACGGAGGGGGACGTGGTTGGGTACCTCTTCCCCGCGTACGAACGGATCGAGCGACAGCGACGACTCGAACGGGAGCGCGAGCGGCTCGAGGAGTTCGCGAGCGTGGTCTCACACGACCTCCGGAACCCGCTTTCCGTCGCGGTCGGCAACCTCGAGGTGGCCCGGGAGATCGAAGGCGACGCCGCGGTCGAGCGGATAGACCGCGCCCAAGACGCCTTAGCGCGGATGGACGCCCTCATCTCCGACGTGCTCTCTCTCGCCCGCGAGGGTCGATCGGTCGAATCGACCGCCGAGACCGACCTCCGGCTCGTCGTCGACCGCGCCTGGGCGACCGTCGGCCGAGCTGTGGACGCGACGCTCGTCGTCGACGGGGCGCTCCCGCGGATCGACTGTGACCGGAGTCGGCTCCGGCAGGCGCTCGAGAACCTGTTCCGAAACGCCGTGGAACACGGTTCCACGAGCAGCCGGACGGCGTCCGGCGACGCCGTCGAGCACGGCTCGTCGGACGGATCCGGGACCGCGATCGGCGCTGGCCGGGGAGAAACAGCGGTCGGCTGGATCGCCCGAAGGGCCTCCGAAGCGGAGGCGGACGACGGAGCAGCCTCCGCCGACGTCCGTGTCTTCGTCGGACCGCTCGACGACCGCGACGGCTTTTACGTCGCCGACGACGGCCCCGGGATCCCCGAGGCGGAACGCGAGACCGTCTTCGAACCCGGGTACACGACCGCGGAGGAGGGGACCGGCTTCGGGCTCGCGATCGTCGAGCGGATCGCCACGGCACACGGCTGGTCCGTCTCGGTGACGGAGGGCGAGGCCGGCGGCGCACGGTTCGAGTTCACCGACGTCGAGACGTTCGCCGACACCGAGCGTCGCCCGGCGGATTGATCCCGGGCGGAACCGTTCACACGAAGTCGCTCAACCCCGCCTGTCCGTCGTCGCCGTCGGCGTCGGCGTCGTCGTCGTCACCGTCGGCGTCGGCGTCCGTCGGACCCACTTCGTCGCCCGTGTGTCCGTCCGAAGCGTCGCCTCCGGACAGGTCGTCGCCTGCGGGGTCGGCCGTGTCGTCGTCCCGCGTCCCGCGCCCGCCGACGAACGCTCCGTCCGCGTTGTCCGCCATCCGTTCCTCGCGACGTTCCCGTGCGTCCTCGACGATCGACTCGACCTTGTTCGTCGACTCCCCGGAGCCGGTGACGAACGCCACGCCGGCCTCGTCGAGGTCGTAGGCGGCCGCCATCGCCACGGTGAGCTCGCGGGGCTTACAGTGGTGGGTGATCGCGGAGAGGAACGGCAACACCTCCCGGCGGGCCGTGGCGACGCTACAGCCGCTCGTCTCGGCGATCCGGCCGACCACCTCGTCGGCGGTCGAATCGGAGGATGGCCAGAACTGCGGACGGCCGTACCGGGTCCACCCTCCCTTGGTTCCGTCGCGGGCAGCGGCGACCCCGGCAGCCGCGTTGTCGGTCGCGTACCGCCAGTAGGTGTAGTTCTGACTGGCACGGACGCGGCCCAGCCACACGTCGGCGTTCGCGAGGAAGTCGTACGCGCGCGTCGCCTCCGCCGGGTCGTACACGGAGAGCATGTTGTCCTCTATCCACTTCGTGAGGTCGTCGGGCGTCTCGTCGACCGCGTACGCTGACCGGAGCGACTCCTCCGCGGACTCCTCTTTGAGCACCGCGTCGAGGAACGGGAAGATCCCCATCGCCTTGTCGCGGTCGGCGGTGACGACGTCCTCGACCGCGATCGACGAGCGCCCCTCGCAGGCTGCCTGGAGGTCGTTTATCGCGCCGCGGAGGTCGCCGCGGTTGCGCTCGGCGATCCGCTGGAGCGCGTCCGGCTCGAACTCGATCCCCTCCTTGCGACAGACGTCCCGCAGGACGGGGACGATGGAGCGCGCGGAGACGTCGCGGAACTCGATGTCCTGACACGCGTTCCGGAGCCCGCGGGAGATGTCGTAGAACTCGTTGGCGATGAGCACGATGGGCTGGCCCGACTCCTTGACCAGCTTCGTGATCGCGGAGGCCCCGCCGCGGTCGTAGTTGCCGTGGATGTTGTCCGCCTCGTCTAAGATTACGAGCTGTCTTGAGGCGGTGTCTCTGCCGGCCGCGCCGCCGCCGGCCGCGCTCCCGCCGAGGGTGGCGTTGCGCGCTGCCCGACCGGCGAACCGCTCTATCACGTCGGCGGTGCGCTGGTCCGAGGCGTTCAGTTCGACCGTCTCCCAGCCCATGTCGCTCGCCAGGGCGTGGGCCGCGCTCGTCTTCCCGACGCCGGGGCTCCCGTGGAGGATCACCGCCTCGCGGTGGTCGTCCCACGAGCGCGCCCAGTCCGCGAACGCGTCGCGGGCCTTGTCGTTGCCGCGGACCTCCGAGAGCGTGCTCGGGCGGTACCGCTCGGTCCAGTCGGCCATTACCGGAGGAAGGCGCGAGCGCCGTTTAGTGGTTGCGGAGCGCTACGCGTCCCTCAGCGTCCGGCCTCGTTCAGGGCCGCTTCCCGTGCCCGGTCACGCAGTTCGTCCACGGGTTCGTCGACGTCGGCGAACACCTCCCGCAGCGTGGCGAGGGGATCCGATCCGGTCGGAACCGGCTCGCTACCGTCGTCGCGGTCGGCGACGTGATCCCGGTCTCCGTCCGTCACCCTCCCTCCGCGACCGCGTCGGCGACGAGCGCCTCCGCGAGGACCGGGGCGACGCTGACGACGCTACAGCCGCGCTCGATCGTGTCGGTGCCGACGATCCGGTCGACGCCCGCGGCCCGTAGCTTCGTCACCGCGTTCTCGGCCAGCATGGGGTGGACGCAGGCGGCGACCACGCGGTCGGCCCCGCGCTCGACCAGCACGTCGACCGACTCGCTCATCGTCGACCCGGTGGCGACGATGTCGTCGACGACGACCACGTCGCGGCCGGCGACGGACGCGTCCGAGGGGGAGACCTCGACCTCGCCCGTCCCCCGGTCGCGGTGTTTCTCGAAGTGGTCCGTTTCGCCGGCGCCGTACGCGTCGCGGACGGTCTCGGCGATCCCGATCGCCCCCTCGTCGGGCGCGAGGAAGAGGGGGTCGCGGAGGTCGGCTGTGAGGGGCTCGGCGAGGACGCTCGCGGCGTCGACGGCCTCGACCGGGACGTCGTAGAAGTCGGCCACGGCCGGCTCGTGCGGGTTGACGAGCACGACGCGGTCGGTGCCGGTCGAGACTGCCCGCGCCATCGCCCGCGCGGAGACGGGCTGGCCGTCGCGGAACGACGCGTCCTGTCTGGCGTATCCCATGTACGGGATCACGGTCGTCACGTCCTCCGCGCCCGCCTCGCGGACGGCGTCCTGGAGCTGGAGCAGTTCGACCCACGCCTCGTCGGAGTCGGTCGTCGCGACCACCGTCGCCTGCCCGCCGTCGAAGCCCGGGACGGCGGCGAGACGCTCGCCGTCCGGGAAACGGTCGTACGTCGCGGTCGCGAGCCGCCGGCCCGTCCCCTCGGCGAGCGCGGCCGCGAGCAGTTGCGAACTCGACCCGGGTACGATCATGGGCGTCCGTTCCGCCGACACCGGTAAACCTGTTTCTGTACTCGGCCGGGCCATCGCGACGACGAGCGGGGCCGGAGGGAGACAGCGACACGCACGGAGATGGAGAGACAGCGACACGCACACGACCGCCAGGGGAGCGGATATTTACGCACGCGGCGGGAACGACGCCGTAATGACCGAAACCGGAGACCGAGTCGGTCTCGTCTGCCCGTCGTGTTCGCCGGGCGAGGAGACCGTCCACGAGGTGTTGCGACCCGGCGGCCAGGCCACCGTCCGGTGTACCGACTGCGACCACACGCACAAAACCGAGATCCCCGAGGTGGAGACCGTCGAGGTCACGATCGTCGTCTCACAGGACGGCGAGTCGTTCACGACCGAGATGGAGGTCCCCGCCGAGGGCGGCGTCGAGACCGGCGAGGAGTTCGTCGTCGACACCGAGGACGCGCTGATGCAGGTCCGGATCACCGGCATCGAACTCGGGCCCGAACACCGCGTCGAGGACGCCGCGATCACGAGCGTCGACACGCTGTGGACCCGGGCGGTCGACAACGTCGCCGTCGACGTCACGCTCCACCCGAAGGACGGCGACGCCGACCGAACCCGCTCTATCGACGTGAACGTCCCCGGTGACATGGAGTTCGTCGTCGGCGAGACCGTCGAGTTCGGCGACGAGGAGTTCACGATCGAGGGCCTTCACATCCGCGAGGACGCCCCCGAGTACCGTCACGAGAAGTTCGACCACCCCGGCGACATGGCGTACGCGAAGGACCTCAAGCGGGTGTACGGCCGCGACGAGAGCCTGACCGCCTGGTCGGCGTGGTGACCCTTCCGCCGGCGTGGTGACCCTTCCGCGACGAGGGCCACCCGTCTCCGGTCCCCGCAATCACTGCCCGTATACAGTAGTTATTAATCGTGTACATTCTAACGACAGGTATGGCCGAGATAGCCATCGAGTACGCCTCCGGGAACCGGCTCCGTTCGGAGGCCGAGACCGCCCGACGCCTGATGGACGCCTACCTCGGTGACCGTCCCGACGTCGACGACGTGACCCTCTCACCGTCCGCGGAGTCGGTGTTCTGTGTCAGCGTCGAGGGCGACCGGATCTGGTGTACCGATCCCCGCGAGTGGATCGACGCCATGGAGGCGGTGTCGGCCGTTCGCCGTCGACTCTCCGAGCGCCACTGAGCCGGTCCCGAAACACGCGCGCCCCGGTTGCGGGCCGTCACGCCGACGGGCCGGCCGCGTGTGAGTGAACGAACTCCCGGAGCAGCTTGCCGCCCAGCGCCGCTGTCTGGCCGTCGTCGCGGTCGTTCACCTCGACGACGTCGAAACCGTCGGCGTGGGGCGCGACCGCCCGCACGAGGTCGCGGACCTCGCGCGGGTGGAGCCCGAACGGCTCCACGGTTCCGGTTCCGGGCGCGAACCCCGGGTCGAGGCCGTCGATGTCGACCGAGAGGTACGTCGAGCCGTCGGCGAACCGGGTGGGATCGAGGGCGTCGAGCCACGCGCGGGCGTCCTCGGGCGCGACGATCTCCACGTCGCTCTCGGCGGCGCGGTCCCACTCCGCTGCGGAGCCCGTGCGCGCCCCGAAGACCACCGCGCGGTCGACGACGTCGAGCGCGTGGCGGGTGACGCAGGCGTGGTTCCAGGGGTTGCCGGCGTACTCCGCCCGGAGGTCGAGGTGGGCGTCGACGACGACGAGGGTCTCCGGCGTGACGGCCTCGACGCCGGCGTAGGTGACGGTGTGTTCCCCGCCGATCGCGAGCGGGACCGCGCCGTCGAGGACGACGCTCCGGAGCTCGGCTGCCAAGTGATCCAGGTACTCGCGCGTGTCGTCCCAGGGGTCGACGTCGCCCGCGTCGTGGACGCCGAGTGCGGAGAAGTGACTCCCGGTTCGATCGTCGTAGTCGTCGTAGGACGACGAGAAGCGCCGGACTCGGTCGGGGCCGAATCGGGTTCCGGGCTGGAACGTGGTCGTGGCGTCGAGGGGAGCGCCGACGACCACGTACGAGGCCGTGTCGCGGTCGGCGGTCGCTCCGGGGAACATGGCCCGACTACCCGACGACCTTGCGCTGGCCCTCGTACTCGAGGTACTCGATGGTGTCGTCCGAGGAGAAGTCCTCGCCCTCGGGGATCCGCATGGTGAACGTCTCGTAAGTGTCCAGGTCCATGACCTGGGCGTCGTCGCCGGAGACGGAGACGACCTGGCCCTGCTTGCGCTCGATGATCGGCACCCACACCTTCGCGTCGACCGGCTGTGAGAGCGAGCGCTTCTTCTCGTCGAAGACGCCCTTCCCCTCGACGCGGGCCTTGGCGCTGCCGTGTTTCCCGGGCTTCGCGGTGCTGTAGTGGTTGATCTTGCAGGGCGAGCTGTCCATCATGACGTAGCTCCCCTCCTGGAGTTCTCGAACCTGCTTCTGCTCTCGCGGCATACTCCGGCTTACCCCCGGCGCGGGTATAAACGGTTTGGAACGCCGCCGTTCCCCGCCGATCGGGGCGGGGAGCCGATGGTCGATCGCGAGCAGGCGCGGTCGATCGCGGACGGCCGTGAACGACCGCGGGCGACGGGACGGCGGAACGGTCAGGGGTGGAACTCGTCCTCGTACTCCTCCACGTCGTCCTCGTCCGGCGGGACGAGGTGGCCGGTGAGGAGGTAGCTGACGACGAACAGCACGATGAACCCCACGCCGACGGCGGCGGTCGTCCGTACCACGAACGGGAACTCGATCCAGACGAAGTAGCGGTCGGCGATCGCGATGGCGACGATGGCGACCAGGATGGCCTTCTGTTCGTCCGTCGGGTTCCGGACGAGCCCGACCACGTCCTCCTTGAGGTCGTCGGCGAGCCCCATCTCAACTCCCCCCGTTGACGACCGCGCTGTCGTCGCGTCCGTCCGTCTCCTCTGCGTCGTCCGCGTGCGCCTCGATGACCGCGCTCACGCGGTCGAGCCCCTCCTCGAGCACCTCTCGCCGGTGTCCGAAGCCGACCCGGAAGCGGTCCGGGAACCCGAACAGGTCGCCGGGCGCGAGCACGACGCCCGCCTCCTCGACGACGGTCCGACAGAACTCCCGGGCGTCCGAGAACCCCTCGGGGACCGTCGGGAAGGCGTTGACGGAGGCGGGGTCGTACCACTCCAGGCCGTGGCGGTCCACCCACGCCGCGATCCGCTCGCGGTTCCCGTCGGCCAGCTCGCGGTTCTCCTGAAGGATCCGGTCCTCGCGTCGGCCCAACGCCTGCTTCGCGACGTGCTGGCCGAAGATGCTCGGCGAGATGGTGGTGTAGTCTTTCCACCGCCAGGCGCGCTCGACGACCGGCTCCGGGCCAGCGATCCAGCCGAACCGAAGCCCGGAGAGCCCGTACGCCTTCGTGAGGCTCGTCGTCGAGACCCCGTGCGCGCCGAAGCTCGCGACCGGCTCCTGTGGGTCCGACGCCAACAGGCGGTACACCTCGTCACACAGCAGGTAGGCGTCGTGCTCGACGGCGACGTCGTATATCTCCCGGACCCGCCCCTCGTCGTGATAGCGTCCGGTGGGGTTGTTCGGGTTGTTCACGACGACGACCGCGGTGTCGTCGCGGACCGCGTCCGCGACCGCGTCGGGGTCCAGCCGCCACTCCGGTGGGGAGAGTTCGACGCGGGTGACCTCGCCGAACGCCTCGGGGACCGCGTGGAGCGCCTGGTAGGTCGGGGTGACGACGACGGCGTGCGAGCCGGAGCCGATCCCCTCGTCGCCGACCGGGTCGGCCGAGGCCACGAGCGCGAGGAACGTCAGGAAGTTCGCCTCCTGGGTGCCACAGGTGAAAACCACCTCGCTCGCGCTCCGGCCGTACCGGTCGCCCACCCTCGCTCGGAACTCCGGGTCGCCGTTCGTCGGGATCACGTACCCCACCGCACCGGGATCGAGGTCGAACCGGTCCGCCTCGAGCGACCGGATCCCGCTCTCGGCGAGCATGACGTCCGCCTCGTGTTCGTACTCCGCGAACCAGCGTTCGAGCCCGAACGGGTCGATGTCCATGCGAACGAGTCCGCACGGCGCGAGGTTAGGTGCTACGGTCGGGTGAGCGCGTCCGACCGGTGGCGACCCCCGTGAGACGACCGCCGGACGGCCGGCAAGGTGGGAGCGATACGAGACGGGAACGATACGAGATGGCATCGACACAGGATGGGAGCGATTTATGTCGTGTGGCACGTTGACCCGATAGACCGATCGCGCCGACGCTGTCGTGCGTCGGGGCCACCACTCACCACGATGCAACAGTACCTCGACCTCGTCGACGACGCGCTCTCGACGGGCACGTACAAGCCGAACCGGACCGGCGTGGACACCATCGCGACGTTCAGCGCCGGGTACACCGTCGACCTCGCGGAGGGGTTCCCCCTCCTCACCACCAAGCGGATGGACGGCTACCGCTGGAACTCGCTCATCCACGAGGTGCTCTGGTACCTCTCGGGCGAGGAGCACGTCCGGAACCTCCGCGAGGAGACGAAGATCTGGGACGCGTGGGCCGACGAGGACGGCCTCCTCGACACCGCCTACGGCCGGTTCTGGCGGCGCTATCCGGTCCCGGACGACGGGGACGGGCTACCCGGCGAGACGTGGCCCGACGACGCGCACCGCTGGCTGACCGTCGAGGAAGCTGCGGACGGGACGGAGCGCAGAACCTTCGACCAGATCGCCTACGTGCTCGACACGCTCGAGGAGAACCCCCACTCCCGTCGGATGGTCGTGAACGCGTGGCACCCCGCCAACGCCGCGACCTCGACGCTGCCGCCGTGTCACTACACCTTCGTCGTCAACGTCCAGGGCGGGAAGCTCAACCTCCACCTCACCCAGCGCTCGGGCGACATCGCGCTCGGCGTCCCGTTCAACGTCGCGGCGTACGCGTTGCTCGCGAACGCGCTCGCGGGGCGGGCGGGGTTCGAGGTGGGCGAGTTCGGCCACACGATCGTCGACGCCCACGTCTACTGCGGACAGGGGGAACGCGGCGAGTGGTACGGCGAGAACCTTCCCGCGCTCCAGGCCCGGCTGGCCGACGTCGACACGAAGGCCGACTACCGCGACGTCGGGGGCTGGCTGGAGGGAGCCGCCCCGGCGGAGGCCGACGGCGAGGAGGGGTACGACCACGTCCCGGGCCTCCTCGAACAGCTCGCGCGCGAGCCGCGTGAGCGCCCGCGGATCGAGATAGCCGACGTCCCGCTCGACGAGTTGACCTACGACGACGTCGAAGTCGTCGACTACGACTGCGCCGAGGGGATCTCGTTCGCGGTCGCGGAGTGATGACGGGGACCGGAGCCGACGCGGACGACGTTGCCGACGCGGACGACGTTGCCGACGCGGACGACGTTGCCGACGCGGACGACCGCGACGTCGACCCCGACGACGTGTCCTTCGTCCTCGTCGCGGCCGTCGCCGAGAACGGCGTCATCGGCGCGGACGGCGGGATGCCCTGGCACTACCCGGCGGACCTCGCACATTTCAAGCGGTTGACGACGGGCCACCCCGTGGTCCTCGGACGGGTCACCTACGAGAGCATCGTCGACCGGCTCGGCGGGTCGCTCCCGGACCGAACGAGCGTCGTGTTGACGACCCGCGACCCGTCGGACCTCCGGGGGACCGACGAGGGGGGCGAGCGCGTCGTCGTCGCGAACGGGGTCGCGGAGGCGACGGAGCGCGCGCGTGACCTCGCGATCGACCGCGGCGTCGACGAAGTCTACGTCGTCGGGGGTGCGACCGTCTACGGGGCGTTCCTCCCGGTCGCCGACCGCATGGTCCTGACGGAGGTCCCCGAGTCCCCCGACGGCGACACCCGCTTCCCGGAGTGGGACCCCGACGAGTGGGCCGAGGTCGACCGGGAGACCGAGGGCGACCTCGCGTTCGTCACCTACGAGCGGGCGCGGGAGTGACCCACCGTCGCGTCGTGGAACGTTTATGCTCCCACCGACACGATGGCGGATAGATGTACGTTGCGTTGATCACGGTCGGCGACGAGCTGCTCTCCGGCGACACGGTGAACACGAACGCCAACTGGCTCGCGGGGCGGTTGGCCGACCGCGGTGTCACGGTCGCGCGGATCCTCTCCGTGCCCGACGACCGCGACACGATCGCCGGGCGGGTCGCGGCCTACGCGGACGCCTTCGATCGGGTGATCGTCACCGGCGGGATCGGCGGCACGCCCGACGACGTGACGATGGAGGCGGTCGCGGACGCGTTCGGGCACGACCTCGACGTCTCCGAACTCGCACGCGCCGACGTCGAGGAGCGACTGGCCGAGATCGCGACGCGGATCCCGGACCGCGACCTGAACGTGGACGTCGACGCGGAGGCCGCGCTCCCGGAGGGGAGCCGCCCGCTGTTGAACGGGGCCGGGCTCGCGCCCGGCTGCGTGCTCGAGAACGTCTACGTCTTCCCGGGGATCCCCGAGGAGCTGAAGGCGATGTTCGAGTCCGTCGCCGACGAGTTCGCCGGCGAGCGCCGGTCGCGGTTCCTCTACACGGTCGAGCCGGAGGCGAACATCGTCCCCGCACTCGAGGAGGCGATGGAGCGCTTCGATGTCACGATCGGGTGTTATCCCGACCGCGAGGCGGGTCACAACCGGCTGAAGCTCGTCGGCACCGACGAGTCGGCGCTCGATGCCGGAGCCGAGTGGCTCCTCGCGAACGTCAACGCGAGCGGGACGCCCGTCTCGCGCGAGTGGGGGAAACCCGGGGACGAAGGCCATGACGACCGGGGACGAAGGCCATGACGACTGAGGCCGTCCCGACCGTGACGACGAAACCGCGCCCGGAGTCAGCTTCGTAGCGCCTCGACGGGTCGTTCGTTGGCGGCCTTCCAGGCGGGGTACGCGCCGCTCACCACCCCCACGCCGACGCCGAACCCGAGCGCCAGAAGCAGGTAGTACCCGTTCGTCGGGTCGAGGACGATGGCGGTGTCGACGGCGGGCGTCGAGGCGACGAGGGCGGCGACGACGACGACGGTCGACGCCGTCCCGAGAACCGCACCGAGCGCGCCGATCAGCCCCGCCTCCGCGAGCAGGACGCGCAACACGTCCCGCCGCGTCACGCCGACCGCGCGCATCACGCCGATCTCCTGGCGCCGTTCGACGGTGCTCATGAGCATCACGTTGAGGATCGAGACGCCGGCGACGACGAGCGATATCCCGCCGAGCCCGAGCAGGAAAGTCCCGAGGAGCTCGAAGAACTCGTTGATCTCGTCGACGACGGCCGCCAGCTCGAAGACGTCCACCCGCTGTTCGCGGGCGTTCACCGACTCGCGGATCGCGTCGGCGGCCGTGCGCGCCTCGGTCCCCGACTCCGAAACCACGAGGACCTGCGAATAGCCGTCGGCTGAGAACGCCGACTCGGGGAGGAAGACGGCGTCGTCGGGCGCGACCGGACTGAACGTCTGGCTTTCGGCCAGCACGGCGACCACGCGTGTCCGTCCGCCCGCGACCTCCAGCCGGTCGCCGACGCTCACGTCGAGGTCCTCGGCGACGCCCGCGCCGACGATCGCGCCGTCGCGGTGACGCTCCGGAAGCGATCCCTCCGCGGCCGTGAACGCTGCCCCGGGACGCTCGACCCCGTAGACCGTCGCGAACTGCTGGTCGCTCGCGCTGGCGACGATCGCGCCGTCGGTGTAGAGCGGGACGACCGCCGGCTCGCCGACCGCGCGCCGGATCGCGGCGACGTCGGCCTCCGAGAGCGACTCCACGCCCGCGTCGGCGTTCGGCGACAGGACGACCTGCGTGCCGATGTCGCCGATCGCGTCGTCCGCTCCGAGCGCGAGGACGTTCCCGAAGATCCCGAGCGTCGCGACGGCGAACACGCCGATCGCGACGCCTAGGACCGCCAGAAGCGTTCGAACCCGGTTCCGCCGGAGGTTCCGGGCGGCCATCGCCACCGACGGCCGCCACGCCCGGAGGTTCATCGGTCTTCGCCCTCCTCCGCCACGTCGGCGTCCGCTCCGGAGTCGCCGTCGCGAGAGCCGCCGAACAGGTCCCGAAGCGGTTCCTCACTGCCGGACGCGTTCCCGTCGCCGTCGACGTCATCCGACACCGTTCCGTCGCCCACAGCGTCCTCGGACACGTTCCTCGCACTACTGCCGACGAGGACGCCGTCGGTGAGTTCGACGACGCGGTCCGCGAACTCCTCGACCAGGGGGTCGTGGGTGACGGCGACCACGGCGACACCCTCGCGTTTGACCCGCTCGAACTCCGCGAGGATCGACTCGCCAGTCTCCGTGTCGAGGTTCCCGGTCGGCTCGTCGGCGAGCAACACGGCCGGCTCGTTGATGAGCGAGCGGGCGATCGCGACCCGCTGTTTCTGCCCGCCGGACAGCTCCGCCGGCTCGTGGTCGAGCCGGTCGCCGAGGCCGAACCGTCCGAGCAGGTCCACGGCCCGGTCGCCGGCGTCACCCGGATCGAATGCGGTCGGGAGGGTGACGTTCTCGACGGCAGTGAGCGTCGGAAGCAGGTGGAAGTCCTGAAAGACGAACCCGATCGAGTCCTTCCTCGCCGTGGTGCGCTCGGCGACGGAGAGGCTCGTCACGTCCGTCCCCGAGAGGAGTCGTCGTCCGGCGGTCGGGTCGTCGAGGAGCCCCAGCACGTTGAGGAGCGTCGACTTCCCCGAGCCGCTCGGCCCGACGACGGCGACGAACTCCCCGGGTTCGACCGCGAAGTCGACGTCGTCGAGCGCGACGACCGGCTCCGCGCCCCCGCCGGGGTACTGCTTCCTGACGCCGCGGAGTTCGACGCTATACATCGCGACGATACCGGAGGGCCCCGCCGACGGCAACGAGCCCGAGAACGACGACCGCGACTCCTCCGACGAGGGGCCGATCCCAGCCGATGCCGTCGAGCGTGCTCACGATCCCGGCGCCCGAGTCGTCCTCGCTCCCGTCCGTCCGTCTCGGCACCTCGAGCTCGACGACCTCGGCGTACCGAATGCCGCGATCGGTGTACGCGATCCGGACGGGGACCGTCTCGGCGGTCGTCGCGTTCGCGGTCGCCCGTATCTCGACCGGGACGAAGTCGTCGGCAGCGATGCTACCGACGAAGTAGCCCTCGCCGGCCGGGGTGGCCTCGACGCCGGGCGCGTCGAGGACGGAGACGACCACCCCGGAGAGCTCGGCGGCTCCCGCGTTCCCCACGTTCGCGTCGACGGTTACCGCGCCGTTCGCGGTTCGCGTCACGTTCGCGCCGGTGAGGGTGGGGCGGCCTTCGCGAGGCGGGTACGAGAGTTCGGCCGTGGCGGTGCGTGAGGCCCCGTTTCCGTCGGGCGGGCCGACGGTCGACCGGAACCGCGCGGTGAACGTCACCGCGGAACGTCGGTCGATCGAACCGAGATCGACGACGACCCGGCGTTCCTCGCCGGGCGCGACGTCCTCGACGACGAACGGTCCCGCCTCGACGGAACCCGACGCCGAGGCGTCGCCCGCGGCGGTCAGGGTTACCCGGTCGGCGGCAACGGTCCCGGTGTTCACGATGGTCACGGCCACCGGCGCGTCCATCGCGGTGACCGGCTCCGAAGCGTCCTCGACATCGAGGTCGCCACCGCCGCCGCCGAGCAGCCCGTCTATTCCGTTCACGCCGTCGACCTGGACGTTGCCGTCGTCGTCGTCCGTCTCCAGGTCCGCCGGCGAGAGCGCTCGGACCCGGAGGTCGACGACGCTCGCCATCGGTTCGACGTCGACGACAACGTCACGTTCGACCCGGACTACGGGCGGGTCGGCGTCGTCGGCGTCGTCGGACTCGTCGGCGTCGTCGGCGTCGTCGGGGACGGGTTCCGTCGCGACGACCTCCACGGTGAGTCGGTGCTCGCCGGGCTCCTGGAATCGGGTCCACAGCGCCGTCTCGAGGTCGTCACCGGGCGACAACGCCCCGGGTGCGGTCGACGCGTCCAACACCGCACCGTCGGCGTCGAGGAGCCGTATTTCGGTGACGTTCGCGGCATCCGGGCTTCCGCCGGAGTTCGAGACGGTGACGTTCAGCCTCGTCCGCTCGACGACGACGGGGTCGTTCGGCGTCACGTCGACGGTGTCGACGGTGATCCGGGCGTCCGGGACGGCCGCGCTTCCGCTGACGGCTACGAGTCCGGCGACGAGACAGACGGCGAGGAGGGCTATCGTGTGGCTGGATCGCACTGGAACGAAAGGTACGGACTCACCGAACATATACCCGTCGCGGGAGATCCACGTACCGGTTAAGGAGGGTTTTTCAACCGCCCGGCGTAATAAAGGACAATGAGCGATCACGTCTCCGCGCGAGCGGGTGAGAAGCGATGATGGGCGGCAACGACCAGCAGGCGTACGACCGCGGGACGTCGCTGTTCTCGCCCGACGGGCGTATCTACCAGGTCGAGTACGCCCGGGAGGCGGTCTCGCGTGGCGCGCCGAGCGTCGGCGTCAGAACGGCGGACGGCGTCGTCTTCGTCGCGATGTCGCGGGCGAATTCGACGCTGATGGAGGCCGAGAGCATCGAGAAGCTCCACAAGCTCGACGACCACCTCGGCACCGCGAGCGCGGGCCACGTCGCGGACGCCCGCCAGCTCATCGACCTCGCGCGCCGGCAGGCACAGGGGAACCGCCTCCGGTACGGCGAGCCGCTCGGCGTCGAGACGCTGACGAAGTTCATCACCGACCACATCCAGGAGAACACCCAGCGCGGCGGCACGCGGCCGTACGGCGCGGCGTTGCTCATCGGCGGCATCGACGACGGCGAGCCGCGCCTGTTCGCGGCCGATCCCTCGGGGACCCCCAACGAGTGGAAGGCGACCGTCATCGGCGGCGGGAGACAGGACATCCAGGGCGTCCTCGAGGAGGAGTGGGAGGCGGGCCTCTCGCTCGCCGAGGGGATCGAACTCGGCGTTCGTGCGCTCGCGGCCCACGGGGACGACTTCGATCCCACCGACCTCGCGGTCGCGACGGTGACCGAGGCCGACGGCTACCGAACCGTTCCGCTCGCGGAGATCGAGGCAGCGTTCGAGGCCACCGGACTCACCGCAGAAGACGATGAGTCCGCGGAGAACGCCGAAGACGAGGGACCAGCGGCCGACGACGGGACGGACGAAGACGCCGACGAAGAGTAGCGTCTCCGCGCCCCCGTCGGTCGCGACCGCGTCGTTCCGGGGCGAATCGTCCCGTTCCGGCCGATCGCTTTTGTGCCGTCACGTCGAATCCGCGGTATGACGCGCGTCGTCGACGAGGACGGGACGCCGATCGATGCCGACGCCGGAGGCGATGGGCAGTGAGTCGACACGGCCCCCCAGGACGTGAGACGGCGGCTGCCCGCTCCGGAGAACGCGCGACGTGGTACGGCTACGGCCGGCGGGCGCGGGTCGAGAAGTCAGGCTTCGGTCTGTTTCTCCACGACGTGCCGCGGCTGTTCACGGAGGTGTCGGTGCTGTCGCTCCCGGTGTTGTTCGTGGTGATGGGCTACCCCTCCTCCGGGTGGTTCGACTCGAAGGCAACGGCGCTCGTCGCGTGGACGGTGGCGGTCGTCGTCTCGACGCTCCTACGGACCGGTCACGTCCGGCCGCTCGCGACCCCCACCCGCGGCTGGGTGTCGCTGTCGCCGTGGCTGCTCGCGCTACGAGTGCCGTACTTCAACGGGACGTTCTGGCTCGCGATCTTCGGAGGGCTCGCCGTTCACGCCGGGGTCGGGGGGGTCGTCGGCCCGGGCCCCGCGATCGGTGCTGGGCTCGGTTGGGCCGCGGTCGTCGCCGGCGCCGGCGTGCTCGCGTTCCCGCGGGCCGCCGAGACGTGGCTGTCGGTCGTGCGGTGAGGGCAGCAACGGGAGGCGGAGCCGAACGGAGAACGAGCGCGTTCGAGCGTCGAGCGGACGACCGCGTACGCGACCGGGTCGTAGTGGACGGCGCCCTCCAGCCCGGTACCCACTCGACCGCGATCCCCTCCGGCCTCACTACCCTTTTGCCCCCGTCCCGCGAACGACGCGTATGACACGTCTCGACGAACTCGTCGCGTACCCGATGAAGTCGCTCGATGGGGTTCGAATCGATCGGGCCGAAATCGGCCCGTACAGCGCGCTCAGGGGGGATCGCTCGTACGCGCTCGTGGAGGCCGGCGTCGATCCCGCGACCGCGTCGGTCGGCGGGGGCGGCGGCTACGTCAACGGGAAGAGCGAGCCGGCGATCCATCGGCTGCGGGCGAGCTACGAGGTCGCCGGACCGGCGGACGCGACGCCGACCGCGGTGACGCTGGAGCGACCGGCGAGCGGCGATACAGCGGCTGACGAGCGGACGTTCGCGCTGCCGGAGGAGGGCGACGCGCTGGCGGCGTGGGTCGGCGAGTACCTCGGCTACGAGGTCGACCTCGTCCGCGAGCCGGCCGGCGGGTTCCCGGACGACCGGGCGGCTCCCGGCCCGACGGTGATCTCCGCGGGGACGCTCGAGGCCGTCGCCTCGTGGTTCGACGCGATCGCGGACGCGACCGAGGCGCGCCGGCGGTTCAGGCCGAACGTCGTGCTCGCCGACTGCCCGGCGTTCTTCGAGGACCGGCTGTTCGGGGACCACGGAACTGGGATCCGCTTTTCGATCGGCGAGGCCGACCTCGTCGGCGTCAACCCCTGCCAGCGCTGTGTGGTCCCGTCGCGAAACCCGGACACGGCAGTCGAGATCGACGACTTCAGGGAGACGTTCATCCGGCAACGCCGGGAGACGTTGCCCGAGTGGACCGCGAGCGACCGATTCGACCACGACTTCCGGCTCATGGTGAACACGGTCGTCCCGGAGACGTCGTGGGGGACGGCCGTCGCGGTCGGCGACGAACTCGAGGTCGGGGACGTCGTCGGCGTGGAGGAGACCGACTCCGGCGTCGTCGTCGCGTAGGGGAGACCGACTCCGGCGTCGTCGTCGCGTAGGGGAAGTCGACTCCGGCGTCGTCGCGGGGACGGTATCAGCGCTCCACACCCCGGATCGCCCGGACGAGTTCGGCGAGCGCGCGCTCCACGCTGGCCCGCTTGACCGCGTCGCGGTCGCCGGGGAACTCCGCGCGAACGCTCCGCGTGAACGAGTCGCGGGTCCCCCACGGCGCGGCGTAGGCCACGCCGACGTACACCAATCCCACCGGCTTCTCCGCCGTTCCGCCGCCGGGGCCGGCGACCCCCGTCGTCGAGACGCCCCACGTCGTGTCGGCGTGGTCGCGGGCGCCGGCGGCCATCTCGCGGGCGACCGGCCCGCTGACCGCGCCGTGTTCGTCGAGCGCCTCGCGTGTGACGCCCAGCATCTCGCGTTTGGCGTCGTACGCGTAGGTCACGAAGCCGCGGTCGAAGTACGCGCTCGAGCCCGGCACGTCGGTCACGGTCGACCCGACGAGCCCCCCGGTCAACGACTCGGCCGTCGCGAGCGTCTCCCCGCGGTCCGTCAACAGCTCGCCGAGCACCGCCTCGGGCCGATCGTCGGGCGGACGACCGCCGTCGGCGAGACGGTGCTCGTCGCTGGAGCGGTCGGTGAAACGGTCGCCGGCGCGGTCGGTGAAACGGTCGCCGGCGCGGTCGGTGAAACGGTCACGGTCGACGGTCGCGTCCGGGTCGGGATGTTCGGTCATACGGGTCGGTCCGTCCGGCCCGGGCTTGAAACGCCCGGCGGGCGCTCGCATCGGCACGGGACGGGAACCGTCGTGGACGTTATCCGCCGGGGCTCGCTACCGGCTCCATGGACGACCACGAGAGCGCGAGCAGCTGGGACGAACGGTTCGCCTCGGGCGAGTATCCGCGTGACCCCGAGCCGTCGCCGGTGCTGTGCGCCTACGAGCCGTCGATCCCGGACGGGCGGGCGCTCGACCTGGCGACCGGGACCGGACGGAACGCGCTGTTCCTCGCGGCGGCCGGCTACGACGTCGACGCGCTCGACGCCTCGAGCGAGGGGCTTCGGATCGTTCGGGAGCGGGCAGCAGAACGCGGGGTCGGGGACCGGATCGAGACGGTTCACGCCGACGCGACGGAGTACGCGTTCCCGACGGAGCGGTACGACCTGGTCACGGTGAGCTTCTACCACACGCTCGACCGGTTCACGGACCTCCGCGAGTCGCTCGCGGACGGCGGATACCTCTTCGTCGAGGGACACCTCCGGTCGGCCGAGCCGACGCCCTCCGGACCCAGCACGGATCGATACCGCTTCGGGTCGAACGAACTCCTGCGGGCGGGCCTCGGCCTGACCGTCCTCCACTACGACGAGACGACCGAGGAACGACCCGACGACCGACGGCGGGCGACCGCGCGACTCCTCGCGCGTCGCTCCCACGGCCCGCGGCAGTCGTACCCGCGACGTCCGGAGGGCCGGTGAGTTCGCTCGGGGTGCGTGTGCCGTGCGACCGGATCGGCGGACGTGACGGAACCGTCGGACGTAGCTATTAGTCGTCGGGGAGCGATCGGGCGGTATGGTCGACGGTTCCGTAGACGACGAGACGGCGGTGACCCCGCCCCTCGAGGTCCCGTCCGACGAGATCCCCGAGGGAGTGCCGGGACGGTCGCGGACGGTCGAGACGAACGGCGTCCGCCTCCACGTCGTCGAGGCGGGTCCGGAGGACGGGAAGCTACTCGTCTTGCTCCACGGGTTCCCGGAGTTCTGGTACGGATGGCACGAGACGATCGCGCCGCTCGCGAACGCGGGCTACCGCGTCGTCGTCCCCGATCAGCGCGGGTACAACCTCTCGGAGAAACCCCCCGCGGTCTCGGACTACCGGATCGACGAACTCGCCCGCGACGTGGTGGGGCTGATCGACGCGTACGGTCGAGACGAGGCCGCGGTCGCCGGCCACGACTGGGGGGCCGCCGTCGGCTGGTGGCTCGCGCTCCACCACGCCGACCGCGTCTCGGAGCTCGTCGCCGTCAACGTCCCGCATCCCACCGTCTTCGAGCGCGCCCTCCGGAACTCGTGGCGACAACGACACAAGAGCTGGTACGTGCTCGCCTTCCAGCTCCCGAAGCTCCCCGAGGTCGTCATGCGCGCCGGGAACTGGCGGCTCGGCGTGCGGACCCTCCGCGAGACGAGCAACCCGGGAACGTTCGGCGAGGACGACTTCCGGCGCTACCGGCGCGCGTGGGGCCGCGAGGGTGCGTTCGAGTCGATGGTGAACTGGTATCGGGCGATCGTCCGGGATCGGCCCGAACCCGAGGACCCGCGTGTGACGGTCCCGACGCTCGTGATCTGGGGCGCGAACGACCCCTTCCTCGAGAAGCGGCTGGCCGGCGAGAGCCTCGAGCACTGCGCCGACGGCCGGCTCCACACGATCGACGACGCGACCCACTGGGTGATCCACGAGGACCCCCACCGCGTCGCGGAGGCGGTCGCGGACCACGCCGACCCGTTGCCGCCGGGCGCGCGTGAGTGAACGAACGGGACGGGCTCGCCTCCGACGACGCGTTTTAACCCCCGCAGCCCGACCGCTCGGGTATGACGCTCGACCGATACGCCGACGCCGTCGACGACCTCGACCCCGGCGAGGGCGAGGTCGCCACCGCGGAACTCGTCGTCACCGACGACGTGCTCGTGAAGGCGTTCGTCCTCGCGCCCGGGAGCGAGGTCGACCCCCACGAACACGCGGACGCGACGAACGTCTTCCACGTCCTCGAGGGGCAGCCGACCGTGATCCGGGAGGGAGACTCCGAGACGCTCACAGCGCCAGCGGTCGTCCTCAACGCCCGCGGGGACGTCCACGGGGCGCGAAACGATACCGACGAGCGCGCCGTGCTCACGGCGAGCCTCTGCCCGCTCCCGTAATGGACGGGGAGATCGACCCGGCAGGGCTGGCCGCGCTACTGGACGAGGGGGAGGACGTGCGGATCGTCGACATCCGCGACGAACGGGCGTTCACCCGGGGCCACGTCCCGGACAGCGAGTCGATCCCGTTCCCCGAACTGACCGCTCGCGTCGCCGAGCTGGAGGGGTCGGACCGCATCGTGACGGTCTGTCCGCACGGGATCGCGAGCCGGCAGGCTGCCCAGCTGATCGGGAGCTACGAGGGGACGGCGAACGCCCGCGTCGAGAGCCTCCGCGGCGGGATCGAGGCGTGGCAGGAGGGCGGTCACGAGCTGGAGACGACGGCGGACGAGGACGGCGACGGCTCCGACGAGGGCGACGAGGGACCCGACGCGCCGTTCTGAGTGGTTCAGGCGAGGGACGAAACCGGATATCGAGGGGTGACCGACCCCGGACCCCCGTGTCGGTCGCTCACCGCGAGCCACGTCGTGCCGACACCCCGACCAGCGATAGCACCGCGAGGAGCGCGACGACCGGACCGAAGCCGGGGACCCCGTCGTCGGTGAAGTCGCCATCGATCGTCGATCCGTCGTCTCCGTCGGCCGACTCGCCGTCGTCGCGATCGACGGCAACGGTCGTCGAGGCCTCGTCGGCGGGGCCGACGACGCTCACGGTCGCGGTGTCGGCGTCGTCGGCGCCGGGGACCGTCACCGCCCGCTCGACCGTCGTCTCCGCGTCGGCGTCCAACCGGACGGGTTCGGTGCCCACCGTCTCGCCGTCGACGCGGAACTCGAGGGGCGACCCGGCGGGGAGCGACGCGTCGTTGGCGACGGTCGCGGTCACGGTCACCGACCCCCCGGCAGTCACGCGGTCGACGTCGGTGGAAACCCCGCGAACGAGCGGATCGGCGGGCTCGGAGACGACGACGGTGAGCGTCTGGCTACCGACACGGATCTCGTACTCGCCCGGCTCCGCGAAGGCGTGTTCGAAGCGCTCCGTCGTCGCCTCGTCCGCAACGACGGTCCCGTTCCGGCGCTCGACCGTCTCGCCGTCGACCGAGAGCGAGAGGTCGTAGTCCCCCTCGACGCCGCCGGTATTGGAGACGTCGACGGCGAGGGCGAGCGTCTCGTTCGCGACGAGCCGAACCGGATCGTCGTCGACGGATCGGTTCCGGTACTCGCCGGTCGCGCGGACGCCGTCGTCGGCGAGGGCGTACCCGATCTGCGCGGGCGTCTCGCCGAACGCCTCCGTATGAGCGTCCCGGTCCCACATCTCCGGGTGGTCGTCCGTCGTGGTCAGTCGCTCCGCCTCCGTACGGACCTCCGCGGCCGCCTCGTCGTCGCCGCCCGCGGCGGCTGACGCCTCGACCGCGTCGAGGAAGTCGCGGTTCGTGACGTCCTCGCCGTCGTCGTTGAGTTCGCGGAAGACGGTCGCCAGCGACGCACGCCCGTCGCTGGCGAGCCGGATCCGGCGGTCGAGTTCGCCGGCGACGAGGGCGCCCTTGGTGTAGGGGGCGTTGGCCTGCCAGGTCCCCGGCTCGGCGAGCGTCGAGGAGGCGGCCGGGTCCCGCTCGCCGCGCGCGAGCGTCCGCTCGAAGCTCTCGAAGTCGGTCGCACTGCGATCGAGGGCGAACAGCGCGGCGTAGTAGGTCGCGCTCGCCTCCGTGAACCACCGGGCGCTCGGATCCGCCGGGTCGACCGTGTACGCCTGCCGGGTGTGGACGTACTCGTGGGTCCACACGTCGTCCGCGGTCCCGGCCGGCTCCTCGTCGCGAACCCACAGGTCCGCGTCGCCGGTCTGGAGCCCGCGGACCGACCAGGTCACGTCGCCGGTCGGCACAGCGACCGCGAACACCTCGTCGTCGACCGCCCCGACCGGCAGGCTCCTCGCGCCGCCCTCGAAGGCGTCGAACACCGCTTCGGGGGGCGCCTCCATGTCGGCCGCAGCGGGCACGACCAGGCGATATCGCTGGGGTTCGCCCTCCCGGACGTGCTCCTCGTGGGGGCCGAGGAACGCGATCGCCTGGGAGGCGACGCCCTCGCCGTCCACGACGTTCTCGCGGTCGAGCCGGATCTTCGTCTGGCCGGTCTGTGACCACCCGGCTCCGACCCGTGGCGTTCTGACGAGCGCCCACTCGCCCGTGTCGACGAAGCGGTAGGTCCCGCCGGTGGCGAGCGGCCCCGACTCCTCGGTCGACACGTTCGCGTCCATCCGGTAGGTGATCGACGGGGCTTCGGTCTCGCCGTCCCACACCCAGACCTCCCCGTCGCCCGCGTCGTCGTCGCGTTCGAAGCCGTCGGCCTCGACGTCGTCGTCGTTCGCGCTCAGGAGGGAGAGTTCGAGCTCCTTGACGCGGTCGGGCATCCGCGCCGTCGTCGTGACCCCGACGGTCCCGGCCTCGTCGGTCGTGGACAGCGCGTGTTCGACGTGGATCGTGTCGTCGTCGACGTCGGCAGTCCCGCCCGTCCCGGCGACCGATCCGGTCCCCGTCGGCCCGGCCGGCTCAATCGTCCCTGCCGGTTCGGTCGTGGCGGTCCACGCGCTCCCGCTCACGGCGGAGGGGGCCGTCGACGGGGCGGGCGAGGAGTCACCCGAGACAGCGAACTCGCCCGGATCGGCGCTCGCGACCCCGCCGACGGCGACGACGCCGAGGAGAAGGGAGACGGTCAGCAGTGCGACGACCACGCGGACACCGGGAGATGACCCCAACCGAGGCATGAACGATAACCGACCGTCCCCGATTTAGTACTGTCCCTCGAAGCGGGTCGAAACGGCTCGCCGAAGCGGGTCGAAACGGCTCGAAACGTCACAGCGTCCGCTCGGGGCGACGAAGGGGGGGAGGGAGCGTGTGACAGGTCCCTCCACGAGGAATTATGCGGGCGAGTACCATAGTTATTGGTACGTTTTTTCGGTTTCATCGGTTCGTGAGGTACCGACAAGGGGAGGGGGGCCCACGACGGACCGGAAGACGGCTCTGGACGGGTCAGATCGCGTGGATTCGAACGGTCCAGAAGTCCCGGAACGCGTCCTCGAGGGCCTCCTCGGGCCGGCCGGTCGCGTCGCTCACGTCCGTGTGGTCGGCGAGGTCGCGGAGTTCACCGAGCACGCTCCGCTCGCCGACGACGATCGTCCGGTCGACGTCCCCCGCGGCGTCCACGAGGTCGACGAGGGCGTCGCGGGCGCGCTCGAGGTGGTCGTCGATCTGTCCGTCGCGCCGGCGCTCGAACCGTCCCTGCGAGAACCCGCCCTTGGAGTGGGCGCCCATCACGTCGGAGGTGAATCCCTCGAAGTCGACCCGGTCGTCGTCCTCGTAGATCCCGCACGCGAACGTGTCGGACCGGACCAGCGCGAACGCGAAACGGCCGGCGGGGCGGAACGACTCGTCCGGCAGGTAGGCGCGGTCGGCCCACCGATCGAACGGCTCCGGCTCGATCGGCGTCGAGAGCGCGGCGCTCACCGCGCCCGTGTCGTCGGCGACGACGACCGACGGGACCGTCCGCCGGACGAGCCGGGTCCGGTCGCCGAAGTGTTCGCCGACGCTCTCGGGGACCGCGCCGTCGGGGACGAACGCGGTGAGCACGCCCTCGGGGTCGTCGCTTTCGACGCCTCGAAGTCGGTCGAGGACGTCGGCGAGGCGGGAGCCGGAGGCGTCGCTGACGCGGCGGAACTCGACCGTCTCCTCGTCGCCTTCGGCGCGCTCGACGCGGTCCTCGAGCGACTCGATCCGCGCTTCGAGCCGGTTGACGCGCTCCTCCGCGCGCTGGCGGTCCGCGACCGCGTCCGAGCGCCGTTCCTCCTCGGCTTCCGCGCGCCGCTCGAGGTGGCGCTTCTCCTCTTCCAGCTCCGCGATCCGCTCTTTCAGCTCGGCACGGCCGAGCAACCGGTCGATCATGGAGGGAGGTCCCGTGCCGGCCTCAAAGGTGCGTCGACAGTCGGCGTTCGGTCAGCGGACCGTGTCGTGCGACAGTCGGCGTTCGTCGACTCCCGACGTCAGACGTCGACGTACGGCTCCCACCCCTCCCACCGGAGGAGGTTCTCGGCGCGGTCGGCATCGGCCAGCAGGACGTTCCGCCTGGACGGCAGGTCGTCGTCCGCGAGCGGGCGCGGGACGGCGAGCGTCCCGCTCGGGACCCCCTCGTCGCCGGCGACCGGGATGTGACCCGAACCGAGTTTCATTACGAGCGGCGCGTCGAGTCGCTCCACTCCCTCGCCGTCCGCGTACAGCTGTTCGTTGACCCGCTCGTGGTCGGCCCGCTGGATGGCAGCCCGGTCGCCGTCGTGGGGCTCCACGTACAGTTCGCCCAGGTAGTACCCGCTGGAGAAGCGTTCGAACATTCTGTGCGTGATATCCTCTGCCACGATCGCATATAAGCGTTACTCGCCCAGGATCGATCGTGACGGACGGGTCCCCCGTAGATATTCAAGAGTTGCGGAACGAAGTGGACCCGTGAACGTTCCGCCCTCCATCGAAACGTCGGATCGCTCGACCGTCCGTGGTCTGGTCCGGGTCGTCCTCGCGGTGTCACTCGTCGGCCTCGTGTTCTTCTATCCGGGGGCCATGTCCTCGCCGTATAGCGAGACGGGACTTGACGGGTACTACGACAACCGGATCGTCGAGCAGGCCAGCGACGTCGGATCGATCGAACACGCCGAAGTCACGGACGAGACGAGCGTGTATCGGTACAGCGAACTCTCACCCGCTGCGAAGGACGTCTTCGACGAGACGAGGTCGGCCGAGGACGACTCGTTCACCATACGGATATGCCACGACTGGACGCTCGTTTGTGACGAGTACTACGAATCGGACGTTCCAGCGGAGTTCCGGTACGGTGCCGTGGGCCACAACGTCGACGAAGACGAACTGTACGCGGTGATCGTCGACGACGGTCGGGCGTACGTCCTTCAAACGGGAGCGCTGGGCCACGGGGACGGGTGGGACCTGGAGGGTCTCCCCCTCATGATCCTCAGCTCGTTGATGCTACTGTCGGTTTCGGGCGTACTCTTTCACAACACGGTCTTCCCCCCGAATCCCGACGGTAACGGGTTCGCGTCGTACGACATCGCGTTCGGGTTCCTGATCGGTGTCTTCGCGCTTGCCGTTCCCTATCTCCACATGGGAGGGATACTCACCGTCTCTCAGTCCCGTACATTGACGGTAGGGGCCGTCGCTGTCGGGCTTCCAACGTATTATTCCGTCCTTCGGTAGGGAGCGTCCCGCCGGCCCCTACGCCACGTCGTCCCGCCGCTTCACCTCGTGACGACCGAAGCCGTACCGCAGGCGGTTGGCGAGCCGGCGCGAGAACCGGCCCTCGTTGCGCGAGTCGAACCGCTCGGCGAGCGCGCCGTAGATGAGCGGGACGGGGACCTCCTGTTCGAGCGCCTCCTCGACGGTCCACGTCCCGGTCGACCCGCCGGCGACGTGGTCGGCGACGTCGCCCAGGTCGTTCCCCTCCTCGCGGAACGCCTCCTCGCAGAGTTCGAGCAGCCACGACCGGATCACCGCGCCGTTGTTCCAGGTGCGCGCGACCGACTCCATCTCGAGGTCGTACCGCCCCTCCGCGAGCAGTTCGAACCCCTCGCCGTACGCCTGCATCAGCGCGTACTCCACGCCGTTGTGCACCATCTTCACGTAGTGGCCCGCGCCGGACTCGCCCATGCGGTCGTGGCCGTCGGGACCGGTCGCGACCGCGTCGAACACGGGCACGAGCGCCTCGTAGGCCCACTCGGGGCCGCCCACCATCAGGGAGAACCCCTCCTCGGCGCTCGCGGGGCCGCCGGACGTCCCGCAGTCGAGGTAGGCCGCGTCCGTCCCCTCGGCGCGGCGGACCGACGCCTCGAAGTGGGAGTTCCCGCCGTCGACGACGACGTCCTCGCGGGTGAGGTGCGGTTCGAGGTCGGCGAGCGTGGCGTCGACCGCGTCGCCGGCGGGCACCATCAACCAGATACGCTTGCCGCCCCCCGCGTCGGACCCGTCGAGGCGGTCACAGAGGTCCCCGACCGAGTCCGCGGGCTCCGCGCCCGCCTCCGCGGCCGCCGCCGTCGCCTCCGCCGAGAGGTCGAACGCGACCACGTCGTGGCCCGCCGTGAGGCTCCGGTCGACGACGATCCGCCCCATCCGTCCGAGTCCGATGACGCCGAGTTGCATGTCGAGGCGGTCGCCGGCGCGGGCCCTAGTGGTTCCGGTTCGGGTCCCGGTGGCCCCCTGGCTCAGTCCTCCGTCTCGCCGACGTGTGCTCGCAGAGTGTCGACGTCCTTGTTGCCCGCGCCGGTGTTCAGGATGACGACCGTGTCGTCGGGGCCGAACTCCCCCGCGTCCGCGAGCGCGAACGCGCCCGAGGCCGCCGCCGCACACGTCGCGCCGATCTCCAGGCCCTCCTCGCGGGCAACGGTGATCGCGGCGTCGAGGATCTCGCGGTCGGTCGTCGCCACCGCGCCGCCGTCCGACTCGCGGATCGCCTCGAGGATCAGCGGGCTCGCGCCCGGGTCGGGGATCGCGATCCCGTTACAGGCGGTGTCGACCTCGTCGTCCGCGAGCGGCTCGTGACGGTCCGCGCCCGCCTCGTAGGCGTCGACCACCGGTGCACACCCGACAGCTTGGGCGGCGTACATCGGGACGAGGTCGTCGCTCCAGCCGAGCTCGCGGGCCTCGCGGGCCGCCTTGTGCATCCCGACGAGCCCGACGCCGCCGCCGGTCGGGTAGACGACCGCGTCCGGGGCCTCCCAGTCGAGCCCCTCGAGGAGCTCCAGCGCCATCGTCTTCTTTCCCTCGTGGCGATACGGCGTGACGAACGTCTTCGTGGAGTACCAGTCGGGGTGCTCCTCCATCGCAGCGGCGTACGCCCTCCCGGCGTCGCCGATCTGCGAGTTGCCGCCGACGGGGTCGGTCACGGTCAGGTCCGCGCCGTGGACCTCCGTCATCGCCTTCTGGGTGAACCCCGCCCGCGACGGGAGGAAGACGTGCGCGTCGAGGTCGGCGCGGGCCGCGTACGCCGCCGCCGACTGTCCCGCGTTGCCGGCGCTGTTCAACGCGACCTCGGTCGCGCCGTGCTCGCGCGCCGCCGTGGTCGCGAGCGACTGCCCGCGGTCCTTGAACGTTCCCGTGGGGTTCGCCCCCTCGTCTTTCAAAAGCACCCGCCCGACGTCCATCGCGTCCGCGAGCGCGGGGCACTCGACGAGCGGGGTTCCGCCCTCCCCGAGCGTCACCGCGGCCTCGCGGGTGAACGGCAACAGCTCCTCGTAGCGCCACATCGTCTCGCCGGGGCGGCGCTCGAGGGCCGCCGGGGTCAGGTCGACGCGGTCGAGGTCGTAGCTCGGGTCGAGGATCCCGTCGCAGTCCGGACAGCGGTGCGTGGCCGTCTCGGCGTCGAACGTCTCCCCGCAGTCGACACACGTGAGCCCCTCGAAGGCAGCGGTCGTTTCCATGCGCGAGGATCGCACACCGGGGGACTTCGCTCCATCGGTCGGGGAACGTTCGTCGACCGGTGGACCGGGATCGGCAGTTCGGCAGGTGTCGACCCGCGGATCAGTCGTCCGCAGGCTCGGGGATCACGTCGGCCTCCGCGAGGCGGCCGAGGTCCGCGTCGGCGTAGCCGTACTCCCGGAGGACCTCCTCGGTGTGTTCGCCGAGCATGGGCGGGTGATGGCGGACCGTCACGGGCGTCCGTGAGAACTTCATCGGGGAGCCCGGCACCTCCACCGTGCCGACCCCGGGGTGGTCGATCTCCAGGCGCATGTCCCGCGTCTCGAGCTGTGGGTCGTCGAACAGCTCGGCCATGTCGCGAACGTGGCTCGCGGGCACGCCGTGCTCGGTGAGCGTCCCGACGGCTTCGTCGGTCGACATCTCGGCGAACTGGGCCTCGAGGTCCGCGTCGAGCGCCTCGCGGTGTTTCACCCGCTTCTCGTTGGTCTCGAACCGCTCGTCCGCGAGGAGGTCCGGCCGGTCAAGGGCGTCACACAGCCGCGGCCAGAAGGAGTCCGTCGAGCAGCCGACGACGACGTAGTCGTCCTCGGTCTCGAACGCCCGGTACGGCGCGATGTTCGGGTGTTTGCTCCCCATCCGACCCGGCACCTCCCCGCTCGCGAAGTAGTTCGTCGCCATGTAGCTCATCCACGCGGCCTGCCCGTCGAGCAGGCTCACGTCGATCTTCTGGCCCGTCCCGTCGCCGAGTTCGCGTTCGAGCAGTGCGGCCAGGATCGCCTGCGTGGCGTACATCCCCGCACCGATGTCCGCGAGCGCGACGCCGACACGGACCGGGGCGCCGCCGTCGACGCCCGTGATCGACATCAGCCCGCCGCGCGCCTGCATCACGATGTCGTAGGCCGGCTCGTCGCGGTCGGGACCCCACTCGCCGTAGCCCGACATCCCGCAGTAGATCAGTCCGGGGTTCTCCTCGACGAGGTCGGGGTAGTCGAGCCCCCACTCCGCGGTCTTGCCGACGCGGAAGTTCTCGACGACGATGTCGGCCTCGCGGGCGAGGTCCCGGAAGACGTCCCGTCCCTCCTCGCTCGCGAGGTTCAACACGACCGAGCGCTTGTTCCGGTTGACGCTCGTGTAGTAGGCGCTCTGGGCGTCCTCACCCTCCCCGAACGACGGCGGACCCCACGTCCGCGTCTGGTCGCCGATGCCCGGCCGTTCGATCTTGATCACGTCCGCGCCGAGGTCCCCGAGCTGCATCGTACAGAACGGCCCCACGAGCACGCGGGAGGCGTCGAGCACGGTGACGCCGTCCAGCGGTCCGGTATCGCTCGACGGGTGGCGCGCCTCACCGACCATAGTTCCCTCGCATACGCGCACCTCCGAGCCGACCGTGATAAATCCCCCGTCGCCGGCTCCCGATGCCGAGTCGGTAATCATTAACCCTTCGGGTGAGAGGGGTTCACGTATGGATCTCGATATCGACGGGAACGTGGCGCTGACGACGGCATCGAGCGACGGGCTCGGAAACGCGGCCGCGACCGCACTCGTCCGCGAGGGCGTCAACGTCGTGATCAACGGCCGTGACGAGGACCGACTCGCGGAGGCCGCCGAGGAACTGCGCGAGGAGGCTGCCGGAGACGCGCGCGTCCACCCCGTCCAGGGCGACCTGACGGACGAGGACGACGTGGTGGGGCTCGTCGACGAGACGCTCGAGGAGTTCGGTCGGCTCGACCACCTCGTCACCTCCGCGGGCGGCCCGCCGTCGGGACCGTTCCTGGAAACCGACGATGAGGACTGGTACCACGCGTACGACCTGCTCGTGATGAGCGTCGTCCGGCTCTGCCGTGAAGCGGCCGATCCGCTCCGCGAGGGCGACGGCGGCACCATCGTCAACGTCACGTCCCGGTCGGTCAAGGAGGCCATCGACGGGCTCGTGCTCTCGAACTCCGTCCGCATGAGCGTGATCGGGCTGGAGAAGACGCTCTCGAAGGAGCTCGCCCCGGACGTACGCGCGAACGCCGTCCTGCCCGGCCCCCACGAGACGAGCCGGATCGAGGACCTCGTGACCCAGGCCGTCGAACGCGGCGAGTACGACTCCTACGAGGAGGGACTCGCCGCCTGGGGCGAGGGTATCCCGGCCGAGCGAATCGGCGATCCGATGGAACTCGGCAACACCGTCGCGTTCCTCTCCTCGCCGAAAGCTGGCTACATCAACGGCCAGTCGATCGTTCTCGACGGCGGCGCGGGCAACGCGAACCTGTAGCGGGCCGACCGGAACCGGTTTGCGGTCCGCGACCCGAACGATCACCACCTCCCGGGGAGTGTGGCTCCCGTGGAGGTCCTCTTCGGTCTTCTCGGAATGCGCGGTGTTGCTCGTCGACACGGACCTCCTGAGCGTCGGCGTCCTCGACCCGTCCCGGCTCGACCGGCTCGACCCTCGCGCTCGAACTCGGCGTCGTCCCGGTGATCGCGTGGGTTCCTCGCGCCCTACCGGGCGCTCACCGGCGCAGGGCGAGGCTCTCGCTTGAAGCCGGCGCGAAGCGCCGGCGACGCCACCGAACTACAAGTGATCGTTGCTTGGGCTGTACTGACCGCACGGGGGACGAACAGATCACTCCGAAACCATTTCAACAGCGTCGAGGAGAGAGGAACCGACGGTTCAGGCCGAAAGCGTGCTGATGCCGTCGATCTCAACGTAGCCGAAGCCACACTCCGGACACCGCCACTTCGTCTTCTCCCCGAGGTGGAGGGTCGTCGCCGCCGTCCGGTAGAACGCGTTCGTCTCCCCGCACTCCGGACAGTTCACGTCCTTTTCGAGCGCCATGCGTACCCGTGGGACCACGTCGGATTTCAAGCTATTGGTCCGGCGGGGACGATCGGAACCGAACGGCACGGCTGTGACGCGGCGAGCCGAGCGTCGGTGACGCCACGAGCTACACGGCTGTGACGCCGCGAGCTAGACGGCGGTGACCCAGGCCCGATACTCCGGGTCGAGCCCGTACACCTCCCGGAATGCGCGCTCGATGAAGCCCGCGACGCGGTTCGCGTCCGACCGGGCGGTGACGACCGCGTTCGTCCCCTCGGCCTCCTCCGGGGTCACGAGCTCGTCGATCCGGAACTCGGGGAACTCGGAGAGGAGGTCCTTCAGCCGATCGAGCTCCGCGTCCGTACAGTCCATCACGAGCTCGGTGCCCGCGAGCTGGATCCACGGGGGGAGCTCCCCGCCGTCCGTGACGTCGCTTTCGGGGTCGACGTCGACGGTCATCACGTCGCTCGAGCGGGCACGGTGGGCTGCCGCCGCGTCCGCGAACAGCGCCAGCCGCTCGGACTCCGTCGCGGCGTCGAATCGGGTCATGCCGTCGTCTCGTCGCCCTCACGACTTAAACGGTCGCGGTCGGGTCGAGCGCGCCCCGGAGACGGGAGGGAGGCGACGCTACCCGCGTTCCGTCTCCGCGAGCACGTCGTCGACGAGCGCGAGCGTCCGTTCCGCCTCGGCGACTCGCCCGTCGATCTCGCCGGATTCGAGTAAGGCCAGTTCGGCGCCGTCGAGGGCGTCCCGGACGACCGCGGCGCGCCGGAGCCGCGCGTACTCCGCCGAGCGGGCGAGGTCGCGGATAGACCGGAGGTCCGCGACCGTGTCGGCGGAAGCGATCCGCGAGACCAGCGGGATCAGCTCGTCGATCTCGTAGGCCAACTCGTCGCCGGGGGCGGGCGGCCACGCGAGCGTCAGCGGCTCGGCGTCGATCCGGTCGAGGAACGTCCGGTGGACGGCCACGGCGGTCCGGAGCGCGCCCACGTCGTCGACGTAGTGTTCCAGCTTCGAGTTGGAGTAGTCGGCGTACTCGAGTAAGGTCGGGATCGGCTCCTCGCCGGCGGCGTGGTCGTCGACGTACTCGCGGAGGTCCGCCGGCGGGACGTCAGCGTCGACGAAGGGAGTCGCGTCCGCGCGCTCGAGGAAGTCCAGGACGTCGCGGGCCGACGCCGACCCGGAGAACTCGTGGAACGCCCCGCGGACCGCCTCGTTGTACCCCTCGATCGGCTCGCGGAGTCGGGAGACGTCGGCGTCGAGGTCGGCGTCCGCCATGTCGGCGACCTCGCGGAGCTCCTCGAGCCGATCGGCGAGCGCGCCGCGAGCGTCGGTTACAGCCTTTCTGGCGCGCCGGTACGCGTCGACGGCGTCGTCGCGGTCGGACAGCAACTCGACGTAGTCGCCCGCGGGTTCGAGCGCCTCGCGGGCCGTGGCGAAGTCCGACTCGGAGAGCCGACGCTTGTCGACGGCCTCGTCGGCGACAGCGAACGCGTCCGCCGCGGGGGTGTCGTCGTCGACGTCGACCGCGTTCGCGAACGCCCCCTCGAACTGGACGTACGAGCCGAAGTCGCCGGTGCCGACCGCGTCGTCCTCGTACTGGTCGAGCACGCGGTGGGCCCGGCGGTAGGCGTCGGCGGCGGCCTCGACCCGGCCCTCGCCCAGGTCCGCGATCCGCGACTCGAGCCGGCGGAGCTCGTCGTACCGCTCGCGTAGCTCGGCGGCCGCCTCGCCGGCGGAGCGAACCGGGCCCTCGGGGTCGAGGTCGCGGGCGTCGACGTCGACCGGGTCGGCGAGCCCGCTCGCATCGTCACCGTCCTCCCGCCCGGCCATCAGTACACCTCGTCGGGGTCGAAGACCCGCTCGCCGACGTGCTCGCCGTCGATCGTGCGGTGGAAACACGACCGATAGCCGGTGTGACACGCGCCGACCGACTGGTCGACGAGGTACAGCAGGGTGTCGGCGTCGCAGTCGACACGGATCTCCTCGACGGCCTGGGTGTGTCCCGAGGAGCCGCCCTTGTGCCACAGCTCCTCGCGCGATCTGGAGTAGTAGTGGGCCTCGCCCGTCTCGCGGGTCAACTCGAGCGCCTCCGGAGAGACGTACGCCAGCATCAACACCTCGCCGTCCTCGGCGTCCTGTGCGATCGCGGGGACGAGCCCGTTCTCGCCGAACTCGACCGCCACCTCGGCGTCCGTGTCTGCCTCGCTCATACCTCGCCGGAGGCGGGCCCCCCGAATAGGCCTTTTGTTAGGGTGGTAGAGAACCGTTCGCACACGTCCCGTCGGATCGCGCGTGAACTGCTCGCTTCCCTCGCGGATGCTCAGTACAGGTGAAGGAACGAACGATTCTGCGGTGGCGTGCCGGTGAGCGCCCGGAGGGCG
>NZ_QMIM01000018.1 GCF_003287355.1 Halorubrum sp. 48-1-W
CCGTGGAACTCAGGCTTCAGAAACAGCTAGCCGAGGATGCTTTGTGAGGTACTGATTATCATTTGGTCGTTCCGCATCCACTTACAGACATCGTAGAGGACTTTCTCATCGAAATCCGCGCTCATATCAAAACAGTGTACGCTATGAGGTTAAAAATCAGCCGGGTTGGGCACAACTAGAGAGTCAGGAGACTCAAAAATTTTGAGATAACCGGTGAACACTATCCTGCTGATCACAATCAATAGATTGTTCCAATTTAAAAAATAGGAGTCACGTTCCAGCAGATATTATTCAAATTTGTGTGAATAGGCCGTTAGACACAGTACTTAGAGGATCAGCAGGAACACAATCTTTGGACGAAAACGACGGTTTCCGCACAGCCTGTGCGAAATAGTGCTTCTTTATATCAAATACTATGGGGTCAAATTGTTACCCGTCTCGGATCCAACCGGGGTCGTGCCCGATAACATCAAATTCCAAAAATCTCCAAATTGCGTTTGGTTGCAGCACATCTTCACCCTGTATTTTCCCTCTAATTACATCACCTGCATCTAATTCATCAATTTGTTTTTCAAGCTCATCAGAATAGAATTCGTGTTCTGTTTCAACAATTACTCCACCTTCACCTGCTAGGTCTATCAAATCAGCATCTTCGTCACTAACCTCCATAATAGCAAATCTGCTTTCTCTGATCTGAGCCATCTATTGGTTCAATTTAAACTCGTGTTTTAAGTATCAATGGGACAAATTTAACGCCATGTCTATTCGCCCAAGAGAACTTTCTGGACGTGAAGTGTTTGAATCACTACAGAAATTTGAGTGGAGATATCAGACACTAAAATCTGATCTTAACGAATTGAAAAAGGTGAATTCTCCAGAACCAGGCGGTACTGTATCACAGCATCGGTTTACTGTCAGGTCCAACCTACACGACGCTGAACGGAAATTACACCACTATCTATCAGGGTACTATACTTTTAGATGTCTAATAACTACGCTCGCACAATCCTCTTCAAATCCAGAATTCACTGGGCGAGTCAAGAACCGTCGTGATGAGTTCTCAACAGAAGAATCAACTCGAATAATACTTGGATTGAGACACTATGTTCAGCATCATAATATCCTACCTTTGCTGATTGGGATGTCTTCTCTGACAGAAGATGGTCCGTGGTATGTAATCAACAAGCGGGAGCTCCGGTTAGATGATTTTGAATACCGAGAGCCCCAGCTCGTGTTAGATATTGATGATTACGATCGCTGGTTCAACTATTATTTTGAGGGTGTTGATGGGGTCTGTATTTATCCTTTCTATATTATAGAATCAAACTGGAAAGAAATTCAGCTTCTCAGAGAGGACATATATGAACTAGCACGCGATCTTCTATCTGAAGAAATAGAGGAATATATTCAACAGTTGAAAGATCTTATTAGTGTTCGAGAGGAGTTGCGTGAGAAGCATGATTCTGTTGATGAACTACTATCTGCAGTAGGAAAGGATATCACGCCGGAATTGCGGGAGCTTTTAGAACCCGAAGTTTACGATAGACTAGTAACTGAGAACTGAATCTTAAATTTTAGATACCATACAGACTACCACGATCTATCGCTCGATCAATTGTTTTCCGAGACGAATCAAGCTCCTGAGCCGCTTTTCGCTTAGATAGATCTCCTTTTACAACCATATCCAGCACGGCGCACACCTGACCGTAGTTCTCCCCCTCAATTAACTGACCATCATTCTTCTCAAACCCAAGCGGAGGTCTGCCATGGTGATAGTCATCCTCATCTTGGCGAGCTGCTATCCCCTCCTTCGTGTTCATTTGCTTGACCCGAGCCTGCCACTCAGCGAATGCTCCAAGCATCTGCATCTGTAGCCGGTTCATCGGCTGTTCTTTACCATCCCCGAATGAGAGACCATCCCGAACGAAGTGGATCGCTGTACCATTGTCAGTGATTCTTGAAACGGTTCGTTCGAGGTCTTGGAGTGAACGTGCTAACCTAGATATTTCATGGACTACAACGTGCTCAATATCCTCCCCTTCGAGTGTCTCCATCATGTCTCGATATCCTGACCGAGATGTGTCCGTACCAGTTGATTTATCTCGGAATATCTGAAGCTCACTAAGCTCGGTATTCAGCTTCTCTTCCGCGTAAGACTGTACACTTTGGAGTTGTCTCTCTAGGTTCTGCTCTTCAGTGGAAACCCGGACATAGCAGGCGGTTAGCATCGTCACGAGCAAGGGGCCTAGGAACATAACAGCAGGGTCGTAGACGCGCATAGAACGGCGACAAAAGCGCGTGAAGGGTACACGAGTGAACTAGGCCCCTTGCCCCAAGAACCGCTTCCAGTCACACACGCGGGCTTAGAGGAGTAATCTCAACGAACAAACTCTACCAAATATAACAACCAATAGCTCTCTTGGAGAGATAAGAGGTTCACCGATGACGGACATCGACAATCTGGCCATCAAAGCGAGCGGATCAGCTCATTGCTTCAACGACCGCGAGCTAGCCGATGAGCATTACGTATTCCGCAAAAAGCTTGGTTCGGTTGATCACGTCACTCAGGAAACGTCGGTGATGGTCGAATACCTAGATAATGACGAGCTAATTATCGCTGGACAGCGACTCCCTGGGATTTCTGAGTACTACCAAAACTATCCTGATGTCGTAAAGGAGAACGAGAAATACCAAGCTAGACACACCGCTGCGAAGGATCGGATCAATCGAGCAATTAGTATGCTCGAAGAATATGACCCTAAGACATATACTGCGGAGACCTATTCAGGGAACAAGGTTCTTTCAGCGATTTACATCAGAGTACCCGAAGACAAACGAGAGGAGGCTCTTGTGGACTTTTGGAATATGCTCAATTACCTCCGGAAGGATTACTACTCGTTTCTGCGCGAATGGGAGCCAGATAAATTGGAAGGATTACTTCTGGAAAACAAGTTGTATGGACATAAACTAGCCGATACAATTAATAGAGTATGATAGGCCATCCTGGAGATGGCTGATCCCGTTCCTATGTCTCTCACGAAGAGTTCTAATTGGACCGAAAACATATATACTCCTTGTATAAACGCACAAGTGTCTTCGAACAGAAGGGACAGCAAGCCGGATACTAAATGTCTACTTCCGCCAAATTTCACGAGCGAACACTCGAGGACTTTTTAGAGTCTGCTACGGAACGAGTACGAGAGGACGGACGCAATAATTTCCGGGCAATCTGTCTCTCGTCAAATCTCGCTACTGAAGAGATTGTTAGAGCGTTTGCTATTGAATTTGAAGTTTCTGAACAAGGTGAGTTTCACCACCTCAGCACTTCGTATACAAAATACCGTCGCAAATTCGAGGTTCACCTCTACCTTTATGAGCACGAACAGACAGGCACACCGATTATTTTCACTTTAAATTCAGCAGAGGATATTAGACGGAAGGCTAACCCAGTCATTCTTGGGAATGAAGGTATCTACCATCTGTGGATACCACCCAATGACATGGACGCAATCTCCGATGAGGTGTTAAATATCGAAGGATGCCGCTTAACGAGATTTATCGGGGAAAAGTTTGGTCAGGAAGCCCGTTCACAGCAAGAGAGAAGGCCAGAATTCAAACGACGAGAAGAGTACTCAGGCGACGACGCAGCACAGACACTCGAAGAAGCCAAGATGGATTACGGTATCACACCCACAAAGTTAGAGTTCGAGATCCCAACAAAAGCTAGTTTCACGCTTGGAAATGAGGGTGGAATTGTGATGAACAAAGGGGACGCCGAGTTCTTTTTCAACGATATTGTTATCGATATGGCAGTTTCAAGAGTTGCGGAAATGAATGAACAAATTCAGTCCTCAAAGCTTGACGTGATTGAAAAAGAGGGGGTAGAAGTATTTGAAAAGCAATCGCTTGAAATCAAACTCAATAACGGACTAGATTATGAAGATGCAGATGATCTCATAACGAGCCTGAAAGAGGAAGATTTCTATCCATACAATACATCAGCGGAAAAAGGAAGTTTACTACTAACAAGTCGTGTCATTGATGAGGAAAACGGAGGTATGTTCTCCCTCACAACCGATGGACGACAAATGTCTGTCCTTCCAAAACATGGTTCGAGTTTTGATTCTGTCATGCGATTTTATCGGTTTGTTGTGGAGAACTTCGATTCCAACGCCCATTTAATTGAGGCATGACAGACAGAGACCTTTCAACTCGAATAGGCCGACTCAATGAGGAGGAACGTAAGGAGTTTGACGAGAAGGTAGAGTCAAAAGAAGAAGATCTTGAGGAGAAGTTGTTTGATGAGTATCGACAGAAGGTAAGCAATGAAATCAACACAAATCGTGAGGAGACTGATGATTTCAATATCATCATCTCTGCTTTTGAGGAACGCGATGGTATTGATTACACATACATCCGAACGGAGCCGTTATTCCACGAGAAAGAGCATAATCTCGATGTCCTAGTTGCGTCGCAGTCGAAACAGATTGCTCTATTTGTTGAGTGTGAACGACGCCTTACCTCCCGGCTACTAAGTAAATTGATGAACTTCGATGAAAAGATAGAGGTCATCGAAGACAATTTGGCAGATAACGTTGATATAGATCAATATCTTAAGCAAACGATCGGTGTTCTGCCGAAAATGAATGAATTTGTCATGGCCTCCCGACAAATTCCAGAAATGGAGATCCATTATAAAGCTCAGGAGGTCGGACGGAATGTTATTACGTGGAATCTTGCGACACCTGGAAATAAATGCCAAATATATCAGAAAGTGTTTAAGAAAGCAGAGGACGCTCCCTTCACCGGTCACAATGATGATGAGCTAAATGATTACATAAATAATGAGCTCGAGAAAGGAGTCCCATATCAGCAGTACATTGATTTCACATATTCGTCTTCCTGGTATCTCAAGTTGCGAGATATGGTTGTCACAATTATTAATCAGCATCACCGCCAGGGACACGACAATTTCGATTACGAAGAATGGAGGGAGCTGTTCCAATATGAACTCAAGAACTATCAGCGAGAGGAGTGCTTGATGATGTACAACAAGTTCCTTGATTACGGAATAGATTGTGGGCTTGTTTCATTGGAGGAGGACGCAGAGGATGACTTACAGAAGCGGTATCGAATTATCCATTCCGTGAAACGTGATCAAGAGAAATTAATACAGAATATTGTTGATAAGATTGCGGAGCAAGAGATGCAGACTGAGTTTAATTCGCTCATGAGAGAATTCAAAGAACAACTGCTCACGCAGATGGAACGGAATAAGGCAACTGGAGGTCGCACACTCTCCGATTTTGTGGATCCTGAGGAATAATGTCAATAGCAACAATGAGAGATTATACCAATATACTCGAACAGGAGTATTTATCAGAATCATTGTGCTCAGATCCGCTCAACAATTTTACAAGTAACCACAATATTCTCAATTTGCGCTGAAGTGACTTCAACCGCTTCAATAAGATCCAACACCTGCTCGTTAACGAAGTCGTTCGGTCCACCGTGATGTTGGATCTGAATCGTATCTTCCCCCACAACCAGATCAGCTACCCAAGGTAACGACTCCTCAATCGGGTTGAGCTGATGCTTAGATGTAATTTTTCCAGAATATCCCATCTCAATGAGGATAGCAACCACCACATCAGCTTCAGCCAACGGGCGAGGAACACGGTTCTCAATCGTCGTTCGAGCATCTATTCCTGTGTTAATGATCCGCCGATCCTCTACTCCGAGTAGTCGAGCGTACCCATCAACAAACTCAAGATACTGATTCAGTGGGAGCCGATCTGTGTCTAGTTCGGCCTTCATTACGTCACCAAAGAGATCTGGCTGTACCGGATGCGGATCGAAGGTAAACGCATCAACCGGAAGATGCTCCTCTGCTGCCTGTCGGAACTCGTCGGTTCGATCCGCAGACATCCCTCCCGAGATCGTGGGGGAAGGTACTGCCGTGTATTCCTTGACCGTCAGAAGACAGTCGATCGATAACATCGGTCGAGGACCGCCGAATGGACCACATGACATAGGCTCGCACCTGAGCACGAGGTATAGGGTATATAACTGGAGGGTAGAAACTAGCCCCGTTCTTTTTGGCGTCGTGTGCGGCCGCTAGAAGCCGTTCTAGGTACTATGGTTAGGGAAGGGGCTTACCCGTATCAAAACGTGTCGTGCGGGCGCTGAATGAATTTTGACGTATGTCTGTGAAATACAGAATATAGAATTGAACCTACCTTACCATAAAAATATTCTACCAGATATTCTCGAAATATAGTATATTACATGAAATCCGCAATAGTCGTGGGCTTGTTCGTGTCGTCCTCGAAGATCGACTCGAGGGCGTCCTCGAGCACGTACAGACGCTGTTTGGTGTACGGCCGGCAGCCGAAGCGTTCGGCGACCTCGATGGCGGTGTCGACGTACTTGCTCACGGAGCCCTCGTGGACGGTGAGGTTCACCCGGCCGCCACACTCCCGGCAGTCGCCGGAGAGCGGCATCCGGCGGTACTTCTCGCCGCAGTCGAGACACCGCGTCTCCTGCCGGGAGAAGGCCCGGAGGTTCCCGATGATGTCGGGCAGGAAGTGGTACTCGATGACGCGCTCCGCGACGTCAGTCTCGTCGACCGCGCGGAGCTTCCGCGCCAGTTCCAGCTGGGCGTCCATCTTCTCCATCATGTCGCCGAGCGTCTTGTACGCCGAGAGGTCCGGCCCCATCGCGATGTCCGTCGTGTCGTGGGTGTGGTCGAACCCGCGGTACTCGTCGTCGGTGCCGAGCGTGTCCTCGCCCAGTTGGATCCGCTCTTCGACGACCTCCGGATCGGCCATCTCGCGGGTCGCCTCGTAGAACTCCAGCGGGTACCGCCGCACGATGTCCATGTTGTGCGCCTCGTCGTCGATCTCCGAGGGGTCGATCCGCGAGGACATCACGAGGGGCGCGTCCATCTTTCCACCTCGCTGGTTGGGTAAGAACGTCTTCGAGAAGTTGAGCAACCCGTCCATGAGGAGCATGACGCAGTCCTCGTCGCCGTCACACTGAGAAATATATAAATTATTTGTCATTAACGTGTGTGTGTCGGCGACCGTGAGGTTGTACGTGTAGTCGACGTCGCTTTCGAGCGGTTCCACCGAGACGACCTCGTCGGTCCCGATACCGCCGTCCGCGGCCGTTCCCGTGACGGGCTCTGCTGTCGTCCGTTCACGAACGGCCGCCGGAAGCGGATCGCCGGGATCCAGCTCGCTCGCCACGACTCGTTCGATGCCGTCACCGTCGACCCGTAGCATCGTGTGATCGGGCGTCACGCGGATCGACCGTCCGCGTCGCGTCTCGATCCGGACGAGGTGGTCCTGGCTTCGATGCTTCGAGACGGCGGTTACGGGTCGTGTCGACCGATTTCCGCGTTCGTCGATCGAGGGAACGAGAACGTCGCCGTCGAGTTCCTCGACGAGCGTCCCGAAGTCGTCGGTTCGTGGGTCCTCCAGCCGGTCCTCGACGAACTCCTCGATCCGCTCGCGATGCCGTCCCGAGCCGTCCCGATATTCGATCTCCGTCTCCGGATGGAAGCAGTTCCGCCGTTTCGCGGCGTGAAAGTACGGGTGGGCGTATCCGACCGCGGCTGACGTGAACCCGATCACCCGCCCGACTGTCGCCGCGCTCGTGTGCGGGGCCATCCCGAAGACGAGCTCGCCGACGAGGTCGTCGCGCTCGTTCACCTCGTAGAAGCGCGGGAGGTCGTAGAACTGCGCGAGGAGGTCGTCGACGAAGTCGGCCGTTCGCAGCATGTGTTCGGCCGCCCCGTCCGAGAGCACCACGTCCTGGACCTTCAACTCGACCAGCTGGTCGTCGTGACGGAGCGGATCGCCGTCGACGTCCGTCTCGTACCCCAGCTCCCGGAAGTGGTCCGCGGTGACGTCGAGTTCCTCCGGGCGAACCGCCGTGACCGGGAGGTCGGTCATGTCGTACCGGACCGTCCCGTCCTTGAACGAGGTGACGCCGTTCTTCGCGCGGAGGACCCCCTTCTCGATGGCCTCGGGCGTCTTGTTCGTCGAGGTGAGCCCCTGTACCCCCTTCAGGATCTCGAAGGCCGACTCGCGCTCGCCGACGACGTCCATCGCCGAGCGGTAGGCGTCGTTGAGGTCGACCTCCTGGGGGGTGGCCGCGGTCACCTCCCACTCACAGCGCGGGCACTCGACGCGGCCCGCCTCGTCGGGCTCACAGACGGTCCCGCAGCCGCCACACTCGTAGTGGGGCTCGGTGTGGGTGCCGCAGTCGGGACACGCCGACCGATAGGTGTGGGTCCCACAGTCGGGACACGCCCGGTCGGCGACCTCGAGTTCGAGGTGGCCGCGCTGCCCGCGGTCGTCCATCGTCCGGGCCGCCTCGGCGACGTCGCGTTGCGGGCCGCCCGCCTCGTTGATAGGGAACAGCGTGTGGACCGCCGGCGAGAGGTCGCGGCTCTCGGACTTCTCCGGACGGCCCATCCGGTTGCCGATCCGGACCGGCGCGCGCTCGCGGACCGCGAAGGGTGCGACCGCGTTGACGGCTTTCACCGCGTTGTCGCCGCCGTCCCACTCGCGGGCCGCCGCCGGCAACGTCTCCCACCCCTTCCGGAGCCCGTCGTCGACCCCCAGCGAGCGCGCGAGCGGCCGCCACGTCGGGATCCGGAGCGCGTCGGGCGTCGCCGTGTGCTCGACGAGCAACGTCTCGAGCGCCCGCGCGACCGGGTCGGTGTGTTCGACCGCCAGCACGCCCTCGACGACCTCGCCGTCGGCGACCGCGTCCGCGAGCGCCTCGAACGCCCCGACGCTGATGTCGTGCCAGAGGTAGGTGTAGTCGGGGTGGAGCGGACAGTCGTATCCGTCCGCCCACTCGAGCGCCTCCGCCGGCTCGGGGTGTTCGAGGTCGACGTTGGGGTCGTCCTCGAGCGCCTGGACGTCCGCGCCGGCGGCCTCGAACTCCTGAACCCACCACTCGTAGACGTACGACGCCGGCGCGAGCGGGTGGTTGTTCTCGACGAACTCCCCGTAGTTGACGAGGTACTCGCCCAGATCGAGGACCGCCTCCACGCCGTTTCGCACCGCGAGCGCCTCCTCGGGGTCGTCGATCCGCCGGACCTCGCCGTTCGCGAGCTTCACCGTCGGCCCCTCGATGGAGTCGACGGGGACGACACCCGCGGCCTTCCCCGGACGCTCGGTCTTGATCTGCGTCCCGGTCGCGAGGAAGTCGTCCACGAGGTGCATCGTCGCCGGGTGGACGCCCGCGGTCGCGAAGCCGTGGTTCCGCGCGCGGCCGTAGCGGAGCCGGAACCCCCCGTCCTCCGAGGGGTGCGTGAACACCGGCCGCCCGGCGATCAGGTCCCGCAGGAACTTCTGAGAGGGCTTCGGGCGGGGCGGTCCGGCGGGCCCGGTCGCGTCGTCGTCGGCCGCTTCGTCGTTGCCCGTCCCCCCGCTCCCGGTACCCCCGTCGCCGTCGCTCCCGTCGCCCGACCCGCCGTCCGCGTCATCGTCGCCGGCGGCGGTTCCCTCCCCATCGCCGGCCTTCCCGATCGTGCCGTCGATGAGGTCCTGGAGCCACGGCCAGTCGACCTCCTCGAGGTCGCGGGTGTACCGCTGTATCTTCGGGGCCTTCAACGCGATCCCCTCGGCAGCGACGAGACACATCCCGCCGCGCGCGGAGTTGGTGTCGACGCGTTCGAGGTCGCGAAAGCCGGAGACCTCCTCGTCGCCGGTGGCCTCCCCGTCGAGCATGATGGGGATGTTCTCCGCGATGAACTTCGACTCCTCGTCCTTCGGCGTGTACTGGAGCCCGGTCTCGCGGTCGTACAGCGCGATCTCTTCGGCGTACCGCTCGACCTCCTCGGTTCGCGCGTGGTACTCGTCGATCCCCAGGAGCGCCCGCGCGTAGTCGGCGACCAGCACCGAGAGCGCCTGTGCGGTCCCGCCGGCCGACCGGATCGGGCCCGCGTAGTAGACGTTGATGAACTCGGTGCCGTCGTCGTTCTGTAACAGCTCGACGCGGTCGATCCCCTCGATCGGCGCGGCGACGACGCCCTCGGTGAGCAACGCCACGGCGGTCCGGACCGCCCCCTCGATCTTGCCGGCGCGGGAGTCGTAGTCGCCGACGCTCCCCTCGACGAAGTCGGTGACGAGTTCGAGGGCGGCCTCCTCGCGGGACATCTCGCCTTCGAGTTCGCGGACGCGCTCCGCGACGCCGTCGATCCCGAGGATGTTCTCGACGCGGTCGGCCATGTCACGGGCGACCGGGATCTCGATCTCCGGTTCGGGGTCCTTCCCCTGGGCCTTCGCGGTCTCCGCGACCTCGAACGCCTCGTCGAGCCGCTCTTCGAGCCGCGCGAAGTAGCGCTCGTCGGCCGGTCTCATCGCCGTCGGGTCACAGCCATAGGTCGAGGTCGGTGACCGGGTCGTGTTCGCGCTCGAGCGGATCGGCGAACGCCCGGAGGTGACACTCGCCCGTCCAGACGGTCGCCGAGTCGAGGTGGCCGGCGAGCGCCTGTCCGCTCGGCCGCGACATCACCGCGTGGGTGTGCGCGAAGACGTCGCCCTCGAGGAGCGAAACGTTGCCGACGCAGGCGGCGACCTCCAGCGGCTCGTCGAACGTCACCGATCGGTACTCCGTCTCCTCCTGGTCGTAGAACCAGACCTCCGCGTCCCGGACCGCCCCGAGCGCCGAGAACCACCCGGCGTCGACGCCCTCCTCGCGGGCGAGGCCCTCGATCTCCTCGCGCCAGTCGGCCCCCGTCTCGAACCGCGCGACGTACTCCGCCGTCGGTTCGACTTCGCGGTACTGCATAGACACCGATTACGGTCCGGGGAGAAAAAGCCTTCAGTCGCCGGCCCGGTCGGCCACGACCTCGGGCGACCCGAGCCGAGAGAGCTGGCCGGACCCCACGAAACGGTCTCATCAACCGACTGAGCACTGAAATGTCAAATCGAATAGAATGCCGATCACCCACGGATGCTCCGCTTTCGAACCGGGATAGACCACACCGTTTATGTTCTCTCCTCAAAAGCCGTTATACTAGAATCGATAATGGTCAATGATGTTGTAACGATGACACAGAGTGTAGCGGGTGATGCTCATGGCGACTGACACCGAACCGGGGACGCCGGAAGCGGATCTGACGTATCCGGAACGCTCTTGGTCGGGGTTTTTCAAGGAACATTTCGGCCCGTCGATGTTGTGGGCGCTCATCAGTATCGGCGGAAGCCACATCGTGCTCGCACCGACACTGGGAGGGTTCTTCGGACTGTTCGCGGTCTGGATCTTCGTGTTCATCTATCTCGTCAAATACGGCGGCTGGGAACTGGGTATACGGTATAATTACGGCGTCGGCGGGAACCCGATAGAGGCCTACACCGACCTTCCGGGACCGAAAAACTGGGCGTTGTGGCTGACGGCTCTCATCTTCACCGTGTTCTATACGGGGATCACGGCGTCGGTCGCAGCCAGCACGACGGCACTCGCGATGGTCGTGTCGCCGTTGAGTTTCATCCAGACCTACGCGGTGCTCGTCGGCGTCGCGGCGGTGCTGGTGCTCGTCTCGCGGTACAGCCTGCTCGAAAAGGTCCTGTTGGTCTTTACCGTCTCGCTCGGTGTCCTGCTCGTGATCGGCGTGTTGGTCGGTCCGCCGTCGACCGACGTCATCGCCGAGACGACGTTCAACGTCCCGGACCTGACCGGTGCGCTGTTCGTCGGACTGTTCGCCGCTGCCGCCGGGTTCGCCCCGACCGGCTTCAGCACGAGCATCCTCATCGGGAGCTGGAGCATGGCCAAAGAGGGGGGAACGAGCGAACTCCGCGAACGAGGACTCGACCCGGAAGACGAACGGTATCACGACTACATCCGCCAGTGGATCAGGACCGGCCGGCGGGACTTCAACATCGGTTACGGGTTCAGTCTGATCCTCGCGATCGCGATGATCGTGCTCGCGTCCAACGTGTTGTACCCCGAGCCGCCGACCGACGAGAACCTCGCCGTCGCGCTGGGGAACATCCTCACCGAGTCGTTCGGTCCGTGGTCGTTCTGGGCGATGCTCCTCGGTGCGTTCGCAGCGCTGTACTCGACGGTCATCACCCTCCTCGACGGCGCGTCACGCGCCACCTCCGACATCCTCCCGATGGCGCTGGAAGGCCGTACCGTCGACACGGAACTGGTGCGTCGAACCGTCATCGCGGGGATGGCGCTCGGGAGCGTCGTGCCGCTCATCCTCATCGGCGAACTGCCGGTGACGCTCATCGTCTGGATCGCGGCGATCCTCGCGATGGTCGAGGTGTTCTTCTATCCGGCGAACTGGTACGTCGTCGAGAAGAACCTCCCCGAGGCGTTCCGCCCGTCGACGACGTGGAAGGTCTACTACGTCGTGGCTATCGCGCTCGTGTTCCTCTTCGGGGTCATGGGCGCACTGGAGACCTTCAACGTCATCGGCGTCTGACCGTCGACGTCATCGACGTCTGACCGTCGACGTCATCAGCGTCCGACCGAGGTCCGGTCGACTCCGGGGCTACCTCGATGTCGTCTCCCGGATCGTCGTTCGATCGACCGTCTCCCACGACGTGTGACCGGCGAGCGCGAGCGTCGCGTCGAGGTCCGCAAGCAGATTCGAGAGGACCGATCGGACGCCGGACTCCCCGTCGACTGCCAGCCCGTACAGATACGGTCGACCGACCGCGACCGCGTCCGCGCCGAGCGCCATCGCGACGAACGCGTCGGCCCCCCGGCGGACCCCGCTGTCGAACAGAACGGGTATCCGACCGTCGACCGCGTCGACGACCCCCGGAAGCGCCTCGAGCGCGGCGAGCGCGTTGTCGATCTGTCGACCGCCGTGGTTCGAGACGACCACCCCGTCCGCACCGCGTTCGACGGCCGTCAGCGCGTCTCTCGGGTGGAGGATCCCTTTCACGAGAACGGGTAGGTCGGTCGATTCGGCGACCCGTTCGAGGTCGTCCCAGTCGAACGCCGAGTGTCCGAACACCGCCGAGAAGTGGTCGATAGCCGAGTCTACGTCCGCCTCGGGGGGTTCGTCGAGGCCGTCGCGAAACGCGGGGTCCGTCAGGTAGTTCTCGATCCCTTCGCCGTCGAGAAACGGCAGGTACCCCCGGTCGAGGGTGGACTCGCGCCACCCCATCACGTGGGCGTCGACCGTGACGACGACCGCCTCGTACCCCGCCGCTTCGGCTCGGCGGAGGAAACTCTCCGTGATCGCGTCGTCGCTACTGGGATACAGTTGGAACCAGAGCGTGCCGTCACCGACAGCCTCGGCGATCGCTTCGAGGCTGTGGGAGGCGACCGAACTGACGATCATCGGCACCTCGAGTGACCGGGCTGCTCGAGCGGTCGCAATCTCGCCTTCGTCGTGGTAGTTGGTCTGAATCCCGACCGGCGCGAGCAAAAGCGGCGTCCGAAGGGTGGAGCCGAGGAGGTCGACCGAGTGGTCGCGGTCGGTGACGTCTCGGAGCATCCGCGGGACGATCCGGTAGCGTTCGAACGCGGTCCGGTTGTGGTCCATCGTTCGATCGCCGCCCGCGCCGCCGGTGAGAAACGCCGTCGCGTCGTCGTCCAACGCTTCGAGAGCCGCCTCGCGTACCGCCTCGATCGCGGTCGGCGTTTCGGGTGGCTCACCGGAGAGGAGGGTGTCGAGCCGGTCTCCGGCCGTCGGTCTCGACCGCAGACGGTCGTCACTCATGATCTCCCCGGGGAACGTGGCGTCCCTCACGCCGTACTCGCGTTCGGGTGACCCCTCCGAGCCGCGTCCGGTCCGTCACAGCCAGCGTGGCCGTCGAAACCCGTCCGTCGTCGAGTGATCGACACCGACGGTCGAAATCCAAGCCCATTGCGGATACGTGCGAGACCTCGAAAATATAGCTACTGGGTACGCGTCGACCCCCCCGGCGCGAGGCGGCGTCGGTCGGCCGAAAGCGACTTTCCCGTCCACCGCGAGTGCGTCTCGACTTCGTGCGCGACACGTCGGCCTCCGAGGCATCGGTCGGAGGTGACTCCGAAGTAGTTTTGATATCGCGATATTCCATTTATCGAGTGGCGACGGGCGGGCGGATCGTCGGACGAGACTCGTCGGAAAACACGGCCGCTATCGGCTTCGAGCGAGAAAACGGAGAAGAGCGAGCGTTAGAAGGGTGCCTGCGGCCCTTCGTCGTCGTCGTCGGTCGTCTCGCCGGGGAACGACGGGGACATGCCGCCGCCGCCGCCCGTGCCGCCGAGGTCGCCGTCGGCACCCGCCCCCATGCCGGTGTCGGCGTGGACGGTCTCGATCTCGGGGATCTCCTTGACCATCCGGGACTTGATCGCCTGGATCGTCATCGGGGAGATACCACAGCCGGAACACGCGCCGCCGAGTTGGATCTGGACCTCGCCGGTCTCGCGGTCGAGGTGGCTGATCGCGGCGCTGCCGCCGTGCATCTGGATCTGCGGGAAGTTGCGCCGCAGGAAGTTCGTGATCCGCTCGCGGAGGTCGTTTTCCGGGTCGCTCGTATCCGTGCTCATGTCCCCGAATTGGCGGTCGGTCGGCTTATGCCTTTGGTTCGGACGGATCGGCATCACTCGGGCGTGTCGACGCCGAGCGTTCGGTAGAGCTCCGCTTCGATCCGTTCGACGTACTCCTCGAGGGTCGCCTCGAACGTCTCGTCGTCGACGAGGACCCCCTGAAGCCGATCTCTGGGGTTGTCGGGCAGTTCGACGCGGAACTGGCCGTCCTCGTAGGTCGGCTCGGACTCGTTGAGCACCATCTGGTCGATCCCGTGGACCAGTTCGGAGTCGTACCGCTCGTTCATCTGGTTGAACGCGTTCTTGTACGCCCGCTGGAGCTCCGGGAAGTAGTGGACGTACTTGTCCTCGAACTTATCGGGGTCGAACTCGGCTGCCATGTCCGATCGGACGGTTCGCCGGGGAAAAAGCCGGTCGATCGTCGACGCGCCGGGTGGGAGAGCCCAAATCGCCGGGGGTGACCCGCTCTATCGGCCAGGTCGGACGAAAGCGTGGGATTCGGGCAGTGATGGAAGTAAAGTATATTTCGCTATATGGAATCGGCGACGGGGCTCGACCCGCCGCTCACCGCAACCGTCCGAACAGCGTGTAGTCGTCGTCCGGCTCGTACCGGCGGAACAGGAGGCTGTTGGCGAGCACGCTCACGCTGGAGAACGCCATCGCGGCGGCGGCCAGCGCGGGCTGGAGGAGCCCGAGCGACGCCAGCGGGATCATCGCCGTATTGTAGCCGAACGCCCACACGAGGTTCTGTTTGATCTTCCGGAGCGTGGCGTCGGAGACCCGGATCGCCTTTACCACGTCGAGCGGGTCGTCACGCATCAGCGTCACGTCGGCCGCCTCGATCGCCACGTCCGTCCCGCTCCCGATGGCGGTCCCGACGTACGCGACCGCCAGCGCCGGCGCGTCGTTGACGCCGTCGCCGACCATCATCGCCTTGCGCCCGTCGGCTTGGATCGACTCCACCGCGTCGGATTTGTCCTCGGGGAGGACCTCCGCCCGGACGTCGGCGGGATCGATCCCGACCCGCTCTGCGACCGCGCGGGCGGTCCGCTCGTTGTCGCCGGTGATCATCATCACGTCGAGACCGCGCTCGCGGAGGGCTGTGACCGCGTCGGCCGCGCTCGCTTTCACCGTGTCGGCGTCGGCGACCACGCCGAGGAGTTCCCCCGCGTCCGTGCCGGCTGGCACGCGGGCGACGAGCATCGCCGTCTTCCCCTCGGCTTCGAGCCGTTCCATCGTCCCCGCCGCGGGTTCCGGGTCGATCCCGTTCTCGCGGAGGAGCTTCCGGTTGCCGACGAGTATTTCGTCGCCCCCGACCGTCGCGCGGATGCCCTGACCGGGCACGTTCTCGAAGCGTTCGGCGTCCCCGACGTCGAGCCCGCGTTCCTCGGCACCCTCGACGATGGCGCGCGCGAGCGGGTGCTCGCTGTCCCGCTCGGCCGTCGCGGCGAGCTGGAGCATCTCGTCGGCCGTGAGACCGTCGGTCCCGTCGGGTCCCGTCCCGGGTTCGTCGCCGGAGCCCGCCGTCGAGGCGGTCCCGCCGTCGGGGATGGGCTCGCCGTCGGAGCCGAACGCGACCACGTCGGTCAGTTCCATCGCGCCCTCGGTGAGCGTCCCCGTCTTGTCGAAGACGACCGTGTCGACGTCCTTGGCGCGCTCCAGCACGTCGCCCCCCTTGAACAGGACGCCGTTGCGTGCGCCGATGGAGGTACCGACCATCGTGGCCGCCGGCGTCGCCAACCCGAGCGCGCAGGGACAGGCGATGAGCACCGCCGAGGCGAACACGACGATCGCGAACTCGACGACCGAGACGCCGCCGCCCGCGGCCGCCGGGCCGCCGGCGACGAGCCCCCACAGCGGGAGCGCGCTCACGAACCCGGCGAGCGCCTCGGGGAACAGGAACCAGACCGTCCCCCACAACAGGGCGTTCGCGATGACCGCGGGGACGAAGTACGCCGAGATGCGGTCGGCGAGGTTCTGGATCTCCGGCTGGCGCGACTGCGCCTCCTTCACCGTCCGGACGATCTGTTGGAGGGCGGTGTCCTCGCCCACATTCGTCGCCTCGACGACGAGGACGCCGTTCTCGTTGATCGTGGAGCCGACGACCTCGTCACCCTCGCGCTTCTCGACCGGGACCGACTCGCCGGTCACCATGGACTCGTCGACCGCGCTCTGCCCGTCGACGACGACGCCGTCGGTGGGGATCTTCTCGCCCGGCCGGATCTTCATCCGGTCGCCTGACTCGACCGCGTCGAGCGACACCTCCTCTTCGGTGCCGTCGGCGTCGACGAGCGTCGCCGTCTCGGCCTCCATCTCCAGTAGCTTCCGGAGCGCCTCGCCGGCCTGCCCCTTCGAACGGGCCTCGAGGTAGTTGCCGAGGGTGATGAACACGAGGATGAACGCGGCTGTGTCGAAGTAGAGGCTCCCCGCGATCAACCCGGAGAGGACCGCGACTGAGTAGAGGTACGCGGTGGTGGACCCGAGCGCGATCAGCACGTCCATGTTGGCACGCCGGTTCCTGACGAGCGCCGTGTAGGAGTTCCGGTAGAACGGCCGGCCGAGCACGACCTGTACCGGCGTCGCGAGCAGGAACTGTAGCCAGCCGACCTCGACGCCGACGACGGTTCCCGGGAGGAGCCCCCCGTCGAACAGCAGGTGGTCGGCCATGAACGCGAACAGGGGGACCGCGAGGGCTGTACCGAACAGCGTCAGCCGGAGCTGTCTGCGGATCTCCTCCTCTCGTGCAGCGTCGCGGGCGCTTTGACCCGAATCGGCGTCGGAACCGTCGGCAGTGGAACCGGCGTCCCCTGCGGTCCCGTCGTCACTGCCGGCGCCGCCCCCACGCTCGCGGACCGGCGAGTAACCGGCCGACTCGATCGCGTCGTACAGGTCCGGGAGCGACGCGTCGGCGGGGTTGTACGTGACCTGTGCCTCGTCGGTGGCGTAGTTCACGTCGGCGTCGATCACGCCCGGCGTGTCCGTCAGGGCCTCCGCGTTCGCCTCGGCGCAGTTCGCACACGACATGTCCGTGATCGCGACCGTGGTCGTCTCCGAGACCGCGCCGTAGCCGGCCGACGCGACCGCGTCGTAGATCTCGCGGAGCGATACCGTCCCGGGATCGTACTCGACCGTCGCCTCGTCGGTGGCGTAGTTCGCCGTCGCCGACGCCACGCCGTCGAGGTCCTCGAGGGTGTCCCGTATCGTCGCCGAACAGTTGGCACAGGACATCCCCGTGACGTCGAGGTGAGCCGTTCTGTCTGTCATCTGTATGCTACTAGGGGCTCCACCCTTAGCTGGGTTTCTCCTCTCAGTGTCGGGGTCGGAGTGGGTCGAAACCTTCGATCCCAAAGCAACGGCGCCGATCGCGGAGCAGCTCGTCGATCCGATCGGTCACACACCCTCCTCCAGTCGGCGGTATCGGTCCCGGAATCGGCCGAGACACGACGGACAGCAGAAGTGGTACACGTCGCCGTCGATCCGCGTCGTCTCGCCCTCGCTGTCGACCGTGTTGGAACACTCCGCGCAGGTCAGCGCGAACTCGACACCCTCGATCGAGGGCGTCCACTCGACCTCGTCGACGAGCGTGACCGTCCGGTCGTCGACGGGGAGCCCCTCGAGGAGGCCGGCGAGCCACTCGCGGACGGACCGACGCCCGATCCGGGCGTAAAACCGCAGGTTCCCCTCGGCGGTGACGAACACATGCTCGACGGCCTCGGCATCGCGGAGGCGCTCGCGGGCGGCCTCCAAAGGGTCACCGACCTCGTCCGGGTCCGCCCCCGAATCCGGTCCCTCGCCCGCGTCGACCGCGAGGTCGGCGTCGACCGCGAGATCGACGTCGACCATGACGGGGACCCCCCCGCGTAGTTTCGTCCGATCGACGTCGACCGTGAACCCGCGGATGACGCCGGCCTCCTCCAGCCGCGTGACGCGGTCCGAGACCGCCGGACCGGAGAGCCCCACCCGGTCGCCGATCTCGCGGTACGGCCGGCGGGCGTCCACAGCCAGAAGCGAGAGGATCTCCACGTCGGTGTCGTCCAACTCACGCATGGACGATCGGAGGAACGGCGCACACAAGAGCGTTTCCTCGGAACTTTGGGATCGAAAGCGAGAGTACCTTCCGACCCTAGGTCTCGAAGGAGAAATACACAAGCGGTTCCACCCACTACTCGATCCCGTCATGGGTCGAACCATCACGGTCGAGGGGATGTCGTGTGAACACTGCGAGCGGAGCGTCGAGGAGGCGCTCGAGGGCGTCGACGGCGCCACCGGCGCGAGCGCGAACCGCGAGAGCGGGTCCGCGACCGTCGAGGGCGACGTCGACCCCGACGCGCTCGTGCGCGCGGTCGAGGAGGCGGGATACGCGGCGTCGGCGTAGCGGACGCGCGAACGGGCGTGCCGGCCACCGGTCGCCGTCCACCGAGGGTTCCGCGGACGGGGAGTGGCCTATCGGTTCGGGCACGGAGTTCCTACCGGTGCGGGCAGGGAGTTCCTACCGGTTCAGCGTGTGGATCGCCTGGCCACGGGCGTTCTCCGCGGCCTCCATCACGGCCTCCGAGAGCGTCGGGTGGGTGTGGACCGTCGCAGCGACGTCCTCGAGCGTCGCGCCCAGCTCGATCGCGAGCCCGACCTCCGCGATCAGTTCGGAGGCCTCCGGGCCGACGATCTGTGCGCCGAGCACGAACCCCTCGTCCGCGTCGGCGACGATCCGAACGAACCCGTCGGTGTGGCCGATCGTCATGGCGCGGCCGGAGGCCCGAAACGGCATCTCGCCGACGGCGACCTCGAATCCCGCCTCCTCGGCGTCCGCCTCGGTCATCCCGACCGTCCCGATCTCGGGGTCGGTGAAGACGGCGGCGGGGATCGCCTGCTGGTCGAGCGCTGCCGGCTCGCCGGCGATGACCTCGGCGGCGACGATGCCCTCCGTCGAGGCGGCATGCGCGAGCATCGGCTCGCCGGCGACGTCGCCGACGGCGTGGACGTGATCGACCGCGGTCCGGGTCCGGTCGTCCGTCTCGATGAACCCGCGGTCGGTCGTCTCCACGCCCGCGTTCTCGAGGTCGAGCCCGCCGGTAACGGGTTCACGGCCGACCGCGACGAGGACCTTGTCCGCCGGATAGCTCGACTCCTCCCCGTCGGCCGTCTCCGTGTGGACGAGGTAGTCGCCGTCGCCGGCCTCCGACCAGCCGGCCGCGCCCTCCCCGAAGTGGAACTCGATCCCGAGCTCCTCCGCGCGGTCCCGGACGACGCGTTTCACGTCGTCCTCGTAGGGGTCGAGGACGTCGTCGAGCATCTCGACCACCGTTACCTCCGCCCCCAGCTTCGCGTAGACGGTCGCCAGCTCCATCCCGATGTAGCCGCCGCCGACGACGACGAGGCGGTCCGGGACGCTCTCGGCCGCGAGCGCGCCCGCGGAGCTCCAGACGTGGTCCTCGGCGAACTCGAAGCCGGGTATCTCGACCGGCCGGGAGCCGGTGGCGACGATCGCGTGCTCGAACTCGATCGATTCGGAGCCCTGTCCGTCGCCGCCGTGGGCGACGCGGACGGTGTGGTCGTCGACGAAGCGCGCGGTCCCCTCGACCAGGTTCACGCCGTTGGCCTTACACAGCTTCTCGACGCCGCCCGTGAGCCGGTCGACGACGCCCTGCTTCCACTCGATCATCCGCGAGAGGTCGACCGCGGGGTCGGCGTGGATCCCCATCTCCTCGGCGGTGCCCGCCTCGTGGGCGAGCCCGCTCGCCGTGATGAGCGCCTTCGAGGGGATACAGCCGCGGTTGAGACACGCCCCGCCGTAGGCGTCCTTCTCGACCAACGTCACGTCCAGCCCCTCCTGTGCGCCGCGGATGGCGGCGACGTAGCCGCCCGGCCCCGCGCCGATCACCAGTACCTCCGTTCCCGTCGAGATGTCTCCGACCACCATCACTCGTTCAACAGTAACAGCGGGTCTTCAAGATGCTCCATCACGACGTTCGCGAACTCGGCGGCGACCGCCCCGTCGACGACCCGGTGGTCGATGGACAGCGACAGCGGCAGCGTCGACGCGGGGACGACCGCGTGGCCCCCCTCGTCGCCGACGGAGCCGTCCTCGACGGAGCCGTCGCCGACCTCGGACCGTTCCCGCACGACGGGGCGCTTCTCGATGGCACCCAGCCCCAGAACGGCGGTCTCGGGGTAGTTGATGATCGGCGTCGCGTACTCGCCGCCGATCGCGCCGAAGTTGGTGAGCGTGAACGTGCTTCCCCGCAGCTCCGCCGGCGCGAGCGACCGGTCGCGCGCCCGCGACGCGAGGTCGCTCACCTCGGCGGCCAGCTCGAAGAGCCCCTTCCCGTCGACGTCCTCGACCACGGGGACCATCAGCCCCGCGTCGGTCGCGACCGCGACGCCGAAGTGGTACTCGTCTTTCAGGACGATCTCCTCTTCGTCCTCCCGAAGCTCGCTGTTGAGTATGGGGTACTCGCGTAGCCCCGCGAGGACCGCCTTCATCACGAACGGCAGGTAGGTGAGGCTCACCCCGGCCTCCGCTGCCTTCGGTTTCAGCCGCTCGCGGGCCGCGACGAGGGCGTCGACCTCGACGGTGTCGTGGTGGGTGACGTGCGGGGCGGTGAACTTCGACTGCGCCATGCGCGTTCCGATCGTCCGGCGGACGCCCCGGTACGGGATCGTCTCCACGGCCGTCCCGTCGGCGTCCCCCGTCCCGTCGGCGTCCCCAGTCTTGTCGTCGTCAGCGCTCCCGGCGTCCGCCTCGCCCGCGTCGGTCGACACCGTGTCCGCGGTCGACGTGGGCGCGTCGGTCGCCGGGTCCGCGGGCGTCGGGTCGGTCTCCACGCCGACGTCGCTCCCCTCCGCGTCGGCCACGACGTCTGCGGGTGCCTCCACGTCGGTATCGACCTCGGTGTCGACCTCGGCGTACGCCCGGACGTGCCCCTCGTCGACGAACGCCTCGCCCTCGCGCGTCTCGTCGGTGGGCACGTCGTGGAGGTCGACGCCGAGTTCGCGCGCGAGCTTCCGGGTCGCCGGGGTCGCCAACGTCCGATCGCGGCCGGCGGGTTCGGGCGCGGACCCCGCCGCCGGGCCGTCGTAGTCCCCTCCGCGCTTTTCTACGGCCGACGTCCGGTCGCCCGACCCGATGTCGACCGGTTTCGGGGCGGGGGCGTCCTCGCCGTCCGCGCCGTTCCCGGATCCCGTCACCTCCGCGTGCTCGCGCACGTCGCGCTCGGACACCCGACCGCCGGGACCGCTCCCGGCGACGGCGCCGAGGTCGACGCCGAGCTCGCGCGCGAGCCGGCGGACCGACGGCGGGGCGAACACGCGTTTCGCTGTCGAGTCGGCCGCCTCGGGGGCGTCCTCCCTGGGGTCGGCTCCCTCGGCATCGGTCGTTTCCTCGCCGGCGTCGGTCGTTTCCTCGTCGGCGTCGGTCGCTTCCTCGTCGGCCGGCTCCCCGTCGTCCGAGTCGACGCGGAACGAGATGATCACGTCGCCGACGGGGACGACCTCCCCCTCCTCGACGAACAGCTCCTCGACGACGCCGTCGTAGCTGGAGGGCACCTCGACGAGCGCCTTGTCGGTCTCCACCTCGGCGACGGGCTGGTCCTCCTCGACGCGGTCGCCCGGGTCGACGAGCCACGTGACCAGTTCGCCCTCCGCGACCCCTTCGCCGACGTCCGGAAGCCGGAACTCCTCGATCGTCATGGTTCGTACTCCACGGTCTCCCTGATACCCTCCTCGATACGCGTCGCGCTCGGGAGGTAGTAGTCCTCGAGCGCGTACAGCGGGTACGGCACGTCGAACCCGGTGATCCGCTCGATGGGGGCCTCCTGGTAGAGGAGCGCCTCCTCCTGGAGGATCGCCGTGATCTCCGCGGCGAGCCCGGCCGTCCGGGGGGCCTCGTGGACCACCGCCGCACGGCCGGTACGCTCGAAGGCGTCGACGATCGCCTCCCGGTCGAGCGGCGAGACCGTCCGGAGGTCGAGGACTTCACACTCGATCCCCTCCTCGGCGAGCGTCTCGGCCGCCTCGAGCGTGGGGCGGGTCATCGCGCCGTAGGTGAACACGGCGACGTCGTCGCCCTCGCGTCTCGTCGCCGCCTCGCCGATCGGGACCGTGTACGGCTCCTCCGGCACGTCCTCGCGGAACGCGCGGTAGATCAGCTTCGGCTCGAGGAAGATCACGGGGTCGGGGTCGCGGATCGACGCAGCGAGCAATCCCTTCGTGTCCCGCGGCGTCGACGGGATCACCACCTTCAGCCCCGCCTCGTGGGCGTAGAACGCCTCCTTCGACTCCGAGTGGTGCTCGGGCGCGCGGATCCCCCCGCCGTAGGGGGCACGCAGCGTCATCGGCAGCGTGAACCGGCCCCGCGAGCGCGCCCGGAACCGGGCCATGTGCGAGACGATCTGGTCGTAGCCGGGGTACATGAACCCGGAGAACTGGATCTCGGGGACCGGCCGCATGCCCATCGCGGCCATCCCGACCGCGCAGCCGACGATGGCGGACTCCGCGAGCGGGGTGTCGACGACGCGGTCGCCGCCGAACTCCTCGTAGAGCCCCTCGGTCGCGCGGAAGACGCCGCCGTTCTTGCCGACGTCCTGCCCGAGGACGACGACGTCGTCGTCCTCGCGGAGTTCGGTGTGGAGCCCGTCCCGAACCGCCTGTACCAGCGTGAGGTTTCGCGTGTCGCTCATTTATTCACCCAAGAAGGCCGCGTCGCCGCGTTCCTCGCGGAGCGTCTCGACCTCCGCGTACTGTGCTTCGAGCTCCGGCGGGAGCTCGGCGTAGGCGTGCGCGAACAGCTCCTTCGGCGCCGGCCGCGGGACCGACTCCGCCGCCTCGATAGCGTCGGCGACGCGCGTCTCGACCTCGGCTTCGATCCGGTCGACCCGATCGTCGTCGAGGACCCCCTCGGACCGGAGGTACCGCTCCAGCCGCGGTATCGGGTCCTTGCGACGCCACCGCTCCACCTCGTCGTCGTCGCGGTAGACGGTGGGGTCGTCGGCGGTGGTGTGTGCCCCGAAGCGGTACTGGACCGCCTCGATCAGCGTCGGCCGGAGTCGGTCCTCGGGCGGATCCCGGGCCTTCTCGAGGGCCGCCTCCGTGACCGCGTACACCGCGAGCGGGTCCATCCCGTCGACCTGGACGCCGTCGAAGCCGTACGCCTCCGCCTTCCCCGCCAGCGTCGCGCTCCTCGTCTGCCGTTCGCGCGGCACCGAGATCGCCCACCCGTTGTTGTTACAGAAGAACACCGTGGGGGTGTCGAAGACGCCCGCGAAGTTACACCCCTCGTGGAAGTCGCCCTCACTCGTCGCGCCGTCGCCGAAGTAACAGACGAAGACGTCGTCGTCGCCGCGGAGCTTCGACGCCCACGCGCCGCCGACCGCGTGCGGCACCTGCGAGGCGATCGGCACCGCGATCGGGAAGACGTTGACGTCGTCCGGGGGCCGGGCCCCGTCGCCGTGGCCCATCCAGTAGAGCAGCGTCTTCTCCGGCGGAAGCCCTCGAACGAACGCGGCACCGTGCTCGCGGTAGGAGGGAACGATCCAGTCGTCCTCGCCGAGCGCGGCCGCCGACCCGACCTGTGCGCCCTCCTGACCGGACAGCGGCGGGTACGTCCCGATCCGCCCCTGACGCTGGAGGCTCACCGCCCGGCCGTCGAAGTGCCGCGCGAGGCGCATGTCGCGATAGATCCCGACGAGTTCGTCCTCCTCGAGGTCGGGCACGTCGCCGACGACCGTGCCGTCCTCGTCGAGGACGCGGACCGGGTCGTCGTACGCCCTGTCGAACACGTTCACGGTCGGAGCCACCCATTCATGTCAGTACAGTCCGAGCGCCGAGTAATATCCTTTTCGTCGATCGTTACAGATGGACGGAAACCGACCGGAGGGGTATCGATCCGTCAACCGTACGGCCGAACGAGGAAACGAACGTCACTACGAGCGCGGACCGGCGGCACGACCCTACGGGTTCGGACCGACGGAGGGCGTTCGTCGACGGTCGGACGGGCCGACGCTAGCCGAGCCGGAAGGAGGGTTCGTCGGGCTCGCCGTCGAGGTCCTCGAGCTGGATCACGTCCTCGTCCTCGTCCTCGAGCTGTTCGCGGAGGTAGTTGACGTAGCGTTTGTGTTCCTCGAGCTGCTCGCGGAGGTGGTCGGCTTCGAGTTCCAGACGCTCGTGCTCGCGGACGAAGCTCTTGGGGACCTCGATCTTCGGGGGGAACGACTCGCCGCTGTCGCCCATGCTCTCGAGTTCCGCCTCGGGGATGACCCGGACCTGTCCGTCGTGGGCAACGAGCGTATCCACGTAGTCCCGGAAGACGGCCGAAAGCGAGATGTCCCGCTCCTCGGCGATGTCGCGGAGGGTCTCGAAGGCGTCCTCGTTGACGCGGAACGAGATCGTCTTGTTCTTGTTGCCCATCACCACCCGATCGTCACGCGGATCACTTAAGCGTTTGTCAGACGGTGACAGGCGCGTTCACGCGTCGTTTCCGCGGCGTTAGTCGGGAAAAACGGGACGACGCGCGGACGGAAACGGGACGACGCGCGGACGGAAACGGGACGACGCGCGGACGGAAACCGGGCCTCAGATCCCGGACGCGTCGGGGGTTCCCGCGTCGCCCTCGAGCGTCGCGTCGTCGGATCCGCCCGTCCCGGCGTCCGTCGCCGTGTCACCGGCGAGCTCGTCGGTGTCGTCGAGGTCCTCGAGCGCCGACAGCGCCGCGGCCTTGTACGTGGCGGGGTCGAGGTCGTACTCCTCGCGGGCCATCCGGGCGTACTCGTTCCCCTCGTCGTCGAAGGCGGCGACGCGCTCGATCGTTCTGTGGGCGGTCTCCGCGACCCAGCGGTCGCGGACGGCCGCGTCGACCTCCGTGATCGACTCGGGGCGGACCGACACGCGAACGGTGCCGTCGTCGGTCTCGTACGTCCGGGGCTTTCCCACGACCGCGACGTAGGCGGGCGGCTCCAGGTCCCGGAGCTTCGAGGCGGCCTCGGGCTGGTACTGGCCGGCGTAGACGAAGAACGTCCCCGTGGGGTCGACGATGCGCCCCCGCCAGTACTCGCTGTCCTCGCCGACGTCCTCCTTCTCCGTGAGGGTGCCGACGAAGAAGACGCGGTTCGAGGACTCGCCCGTCGGCAACAGCAGGTAGACGGGCGCGCGCTCGTCGTCCGATTCCTTGAACGTGTAGCCGGCGTCGTTGAACTCGCTCGCGAAAACGCGCCGGGCGACCTCTCGGGTGGGGGTTGACTGGCTCATCTCAGATCGACCTCGCTTCGATCAGCGCGCTCTCGACGTCGACCGCGCCGGGTTCTTCCATCTCGTCGACCAGGACATACCGGCCGAACGTCGGGCCGCTGACGCGGTAGTACCGGCCGAGGACGTCCTCGGCCATCTCCTCGGCGACGACGGTCGTGTCGAGCGCGTCCATCGCCATGTCCTTCGCCTCCTCCAAGCCCATGCCGGTGAGCTCCTCGGTGGCCTCGCGGTCGAAGATCACCTCGGTGACGGTCTCGCCGTCGTCGAGGACGCCCTTGATCCGGAGGTCGAACTCGCCGTCGACCTCGCCGTGTTCGGAACACCGCCCGTTCTGGAGGACGCGGGTACAGTCGTCCTCGGGACAGCGCTTGATCAGCCCGGAGCCGGACTGGATGTCGACGAGCGCGCCCTCGACGGTCTCGGCGTTGTCGCCGACCTCGATCTCCTCGTCGATCTCCGTGATCCCCGTCGTCCGGTTGAGTTTCACCGAGTAGCTACCCTCGTACTCGTCGGTGACGACGTTCGAGAGCTCGTAGGCCGTCCCCTCCTCCAACTCGGGGAGGTCGGAGGTCTCGAAGGCGACGAACTTGATCGTCCCGGACTCGTCGCCGACGAGCCCGACCTGCGAGATGGAGTCGCTACGAGGCTCCCAGAGGTCGACGAGCTTCACGCGCAGGTCGACCCACCGCTCGTCCTCGTCGATGTCGTTCACCTGGACCCGCTCTGTGCCGCCGCGGCCGAGCTCGTCGCGCTCCATTCCGGCGTCGTCGAGGTAACTGTTGGTGACGCTCCGACGCGCCTCCTCGAGCGGTACGCGGTACTCGTTGACCAGGTTCTCCAACCGCTCTTCGACTTCGTCGGGGCCCACCTCGAGGTGGTCCGAGAACTGTTCCGCTATCGCTTCCGCTTCCTGTCGCAGTTCGCTCATGGGTGTCTCGCCTCCGGTCGTGTTTCAATGGGAGGCGTACGACGGTTGGTTCCTCATGCTATTAAAACGACGGTGACCGCGGTGAAAGTGGCGCGCTGACGCCGATCGAACGACTCCGTCGGACCTTCGTCTGACGCTCGTCAGTCGTGCGCGGGCGTCGTTTCGAGTGGAACGCTCCCACGGCGACCGTTCACGTGGGCCGGTGACGCGGAAGGGTCGCCGGCCGTCACGGGGTCGGGACGGCGCTCGCGACATCGGCGGATCGCGACGCCGGCGGATCGCGGCGCCGACGGATCGTGGCGCCGGCGGATCGTGGCACCGGCGGATCGTGGCACCGGCGGATCGCGACGCCAACGGACCTATACTCCGGGCGACCGAACCGGGGGGTATGGACGACCGCCTCGAACGGGTGATCCGCCAGCAGCTCCGGAAGGCCGGCCGGCAGTTCGAGGAGGCCAAGCGGGCGTACGCGGAGGGCAGAGCGGACCCCGACGAGGAGAACGTCGGTGCGGAGCTGTACGACCTGCCGACTGACCGGGACGGGCGTGCGAGGATCGTCTGCCGGCGACACGCCGAGCGCCGGGCGGTGACCGTCGACGCCGAGGGGCGTCCCGAGTGTTTCGAGTCGGGTCACGCCGACTGCGAGGGGTGTGCGGAGGACGTTCGGGACGGCTACGTCGAGACGTGGTAACTCGCCTCGGGGTCTGGCCCCGATACACTCGCCCGCTCCGCCTGTAGAGCGCCGTAGGGCACCGCTCAGGGCGGATGCCTCGACCCCGGCCCGGGAGGTTTTATAGCCCGAGCGCGTGCGGAACGGTCATGCAACGGAAGACGGTCGCCGCCGCCCTGCTCGTCGTCGTCGGCGCGGGGCTGGTCGTCTCGGGGCTCCTCGGCGGGACCGTCCAACAGCCGGGAGCGGGCGAGGTCCCTGAAGCGTCGCTGATCGAAGTCGAGGGAGACTACGAGCTGTGGCCGTACACGAGCCGCAGCCGGTCCGTCTACGGACAGACCCTCGCGATCAACGTCGCGTTCCAGAACGACGCCGAGACGGTCGAGCGCGCCCTCACCGCGGACCCCGAGGCCGACTGGCAGGAGACGGACGAGACGGAGGCGACCGACGAGGACGGGCGCACGTCGCTCGTCGAGGACGAAAACGAAACGGAGCGAACGGAACCGATCGAGAGCGAGAACGCTTCGGCCCCCGTGCGAGACATCGTGGAGGGCAACTGGGAAAACGCCAGCGGCTCGAACCGGTACTCGTATTTCAGGGGACCCGACGGCGGCGTCTGGAAGGCGGTCACGTTCGAAGTCCACGACGGCACGTACCTGGGGACGCGCGATCACATACGGGCGTACGAGTCGCCCGACGGCGAGTACACCGCGGTACAGGTCCACGAGGAGTACTACGACTGGTTCCGCCTCCGTCACACCGTTCCCGCCATCGACGAGCCGGCGACCCGGCTCGAAGACGAGTTCATCGACAACCCGACCGTCGCGGAGGTCAGCCGGGAATACCGCGGGATCGAGGGCGGTCGGAGCGACGGCTGGCTCTCCGTGATCGAGCTGGCGTTGCTGCTCCCTGCAGTCGGGGCGCTGCTCCGACGACGGACCCGCGAGGCGGCGTGGGAAACGGCGAGCCGCTTGCGCCGCGAGGGGCGCCGGCACGGCGACGCGATGGTCCTCGGCGTGGCGGTGGCCGGGGTGTTCGTCTCGATCCGGCATCTCGGCGTCGCCATCGAGACCGCGTATCCGGAGCTCGCGCCGAAGGCCATCGCCGCGCCGCTGTACCTCGTGATCGCCGTCGGACTGCCGGCGCTCGTCGTCCGTGGGAGCCGACGGTCGGACCCGACCGCCGCGTTCCTCGCGGTCGTGTTGGGGCTCGGTACCGGGTTCGTCCTCGACTTCGCCGCGCTCGGGGTGGCGGTACCCCCCGGCCTGATCGTCCACCGTGTGGCGGTGCTCGCAGGGATCGGGCTGATCGCCGTCGGACGGGCCGAGGGCGACCGCTCGATCCTCGTCGCCGGCGCACTCGCGTGGATCGTCGGGCTCGCGCTCCCCCTGGCCGACGTGATATGAAGGTGCTACCCGATCCGAGGCTCCCACACCATAGAACTGATATAGCCTCGGAGATGAGACTGCCTGGAGAATGACGCGACGGATCAGTCGGCGTCAGGCGCTCGCAGGGATCGGACTCGCGGTCGGGAGCGCCGGCTGTGCCGGGCGAGCACGGAACCTCGCCGGGCGTGAGGGCTCCTCACAGCTCGTGTTGGAGATCCGGACCACGCCGGCCGACGAGGACCCGAACGGGATACGGGTCGCACGCGCGCTCGCCGAGAACTTGACCGCCGTCGGCGTCGACGCACGGATCGAGACGATGAACGGGACCGACCTCCACCGAACGGTGCTCCTCAACCACGACTTCGACGTGTACGTCGGCCAGTACACGGAGGTGCTCCCGTTCGATCCCGACGTCCTCTACGGCCTCACCCACTCGAAGTTCACCGCCGAGGCGGGGTGGCAGAACCCGTTCGGCTTGACCGACCTCGACATCGACGAACTCCTCGACGATCAACGGGACGCGGACGGTTCGGACCGCCCCGCGATCGTCTCCGACCTCCAGGAGTCGGTGTGTGAGAAACAACCGTTCACCGTCGTCGCGTTCCCGGACGCGCTGGCGGCGGCGCGGACGGACCGGTTCGTCGGTTGGGAGACGGAGCCGCCGATATCCGCGAGCGGACTGATATCTCTCGATTACGTCGGAGAAGAGACCGAAGACGACGACGAGCCGGTCACCCTTCGTCTCACGACCACGGACGGACGCATCTCCGAGAACTGGAACCCGCTCGCCGTGGAGTACCGCCGGTACGGGACGTTCATGTCGCTGCTGTACGACCGGCTCGCGATCGCCGACGACGGGACCACGGTCCCGTGGCTCGCTCGCGAGTGGGAGCGGGTCGACTCGGAGACCATCGAGGTCGAGCTGTGGGACTCGACCTGGCACGACGGCGAACCGGTGACCGCGGAGGACGTCGCGTTCACGTACGCCTTCCTTCGTGACACCGCGATGGGGAGCACCGAGACGCCCGTTCCCGCCCCGCAGTTCCGCGGACGCGGGTCGATCGTGGAATCGACCACCGTCGTCGACGACTCGACCGTTCGACTGGTCGTCGGAGCGGCCGACGAGGGGGTCGCCGAACGGGCACTACAGGTCCCGATACTCCCGGAACACGTCTGGGCCGACCGGGCCGAGACGGCGACGGTCGGCGGGTTCGAGTTCGACATCGAGGCCACGGAGGCGCTCGTCACGGCCAACGAGGACCCCGTCGGTAGCGGTCCCATGCGGTTCGTCGAGTCGACACCCGACGAGCGGGTCGTCTTCGAACGGAATCCCGATCACTTCCTCGTTCGATCCGGCCCGGAGGACGACGAGGACGCGGAGGACGGCTCGACGACGGGGATCGATTCCGAGGGACCGAGCCTCGATCCGTACCGCGGGAAGCCCGATTTCGACCGCCTCGAGGTCTCGATCGTCGGATCTGACGTCTCCGCGGTACAGTGGGTCGCCGACGGATACGCCGACGGGACGGTCTCGAACCTCGGACCGGACTCGGTCCCCCGGATCGGCCGCGAAAACGAAACCCGCCTCGTGAGCGCGCAGTCGGCCGCGTTCTACTACGTGGGGTACAACGCGCGACGCGCGCCGCTTTCGAACCCACGGTTCCGCGGGGTCGTCGCGTCGCTCGTGGACAAGTCGGCGCTCGTCGACGACGCGTTCTCCGGGTACGCCCGACCGGCCACCAGTCCGCTGGCGATGTCTCCCGAGTGGGTCCCCGAGGCGCTCGAGTGGGACGACGACCGGGAGAAGGACCCCGTCCACCCGTTCCGCGGGGAGGACGGGTCGCTCGACGTGGAGGCGACACGCGAGGTGCTTCGGGAGATCGGGTACCGATTCGACGAGTCGGACAGACTACTCGCGCGGGAGCAATGATCCCGCCGACCCTGGTCGTCGCGAGCACACCGCTGATCCCGGTCGTTACGAGCGTGCTGTTCTGGGTGGTCGCGATGTGTCTCGTCGCCGGGGTCGCCGTCGTCGGACCGTGGCGGCTGTACGGCGTCGGCGGGAACCTCGTTCCGTACCTCCGCGAGTCGCGCCGGGAGATCGTCGCCCTGCTCGTCGTGCTCGCCGTGAGCGGGATCGGTCGGCCCGCGCTCCAGTCGATCTCGGAGGTGTTCGGCCTGCGGCTGACGGGCGCAATCTTCGCGCTGGAGGGGAACTTCGTCGCGTGGCTCCAGGGGACCTTCCAGAGCCCGCAACTGACGCTGTACTTCTCGTCCATCTACGTGTTCGGATACGCGTTCCTGCTCATCTTCCCGTTCATCGCGTACGCCGCGCTACCCGAGTCGACGATGATAAAGCGGCTGATCGTGGCGTACACGCTCAACTACGCGCTCGGACTCGTGTTGTACACCCTCGTGTTGGCGTACGGTCCGCGGAACGTGATGCCCGACGCCGTGACCTCGCTTCTGTACACGTTCAACCCGGACTTCCAGACGCTCACCGGGCAGGTGAACGTCGAGACGAACGTGTTCCCCTCGCTTCACACCTCGCTGTCGGTGACGGTCGCGACCTTCGCCGCGCTCACGCACGGAACGTATCCCAGATGGACGCCGGTCGCCTGGTGGATCGCCCTCTCGGTGGTCGTCTCGACGATGTACCTCGGGATCCACTGGCTCACGGACGTGGTCTTCGGGACCGCGCTCGCGCTCGGCTGTGTGTACCTCTCGTACCAGTACGTGGACGCGATCGAGGGCGGTGAGGAAACCGTCGAGGAACACCCCGAGGACGACACGGTCGAGGAACACCCCGAGGGCGAGTCCGCCTGAGCGCGGTCGACCCGACTACGCGCCCTCGACGAGCTGTCGGAGCTGCTCGGGCGGGACCGCGCCGCGGGCGGCGTGGCCGTCGTACGCGAACGTCGGAACCCCGGTGACCCCCCGCCGGCGCGCCTCGTCGAACAGCGCCGAGACCTCCCCGCGGAGCGCGTCGTCCTCGAGCGCGGACCGGGCCTCGTCGGCGTCGACGCCGGCGTCAGCTACGAGGTCGACGAGGAGGTCGCGGTCACCGATGTCCTCGCCCTCCCGCCACAGCGCGGCGAAGACGGCCTCGTCGAACGCGAGCCACGTGTCGTACGGGTAGTGTTCGTTCACGTAGTAGGAGAGGACCTGTGCGTCGAGCGAGTCCACGTCGGTCGCGAGCTCGAGGGTCATCTCGACGTCGTACTCCGCCTGGAGCCGGCGGACGTTCTCTTTCGCCTGCGCGTAGTAGTCGTCGTCCTTGCCGTCGTCGACCGACGTATCGATCGTCCCGTCCGGTCGTCGTTTCCCGCTCCGGAGGTCGAACGGGTGCCAGTCGATCCGCAACTCGTCGTCCGCGTCGCGCGTCTCCCGGTACCTTTCGAGGGACTGCCGGCCCAGGTAACAGAACGGACAGACGTAGTCGGAAAACACCGTGACGGTGACCGCCTCGGCGTCGGGATCGGAGTCGCTCATGCCCCGGTTCGGGGCTCGAGCCGGAAAGCCCGTTCGACGGCGGCGATCGCCACCGACTAGTACAACCGGAGAATACACTCCGGTCATGTCCGAACCCTACGACCCCGTCTCCCCGCCCGTCGCGTTGACGATCGCCGGCAGCGACAGCGGCAGTGGGGCAGGGATCCAGGCGGACCTGAAGGCGATGACGACTCACGGCGTCTTCGGGACCACGGTCGTGACGGCGACGACCGCCCAGAACACCCGCGGCGTCCACGACGTGACCCCGCTGTCGGCCGACCACGTGGCCGCCCAGTACGACGCGGTCGTCGACGACTTCGCCCCCCGCGCGGTCAAGACCGGGATGTTGGCGACGCGCGAGGTCGTCGAGGCGGTCACGGGGAGACTCGGAGGGTTCCCGGGGCCGGTCGTCGTCGACCCGGTGATGGTGGCCGCGACCGGCGACCGCCTGCTGTCGGCGGCGGCGGAGGCGGCCTACGACGACCTGGTCGCGGCGGCGACGCTCGTCACGCCCAACGCCGACGAGGCGGCGGTCCTCGTCGACGACGCGGTCGAGACCCCCGCCGACGCCGCGGCCGCCGGGCGGACCCTCGTCGACCGCGGGGCCGACGCGGCGCTCGTGAAGGGCGGGCACCTCGACGACGCGGACGGCCGGGGGGCGTCCGGCGAGGGGACCGTGGTCGACACCCTCGTGATCGGCGGGGGGGGAGGGGACGACCCCCGCGTGCGACGGATCGAGAACCCGCGGGTCGACACGGACGCGACCCACGGCTCCGGCTGTGTCCTCTCGAGTTCGATCGTCGCGCGGCTGGCCCGCGGCGAGCCGCTGGAGGCGGCCGTCGTCGCCGCGGTCGACGGCATGGGCGAGGCGATCCGGCGCGGCTACGACGTGGGGACGGGCCCCGGGGCGGTGAACCCGACGGTCATGGACGTCATCGACGGCCGGGCCGGGGACGACCCGTAGGGTTTTAGCTGTCGACGGCGGGAGTACGAGTATGCCAACGGGGATCGTCGGGGAGTTCCTCGAACTCAAGGCGGGCACGGACGCCGACGTCCTCGCGATGCAGTGTGGCGACTTCTACGAGTTCTTCGCCGACGACGCCGAGCTGGTCGCCGACGAACTCGACTTAACGGTCTCCCAGAAGTCCTCGCACGGGTCGTCGTACCCGATGGCGGGCGTCCCGCTCTCGGAGCTGACGCCGTACCTGAAGGCGCTCGTCGAGCGGGGGTACCGGGTCGCGGTCGCGGACCAGTACGAGACGGACGACGGCGGCCACGCGCGGGAGGTGACCCGGGTCGTCACGCCGGGGACGCTCCTCGAGACCAGCGACGACGACGCGCGCTACCTGGCGACGGTCGTACACGGCGGCGAGGGCGTCGGACGTGGAAGCGACCGCGACGCCGACGGCGACGACGGCCCCTACGGGGTCGCGTTCGCGGACGTCACCACCGGGCGGTTCCTCGCCACGGCAGTCGACGACCGAAGCGACCTCCGGGCGGAGCTGTACCGGTTCGACCCCGCGGAGGTGGTGCCCGGCCCCGCCCTCCGGAACGACGACGCGTTCCTCGCCTCGATCCGCGAGGACCTCTCCGGCTCCGTCTCCGTCTTCGACGCGGAGGCGTTCGCGCCGGGGCGGGCAACCCACGAAGTCCGCGAGCAGTTCGGGGCGGCGACCGCCGACAGCGTCGGGCTCGACTCCGAACCCGCGAGGCGGGCGGCCGGCGCGGCGCTGGCGTACGTCGCGGAGACGGGTGCGGGCGTGCTCGCGTCGATGACGCGCCTGACGGCGTACGGCGCGAGCGACCACGTCGAACTCGACGCGACGACCCAGCGAAACCTCGAGTTGACGGAGACGATGCGCGGGGAGACGGCGGGGTCGCTTTACGCCGCCGTCGACCACACGGTCACCGCCGCGGGCGGGCGGCTGCTCCGCGAATGGCTCACGCGGCCGATACGCGACCGCGAGGAGCTGGACCGCCGGCTCGACGCGGTGGAGGCGTTGGCGTCGGCCGCGCTCGCTCGCGACCGGCTCCGTGAGACGCTCGGGGACGCGTACGACCTCGAACGGCTGGCAGCCCGGACGACGAGCGGGAGCGCGGGCGCACGGGAGCTCTCGTCGGTCCGGGACACCCTCGCCCTGCTCCCCGCGCTCGCGGAGGCGATCGAGGGGACGGAACTCGCGGACTCGCCGGTCACAGCGGTCCTCCGGCGGCCGGACCGCGACCGCGCCCGCGACCTCCACGGCGAGCTGGAGGGTGCGCTCACGGCGGACCCGCCGAAGACGAAGACGGAGGGCGGGATCTTTCGGACGGGGTACGACGACGAGCTCGACGACCTCATCGAGCGCCACGAGACCGTCCTCGAGTGGCTCGACACGCTCGCCGAGCGCGAGAAGCGGGAACACGGGCTCAGCCACGTCACGGTCGACCGGAACACGACGGACGGCTACTACATCCAGGTCGGCAAGTCCGTGGCGGACCGGGTGCCGGAACACTACCGGGAGATCAAGACGCTGAAGAACTCGAAGCGGTTCGTCACCGACGAGCTGGAGGAGCGCGAACGCGAGGTGCTCCGGCTCGAGGAGGCCCGAAGTGACCTGGAGTACGAGCTGTTCGAGGCGCTTCGCGAGCGGGTCGCCGAGGCAGTGACGCTGTTACAGGACGTCGGCCGGGCGGTCGCCGAGCTGGACGCGCTCGCGTCGCTCGCGACCCACGCAGCGGGAAACGACTGGACGCGCCCGACGCTCGCGGAGTCGCGGACCCTCTCGATCGAGGCGGGCAGACACCCGGTGGTCGAGCGGACGACCGATTTCGTGCCGAACGACCTCGAGCTCGACGCGGAGCGCGGCTTCCTGATCGTCACGGGCCCGAACATGAGCGGGAAGTCGACGTACATGCGGCAGGCGGCGCTGATCCAGTTGCTCGCGCAGACGGGGTCGTTCGTCCCCGCTCGGGCCGCCGAGGTGGGCCTCGTCGACGGGATCTACACCCGGGTCGGCGCGCTCGACGAGCTGGCACAGGGCCGGTCGACGTTCATGGTCGAGATGCAGGAGCTGTCGAACATCCTCCACTCGGCGACGGAGGAGTCGCTCGTGATCCTGGACGAGGTGGGCCGCGGCACCGCCACCTACGACGGGATCTCCATCGCGTGGGCAGCGACGGAGTACCTCCACAACGAGGTTCGCGCGCGAACCCTCTTCGCCACGCACTACCACGAGCTGACGACGCTCGCGGACCACCTCCCGCGCGTCGAGAACGTCCACGTCGCGGTCGACGAGCGCGACGGCGACGTGACGTTCCTCCGGACGGTCCGGGAGGGGCCGACGAACCGGTCGTACGGCGTCCACGTCGCGGACATCGCCGGCGTCCCGGAGCCGGTCGTCGACCGCGCGGGTCGGGTCCTCGACCGCCTGCGCGAGGAGAAGGCGATCGAGGCGAAGGGCAGTTCGCGGGACGGGGGCAGCGGGACGAGACAGGTCGTCTTCGACCTCTCGACCGGGTCGTTCGCGGGAAGCGGGGATGGGGAAGCCAGCGCGCGAAACGGTGGAGACGGCGACCGGAGCGACGGGGGCGACGCCGGCGACCGCGGGAACGGACCGGCCGGCACGACGGCGTCCTCCGTCGGGGAAACGGCGGAGTCGGCGGAGTCACCGGAAACGGCGGAGTCGGCGGAGTCACCGGAAACGGCGGAGTCGGCGGAGTCGACTGAGTCGGCGGAATCGACTGAATCGGTCGAACTCGACGCGGAGACGCGTGCGGTCATCGAGGAGCTGACCGACGTCGACGTCACAGCGACCGCACCGGTGGAGTTGCTCTCGCGCGTCAAGGAGTGGCAGGACCGGCTGGAGTGACGTTGGTCGGTTCCCCGTGGTCGACCCGTCCGGACGAACGACGCGAGCGTCTGACGTAAGAACTAATGTGCGACCTCGTCGTAACACTGTTATGGGAATTATGAGCAAGATCCTCGGCGGGGGCGGACAGCGCTCCGTCGACGACTACGTCGAACTCGACATAGACGACTTCGCCGAGGCGAAAGGGGAGGCGGGGATGACGGTACACATCGCGGAGATCGGCGACCAGAGCGACGTCATCCCGATCAAGGACGCGGTCTACGACGGCGACTTCGTCATCGCGGACATCACCCGCCACTCCACGTCGGACCGGACGGTGGAACACATCATCGACGAGCTCCGCCAGGTGGCCGAGGAGGTCGACGGCGACATCGTCCAGAAGGGGGACGACCAGCTCGTGTTGACGCCGACCGGCGTGACCATCTCGCGGCAGAAGCTCTCGTGAGGGCGCCACCCGGCCGTCGACGTCTCGGCGGCCGAACCGTGTCATATATGCCGTCCTCGCGTCCATAGTAGGCTGAATGGACGATCCGGTCCTACTCACAGGCGCGGGCGGGCGGGTCGGCCAGGCCATCCTCGACGGCATCGGCGAGGAGTACGATTGGCGGCTCCTCGACCGCGAGCCGATCCCGGCCGCGAAGGTCCCGGACCGGGTGACGGACGCCGACCAGTACGTCGCCGACATCACCGACGAGCGCGCCGTCCGCGAGGCCATGACGGGCGTGAACGCGGTCATCCACCTCGCGGGCGACCCGCGGAAGACCGCGCCGTGGGAGTCCGTCCTCCGGAACAACATCGACGGGACGCAGGTGGTGATGCGCACGGCCGCCGAGGCCGGCGTCGAGAAGTTCGCGTTCGCCTCCTCGAACCACGCCGTCGGCGGCTACGAGACCGACGACCGGACCCCCGACCTCTACCGTCCCGACGACGACTACCGGCTCGACGGCGAGGAGCTCCCCCGGCCGGGGAACCTCTACGGCGTCTCGAAGGCGACGGGCGAGTTCCTCGGGCGGTACTACCACGACGAGACCGGGATGGCCGTCGTCTGCGTCCGCATCGGCAACCTCACCAAGGACCACCCGCCGCGCGAGTACGAGCGCGGCCAGGCGATGTGGCTCTCACACGGCGACTGTGCGCACCTCTTCGACCGGTGTCTCCGGGCGGAGTACGGCTTCGAGATCGTCTACGGGATCTCCGACAACGACCGGAAGTACTACTCGATCGAGCGCGCCCGCGAGGTCCTCGGCTACGACCCGCAGGACAACTCCGCGAACTACACCTTCGAGGGCGAACCGATCGGCGAGGACCCGCCGACCGACGAGCCCTGACACCCCCGCTCACTCGAACAGGCTCGAGACGTCCCGGCGCTTGCGACGGTCGCGGTCGACGTGGTCGGCGATCCGCGCCGCGATCTGCGGGCGCGCCTCCGGCCGGCGGAGATACGCGAACACCAGCTCCGTGACCTCCGTCCGGCCCGTCCCGCGTTCCTCGCGCGCGAGCACGACCGCGGCCGACATCGTTTCCTCGTCCCCGGCGTCGACCGCGGCCGCCAACGCCGGCGCGGCCGAGAGCGTCGCTGTGAGGTCCAGGTCCTCGAACTCGACAGCTGTCCCGTCGATCCGGAGCGATGGGAGGTCGACGGCGGCCGCTTCCGGATCGGCAACCGTCGCTTCGGGGTCGTCGGCGAGCCGTCGGCACCACTCGCGGACGAGCTCGAGCTCGATCCCGCGGGACTCCTCGTCGAGCCCGTCCAGGAGACGTAGGGCACGTGTGGCGTGGTCCACGACGGCGGACCGGTCCCCGTTTCTCGCGTGGTCGGCTGTGGTCGCGACCGCAACCAGTCCGCGACGGAGCCGCTGGTCCGCGGGTTCGGTATCGGCGACGGCAGCGTCGGCGCCGGCAAAGTCGGCGTCGGCAACGTCGGCGTCGGCAACGTCGGCAGCGTCGGCGCCGGCAACGTCGGCGCCGGCAACGTCGGCGTCGGCAACGCTCGCGATCCGCGCCGACTGCCACCGATCGCGCGCGGCGAGGGCGTGCCCGGCGTTGAACAGCGCGACCCCCGCCTCGAACACGGCGTCGACCGCTTCGTCGCGTTCGTCGGCGGTCCCGCAACCGTCCGTGTGGTTGCTGTCGCCGTTGTCGCCACTGTCGCCGCGGTCGCCGCGGTCGTCGCTGTCGCCGCGGTCGTCGCTGTCGCCACTGTCGTCGCGGTCGCCGCCGTCGTCGCGGGAACCGTGCTCGTCGCGGTCGCCACTGTCGTCGCGCGTCACGTCGAGCGCCTCGGTCGTGGACGAGCATAAACCCCGAGTTCGACCGTCGCAGAACCAACATAGTAATCTGCTGAGAATACAATAATACGATAGACGTGTCAAGTAGCCTCCTTCCGGTCGTCGCGGTCGTCCTCGTTTCGGGGCTTGGCGTACAGTTGCTCGCACACCGGTTGAAGCTTCCGAGCGTCGTCTTCTACCTCGTGATCGGGGTCGTCCTCGGTCCCGAGCTACTCGGGCTCGTAACCCTTGACACGTTCGGGAACGGCCTCGAGATCATCGTCGGCCTGAGCGTCGCGATCATCGTCTTCGAGGGGGCGTTCGCGCTCCGGATCGACCGGATCCGGCGTGCGTCGACGGTCTCGCTCCGGCTCGTCACGGTCAGCGCGGTCGTGATGTTCGTCGGAACCACGCTGGCGGTTCGGCTCCTCGAGGGAGCGACCTGGGAGATCGCGTTGCTGATCGGGGCGTTGCTCGTCGCGACCGGCCCCACGGTCATCACGCCGATACTCACCGTCGTCCGCGTCAGGGACCACGTGGCGACGGCGCTGGAGACGGAGGGGATCGTCAACGACGTGACCGCGGCGATCGTTGCCGTGGTCGTCTTCGAGACGTTGCTACTCGACGACCTCGGCGTGCCCGCGACGTTCCTCTCCTTCCTCCAGCGGTTCGGTACCGGCGTCGCTGCGGGGGTACTCGGGGCGGGCGTCATCTACCTGCTTTTGAACAGCGAGTTGGTCCCCGAACGCGACGTCCAGGCGTCACAGTTCCTCGTGTTGGCCGCGGCGGTCGGGTCGTTCGCGGCCGCCGAAGTCGTCGCGGCGGAGGCGGGCATCGCCGCGGCGGCGACGAGCGGGATACTGCTCGGCAACGCCGACATCGACAACAGGGAGGAGATCGAGCGGTTCGCGGAGAACACGACGCTGATCGTGCTCTCGTTCGTGTTCATCTCGCTGGCCGCGCTGATAGACGTCGAGGCGATACTCGGGCTCGGCGTCGGCGCGATCGGGCTCGTTCTCGTCGTCATGCTCGTGTTACGTCCGCTGGGGGCGTTCATCGCCACGGTCGGCGTCGAGCGGTTCACGCGGCCGGAGCGGCTGTTCATCGCGGCTGTCGGCCCGCGCGGGATCATCCCGGCGAGCGTGGCGACGCTGTTCGCCATCGAGCTGGAGTTGGCGGGCAACGTCGCTGCCGGACAGCTACTCGTCGGGACGGTGTTCGCCGTCATCTTCGCGACGGTCGCGGTCGAGGCGGGGCTGGCGCGGCAGATCGGCGAGTACCTCGGAGTGTCACCAATGCGTACGATAATCATCGGCGGGGGTCGGATCGGCCAGGCGCTCGCCACACGACTGGAGAACAGGGGCGAGTTCGTCGTCCTCGTCGAGATCGACGAGGACGTGGTCGAACGCGCGCGTGCCGAAGGATACACCGTTCGCGAGGGCGACGGGAGCGAGGCGGAGGCGTTGCGCAAAGCGGGGATCGAGGACGCCAAACGGTTCGTCACGACGACGGCCGACGACGACATCAACCTCCTCGCGTGCCAGCTCGCGATCACCAAGTTCGACGTCGAATCGGCGTACTCCCGGGTGAACCAGCCGGAGAACGTCGACGCGTTCGAGAGCATCGGCGTCAAGGCAATCGACGCCACGACGGCGACCACGGTGGCCATCGACGACGAGATCGAACGCCCGGCGCTCACCCACTGGATGAACGAGCTCGGCGACGACCACGACGTCCAGGAGGTCGAGGTGACCTCCGAGCGGCTCGCCGGAAAGAGCATCCGCGACCTCAACGCGGAGATCCCCGACGGGACCTTCGTCGCCGTCGTCAGCCGCGACGGCGAGAACCACGTTCCCACCGCGGACAGCGTGCTCGAGTACGGCGACCACGTCACGTTCATCGGGGACGCCGACGCCGTCAAGCAAGCGATGAGCCGGTTCCACCCACACGACTGATCGGCGTCGCCGGCGACGTTCTCGTCGAGGCCCACGCGTCTGAAAGAACCGTCCTGACGGAGTCCTACGCGAGCGGCGTAGCTCGCCGGTTGGTGTGTCCGAAAACGTCCTGACGGAGTCCTACGCGAGCGGCGCAGCCGCGAGCGTAGGGCACGTCAGGACGCGAACGCCGAAGCAGGTGCTCCGCGAAGCGGAGCGCCTGCGAGAAGTGAGCGTCCTGACGGAGATTTGAACTCCGGTCCCTGGCTCCGCAAGCCAAGAGGATAGTCCACTACCCTACCAGGACTCGACTACACCTACCGCCGAGATACTTAAGACGGTTACGGTCCGGCGTGCGCCGTGTCCGACGGTCGCACGGACCGGTCGCGGACCCGCCGAAGCGCCGAGGTCGGGTGAACGTTTTTGTACCGAACCGGGACGATGGGGTGGTATGGCGAGGGATCACGGTGCCGGAGCGCGGGGAGAAGGGGCGGTCGACGACGGCGCGGAAACGGCGCAAGGACAACGCTTATCCGCGGAGTCGACGACCCTACGAGGTACGCGTATGGGAGCCATAGAGGACGTCTACGAGGACCTCGAAACCGACGTCGAGTTCGAGGAGTTCGCGGCCGCCGTCGAGGACAAAGTCGAGCAGATGGGCGGGCTCGCCGACGAGGAGACCGCCGCGATGCTCATCGCGCACGAGCTCCGCGACGAGGAGGCCGACACCATCGCCGACATCGAGCCCGGCATGAACGACGTGAAGTTCCTCGGGAAGGTGACCTCCATCGGCGACGTCCGCACGTTCGACCGCGACGGCGAGGACGACGAGGGACGGGTCTGTAACGTCGACGTCGCGGACGCCTCCGGCTCCGTCCGGGTCGCCCTCTGGGACGAGATGGCGACCGCGGCCGAGGAGGAGCTGGAGGTCGGCCAGGTGCTCCGGGTCATGGGCCGGCCGAAGGAGGGGTACAGCGGCCTCGAGGTGAGCGCGGACAAGGTCGAACCGGACGAGGACGCCGAGGTCGACGTCCAGGTGCTCGACACCTACCGCGTCGAGGACCTCTCGCTTGGCGCGTCCGACGTCGACCTGGTCGGGCAGGTGCTCGACACCGACTCGGTCCGGACGTTCGACCGCGACGACGGCAGCGAGGGGCGGGTGGCGAACCTCACCGTCGGCGACGAGACGGGCCGGGTCCGGGTCACCCTGTGGGACGAGAAGGCCGACCTCGCCGAGGCGTTCGAGGCGGGCGAGGTGGTCGAGGTGGGCGACGGCTACGTCCGCGAGCGCGACGGCGACTTAGAGCTCCACGTCGGGGACCGCGGCACCGTCGACCGCGTCGACGAGGACGTCGAGTACGTCCCCGAGACGACCGACATCGCCGATCTGGAGATCGGTCAGACCGTCGACATCGCGGGCGGGGTCATCGAGACTGACCCGGTCCGGACGTTCGACCGCGACGACGGCTCCGAGGGACAGGTCCGGAACGTCCGGATCAAAGACGGGACGGGCGAGATCCGCGTCGCGCTGTGGGGCGACAAGGCGGACCGCGATATCGACTTGGCCGACCGCGTCGTCTTCACCGACGTGGAGATCCAGGACGGCTGGCAGGACGACCTGGAGGCGTCGGCGAACTGGCGGTCGACCGTCTCCGTACTCGACGGGGCGGGTGACGGAGCAGGGGGCGGACGGGCGACCGACGGCTCGACGGCCGGCGCCGCGGACGCGACGAACGCGACGGCGGCCGACACGGGGTTGGACGCCTTCGGCGACTCGGCGGGACCGGCCGACTCGGCGGGAACAGCCGACTCGACGGGAACAGCCGACGGGGCCGAAGCGGTCACGGACGGCGACGGTACCGTGACGGCGCCCGCCGACGCCGGACCCGCGGACGACGTGGAGTTCACGGGAACGGTCGTCCAGACGGGGGACCCGGTCGTGTTGGACGACGGCGAGCGGACGAAAAGCGTCGAGACGGACGCGAGCCTGCGGCTCGGCGAGGAGGTCACGGTTCGCGGCCCGGAACGCGACGGGACGATCCACGCCGAGGACGTGTTCTGAAGGCGCGTCGTCGAGACGAAACGACCTGCTGAGTGGCTTCGAGGCCGGCTTTCGGACGCGTAGACGCGAGTAACGGAAAGCGTTATACGGTGGACGACCCCGACTGTGTGTATGAGTGTCGAGTTGCCGTTCGCGCCGGTCGATACGATCATCCGGCGGAACGCCGGCGAGCTCCGGGTCAGCGCCGACGCGGCCGAGGAGTTGGCCCAGCGGATCCAGTCGCACGGCGCGGAACTGGCGATCGACGCGGCCGAGCGGGCGACGGCCGACGGACGGAAGACGCTGATGGCGTCGGATTTCGGCGTCGAACAGGTCATCTCCCGCGAGGAACTGTCCCTTCCCGTCGCACCCATCGACCGGATCGCGCGGCTCCGGATCGACGACCGGTATCGGGTCGGCGTCGACGCGCGGATCGCGCTGGCGGACATCCTCGAGGACTACGCCGACAACGTGGCGGGCGCCGCAGCGACGCTGGCTCGCCACGCGGACCGCCGGACCGTACAGGCCGAGGACATCGAGACGTACTTCGCGTTGTTCGAATAGATGCGCTTCGGCTACAGCGAGCGGTGTCTCGACCACGACACGGGCGATCGACACCCTGAGAACCCGGACCGGTTGCGCGCGATCCGGCGGGGCCTCACGAAGCGACACGCCGTCGAGTACACCGAGGCGTCGCCGGCGACCCGCGAAGCGGTGACCGCGGTCCACGACGACGACTACGTCGACGAACTCGAGGCGTTCTGTGCGGACGGCGGGGGCAACTGGGACCCGGACACGGTCGCGGGCGAGGACACGTGGGACGCCGCGCTCACGGCCGCCGGACTGGCGCAGTGGGCGGCGGACACAGCGCTCGACGGCGAGACCGGTCGAAAGACCCCGTTCTCGATCGGTCGGCCGCCGGGCCACCACGCGGTCACCGCCGACGCGATGGGGTTCTGTTTCTTCAACAACGCCGCGGTCGCGGCCCAGCACGTCATCGACGCCGACCGCGCCGGCCGGGTGGCGATCCTCGACTGGGACGTCCACCACGGAAACGGCACCCAGGACATCTTCTACGACCGGGGGGACGTGCTGTACGCGTCGATCCACGAGGACGGGCTCTATCCGGCGACCGGCGAGATACCCGAGACGGGCGAGGGCGACGGCGAGGGGGCGACGGTGAACCTCCCGCTGGCGGCCGGTGCGGGCGACGCCGACTACTGTTACGCGATCGACGAGGCGATCGGGCCGGCGTTCGACCGCTTCGGTCCCGATCTCGTGATCGTCTCGGCGGGATTCGACGCCCACCGCCACGACCCGATCTCCCGGATGCGCGTCTCCTCGGAGGGGTACGCGCTGTTGACCGACCGGGTCCGAACGATCGCCGACGACCTCGACGCCGCGGTGGCGTACGTACTCGAGGGGGGATACGGCCTGGACACGCTCGCCGAGGGCGTCTCGATGGTTCACGAGACCTACGACGGACGCACGCCGGTCGAACCGGACGGCGACGTCGACGGGAAGACCGAAGACCGCGTCGACGACCTCCGATCGACGCTCGGGCTGTAGGCGGAACGGAGTCCGGCGGAGAGAGAGCGTTCCCGCGACGCGTTCCGCGAGCACCCGTCGGTCTTGATGGCCGACGGCGTCCGCCCCCGACGTGACACGCTACTCCAGGACGTGCTGGGTGTCGTACGCCTACTCCAGGACGTGCTGGGTGTCGTACGAGCCGAGGACGCGGACCCAGCCGTTGTGGGCGATGGCCTCGACGTCCTCGACCGCCTTCGCCATGTGGTCCTCGTAGAGCCCGGCGTCGACGTCGAAGTGGAAGAGGTAGTCACCGAGCCGCTCGCCGCTCGGGCGCGATTCGATCCGCGAGAGGTTGAGGTTGCGGTCGGCGAAGGACTCCAACAGTTCCAACAGGAGCCCGGGGTAGTTCGCGTTCGGGTAGACGACGAGCGTCGTCTTCCCGCCGGCGTCCGAGCGGGCGCTCTTCGGGCCGACCACGAGGAAGCGGGTCGCGTTCGAGGTCCGGTCCTGGATGTCCTCGGCGAGGATCTCGAGGTCGTCTCCAGCGTTGTCCGGGTGGCCGATCCCGGCGATCCGAGCGTCCTCGCGGGCGCGTTCGACCCCGCGGGCGGTCGAGGCGACCGCCTCCAACCCGACGGAGGGATAGTTATCCTCCAACCAGTTGCGACACTGCGCGAGCGCCTGCGAGTGGCTGGCGACGAGGTCGAACTCCGGCGACTGTGCGAGCAGCGCGTGTCGGATCGGGGTGACGACTTCGCGGGTGACCGCGACGTCGTGGTCGGCGAGCGCGTCGAGGCTCTCGGAAACCGACCCCTCGATGCTGTTCTCGATGGGGACGACCCCGCGCTCGAACTCGCCGCTCGCGACGGCGTCGACGATGGCGGTGACGGACTCTCGGAACGACACCTCGGCGGCGACGGCCCGCGCTGCACGGTGGGAGTACGTGCCGGCGGGACCGAGCGTGACGGCGTTCATCGCCCGGACGTAGACGCCCGGGCGCGAAAAGCGTGGTGGGACGCGCGCCGTGAAGCGTCGGGAGTCGCCCCGACGGTCCCTACAGGAGACCGGGGTCCTCGTCGCGCCGCTGGAGCCACACGAACTCGCCCGAGTCGAACGCGAACGCCACGGTCTCCCCGTTTATCCACCCGTCGAGGACGGCCTCGGGCGGGGCCGAAACATCCAGCTCCCGCGTCCACACCCGGCCGTCCGCGTCGACCGCGACCGCCTCGCCGTCCCGGCCGACGTAGTACGCTCGCCCCCCGTCGACGACGAGGGATCGGTGGCGCTCTGCGCCGGGAGCCCCTCCCGCGCGCCACAGCGGATCGCCGGACCGCCGGTCGAGGACCCGGGTCTCACCCCGACTCACGACGGCGACGCGGTCCCCGATCGGTCGCAGTGGGACGCGTCCGTCCCCGACGTCGGTCCGCCACGCCTCCTCGCCGTTCGGGCGGGAGCGCGCGACGACCGCCTCGCCGTCGCGACACAGGACCAGGTCGCCGTCGACCGCGAGCAATGGGCGGGTTTCGGTCTCGTACCGCCACCGACGGGACCCGTCCGGCGCAAGCGCGACGACCGTCTCGCCCGCGACGGCGACGACCCCGTCGGGACCGGCCGGTCCCCCGCCCCACAGACCGACGACGGGGCCGGACGGGTCGAGCGAGTCGGACAGGTCGACCGTCCACGCCACGCGGCCCTCGCGAACGGCGACCACTTCGGCGTCGACCGCGACGTACGCGCCGTGAGCGTCGGCCGCGATCGGGCGAGCGGCGTCCGGCTCGTCGGAATCCGGCCGGTCTTCGTCCGATCCGTCCGCGTCCGATCCGCCCGCGTCCGTCGGCTCCGCGGTCACGTCGGCGAGCGACGCCCGCCAGTCGGGCGTGTCGACCCGCCGGGAGGGGCCGTCCCCGTCGTCCATTCGTCCCCCGTCGTCCATTCGTTCCCCGTCGTCCGTCCCGTTTCCGTCGTCCGTCCCGTTTCCGTCGTCCGTCCCGTTTCCATCGCCCGTCCCGTTTCCGTCGTCCGCGTCGGCTGTGCCGTCCTCGTTCGCCATCGTCCCCGACCCGTCCGGCGGCGTGATCGCGACGACGCCGCCGAGCTCGCGGAGGTACACCCGGTCGGTCGTCGGGCCAGCCGCCACCCCGACGCTACGCTCCGCGTGTCGGAACGACCACCGCAGGTCCGCGTCGCGGTCGACCACGTCGACGGCGGTGCGCTCGCCCTCGAACGGCGAGTCACCCGACTCGGCGAACACGATCCGGTCCCCGGTCGTCGCGTGGCCGTGCCAGCCGGCCATGAAGACGCTTGCCCCGCCCACGAACTCCGTCCGTCGAACGTCGCCGCCGCCGTAGGCGTACCCGCAGCCGGCGAGCGCCGCGGTCGTCCCCGTCGCGAGCGTAGCGAGGAGCGTCCGGCGGTTCATTCGAGCTCCCCCGCCATCTCGCGGAGCCGGTCGATCCGGTCTGCCGTCGGCGGGTGGGTGGCCGGGAAGACGTCCGTCGACACCAGCTCCGCGTCGGTGAACGCCCGACCCTCGAGCGGCGCGACGTACAGCGCCTCCGCGCCGCCGTCGAGCGACCGGAGGTCGCGGTCGGGAACGTCGGCCATCCGGTCGTCGAGTTTCCGGAGCGCGCTCGCGAGTGCGGTCGGATCGCCCGTGATCGCCGCCGCGCCCCGGTCGGCCGTGTACTCGCGGTACCGCGAGAGCACCCGGTGGACGAGCACGCTCGCTGCCCAGAAGGTCGCCGAGACCGCCAGCGTGACGAGGGCGGTGACGATCAGGACGAGCAGTGCCTTCGCCGCACCGTCGCCGCGGTTCCGCGACCCGCCGCCGTGACCCATCGCCCGTGCGACCCCGTAGAGGACGTACGCGGTCGCGACCGCGAGGTAGTAAGTGACCGTCGGCAACAGCCACGCCACGGTCATCACGGTGGCGTCGTCGTTGGCAACGTGTGAGACCTCGTGGGCGAGGGTCGCCTCGAGCTCCCGGTCGTCGAGCGTCTCGAGCAGTCCGGTGGTGACGACGACGGCCGCGCCGCGGGGCCCCTGGACCGCCATCGCGTTCGGCGCGTCGTTGTGGGTGACCGCGACCTCCGGCGGGTCGATGTCGGCGGCCTGCGCCAGCCGGGTGACGCGTGCGTGGAGGTCGGGGTACTCGTCGGCGTCGACGCGACGGGCCCCGACGCTACCGAGCACGACGTCGGGTCCCTTCCAGACGTGAAGCGCCAGCCCGCCGGCGACGACGACGACCGCGAAGAGCGGGTCGACGTACACCCGGCCGTGGTAGGGACCTGCGCCCTGTGACTCGAAAAGCGGGATCAGGACCGCGTTCGTCACGAACACGAACGTGTAGATGAACGCGAACGGGAGGACGACGACCAGTCCGGTCGCGATCAGGACGCGACGCCGGAGGCTGGGGTCCTCGGGGAGGGCGGAGGGCATCGCTCGTGCGTTTCGAACGGAACGGCAAAAATCCCCGGTGAGGCGAGCGGCGAGTACGCCGGCGGGCTCGACCGGACCGTATGTCCGGCCGACGCCCTACGCGACCGGCGTCCGTTCGACGACGGTTCCGTTCACGGTCGGGTACTGCTCGACGATCTCGCCCTCGGCGAGGTCGCCGTCCTCGACCATCTCCTCTAAGAGCCACCAGGCGACCTCGACGTGGTTCGTCTTGACCGTGTAGAACTCCTCGGGGACGCCGAGCGCCTCGAAATGCTCGGGGTCGGCGAACGCCTTCCCGTAGACGAGCGTGCCGTCGTCGGTGACCTCGTCGAACTCGCGGCGGACGTTCCGAGCCATCCGCTTGAGGCGGTTACGGTGCTGGGCGGCGTCTTTGAACACCGACGTACAGAAGTACACCTTCTCGTGGGAGGCCATCTCCTCGACGATCGCGGCGTCCTTCGACCCCTCGACGGCGGACATGTGGCCCTCCTGAAGCTCGAATCCCTCCGCTTGCATACGACGGTAGTTGCCGTCGCTCATCTCGAACTCGTTGACGTTACAGAACTCCGCCGCGCCCTCGTCCAAGAACTCCAAGAACTCCGGCTCCGCGCGAATTCCCGGGATCTCGAAGGCGGGCGTGAGCCCCTCCTCGCGGGCGACGTACAGGATCTCTTCCCACTCGGTGCCGTGCATGTCGCCCCACAGCTCCAGGGGCGGGTGGAAGCGGATCTCGTCGAGACCGGCCTCGCTGAGCCGGCGCATGTTCTCGCGGCCGCCCGTGATCCCGGTGTAGAGGTGCGTGTGGTGGTCCTCGCCGAACTCGTCTTTCAGCAGTTCGAGGTACCGCGTCGTCTTCGCCATCGCCTCCTGTGGCTCCCCGCCCGTGATCGAGGTGCCGAGCGCGCTCATCCGTTTGGCCTCCTCGATCACGTCCTCGTCGGACTCCACCCTCCGCTCGTTGGCGTACACGTCCGTGACGTTCTTCCGGTTCTCCCCCAGGGGGCAGTAGAAACAGTCCCGCTGGTCGCAGTAGCCGTAGACGAAGAGCACCATCTTCCCGCCCTTGGCGCACTGTTCACAGCCCTTGGAGATCATCTACGCCCCTATACCGCCCGTGGCCTCAAAAAGCGTCCGAACTCCGCACGCCCGGGAGAGCCGTTCTCACGGGGGCCGGAGTCGCGGGGGCCGACCCGGTCGCGGACACAAGATATGTACCTCCGGCCCGTCGAACGGGGGACATGGATCGACCGTCGAACGACGAGGAGACGCGAGACGACGCCCCGCGGACCACGGACGCTTCGATCACTCGTCGGCGAGCGCTCGCCGTCGGAGGCGCGCTCGGGATCGCCGGGCTCGCGGGCTGTACCGCGCTCGACGTCGTGACCGGGGATCCGGCCGAGTTCGAGGCCGGCACCGCGACGGTGGCCGACGCGACCCTCGACGAGAGCGGGTACGAACTCAACGAGGTCTCCGAGCAGTCGGTGTCCCGGGAGGTCGAGGTGGTCGGGACGACCCGGGAGGTTCGGGTGATCAACCGGGTCGCGGAGTACGACAAGGCCGTCGAGGTGCTCGGCGAGCGCTACCAGGCGGCGGTGTTCGCGGTCCTCGCGACGCCGCGGATCGAGGTGCTCGGACGGGCGGTCAACCCCATCGGCGACCTCGACGCCGAGGAGCGTGTGGAGCTGATCGCGGAGCGGTACGAGAACGTCGGCTCGCTCGAACGGGGGTCCGAGTACACCACGACCGTTCTCGACACGGACGCCGACGTGGTCGTACACACCGCCGACGGCGAGATCGAGGGGACGGGCGTGAGCACCGAGTTCGAGTTCCACGTCGCCGAGGCGGTCGAGGCAGGCGACGACTACGTCGTCCCGATGGCCGCCTTCCCCGCGTCGTTCGGGGACGGCGAGGACGTCCGCCGGATGTTGAACGGGATCGAACACGACCCGGCGTAGCGACTGCGTCGGAACGACGGCTCGTCACGGGAACGCACGACGTCAGCCGTGGGTCACTTACTCGGCCAGCCCGAACACGTCTCGCGGGTTCTCGTACACGACGGTGCGGATGTCGTCGACGTCGACCCCGTAGCGGTACAGCTCGAACATCGCCCGCTTCACGGCGTAGGGGTCGGTCCGGAGCACGTTCGCGCAGTCGGTGTCGATCGTGATCCGGTTGGGACCGTACTCGTCGATGGCGTTCGCCACGTCGACGGCGTCGACGCCGATCAGCCACGAGTGGCCGATCGTGAAGCTCAGGTAGCAGTCCGTCTCCTCCATCAGGTACGCGGTGTTGTTCGTGTCCGCGTGGGAGGCCACGACGCGGTCCTCGTCGAGGCCGGCGTCTCGTACAGCCTCGATGTCGCGTTTCACCGCCTCCAGTGCCGGATTATCGCCCTCGAGGACGGGATCCGCGCCGAGTCCCGCGTTCTTCTCGTAGCCCGGCGTGACGCCGAGCCCGTCGCGGTACGACCGTTTCGGCTCGCCGGACGTGTTCGGCGTGTGGAGGAGGACCGGGAGGCCGTGGTCGGCGGCGATCTCCATCTGTGCTTGGACGACGGCCTGCTGTTCGTCGACGTCCCACCGTTCGACGTGCTGGCTCGGCGTCACGCCGGTCTCGCCGACGGCGACGACCTCCTCGAGCGCGCAGTAGTCGTCCATCGTTGCGAGCAGGTCGTCGGGCGCTTCGATCCGGACGCCGGTGTGGATCCCGAGCCCCAGTTTCGCCTCGAAGAAGTGGTTCCGCTCGATCGCGGTCCGGCGGTTGATCGCGTCGTCCCACAGGAAGCGGACGTCGCTCGCCTCCACCGGCTTGTACGGAGTCCAGTGGTACCCGGAGGCGACCATCATCATCGACCGACAGCCGGAGAGCGCGTAGCGTTCGCGGTCGCTCCACGAGAGCGTGTGCGCGTGGTTGTGGGGATCGATCCAGGGGAGGTTGAGGAGTTCCGTCGGGAGGTCGAGGTCGGATCCGCGATCGAGGTCGGATCCGCGATCGAGGTCGGATCCGCGATCGAGGTCAGCGAGACGGTCTGCGTCCGTGGGTCGTGCGGTGGGGTAGCGTCGGCTCATGCGTAGATCCCGTCGTCTACCGGGTTGTGTCCCCCCGTACTTAGCGTTTTACAGATTGGTAAAACTTTATTATACGGCCGAGTCACACACGGATATGCCACTGTTGATCGGGACGGACTCCGGTCTGTACCGAGCCGTCGACGTACCCTTCGACCGCGACGACCTCGAGTTCGTCCTCGACTGCGGGGTCGTGACGGCCGTGACGTCGTGGGGCCACACCGACGGCGTGTTCGTCGCCTCCTCGACGGGCGCGTACCGCTCCCTCGATGGGGGCGAGACGTGGACCGACCTCGAGGTCCCGCTGGGGGACCGCTTCTGGCACGCCGGCACCAGCGAGGTGTGGTCGATCCTCGCGACCGCCGATGGGACCCTGTACGTCGGGACCAACGACCCCTACGTCTTCCGCTCGGTCGACGACGGCGAGACGTGGGTCGAAGCGAAGGGGTTCCGCGATCTCCCCTCCCGGGGTCACTGGGAGTCGCCGATCGACCCGCACTACGCCCGGTTGCGCGCGCTCGAGACGGTCCCCGGGCGTCCCGACCACCTGATCGCCGGGGTCGAGGCCGGCGGGATCCACGTCAGCCCCGACGGCGGACGGACGTGGACGGACCACCGCGACGCCATCGTCGACGACGTCCACCAGGTCCTCCCGGTCTCCGAGGACGTCTGGCTGGTGACGACCGGCTACCTCGATCACGACCTCGAGAACCTCGGGCTCGGCCACGCAGTGGGCGAGGGCGGGCTCTGGCGGACGACCGACGCCGGCGAGTCGTTCGATCGGATCGACGTCGGCAACGACTTCTCGTACATCCGGCGCGTGTTCGTCCACGATGGCCGGGTGTTCTTCTGTGGCGGCGAGGAGGCGCCCCCCGCGTGGGTGAACGACGACCACGAGGTGGCGCTCTTCGAGTCGACGAACTTCGGCCGCGACTTCGAGCGGGTCCCGTTCCCGGGGGAGCCACACGAGATAGTCGAGACGTGGGCGGTCCACGACGGCGACGTGATCTGCGGCTCCGGCCTCTTCGACGTCCCCGACCAACGCGACGACGTCGAGGGACGGGTCATGCGTCGCGCTACCGACGGAACCTACGAGACGGTCGGCCGCGTCGCCGCGAACGTCAGCCGGATCGAGGTGGTCTGAATGGCCGGGGACGCCCCCGGGGAGTCGGACCCCGCCCGCGACCCGCCCTCGCTTCTGGGTCGGTCGCTGTACGGGGGTGTACTCGCGTACATGGCGGTCGACGGGTTCCGGAACAACGACAAGCGTGTCGCGGTCGCCGAGGAGAAGGGCGTCCCGATGCCGGACGTCTTCGTTCCGTTCGTCACCGGGATGTTGCTCGTCGCCAACGTCGGGCTCGTCCTCTGGCGACTCCCGCGTACAGCGGCGGGTGCGATCGCCCTCTTTTTCGTCGGGACGACCCCGGTCATCCACGACTTCTGGAACATGGAGGGGAACGAGCGTCAAGGCAACGAGATCAACTTCCTGAAGAACCTCGCGCTGCTCGGTGCCGCGTTCGTCTTCCTCGACGCCGCGAGCGACGAGGACAGCGAAACGGAGTGAGGCCCGTTCGACGTCGACACCGGAGCGAAGCTCGATCGACGTCGCCGCGTCCGGTCGCCCGCGTCTGACGCAGTTGTTAAGTGAGAGGGGTGTGGACAGTACCGTAATTCCCTGGACGGGCGTCGGGCGCTCGGGCCTACGGCATCGGATCACACACCACGTTCGGGAGAGAACACAGGATCGAAGGTCAGAATGGGACTGTTAACGAGCCTCAAAGACAGCATATCGCGGGTCACGGACGGGCTGTTCGCGGCCGACGAGCCCAAGCGTATCGGGATCTACGGGCCGCCGAACGCCGGGAAAACGACCCTCGCGAACCGTATCGCACGCGACTGGACCGGCGACGCCGTCGGGCCCGAGAGCCACATTCCCCACGAAACCAGGCGGGCCCGGCGGAAGGAGAACGTCGAGATCGAGCGGAACGGCCGGAAGGTCACGATCGACATCGTCGACACGCCGGGCGTGACGACGAAGGTCGACTACAAGGAGTTCCTCGACCACGACATGGACAAGGAGGACGCGGTCCGTCGGTCCCGCGAAGCCACCGAGGGCGTCGCGGAGGCGATGCACTGGCTCCGCGAGGACGTCGACGGCGTCATCTACGTGCTCGATTCCACGACCGACCCGTTCACGCAGGTGAACACGATGCTCATCGGGATCATCGAATCACAGGACCTCCCGGCGCTCATCCTCGCGAACAAGACCGACCTCGCCGACTCGGACGTCCAGCAGATCGCCAACGCGTTCCCCCAACACGAGACGATCCCGCTGTCGGCGTTGGAGGGTGAGAACATGGACGAAGTGTACACGAAGATCGCGGAGTACTTCGGATAATGCCGGGCGCTACCCCAGACGTCGACGAGGGCGACGACCCCAACGACGGCGTCCGAATCGACATGATAAGCGGGGCCCGGATGGAGGGACTCACGGGCATGGAGAAGATCCGGCTCATCCTCGACGGGGTCCGCGACGGCAACATCGTCATCTTAGAGGAGGGGCTCTCGCCGGACGAGGAGTCCAAACTCATCGAGGTGACGATGACCGAGATCAGCCCGGACGACTTCACCGGGATCGAGATCGAGACGTATCCCAAACCGGCGTCGGGCAACCAGAGCTTCCTGGACAAGCTGATGGGCCGTGAATCGACCCAGAAGCTCACCGTCATCGGCCCGGCCAACCGGATCGAGACGCTCCACAAGGACGAGAACCTCATCAGCACCCTCGTCTCCAGAAAATAATGCCCCACCAGTGTATCGAGTGCGGTCGGACGTTCCCCGACGGCTCGAAGGAGATGCTCTCCGGCTGTCCCGACTGTGGAGGTAACAAGTTCCAGTTCAAACCCCGGGGGACGGCGGAACCGGAGCCGGACGCCGAACCCTCCGCCGATCCCGCTCAACCCGCTTCGTCCGCCGGTTCCGAGCCGACGGCCGGCTCCGAACCGCCCCCCGATTTCGACTCGAGATCGGGACCCGAGACCTCGTCGCCCGGCCCGGCCGAGTCGCCCGATCCGACCGGCGGTTCGGATCCGGCCGATCGAGGCCCCGAAGCAGCGGAGTCGTCGGACGCGGCGGAGCCGGACACGACTGACCCCGTCGACGGCGACGCCGAACGAATCGACGACGGGGAGTCGGAGGACTCCGCACAGGCGAGCGCCCGATCCGACGTCGTCAGTCCCGACGAACTCGACCGCGCGGCTCGGGAGGCCGGTACCTCGGAGACCGGCACCTCGGAGGCCGCGTCGGAGTCGACGGAACCGCCGGCGTCACAGCCGGGCGTCGACGAGCTCCGGGACGAGCTCAACGAACAGTTCGAGAGCATCCGGATCGTGAGCCCGGGGCAGTACGAACTCAACCTGATGGAGCTGTACGACCGCCAGGAGTACATCATCTCGCTTCAGGAGGACGGCCGATACGTCATCGAGATGCCGGACGCCTGGGGCGTCACGGACGAATAGAGCGAGGCGGTCGTCGTCCCGGACGGATGACCGGGTCCGCCGTCATCCGTGTTTCGACCCTCCGGCCTCTCCATTCGCTTTCGTTGCCGTCGAAAAGACGTATTCGAGATCGATCTCGTCAGTTACCCACGAGTAAAGTCGTGGCCTTCTGCCCTCGCAATTAATGTGAAACAGCCGATCGATAGCGGTTTGATATTGAGCGAAGTTAGCTGATCACGTAGAACAACTAATAGGAAATCATTTATATTATATGGCTATTGTTCTGAATTACACCACCCATGACAGAATTGTGCGAAGGGTGCGAAGACCATCTATATGCGGCGTTACGAAGCGACGATCTCGCCGAAAAGAACTATCATATCCGGCAGGTCTTCCAGGCCACGACTACGGATGTGCCTGACGATCTCGACATCGAGTTGAGATCACTCGACTCCGATTGAGGACGCCGTGTAGGGGTGTTTGTACCGTCTCGATACGAGATGTCTTCCCTGTACTGACCGGATCCGATTCGAAACGTCTCCCGAGAGAGGACCGGCCGTCGTCGATCGACGACGTGGGGGCACGCCTCGTCGAAGTGGACACAGTTATCCGGTCCCCTCCGTTACGGGGTCGCATGTTTAGTGACACCCACGCGGTTCCGTGGCCCCGACCGGGGGACGTCGCGGGCGCTCCGCGCGTTCGACGACGATCGTCGGCAGACGACGAGACCGAAGGTACCGACCGTCTCGGAGGACACGTATGCGCGTAGTCGCGAAGTTCGGCGGGACGAGCCTCGGGAGCGGCGACCGGATCGACCGCGCCGCCGACTCGGTCGCCAACGCGGTGGAGGCCGGCCACGAGATCGCGGTCGTCGCGAGCGCGATGGGGTCGACCACCGACGACCTCCTCGACGACATCACCTTCGAGACGAACGACGCGGACCGCGCGGAGATCGTCTCGATGGGCGAACGGACCAGCGTCAGAATGCTGAAGGCCGCCCTCTCGGTCCGCGGCATCGAGGCGGTCTTCCTCGAACCCGGCCACCCCGACTGGCCGGTCATCACGAACGAGCTCGGCGAGGTCGACGTCGAGGAGACGCGCCGGCGCGCGGAAGTGCTCGCAGCCCGGCTCGACGGCGTCGTCCCGATACTCACCGGCTTCCTCGCGGAGGACCACGACGGAAACGTCACCACGCTCGGCCGCGGCGGATCGGACACGACGGCGGTCATGCTCGGCAACTACATGGACGCCGACGAGGTCGTCATCGTCACCGACGTCGAGGGCGTGATGACCGGCGACCCGCGGGTCGTCGAGGGCGCGCGAAACGTCGGCCGGATCACCGTCGACGAGCTGCGGAACCTCTCGTTCCGCGGGGCCGAGGTCGTCGCCCCGTCCGCGCTGTCGTACAAGAGCGAGGAGCTCGCGGTCCGCGTCGTCCACTACCAGCACGGCGACCTCCTCAGGGGCGGGACGCGGATCGAGGGGCAGTTCGAGAACCTCATCGACATGCGCGAGACGCCGCTCGCGTGTCTCACGGTCGCTGGGCGCGCGATCCGGAACCGTCCCGGGATCCTCGCGGACCTCTCCGACGGCCTCCAGCGCGAGGAGATCAACATCGACGCGGTCGCCTCCGGAATGGACTCGGTCACCTTCTACGTCGACGTCGACGTGGCCGAGCGCGCGGAGGCGGTGTTGCACGAGACGGTCGTCGCCGACGAGACGCTCTCGTCCGTGACCGTCGACGACCCGATCGCGGTCATCCGCGTGACCGGCGGCGAGTTGCCCAACCAACCGGGCGTCATTCAGGAGATCATCGGGCCGCTGTCCGAGGAGGCCATAAACATCATCGACCTGATCACGAGCGCGACGTCCGTCGCGGTGTTCGTCGACTGGGACGACCGCGAGGCGGCGCTGAAGATCGTCCAGTCCTGTTTCGACTGAGCTGGGGGAATCGACCGTTTCGCGACCGTCCGTCGGATCGACCCGGTCACCCGTCGAGGTGCTCGACGACCGCGTCGACGTCGTTGGGGACGGGTTCGGGGTCGCCGCCGGCCTCGTAGGCTGCGTCGGGGTCCTTCAGCATGTGGCCGGTCGTGAGACAGACCACCCTCTCGTCGTCATCGACGACGCCCTCGCGGCGGAGCTTCTTCAGCCCGGCGAGACTCGCCGCGGAGGCGGGTTCGACCCCGACGCCCTCCCCTGCGAGGTGCCGCTGTGCGGCGGTGATCTCCACGTCGCTGACGGCGACGGCGGTGCCACCCGTGTTGCGGATCCCGGGGAGCGCCTTCGGCGCGTTGACCGGGTTGCCGATGCGGATCGCGGTCGCGATCGTCTCGACCTCCTCCCATCGCCGGATCTCGTCTCTGCCCTCCTCTACCGCCTCGACCATCGGGGCGGCTCCCTCCGCCTGGACGCCCGTCAGCTTCGGCACGTCCTCGACGGAGAGCGCGCCGGACTGGACCAGTTCGCGGAACCCCTTGTACAGGGCCGAAGTGTTGCCCGCGTTGCCGACGGGGAGGACGATCCGGTCGGGGAACGTCCCGTAGTCGGCGTGGAACTCCTCCAAGATCTCGAAGCCGATCGTCTTCTGGCCCTCCAGGCGGAACGGGTTGAGCGAGTTGAGGAGATACACCTTGCCGCGGGCGGCGAGTTCCTGAACGATGTCGAGACAGGCGTCGAAGTTCCCGTCGACTTCGAGGATCCGCGCGCCGTGAAGGCTCGCCTGCGCGACCTTGCCGGCAGCGACCTTCCCCTGCGGGAGGAGCACGAGCGTCGGCATGTCGGCGCGGCCCCCGTAGGCTGCGAGCGCGGCCGACGTGTTGCCGGTGGACGCGCAGGCGAGCGCGCCGACGCCGAGTTCCCGTGCGACCCGGACGCCGACGGTCATCCCGCGGTCCTTGAACGAGCCGGTAGGGTTCATCCCCTCGTGTTTGATCCGGAGCGCGTCGACGCCGACCGCCTCTTCGATGCGGGGAACGCGGTGGAGCGGGGTGCCGCCCTCGGGGAGCGTCACGCCGAGGTCGAAGGGGAGTCCCTCCCGGTAGCGCCACACTCCGCGGTCGGGGCCGTCGGAGTCCGCGCCCGCGCCGAACTCCTCGAACGTCGGCGGGTCGGCGTAGCGGACCTCGAGTAAGCCGTCACACTCGTCACAGGTGTACCGGACGTCTTCGAACGGGGCGAACGTCTCCCCACAGGCGATACAGGCGAGCCAGGTCCCGTCGTCCGCACAGTCGGGCGCGTCGGGGGTCGCGGCGTCGATAGCGAGGCTCATTGACTCACCGTCGGTCCCGCCGTGGCTTAAACCGGCCGATAGACCCCCGCGATCAGTCGACGATGATCTCCGAGTCGGAGCCGTCCGTCGGCTCCGCCCCGCCGCCCATCTCCGTCTGGTAGCGTTCGATCCACTCGGCGAAACACTCGGGGCAGAGCCGCTGGGTGTCGATGTTCGCCCGGTCGACGCTGAGTCGAACCGTCCGGGCGAGCGCGTCCGTCGTCGGCTCCCCGCAGGCGTCACAGGGGTCGGTCGTCGTCGCGTCGCTCATACGGATCGCTCGCGGCGCGCTCCCTTAAAAACCCGTCACGGCGGGGACCGCTCGCGTCGCGTCGACTCACGTCGTCCGGCCACTCGCTAGCCGACTCACGTCGTCCGGAAGGCGCGGTCGCCGGCGTCGCCGAGCCCGGGAACGATGAAGCCGTCGTCGTCGAGGTGGTCGTCGATGGCGACCGTCAGCAGGTCCGCCTCGGGGAACGTCTCGCCGACCCGGAGCAGTCCGTCGGGCGCGGAGACCGCGGAGAGCACGAAGAGGTCCTCGAAGCCGTCGGCCTCCGCGAGGACGTGCTCGAGGACGGCACACATCGTCGATCCGGTCGCGAGCATCGGGTCGGCGACGATCACCGTGTCGGCCGGCCGGATATCGGGCAGCTTCACGTAGTCGATCGTGATCGGGAACTCGCCGTCCTCGTTCATGCCGGCCTCCTCGTCGCGTCCGGCGGAGATGACCCCCTGTTTCGCCCGCGGGAACGCCTTCAACAGCCCCTCGACGAACGGGGTCGCCGCCCGGAGCACGTTGAGTATCACCACGTCGTCGAGCCCCTTCACGCGCTCGCCCGTGGTCTCCGCGAGCGGCGTCCGGACGGGCACGTACTCCGTCCCCATCGCCCCGTCGATGACCTCGTAGCCGCAGATCCGGCCGAGTTTCACCAGCCCCTTCCGGAAGGCGACCTGCTCGGTCTCGACGTCCCGGAGCCGCGAGAGGGTGTCCTTCGCCAGCGCGTGGGTGATGAGGTACGCGTTGTCGCGGTCCTCGATGGTCATTACCCGGTGGATCGTGGCGTTCGTTCTAAAGCGTTGTCACACACGCGGGAGACGCGTCACCGGAGGACGACGACGTACGTCACCGGAGGACGACGACGTACGTCAGCGCGAAGATCGCGAGCGCGACACCCGCGACCGTGGTCAGTCCGTACTCCATCACGCCGAGGAGATCGAGCCCCCAGACGACCGTCCAGCCCAGCCACAGCGACAGGAGGGCGTTCATCGCGAGCACCACCCGCGGGTCGCCGCCCGACTCGTCGAGGCCGTCGGAGAGTCCCTTGCGCTCCTCGCCCATGCGTACCTCCGCGGGAGTCCGGCACTTAGCTCTTTGTTCGTAGCGGATCAAGGACGGGTATGGCCCGCTTCCCGCGGAACCGACGAGACGAGCCGGTGGATCCGGTGCCGTTCCTCGTGAGCGTCGGCCTCGCGTTCATGCTCGCGTTCTCGATCGGCCCGATCTACGGGCTCGCCTACGGGTTCCCGCTGTCGACGTCGCTTTCGGCGTCGACGGTCGCGTTCGCCGGCCTCGCGGCTGTTGCGTACGCGCAACTCGTCAGGAGCGCACCCGCCGTCGACGCCGGCCCGCTCCCGGTCGGACCGCGCTTCGAGCGCCTGCTGTACGCCGCGCTCGGGTTCGCCGTGGTCCTCACAGCACTGACGGTTCCGTTGCTTTAAGACGATCGCGGTCCGTCGGCGACTCGGTCGCCGTGGCGACCGGCTGTGTGCGACGTTCACACACCACCCACACGATGAGGGGGATCGAGACCCGACCGCCGGGCATGGGGATCTTCGACACGGTCACGGAGGCGTTCGCGTCCTCGGCACAGCGCGCGCCCGGTGAGGGCAGCGAGGGCGACTCCGCGGGAGCGTACTGGTGTGACGACTGTGCGACGCGGGTCCGCGACGTCGACGTCGACGACGAGGGGCTCGACCGCGACGCGGACGGGACCCCGCTCTGTCCCGACTGCGGGGAGACGATGCGGTTCGAGCGCGCGAGCAGTACCGGCTGTGCCTGTTGAGGGGACACCGGAGGGGAACGACCGGGCCGCCCTTCGGTTCCGCGCGGGCGGCTACGGCTCCCGGAGGACGACCTCGTCGTCCGCCTCGTTCGGGAACGGATCCGGGCCGTCGAGAGCCTCGCCCGCCTCGATCCGGTCCCACTCCTCGTCGGTGACGAGCGCGTCGTCGAGGCGGTCGACGAGGCCCGCCTCGTCGACGTCGGTCCCGATGACGACGTACGCCGTCTCGCGGTCGCCGTGTTCGTCGTGCCAGTCGAGTTCCGGGCGGTTCGACCGGAGCATCTCGCGTTCGACCTTCGGCCTGCTCGCGATCCACGGGCCGGGCGCGGTCACCCGGATCGACGGCCCCGCCTGAGCCACCCGCTGTCGGAGTTCGTTTCCGGCGACCCACAGCGTCCCCTTCGAGCGGACGACCCCCTCGGGGAGGTCCCGCAGTGCTGCCGCGATCCGCGCCGGGTGGAACGGGCGACGCCGACGGTACGTGAACGAGGTGACACCGTACACCTCGTCGGGGTGGCGGTGGGCGTGGCCGTCCGGGTCGTCCCCGTCGCGGTGTTCGTCGTGGGCGTCCCCGTCGGCGCGGGAACCGTCGTGTGCCCCGCTCCCGTGACCGACGTCGTCGAGCGCGCGCTTCCACCCGGGGAGCCCGGCGATCTCGCCCTCGTCGAACAGGCCGACGCCGAGCAGTCGGCCGGGGTCGACCGCGGAGAACTCGGCGCGTATCGTCTCGGCGTCGGGCTGGAGCGCGGCCACGAGCTCCTCTGCGCGGTCGAGCTCCGCGTCGGTACACAGGTCCGCCTTGTTGAGGACGACGACGTTCGAGACCTCGACCTGCTCGACGAGGAGGTCCGAAAGCGGGCGGCCCTCCGTGTCGGTGCCGCGGCGCTCGGGCTCGTCGACCCCGGAGAAGGAGTCGAGGAACAGTCGAGTGTCGAGCACCGTCACGAGCGCGTCCACGCGGTAGCGCGCGGCCGCCCGTGACTCGGTCGTGAACAGCCGGGCGACCGGGGCGGGCTCGGAGATCCCCGAGGACTCGACGACGAGGTGGTCGAAGGAGCGCTCGTTTGCGAGCCGCACCACGGCGGTCTCGAGGTCGTCCTGGAGCTCACAGCAGATACAGCCGTTCGACAGCTCCGTGACCCCCTCGTCGACGTCGAGTTCGGACCCCTCCGCGATCAGCTCCGCGTCGACGTTCACGTCGCCCATGTCGTTGACGAGCACCGCGATCTCGCGGCCGCCGGCGTTCGCCAGCAGGTGGTTCATCAGCGTCGTCTTTCCAGCCCCGAGGCTTCCCGACAGCACGGTCACCGGGATCCGGTCGCTCATGGGGATGAGTCGATGCCGGGCACCCTTCAACTCCCCGGCAGCGGGGGTCCGTGGGCGATCCGGGCGAGGCCACCGAAAGCCGATACGTTGATACACCGCCCCCACCGAACACCTGACATGAACAGTCTCGTTCCCATCACAGGGATCGCCGCGATCGTCGCGACGGTATTGATGGTGATCGCCATGTTGTATCTCGTCTGGCTCTCGACGGGCGACGGGACCCACGGCCCCAACCTGGACCCCGACCGCCCGGAGTTCGGCGACGGGGACGACGAGGAGAGCCAGCCCGAGGTCACCGACGGCACGTCGGCCTGAGACGACGCTTCCTTCCCGTTTCGTTCCCGCTCCGGTTCCCTTCCAACGTTCCGATTCCACCCGTCCGCGACAGGTTTACGGCGGTCGCCACGCCATGAACGACGATGACAGTCGCAGACCGGATCGCGGCGTTCCGTGCCGCCCTCGAGGAGTGGCTCCGCGGTCTCTACCACGGGATGATCACCCATCCGGCCTACGAGAAGATCGAAAAGGAGGCCGAGGACGCCGAGGACGCGTTCATGCTGGCGTGTTTCCCCGACGCGTTCGGGATCCCCTCGCCCGTCTCCTACTACACCGCCGAGCTGTTGCCGTACCTCGAAGACGAGTTCGAGGCGTGGGAGCGCCGGCTGTGGGACCGTGAGAGCCTGATCGAACGCAAGGGCCAGCAGTACCACTTCTGATGGAACGGTTCGTGTTCTTCGGCGGGAAGGGCGGCGTCGGCAAGACCACCGTCTCGTGCGCGTACGGCTACAAGTGCGCGAACGCCGGACTGCGGACGCTCGTCGTCTCGACGGACCCCGCCCACTCGGTGTCGGACGTCTTCGACCAGGGGTTCGACGACGACCCGGCCCCGGTCGAGGGGGTCGACGGGCTCGACGCGATGGAGATCGACCCCGACGACGAGGTCCAGCGACACCTCTCGGAGATCCGCGAGGGACTCTCAGAGCAGGTGTCCGCGGCGATGGTCAACGAGATCAACCGCCAGCTGGAGATGTCCCACGGGACGCCCGGCGCGTACGAGGCCGCGCTCTTCGACGCGTTCGTCACCGTGATGCGCGAGGAGAGCGAGCCGTACGACCGGGTCGTCTTCGACACGGCCCCGACGGGGTCGACGCTGCGCCTGCTCGGACTTCCCGAGTTCCTCGGCGACTGGATCGACCGGCTGATGTACAAACGCCGCCAATCGATCGACCTCTTCGAGAAGGCCGCGATCGGCGACAGGGAGGCCAGACGGATGATGGAGGGGGACCCGGTGTTGGCCCGACTCCAGAGGCGAAAGGAGTTCTTCGAGTACGCGGGCGAGGCGCTCCGGGAGGACGCCGCCTTCTTCCTCGTGTTGAACCCCGACCAGCTGTCGGTCAACGAGACCGGCCGGGCGATCGAGGCGTTCGCCGAGCGCGACCTGGTGGTCCGCGGGCTCGTCGCGAACAAGCTCACGCCCGAACCGGACGACGACGAGGACGGCCGCGGGGCGCGCTACCTCCGCGAGCGCGTCGCGACCGAGCGAGAGCGGATCGAGCAGGTCGAGAAGGGGTTCGACCCCCCGCTGCTCGCGGCGATCGAGTCCCGGACCCGCGAGGTCCGCGGCGACCTGCTGGCCGACGTCGCCGCCGAACTCGACGTGGACCCGGCGGCACCCGAGCGCGCGCGAGATTGATACTGAGCCTATATCTGAAGAAATAATATATGAACATTTGAAAACAATCCACGACACCCTCCGGTATCCCGGTTTCGCGGCCGTCGTCCCCGCAACTATCACGGATGATGGTAATACTTAACACGTCGTTCGAAAATCCGTAGCACGAGGCAGGGAACCTATGACAAGTGTAATCTGGATCGTCGTTGCCGTGTTGGCCACGTTCACCGCCGGGTACATGGGGTACTCGCGGTACCTCTCGCGGTTCGTCGACCTCGACGACGACCGCGAGACGCCGGCACACAAATACGAGGACGGACAGGAGTACGTACCGGCGAAGAAGCCGGTGCTACTGGGGCATCACTTCTCGAGCATCGCGGGCGGCGCGCCGATCGTCGGCCCGATCACGGCGGGAGCCATCTGGGGATGGGTCCCCGCCCTCCTGTGGGTCGCCATCGGCAACCCGCTGATGGGCGCGGTCCACGACTTCATCTCGCTTTCGGGGTCGATCCGCCACGAGGGGCGGTCGATCGGGTACATCGTGGGCCAGTACGTCGGCGAGAAGGGGAAGGACCTCCTGTTGTGGTTCGCGTTCCTCACGATCATCCTCGTCGTCGCGGTGTTCGCGCTCGTCGTGGGGATCGTGTTCAACGCGTTCCCGCAGGTGACGACCGCGAGCTTCGTGTACGTCGCGCTCGCGCTCGGCTTCGGCGTGTACCTCTACCAGCTCAACGGCCCGTTCATCCCGGGGACGATCCTGTTCGTCGCCGGCGTCTTCGCCGGCGTCTGGCTCGGCATCCAGTACCCGTTCGCGCTGTTCGCCGGGGACTACCCGGCGGGGACGTTCGTGCTGTTCAGCAGCACCGGTTCGTGGGTCCCGGGTGCGGGGGCGCTCGGCGGCAACACCGCCGCGTGGGTCCCGGTGATCATGGTGTACGGGGGGATCGCGAGCGCGCTCCCGGTATGGGTGTTGCTCCAGCCGCGTGACTACCTCTCGTCGTTCCTGTTGTACACCGGCGTGGGCGGCGGGATCCTCGCGATCATCGTCGGCACGGTGTTCGCGACCTCGAGCCAGCCGCTCGTCGTCGACTCGTCGATCGGCGCGTTCGAGGGCTTCTGGGGCGTCGACGCCGCGGGGCTGTACCCGCTCTTCCCGCTCCTTTTCATCACCATCGCCTGCGGGACGATAAGCGGGTTCCACTCGCTCGTCTCCTCGGGGACGACCTCGAAACAGCTCAACAAGGAGAGCGACGCCCGCCTCATCGGCTACGGCGGGATGCTCGGCGAGGGGCTGTTGGCGGCGCTCGCGCTGTCGACGCTGGCGGTCGCCGGCTTCGTGGCCGACGCGGCCGCCGGCGGGATCGGCGGCGCGCTCCCCAACTTCGCGTCGGGCGGCGGGATCATCCTCACGAGCCTCGGGATCCCCGAAACGATCGGGGCGGTGTTCATGGCGCTGGTCCTGGTGAGCTTCCTGCTCACCTCGACCGACACGGCCGTCCGACTGGGCCGCTACATGATGGAGGAGATCGTCGGCATGAACGGCGGGATGACCGTCAGCGGCATCTCCGGTGACATCGGCTCGATCGCCCGCGGGCGCTACACGAACCCCGTGATCCAGATCGGGCTCGCGTACGCGCTCGTGATCTCCGGCGAGTGGGCAACTCTCTGGCCGCTCTTCGGCGGGGCGAACCAGCTTCTCGCCGCGCTGGCGCTGCTGACGGCGACCATCTGGATCGCGAACTGGGACGACTCCAAACAGCTCGTCACCACCGGCGTGCCGATGGCGGTCATGGTGACGATCACGGTGCTCGGGCTGCTCTGGTTGGCGCTCTACCAGAACCTCTACACCAACCTGCTTCAGGGCGGTGCCGACACGCTCAGCGCACAGATCTCCGCGAGCGCGCAGATGATCCTCGCGCTCGTGTTGATCTGGCTCGCGCTGTCGCTCGTCCGGATAGGTTACGGGAACCTGAAGTCGGTGCGGGGCGGGAGCCAACCCGCCGCCGAGCCGGGCGACGACTGACGGCGGTCTCGATCGGCTCGGTCCTCGCCCGCGGATCCCTCCCTCCTGCGTCCGGCGTACAGCTGTCAGCGACCGCCGATCAGCGCCAGAACCGCTTCGCGAACCGCGAGAGGAACCCTTCCTTCGGCTTCTCGACCGGTTCCCAGAGCCGGAAGGCACCGGTAGTGCCGGCCGCCTCGCTGTCGACGATCGCCTCCCGCTCGGGGGCGACGACGATCAGGTTCACCTCGTAGTGGCCGTAGTAGCCGAGCTTCAACAGGGTCCGGTCGCGGAAGCCGTCGACGAAGTCGGCGACGTCCCCCGGTATCCGGTCGCCCACGAGCACGAACGTGACATCGGTACCGTAGTGCTGTTCGTCGCCCTCCACGCGCTCGTCGGCGATCCGGTGACCGAGGTCGACGAGCCGCTCCAACTCGGCCACGGTCGGGGTCGGGACGCGCCGGGCGAACACGTACTCCATCACGTCGTGGTCCGCGTAGCTCAACGCGGGGTGGAGGAACTGCTTCTGGTTGCGCATCCGCATCTCCGCGTACAGCTCGAACCGCTCGCCGTGGACGGCGTAGTCGGCGTCCAGGTCGTAGCTGTACATCAGCCGGTCGGAGACCCGGTCGAGGTACTCGTCGTCGTAGTCGGGGACGCCCTCGCGGATCTCCGCCGGGAGCTCCTCGGGGTCGTGTCGCGAACCGGTTCCCGGCTCCGCGTTCTCACTCATGGTCGGCACTGGGGCCGGTCGAGTCGCCGTCGGCCGCGTCGGGATCGTACGCGACCGCGTCGCCGTCGACCGGCGGCGCGCCGATCGCGAGGAGTTCGACCGCGGAGTCGGCGTCCGCGGGGTTGTGTGCCCGCTGGGGGCTCCCGGGGTCGACCGCGAAGAGTCCGCCGGCGTCGATCTCGTAGGTCCGTTCGGGGGTCTCGACCGCGAGCGTCCCCGACAGGACGTAGAACGCCTCCTCCTGTGTCTCGTGGCGATGGTACGCGAGCGGGACCTGTTCGCCCGGCTCGGCGCGGAAGCGGTTCAGCGCCATCTCCTCGAGCCCCGCCGGCCCCGTCAGCTTCCGGCACTCGCTGGGGCGGTCCGGCTCCGGCTCGACGGAGTCCGTATCGACGACGCGGTATCCCATGCGTGATGATTCCACACGCAATATAAAAGCGCGTCGGGGAACCGACGCGAGGAAAGCGGGAAGACGCGGGCGGGAACGCGACCGAAGAGTGCTCCGAGCGGTCGTGTGTTCGACGCGCACCGTCGACACCGTTTAGTGGACTCACACCCACGATCGTGACAGATACCACCATGAGCGAGGGAGAAAAACGGACCGAGGCGTGCGGACGGTGTTCGATGTCGACCGTCGTCGACGCGGTGAGCGACGGCGAGGGGGACGCCGACCGGGACCCGTTCGCCGGCGAGCGGATCGAGGTCGACGAGTCCGCGATCCGGCGGGTGTCGCCGGCGGGGTTCCTCGGCGACCTCAAGGCGAGGATCGACGACGCCGCGCGTCGGATCGCGTACGGGAGGTAGGCCTCAGGCACGGTTAGACGGGGAGACTTATACTCGTCCGACACGTTCCCCCGTACACCAATGGAAGAGAGCATCTCCGGGTTCAAGGAACGCGGGGACTGGGGCGACGTCGTCGAACACGGCGAGCGGATCACGCTCGCGCTCCGGGAGGCCGGCGTGGACGGCGACGCGTTCCACGAGTTCGACGACTGGCGGCCGAAGAGCCACGAACGGATCGACGAGGACGTCTCCGAGAAGACCGCGAAGCAGGCGTCGGTGAGCGAGGGTAACGGCGAGAAGGCGGGCAAGACGCCGGGGGACGACCTCCAGACGGCCGGCGAGAAGCTCACCGAGTCCTACGAGAAGGTCGAGGAGGACGACACGGAGGGCGCGGTGGAGCGCTGGGGCGAGTCGATAAACCACGTCGCCCGCGCCGCCGACTCGGCGAGCAGGAAGGCGATCCGAAAGGTCGAGGACACGGTGTATCGGAAGGTGATGACCCAGATGGCGCCGTACTACTTCGACAACGAACTCATCAGCGCCAACGTCACCGAGGTCGCCCGGGGCGACGACGGCGAGACCTTCGAGTTCGAGGTGAACGTCAACGACGACGAGTTGAAATCGGAGGTGAGAGACATCCTCGCCGAGTACGAGTCGGAGATCGACCGCTGGCACGTCGAGACGGAAAAACGCACCGAGGACGTCGCGGCCGCGGAAGGGGTCGAACCGCCCGAGGAGGAGGGCGGCCCCGAATCGACGATGACCTGACACGGGGACTTTTGTTCCGACCGCTCGAATCGACCCGCATGGCGTCCCCACTCCGACTCGAGCCCGGCGAACGCTCGGCCGACGACATCATCGACGCCCTACGGGAAGGGCGGCGCGTCTTCCTCGACGTCCAGATGGGGGGGAGCGCACACGAGGTCGTGCTCCGGTACGACGGCGAGACGTACCACTGTGACACCCCAACCAGCCTCCACAGACACAGCGACGAGGCCGAAATGCGCGCCTGCCTCGACCGTATGGGCTACGCCGCAGAAAACTGAGCTTTAATCCCGTCGCGGACGACTCCCCCCTATGGCCGAAGCAGAGATCGAGGACCTTGTCGGAGACGTCTCCCCGTCGTTCGAACACGTGCTCTCGTGTGTCTTCGGCATCCGAGACCACGAGAGCCGGACGTACCTGACGCTCATCGAGTACCGGGGCAGCACCGTCGCCGAGCTGGCCGACGTGCTCGACCGCGACCGATCGAACGTGAACCGGTCGCTGTCGACCCTGCGGGAGAAGGGGCTCGTCGAGCGCCGCCGCCGGCTACTCGACTCGGGCGGGTACGTCTACCAGTACAGCGCGATCCCCGTCCCCGAGGCGAAACGGCTCCTCCACGACGCGCTCGACGAGTGGGTCGCGGGCGTCCACGAGGCGATAGACGCGTTCGATCCGGACGAGGCGTAGGGGGCACAGCCGCCCCGGTCACGCGTCCCCGTCCGTCGCCGACTCAGCCGTGCCCGTCGCCGATCGCGATCCGCCCGTCCGGCCGAGGGCTCACTCGCCGTTGTCGAACGCGAGCGAGACGCCCTCGCCGTCGACGGTCGCGCCTGCGGCACACACAGGGTGCTCGAAGTCGGCTGCGAGGACCTCGCTCGCGGCGGCGCCGGCGTCGACTGCCTCGAGGGTGTACGGCCCGGGCGTGTCACGCTCGTAGGTCGCCACGAGGGTCGGCTCGTGGACGGCCTCCACGAGGAGGGCGTCACGGCGGACGACACCGATCGTCGCGACCGCCGCGCCGACCACGCCGGCGATCCGCGGGGTGTCGTAGTCGTCCTTCTCGAAGTCCAGCGCGAGGAGCGGCGTCGCGAGCGCGTCGCGGGCGGGGTAGCCAAGCTCGAGCTTCTCGGCGATCGGGTCGACGTGCGAGCCGTTGCCGAGGACCGCGAGGGGTTCGCCCGTCGGCGTCTCCACGCGACGTGCGCAGTTGTAGGAGACGTACGGGTTGTCCGTCTCGGGCGCGTCGGGCGTGGGCCCGACGGTCAGCGTACCGCCCCGATCGACCACTCGCCGATCCGGGAACGACCGGGAGGAGACGCGATACGCGCCGATACCGGGACCGACGACCACGAACCGTCCGATGTACATACACGGGCGTGGGTATCAGTCGGGTAAAGAACGTCGATCGATCCACGTCCGAGGACAGGGCCGTCCCTCCGAGGCGGAGTTGCCTGGGAGACGCGAACGAGGGCCCAACCGCGTCGTATGCGAGCATGTAGCAGGGAGAACGCGACGCGCAACGCTTACAAACACGCGTGGAGTATCGAGGATGCGCACAGTCCATTGGGGTAGTGGCCAATCCTGAAGCCTTCTGGGGGCTTCGACCCTGGTTCGAATCCAGGATGGACTATCCGTTTTCCGGGACCTCACCCTCCGCGACGCCCCCGTTCCGCCGTAACCGACACTACCGTTTCTCGTGCGTCTACTGGAACGAAATCAGACTCACGTGTAGCGGTTTCCAGCTGAAGAAAGGGGGTTCCCCGTGGCGCGACGAACGGATACTCGGACGGGGAGGCCGTCGGACGTGGGGTGTCGGACGGCGGAGCGGTGGGCGGCGGAGCGGTGGGCGGCGGAGCGGCGATATCCGGACGCTCACTTCTCGACGTCCAGCAACGCGACGCGTTCGTGAACGATGTCGGCGAGGTCGCCGTCGGTCGCGTCGAGTTCGCGGTCGGTGACCCCGTAGTAGTCGCGGACCGCCCCGGCGTCGAACTCGCCGAGCGTCGGCTCCGGTCCCGACACGAGCAGGCCCTCGACCGACTCGACGGCAGCCTCGAGGTCCGCGACGGGACACTCCGAACCGGGCACGCCCCCGAAATCGGCGACGACGAGGACGGCGCGCCGTTCGCCCGACGAGACGCCGAGGTCGAGCGCGCGATCGATCTGGCGGCGACCCGCGGCGTACACCAGGATCTCGACCGCAGGGTCGCGCGCGACCGCCTCGCCCCGGGCGATGGAGCGGGCGGCGAGCCGCGTCGCGCGTCGGAGGTGCGCCCCGTCGACGACGCGGTCGGCGTCGAACGCCTGAACCACCGCGCCGGTCTCCTCGCGGATCGACTCGAGGGACGCCAGGAACGCGTCGAGGTCGTCGACGACGAGGCGCCCCTCGACGAGACGCGTCTCGGGAGTCGGCCCGCTCACCGGAAATCACCGAGGTTGGCCTGTCCCTCGTCGTCGCCGTCGGCGCTCCCGGCGGTCGCCGCCGCGGAGGCGGACCGGTCCGCGTCTATCCCGTCCATCGAGGGGTCCTCGCGGCCGGCGTATTCGAGGATCCGCTCCGCGGTCCGCTCGCGGCCGCGGAGCGCGCCGAGCACGACCGCCTTGTCGGCCTCCCGGAGGTCGGCACGCGTCTCGACGCCCGCCTCGTACAGCCGCCGCGCGCGCTTCCGCCCGACGTTCCGCACGCCGGCGAGGTCGAGCAACTGCTCGCGGACGCCGTACTCGACGCGCTTCCTGGCCCGTCGGACCGCGAGGACCGCGTCGCCGTCGACCCCGTCGACGTCGGCTGTGAGCGTCTCGGCCGCGCGCAACAGCCACTCGGCGGTCTCGACCTTCCCGCGGATGTCGCCCGGGCCGACGCCGTAGCGCTCCGCGATCCGGTCCTCGTCGACCTCGTCGGCCCAGTCCTCGAGCAGGCGGGCGGTCTTGAGCGCCGCGAGCCAGTCCTCGAAGCGGACGTCCTCGTACTCCGAGGGGACGGTACCGAGGAACTCCGCCTCGCGTTCGTAACAGACCTCGGTGTACCGCTCGCGGTCGCCGGACTTCAGGTATAGCTCGTACATGTCGGGCGTCCGGCTCACCAGGTGATAGAGGCCGAGCGGGGTGATCTCCGGGGCGACGTCGTCGGTGGCGGCGTCCCCGTCAACGCGACTGTACGTCCCGAACCCGGGCTCGTCGCTCCCGTCGTCCTCGTCGTCGGGGACCGTGCGCTCGTAGGCTCCGGCGGTCGTCCCGGCGCCGTCCTCCTCGGTCGCACACGCGTCCCGGAGGCCGTCGATCATCTCCGCCGCGCTCATCGGGTCGAGGTAGAGCCGCGAGACCGTGTGGCCGATCCCCGTCGCCGAGAGCGACTCGGTTCCGCCCTCGCGGTCGCGATCGAGGAACCCGTTGACCGAGAGGTACTCGAGGACGCGGTCCGTGACCGCGGCGAGCCGACCCGCGTCGTCGGTCTGGGTGGCGTACAGCGTGTTGTCGAGGAACTCGAGGAGGCCGCCGCGGGTCGAGGCGAAGCCGGAGGCGACCGTCGCGAGCACGTGCGTCCGGAGCGCGGGCTCGGCGGCGAGCTTCGAGCGGACGGGCTCGGCGTCGGCCCAGACGTACCGGTCGAACAGCTCCTCTTTGGTGTCGGCGTCGGACGCGAGCAGCACCGCCTCGCCGTACGGGTCGAGCCCGGGGCGGCCGGCGCGGCCGCACATCTGGTGGACCTCGAGGACGTCGAGCGGTTTCATCCCGCCGAACTCGCCGTCGTAGCGCCGCCAGTCGCGGACGATCACCCGGCGGGCGGGGGTGTTGACCCCGGCCGCGAGCGTCGGCGTCGCGGAGACGCACTTGATCAGCCGGTCGCGGAACGCGTCCTCGATCAGGCTCCGGTGTTCGGCCGCGAGCCCGGCGTGGTGGAAGGCGGACCCCCGCTCGACCGCGTCCGCGAGGTCCTCGGAGGTGTCGGTGTCGGAGACGCCGCGGACCTCCTCCGCCAACTCCCGGAGCCGATCGCGCTCCGCAGTCGTGAGCCGGGGGCCGGTCACGTCCGCGAGCTTCCTCGCCGACGACTCGGCGTTCCGGCGGGAGTTGACGAACACGAGCGAGGAGCCGCCCTGGCCGTCCTCCTCCGTGTCGAGCGCGTCGGCGACGAGGCGGGCGGTCTGCTCTTCGCCGCGGTCGACGGGCACCTCACGCTTGCTCCCGTCGTCGAAGTCGACCGCGTTGCCGAAGTGGACGCCGACCCGGAGGTCGATCGGCCGCCAGTCCGACTCGACGAGTTCGGCGTCGAGCCAGTCGGCGATGACGTCGGCGTTGCCGACGGTCGCCGACAGCGCCACGGTCTGGAGGCCGGGGTTCACCTTTCGCAACTTCGCGAGGGTGACCTCCAGGGTCGGGCCGCGGTTCGCGTCGTCGACGAGGTGGACCTCGTCGCTCACGACGCAGGTGAGGTCGTCTATCCACGGCGCGCCGTTGCGGATCAGCGAGTCGACCTTCTCGCTCGTGGCGACGATGACGTCGCGGCTCGCGAGCCAGTCGCCGTCGGAGTCGTAGTTGCCCGTCGAGACGCCGACCGTGATCCCGTGGTCCTCCCAGCGTTCGAACTCCGCCTTCTTCTCGCTGGCGAGCGCGCGAAGCGGGACGATGTACAGCGCCTTCCCGCCGCGTTCGATCGCCGACAGCATGGCGAGTTCGGCGATCAGCGTCTTGCCCGAGGCGGTGGGGACGGCCGCGACGAGGCTCTCGCCGTCGAGGACGCCCGCCTCGACGGCGGCCTCCTGGGGCGGATACAGGTCGGCGACGCCCTCGGCTTCGAGGGCCTCGCCGACGCCCGCGGGGAGCCCGGAGAGGGCGGTCGGTTGCATTGGCGTCCCTTGGTCGCCGACCCGATTTAAACCGTCGGAAGGGGACGGCCGACGACAACCCCTCGTGGCCGACGACAACCCCCCGGCCGACGACAACCCCCCGGCCGACGACAACCTCCCTACATTCGTCCCGGCGCGCGCCCGCGAGCACTCAGGCGAGTGCGAGCGGAACGCGCGAGGGAGCAGCGGCCGCGCCGCCACGCGGTCCGGCGGCGCGGCCGCTGCGAGGCTGGGGAGGGGTGAGGCGCGGGGCGGGGCGGACGCGGAGTCACCGCGCCCGTGACTCCCGCGGTGTTCGGTTCGGGAGGGTGACTCCCGCGGTGTTCGGTTCGAGAGATCGCTTTCACGGGATCCGGTCCGAGCCGAGCCGGAGAGCCCCGTTTCCGTACCGTCGCCCCCTCACACCGTGTCGTCGAGGTCGTGTTCGACGGCCATCCGCGACGCCTCGACAGCGAACCGCTCGACGTCCTCGGCCGACGCCTCGCCGAGCGCGTCCTCGTCGACGTCGCGGCCGGCGGTCACCCCGTCGCCGGTGACCAGCCGCTGTTCGGCCAGCTCCTTCGTGTGGACGCGCTCGCCGTCCTCGGTCGCGTACGTCAGCCGGACGAGCCCCTTCGAGTCGAACTGTCGGTCGACGAGCCAGACTACGGTCATCGCCGGATCCTCGTCTGCCCCGTGCTTAAACCGGCTGGTCGACCACGGCCACCGTCCCGGTTCGACACCGCCACCGCCCCGGTTCGACCCCGCCACCGCTTTGTACCCGCTTCGCCTATCCGTCGTATGCGCGTCGAATTCGACCGGGACACCTGTATCGGGATGTACCAGTGTGTCGCCGAGTGGGACGGCTTCGAGAAGGACCTGAACGACGGGAAGGCGGACCTCGTCGGCAGTGAGGAGCGGGACGAGGACGTGTTCGTCGTCGACGTCCCCGACGGCGAGGAGCTGGACGCGAAGTTCGCGGCGCGAGTCTGCCCCGTCGACGCCATCGAAGTCTACGACGACGACGGCGAACGGGTGGTGTAGCCACAGCGACTCCTCAGAGGTCGAGTTCCTCCGCGGACTCCACGTCGAACCGGAGCACCTCCGGTTCGCCGGCGAGCAGGTCCGGCAACGCCGTCTCGAACGCCCGGAAGTGGTCGGTCTCCGTGTGGGCTTCGAACGCGGCCGCGTCCTCGTACTGCTCGAAGAAGCGGAGCGTCGTCCCGTCCTCGACGTCGGTCGCTGCCCGGTACGCTATCGTTCCCTCCTCCCGGTTCGACTCCTCGACGAGGGTCTTCGCATGGTCGAGCGCCTCGTCGAGCCGGTCCGCCTCGATCGGGAAGACCGCGTGGAGCACGATCATGACGGATCGACGTGTCCAGGCACGGCTCCGAAAACGTTCCGGTCGCCGTAGGTCGTTCCTCCCGCGCGCCTCCCTCTGTCACTCCTCCGCGCGCGCCTCCCTCTGTCACTCCTCCGCGCGCGCCTCCCTCTGTCACTCCTCCGCGCGCGCCTCCTCGACGATCCGCGTGAACTCGCGGGCGGTCTCGGTGATGGCCTCGTAGTCGCCGCGCTCGGCCGCGTCGTAGTCGACGAGCGCGCCGCCCGCGCCGACGGCGAACGCGCCGGCGTCGACGAAGTCGGCGGCGTTGTCGGGGCCGACGCCGCCCGTCGGCATCATCGGGATCTGGCCGAGCGGGCCCTTCATCGCCCCGACGTGGGCCGGGCCGAGCGTCTTCGCGGGGAACACCTTCACGAAGTCCGCGCCGGCCTCGTAGCCGCGGACCGCCTCCGTCGGCGTCATCACGCCCGGCGCGCTCACGGCGCCGTACCGGTTGCACGTCTCGATGACGTCCTCGTGGAGGCTCGGCGAGACGACGAACTCCGCGCCGGCCATCAGGACGGTCCGCGCGGTCTCGGCGTCGAGGACGGTGCCCGCCCCCACGACGACCTCGTCGTCCGCGAACGACCCGGCGAGCTCCCCGACGAGGTCGCCGACGTTCGGCGTGTCGGCGGTGACCTCGACGGCGGTGACGCCGCCCGCCTCGAGCGCCTCGGCGATCCCGATGAGCTGGTCGGCCGGGACTCCGCGCAGGACCGCGACGACGCCGCTTTCGACGATCCGCGAGAACGTCTCGTTCATGTGTCCCCGTTCCCGAGCGTTCACTTAAATCCGCCCGGCGTGGGCGACGCTGGCGGCGCGGCGGACGGGGACCGAGATCGTGCGAGCGATGAGCACGAAATCGGCGGCGATCGGGTGTGTTCGCGCCGAAACGGCCGCAGCGAAACACTACCCTTTTGACCCTGCTGTCGGTAACACGCGGTATAATGGGCCGACGCAAGAAGATCGTTCAAGAGTGCGAGCGGCTGATGGACGAGCCGGAGAACATCCGGAACATCGCCATCGCCGCCCACGTCGACCACGGGAAGACGACGCTGTCCGACAACCTGCTCGCGGGTGCGGGCATGATCTCCCAGGACACCGCGGGCGAGCAGCTGGCGATGGACACGAAGGAGGACGAACAGGAGCGCGGGATCACCATCGACGCGGCGAACGTCTCGATGACCCACGAGTACGAGGACACCAACCACCTCATCAACCTCATCGACACGCCGGGCCACGTCGACTTCGGGGGCGACGTCACCCGCGCGATGCGCGCGGTCGACGGCGCGCTCGTGGTCGTCGACGCCGTCGAGGGCGCGATGCCCCAGACGGAGACGGTGCTCCGACAGGCGCTGCGCGAGGGCGTGAAGCCGACGCTCTTCATCAACAAGGTCGACCGCCTCATCTCGGAGCTCCAGGAGGGCCCCCAGGAGATGCAAGAGCGGCTCCTCGCCGTCATCGCCGACGTCAACGAACTCATCCGCGGGATGGCCGAGAACATGGACGACATCCCGACCGACTGGACCGTCTCCGTCGAGGAGGGCACGGTCGGGTTCGGCTCCGCGCTGTACAAGTGGGGCGTCTCGATGCCGTCGATGCAGCGGACCGGCATGGACTTCGGCGACATAATGGAGCTCGAACAGGCGGACAAACGGGACGAGCTCCACGAGCGGACCCCGCTGTCGAACGTCGTGCTCGACATGGTCTGTGAGCACTTCCCGAACCCGGTCGACGCCCAGCCCCGCCGTGTCCCGCGCATCTGGCGTGGTGACGCGGAGAGCGAGCTGGCCGACACGATGCGGATGGTCGACGAGGACGGCGAGGTCGTCTTCATGGTCACCGACATCTCGATGGACCCGCACGCGGGCGAGATCGCGACGGGCCGCGTCTTCTCCGGCACGCTCGAGAAGGGCCAGGAGCTGTACGTCTCCGGCACCGCGGGCAAGAACCGCATCCAGAGCGTCGGGCTGTTCATGGGCTCCGAACGCGAGGAGGTGGAACACGTCCCGGCCGGGAACATCGCGTCTGTCACCGGTCTGCGCGACGCCATCGCCGGCTCCACCGTCTCCTCCGTGGAGATGACGCCGTTCGAGTCGATCGAACACATCTCCGAGCCGGTCATCACGAAGTCCGTCGAGGCCCAGAACATGGACGACCTGCCGAAGCTCATCGAGACGCTCCAGCAGGTCGCCAAGGAGGACCCGACGATCCAGATCGAGATCAACGAGGACACCGGCGAGCACCTCATCAGCGGACAGGGCGAGCTCCACCTCGAAGTGATCACCCAGCGGATCCGCGACAACCAGGGCATCCCGGTCATCACCGGCGAGCCCATCGTCGTCTACCGCGAACAGCCCCAGGAGGCGTCCCGCGAGGTCGAGGGCGTCTCGCCGAACCGCCACAACAAGTTCTACCTCACGGTCGAGCCGATGGCCCAGGAGATCGTCGACGCCATCCAGCTCGGCGAGGTCTCGATGGACATGCCCGAACTGGAGCGCCGCGAGGCGCTGCAGGAGGCCGGCATGGACAAGGACACCTCCCAGAACGTCGAGGACATCCACCGGACGAACATCCTCATCGACGACACGAAGGGTATCCAGCACCTCAACGAGACGATGGAGCTCGTCTTGGAGGGGATCCAGGAGGCGCTCGACGACGGCCCGCTGGCCGCCGAGCCGGTCCAGGGGTCGCTGTTCCGGCTCCACGACGCGAAGCTCCACGAGGACACCATCCACCGGGGTCCCGCACAGGTCATCCCCGCCGTCCGCGACGCGGTCCACCGCGCGCTGATCGACGGCGAGGTGCGCCTGCTGGAGCCGATCCAGGACGTCCGGATCGACGTGCCGAGCGAGCACATGGGTGCCGCCTCCGGCGAGATCCAGGGCCGCCGCGGCCGCGTCGACGACATGTACCAGGAGGGTGACCTCATGGTCGTCGAGGGCATCGCGCCCGTCGAGGAGATGATCGGCTTCTCCTCCGACATCCGGTCGGCCACCGAGGGCCGCGCCTCCTGGAATACGGAGAACGCGGGCTTCCGCGTGCTCGTGGACAACCTCCAGCGCGAGAAGATCATGGAGATCCGCGAGCGCAAGGGCATGAAGCTCGAACTCCCGCCCTCGATCGACTACATCTAGGTCGACTGCTCGCGGTTCGTGACCGGCAGTCCCCGCGTTTCGTCCTCGTTCTTCCCTCCCGGTTTCCTCCCCATTTCGTCGCGTGGTCCCGTATCTCGTAGTCGCGCGCCTCGTGGTCCCGTATCTCGTAGTCGCGCGCCTCGTGGTCCCGTGTGACGTGTTCGCGTCCGTCTCGGAGGCAACGACTGCCATCGCCGAAGGCTTATACCGATCCCCCCGACTCCTTTCGAGTATGCAGACGGGCACGACTCCCGCTCGGCGCATCGGCACGGAGCCAGAAAGCGGCCGCTCCGCGCCGACAGGGACGTGCCGGCCGGACGCCCCGACCTCCGTGGGGGTGATCGCGTGAGCGACAGCCGGGACGGCGCGCCCGAGGAGGCGGTCACCGGGGACGCGACGGACGAGGGACCCACCGACCCGGCAGCCGACGGCGGCCACGACCCGACGCCCTCGACGCACACGGTTCGCCTCGAACTCGTCGACGAGCCGGGACAGCTACTGGCAGCGCTCCAGCCCATCGCGAACAACGGCGGGAACCTGCTGTCCATCTACCACGAGCGCGGGAACAAGACCCCGCGCGGGCGGATCCCGGTCGAGGTCGACTTCGAGGCGACGACCGAGCGCTTCGAGGGGATAGTCGAGGCGCTCCGCGCGGAGGGGATCACGGTGATGCAGGCGGGCACGGAGCGGTACGCCGAGGAGATCACGCTCGTCCTGTTCGGGCACCTCATCGACACCGACCTCTCCGATACGCTCTCGCGGATCGAGGCGTCCGCGTCCACGTCGGTCGCGGACGTGTCGCTCGCGGCCCCACAGGGGACCGAGGAGGTCTCGAGCGCCCGCCTCCGGCTGGAGGCACGGTCGGGCGAGACGGGCGAGGCGGTCGCGGCGGTCCGCGAGATCGCGGAGGAGAAGGACCTCCGCGTCGTCGCGCCGCTCGCGGGGGTGGAGCCGTGAGGCTCGCCGTGATCGGCGCGGGCGCGGTCGGCCGCTCCGTCGTCAAGCTGGCCGGCGAACACGGCCACGAGGTCGTCGCCGTCGCGGACTCCTCGAGCGCGGTCGTCGCGGACGGGACCGACGGTTCGGGCGGGGCGGTCGGCGTCGACGCGGACGCGGTGGTCGCCCGCAAGGCCGAACGCGGGATCGTCGGCGACGACGACCCGGCGGACGCGCTCACAGCCGACTACGACGTCCTCGTCGAGGCGACGCCGACGACGCTCGGCGACGCCGAACCCGGCTTCTCGCACGTCCGGACCGCCCTGGAGCGGGACCGTCACGTCGTGTTGGCGAACAAGGGCCCGGTCGCGGAGCGGTACGGCGACCTCCGGGCGCTCGCGGCCGACAGCGCCGGCGACGTGCGCTTCGAGGCGACGGTCGGCGGCGCGATCCCGGCGGTCTCGACGGTCGAGGACATCGAGCCGAGCCACGTCACCGCGGTGCGTGGCGTGCTCAACGGGACCGCGAACTTCATCCTCACGCGCATGGCCGCGGAGGGGCTCGATTACGACCACGTGCTCTCGGAGGCACAGGACCTCGGCGTCGCGGAGGCGGACCCCTCCTTCGACGTCGACGGGACCGACGCCGCGCTCAAGTGCGTCATCCTCGCGAACGTGCTCTCGTTCGGCGCTGTGGACGACCCGGCCGACGCCCGCGAGTTCTCCCTCGCGGACGCGTCGGTGGAGGGGATCCGCGACGTTCCCGGCTCCGTGCTCCGGCTCGCCGCCGAGGACGGCCGGACCGTCCGGCTGATCGGCGAGGCGACGGGCGAGACGGTACAGGTTGCCCCGCGGCTCGTCCCCGAGAACGGGACGCTCGCGGTCTCGGGCACCCAGAACATCGTTCAACTCGAGACCACGCACGCGGGTCGGCTCAACATCTCCGGCCACGGCGCCGGCGGTCCGGAGACCGCGAGCGCGGTCCTCGGCGACGTCGGCCGGCTCGAGTGAACTCCGGGGCGCGTCGCGAGACGCGCGTTTTCGCGCGAACCGTTCCACGCTGACCCGCCGATCCACCCGTCCGTGTGTCGTGATCCCGTGACCCTCGATGACGGGAATCACCGGACGGCGGCGCTCTCGCCTGTGAGTCGTATCGAAACCGTTTTAGTGGAATCGACCGAAAACGTACTCACAGAGCGCCTTAGCGCGTGATTACCCCATGAGTGACAAACCGCACCAGAATCTGGCCATTATCGGCCACGTCGACCACGGCAAGAGTACGCTCGTGGGTCGACTCCTCTTCGAGACGGGGAGCGTCCCCGAGCACGTAATCGAGCAGCACCGAGAGGAAGCAGAAGAGAAGGGCAAAGGCGGCTTCGAGTTCGCCTACGTGATGGACAACCTCGCCGAGGAGCGCGAGCGTGGCGTCACGATCGACATCGCCCACCAGGAGTTCGACACGGACAAGTACTACTTCACCATCGTCGACTGCCCGGGCCACCGTGACTTCGTGAAGAACATGATCACGGGCGCCTCGCAGGCCGACAACGCGGTGCTCGTCGTCGCGGCCGACGACGGCGTCGCACCCCAGACCCGAGAGCACGTCTTCCTGGCCCGCACGCTGGGCATCAACGAGCTCATCATCGGCGTCAACAAGATGGACCTGGTCGACTACCAGGAGTCCTCCTACGACGACGTCGTCGAGGAGGTCAAACAGCTCCTCAACCAGGTCCGCTTCGCGACCGACGACACGACGTTCGTGCCGATCTCGGCGTTCGAGGGCGACAACATCGCCGAGGAGTCCGAGAACACGCCCTGGTACGACGGCCCCACCCTGCTGGAGTCGCTCAACGAGCTGCCCGAGTCCGAGCCGCCGACGGACGCACCGCTCCGGCTCCCCATCCAGGACGTCTACACCATCTCCGGTATCGGGACCGTCCCCGTCGGACGCGTCGAGACCGGAATCTTAAACACGGGCGACAACGTCTCCTTCCAGCCGTCCGACGTGGGCGGCGAGGTGAAGACGGTCGAGATGCACCACGAGGAGGTCCCCAAGGCCGAGCCCGGCGACAACGTCGGGTTCAACGTCCGGGGTCTCGGCAAGGACGACATCCGTCGCGGCGACGTGTGTGGTCCCGCCGACGACCCGCCGAGCGTCGCCGAGACGTTCACGGCGCAGGTCGTCGTCATGCAGCACCCCAGCGTGATCACCGCCGGCTACACCCCGGTCTTCCACGCGCACACGGCGCAGGTCGCCTGTACGATCGAGTCCATCGATCAGAAGATCGACCCCTCCTCGGGCGAGGTCGCCGAGGAGAACCCGGACTTCATCAAGTCGGGCGACGCCGCGGTCGTCACCGTTCGCCCGCAGAAGCCGCTCAGCATCGAGCCGTCCGGCGAGATCCCGGAACTCGGTAGCTTCGCCATCCGCGACATGGGTCAGACCATCGCGGCCGGGAAAGTGCTCGAAGTCAACGAGCGATAATCGATGCAGCAGGCACGCGTCCGCCTCGCCGGTACCAGCCCCGAGGACCTCGACGCCATCTGCGACGACGTCCGCGAGATCGCGGACTCGACGGGGGTCGCCCTGTCGGGCCCGATCCCGCTGCCGACGAAGACGCTCGAGATCCCGTCACGGAAGTCCCCGGACGGTGAGGGGACGGCGACGTGGGAGCACTGGGAGATGCGCGTCCACAAGCGGCTCATCGACATCGACGCCGACGAACGCGCGCTCCGCCAGCTCATGCGCGTCCAGGTGCCCAACGACGTCAGCATCGAGATCGTTCTCGAGGACTAAGCGCTAAGGCGCGTTCGCGCCACGCTCTCGATTTTCCGTTTTCCGCCCGACAGCGTCGCCGCCGCCGATCGCGGCACGGCTGAAGGAATCACCTCGTCAGTAGCTGTACTCGCCCGGCGAAAAGTCCGCAGAACGCCCCGGTCGCGTGGGCGAAAAGCGCGACGCCGGGCGCGGCGGTCGCGAGCGTGAGGAGAACGGCGAGGCCACCGAACAGCGCGAGTTGTGCGCGCGAGGAGAGACGGAGGCGGTCGAAGAGCGTCGCGGTCGCGACGTTACCGGCGAGGAGGTAGCCGCCGAGCGCGAAGACGGCACCGCTGAGTCCCAACACGGCCGTGGGCGGCCCGAACAGGCCGCCGAGCGTCACCTGTGCGATCCCGGCGAGCGCGCCGGTTCCGACCACGAACGCGTGGAATCGAAAGCGGGTCGTCCGGCGCTCGACGAGAGGGCCGACGAGGAGCAACGCGAGCGCGTTCGCCAGCAGGTGGCCGATCGAACCGTGCGCGTACACGCTGGTGACGACGGTCCACGGCGCGGCGGAGAGCGGCGTCGACAGCGCGAACAGCCCGACGAGGCCGACGACGCCGAGAACGGTCTGTACGGCGCCGACGAGGAGGGCAACCGCGAGCGTCTCGACGGTGGCACGCATCGGACCGAGGTTGGCGTCGCGGGGTGAAAAGCGTGTGTCCGGGCCGGGGGCGCCTCCGCGAATCGCCAGCGTTAAATAATTTAGGTCGGCCTAAACAATTGTATGAACCCGCGTCTCACCGTCGCTCGACTCCGTGACCGTCTCCCTCGGGGGTGGCTCACGATCGCAGGAACCGTCCTCGTCCTCGCGATCGGCGGGGTGGTGTTGACGCGGACGCTCAACCTCGCCGCCGTCGTCGAAGCGGCCGCGACCGCGAACCCGACGCTCCTCGTCGCGGCGCTCGTCGCCTACCTCCTCTCGTGGCCGATCCGCGGCCGCCGGTACGGCGACGTGCTCGCGGCGATGGGGCGGCGCTGCCGGGTCGGATTCCTCACGGCGACGGTGTTCTCGAGCCAGACCGCGAACCTCGTGATTCCGGCGCGGGCCGGCGACGCGGTCCGCGCGTACCTGCTCAAGGAGCGTCGGGACGTGCCGTACCCGACGGGGGTCGCGTCGCTCGCGGTCGAGCGCGCGTTCGACCTCGTGGCGATCGGCACCCTCGGCGGCGTCGCGCTCGGCATCCTGCTCCTGACCGGTCGGTCGCCCAGGTCGGGCGAGTCGGTCGGCGCCATCGCGCCGTCGACCGCGCTCGCGGCCGCGGCCGGTATCGCCGCCGTCGCCGGAACCCTCTCGGTCGCGGCGGTCGCGGTCGCCCGTAGCGACCGGCGGTTCGGTCCCGCGCTCCGCGCCCGCGTCTCGCGGCCGCGCCTCTCGCGGGCCGTCGACGCGGTCGTCCGATTCGGCTCGTCCGTCCGGGTCGTCGGGGCGGACCCCCGACGCCTCGGTACGGTGTTCCTCTGGAGCGCAGTCGTTTGGGCGCTCGACGTCCTCACGGCCGTCCTCGTGCTCGCCGCGCTCACGGGTGGGATCGGGGGGATCGTCCCGACGCCGACGCTACTCGTCGTCGGGACGCTCGCGGTCAGCGTCGGCAACCTCGCGAAGGTGCTCCCGCTCTCGCAGGGCGGGATCGGCCTCTACGAGGCGGCGTTCACCGGTCTCGTCGTGGGTACGACGGGGCTGCCCGCCGAGACGGCGCTCGCGGCGGCGATCCTCGACCACGCGCTGAAGAACGCGGTCACGCTCGCGGGCGGCGGGGTGGCGGCGCTCGCGCTCGGTCTCGCGCCCACGGCGAGCACCGCGGCGGACGGCGAGCCGACCCCTTCGGTACAGGCCGACGGCGGCAGTATCACCGACGATTCGCGGTGAACGCCGACGACGGGGGTGCCGCGTCGGACGACGAATCGTCAATTTTTTAGGCCAGCCTAAAAAGTGTGGAGTATGGTAGAACACAGACCATCAGCCGCGAACGGGGACATCTGCGTGATCGTTCCCACGATCCGCGAGTACGAGTGTCTCCGCGAGTACGTCGCGAACGCCCGCGAGCACGGGTTCGACGTCTCTCAGCTCCACTTCGTATTGGTCACCGAGGACTTCTGTGAGGTCGAGGAGATGCGCGCGATGCTCGACGGTCTGGACGTCTCCGGCGAGGTCTTCGACGGGACGCGGCGCGAGGAGTGGTACGCGGACAACGGGGTCACGGAGTACGGACACGTCGTCCCCACTGCGAGCCACGCCGAGACGAGTTTCGGCCTGCTGTACATGTGGGCGAACCCCAGGTTCGAGTACGGGGTCTTCATCGACGACGACACGCTCCCGCACGACGACATGGACTACTTCGGCCGCCACATGGCAAACCTCGCGTTCGAGGGCGAGGTGACGCGCGTCCGGTCGGACGAGAACTGGGTGAACGTACTCTACGAGCGCGCCGACGAGCACGGGCTGTACCCCCGCGGGTACCCCTACTCGGCGATGGGCGAGACGGTCGAGACGGACACGGTCGCGGTCGATTCCGGCGAGGTCGTCGCCTCCCAGGGGCTGTGGACGAACGTCCCCGACCTCGACGCGGTCCGGATCCTGATGGACGGCGACCTGGAGGGACAGGCCCAGACCCGGACGACCGCCGACGACTTCGGCGAGGACTTCGTCGCCGCGCGCGGCAACTACCTCACCGTCTGCTCGATGAACCTCGCGTTCCGCCGCGAGGTGATCCCGGCGTTCTACCAGTTGCCGATGGACGACAACGAGTGGGACGTGGGCCGCTTCGACGACATCTGGTCGGGGCTGTTCTTGAAGCGCGCCTGCGACGTGCTGGGCAAGCGGATCTACAACGGCGATCCGCTGTGTGAACACAACAAGGCCCCGCGGTCGACGTTCGACGACCTCGCGAACGAGGTGGCGGGGCTGGAGCTGAACGAACACGTCTGGGAGGTCGTCGACGAGGCGGGCGACGACGCCGACTCGTACGCGGCCGTCTTCGCCGCGACCGCCGACGCGCTCGCGGAGGGCGACTTCTCCGAGTGGAACAACGGCGCGTTCCTCAACCACTGCGGCGAGTACATGCGCGACTGGCTCGACTGCCTCGACGCGATCCGGCGGACGCCGGCGGTCGCCGACGACTGAACCGACACGAATAAGACTGTTTAGGTTAGCCTAAAACATATGACTCGAAACCACGACCTTTCGGACGGGATCGACAGACGGCGACTCCTCGCTGCGACGGGCGCGGTCGGCGTGCTCGGGACGTCGGGGTGTCTCGGTCTCCTCGGGATCGGCGACGACGTCGAGGACGCGACGACCGGATCGACGGGCCAGATCGGCTCTGGCCGCGAGGGGCGCGGGCTCCCCGGTGGCACGCCGATGGGCGAGATGCCCGAACTGGAGGGCGAACTCACCGTCTACTCCGGCCGCGGGGAGTTCCTCGTCGGCGACCTCGTTTCCTACATCGACGACCTGTACGACGGCCTCGACCTGACCGTCCGGTACGGCGGCTCCACCGACCTCGTGAACCAGATCGCCAACGAGGGGGACGGCTCCCCGGCCGACGTGTTCTACTCGGTCAACTCGGGCGCGCTCGGCGCGCTCGCGAGCGAGGGGAGAACCCGGTCGCTCCCCTCGGAGATCCTCGATCTGGTCCGGTCCGAGTTCCGGACCGACCAGTGGGTCGGGACGTCCGGACGGGCCCGGAGCGTCCCGTACGACGGTAGCGAGTACGACGCGTCGGACGTTCCAAGCGACGTCATGGCCTTCCCCGAGGAGTTCGACGGCGACCTCGGCTGGGCGCCCTCCTACGGCTCCTGTCAGGCGTTCGTCACCTCCATGCGGCTCATCGAGGGCGAAGAGGCGACCCGCGACTGGCTCGAGGCCATCGTGGAGTCGGGGATCAACGCGTACAGCGACGAGCTCCGCGTCTGTCAGGAGGTCGGCGACGGCAACATCGACGCGGGGTTCACCAACCACTACTACATCCAGCGCGTCCTCGACGGGAACCCGGACGCGACGATCGAGACCGCGTTCACCGAGGGCGATGCGGGCGCGGTGTTCAACGTCGCCGGCGCCGCCGTCGTCGACACGACGAGCGACGCGACGCTCGCGGAGAACTTCGTCCGCCACCTGCTGTCCGCGGAGGCGCAGGACTACTTCGCCCGGACGACCTTCGAGTACCCGCTCATCCCCGACGTGGAGCCGATCGGCGACCTCCCGACGATCGACGAGCTCGACGTGCCGGACCTCGACCTGACGGAACTGTCGGACCTCGAGACGACGATCGACCTCATGCGCGACGCCGGCGTCGAGGTATAGACCTCACGCTCCCGCTCCCGTGTCGTCCCGTTCGAGCCCCTCCGGCCCGCGTTCGTTCGTCCGTCGCCTCGCGAGCCGCGGCCGGGCCCGGATCGCCCGGGCGGACCGTCTCACGCTCGCCGTCGTCCTCGTCGTCGTCGCGACCGGCGTCCTCACGTTCGTCATCGCGACGACGCTGTTCCGGTATCACTCCGTCAACCACGACGAGGGGGTGTACCTCACGCAGGCTGTGATGCTACTCTCCGGCCAGCTCGAGATCCACGCGGGCCCGCTGGCGGACGCGGTCCGTCCGTGGTTCTTCGTCGAGGACGGCGGCCGGCTCTACCCGAAGTACAACCCCGTCCCCGCCGCGATGTACGCGGTTTCTTTGGCGTTATTCGGCGAGCCCCGGGTGACGCTCGCGGCGGTCGCCGCCGGCAACGCCCTCCTCGTGTACCTGCTCGGGTCGACCGTTTTCGACCGGCGGGTCGGCCTCGCAGCCGCCGTCTGCTTCGTCGCCTCGCCGCTGGCGATCGTCACCTCCTCGGTGTTCCTCCCGTACGCGCCGACGACGTTCCTGAACCTGCTTTTCGCGGTCGCATACCTCCGGGGCGTTCGCTCCCGGTCGCTCCCGCTCGCCGGCGTCGCCGGCGTCGCGATCGGGCTCGCCTTCTTCGCCCGCCCGTACACGGCGGTGCTGTTCGCTACGCCCTTCATCCTCCACGCGCTGGTCCGGGTCGCCGTCGCGGTCCGGCAGGTCGTCGCGACCCGGGACGGGGGGATTCCGCCGCTGCCCGGTCCGGTCCGTCGTCACGGGCTCACGGCGCTCTTCGGCACGCTCTTCGTCGGCGTCACCCTCGCGTACAACCTCCGGATGACCGGCTCCCCGCTGACCTTCCCCTACGAGGCGTTCGCGCCGATGGACGGCCCCGGCTTCGGCGAGCGCCGGATCCTCGGGCACAGCGAGGAGTACACGCCGTCGCTGGCGCTCCGCTCGAACGGCTACGGGCTGTGGTACCTCGCCACACGCTGGGTCGTCGCCGGGCCGCTCGGGACGGCGCTCGCGCTCGCGGGCAGTGGGCTGACTGCGCGGCGCTGGCTGTCGGGACGGCGCGTGTTCGGCGGCGACGAGGGGCGCGACGGCGAAGGACGCGGCGGGCACGGCGACGGCGACACGCCCGCGGACCGTCGCTTCGAGCGCACCGCCGGGCTCCTCCTCGGCGGGGTCGTCGTCTCCGTCGTCGTCGGGAACCTGTTCTTCTGGGGAACGAACAACCTCCTCGCGACGTTCTCGGACCCGACCAATGGGCTGATCGCCGGCTTCGGGCCGTTCTACCACTTCGACCTCCTCGTGCCGCTGTCGGTGTTCGGCGGCGTCGCGGTCGTCGCCGCCGTTCGGATGCTCGCCCGGGTCCGCGTTCGGCTCGCGTCCCGCGCCACGCCCGGGACCGCGCGCGCGGTCGTCGTCGCGGTCGCGGTGCTCGCGCTCCTCGGCGGCGCGTTCGCCGCGGCGGGCGCGGCGGAGGCGCCGCTCGATCGGCACGCAGACCAGGCCGACAAGTACGAGACGGCCTACGAGCCGATCGAGTCGGCCACGTTCGACGACGACCTCGTGTTCGTCCCCACGCCGTACGGCGAGTGGCTCAACCACCCGTTCCAACCGCTCCGGAACGCCCCCGGACTGGACGGCGAGGTCGTGTACGCGCTCGACCGCGATCCGGAGGAGGACTTCGCGGTGATCGACGCGTACCCCGACCGCGAGCTTCGTCGGTACGCGTATCGGGGGGAGTGGACGCCGGACCCGAACCGGCACGTTGCCCCTAAGCTCGAACCGCTCGACGTCCGCGAGGGCGCCCGGATCGACGCGGAGACGACCGTCGGCGTCCCCGACCGGGTCCGGCGTGCTGTCGTTCGACTGGAGACCGTCCGCGGCGACGGGGAGGCCGAGTACGAGGTGCGCGATCCCGAGGGCTCGCTTACCGCCGACTGGTCGCTGACGCCCGAGGGCGTACGGCTGGCGGGCGCCCCCGACGCGACCGCCCCCGTCGATCCGGCGGGTGACGAGGTGATCGTGACGGTGACGCTCGTCGATCCCGCGGGGTCGACGTTCACCTACCGGACGGAGACGACGGTTCGGGCGACGGACGGGCGTGTCGAGGCCGTCTGGCCGCCCGAGCGCTTCGTCTGTCCGCTCGTCGCCGAGTGCGGGACCGAGGGGACGTACCTCCCCGACGACCCCGACGCGCACCCGGAGTGGGTCGCCTTCGAGACGGACGCAGCGGGGAGCGACTCGTAGGCTGACTGCTTGGTTACCGCCGTTTTCGCGGTCCCGGCCGTCGACGACGCGTCTGCTCGGCGGGACACGGGTGACTCCCCCGAGAGCACCGACAAAGCTCCAGTCGCTCGGCTGTACGTCATTGCTACCGCGGTGGACACCGCCAAAGCCCCAGTCGCGAGGCGGGCGCACGTTCGCTGCGGTCCTCGGTCGCTCGCGCTGCTCGCTCCCTGCGGTCCTTACGTCACCTACGCCCGCCTCGCGACTGCCCCTTCGAGTCCCGTCCCGCACAGCACCGCCCCGCGCCTCACGCCTCCCCAGCCTCGCTGCGGCCGCCAGCGGCGGCCGCAGGCTCCCTCGCGCGGGCTCCTCGCGGCCACCGGAGGCGGCCGCTCGCAGGCACGCGCCGACCGCGTGTTGATTTATAAGTATTCGGCGCAGTCGCTCACGGGTGTGAAAACGTCGCCGGCGGCGGTCCACTGTGCCCACTGCGTCCCTCCGGACCGCCGCCGGACGACCGCGTCGAGGGCGAAGCGCCCCTAGAACCGCCGGAGCCGCTCCTCGAGACAGACGGTGACGATCGACTTCGCGATGGCCGCGCCGCCGCCGATCGGGTCGAGTTTCGTCTCGCCGAGGCGATCGGCGTAGGCGATCGGGCGCTCGCGCACGTCGTGGCCGCGCATCAGCGGCCGGATCAGGAGTTCGGCCGAGAGGCCGGTGTTCTCGGTCCAGCCGATGTCCTCGACCACCTCGCGGCGGTACGCGCGCATCCCGGTGGTGGTGTCGTGGACGCGCGCGCCCATGAGCAGGCTCGCGAGCGCCGCGAACGCGTGGTTGCCGAGGCGGTTGAACGCGGGCATCGCGTCCGCGCCGTGGTAGAGGCGGTCGCCGCTCACCACGTCCGCGCCGTCGTTTATCTCGGCGAGGAACTCCGGCAACGCCTCCATCGGGTAGGTGTCGTCGCAGTCGGTCGTGACGACGACCGGCCGGTCGGGGGCGAGGATCGCCTCCCGCACCGCGACGCCGTACCCCTGCGGCTCCTGTTCGATCACGGTCGCGCCGTGCTCACGGGCGATCTCCGGCGTCCGGTCCGACGACCCGTCGACGCAGACGACCTCCGCCGCCCCGTCGGTCACCCGGTCGACGTCCTCGAGCACCGTCCCGATCGCCTCCTCCTCGTTGTACGTGCCCATCACGACGCTCACGTCGTCGAAGGTGTACGGCTCCGTGGGGTCCGCCCCGGTCGTGGTCCCGTCGGCGTCGACACCGGCCGCGTCGACGTCCGCCGTCTCGCCGGCCCCGTCGTCGTCGACGGCCGCCGCGGACCCGTTCGTCGCGTGTACTGACTCGCTCATCGTTCCGTCAGAACGGCCGTACCTACTTGAACTTTTAGGTTCGCCTAAAACAGGGCTCAGAGCCACGCAGTGACGTCGTCGCCGACGCGCAGTGCGAGCGCGGCGATGGTGAGGGTCGGGTTCATCGCCCCGCCGGTGGGGAAGACGGAGCTGGACGCGATCCAGCAGTTGTCGAGGTCGTGAGTCCGGCAGTTCGGGTCGACCACGCCCCCCGCGGGATCGTCGCTCATCCGCGTCGTCCCCATGTGGTGGTAGGCGGGGCCGGTCGCGTCGGGGCCGGCGACCCACTCGACCTCCGCGCCGAGCTCCTCGAGGACCGCCACCTGGACCTCGTTCGCCCGCGCTATCGTGTCGAGCGCGCGGTCGCCGACGCTCCAGTGGATCTCGGGGACCGGGTTGCCGTGGTCGTCGGTCCGCTCGGGGTCGAGCGTCACGTAGCTGTCGGCGCGCGGGAGCTGTTCGACGAGCGCGCCCATCGCGACGTGGTTTCCGTATCCCGCCCGAAGGCGCTCGAGCAGGTCGTCCCCCCAGTCGTCGCCCGACAGCGCCATCTCGACCGGCGAGGGGCCGGCGTAGTTGAAGAACTCGAGTTTGAACGGGGCCTGCCCCTCGTCGGCGTCGTCGTAGAACCCGTCGCACCCGCTCGTGTAGAAGCCGACGTGGTTCTGGCGGGTCGGCTCGTCGAGGGTGCCGCCCGCGCCGGCGAAGAGGTGGTCCATGAAGAACTCGCCCACGTGGCCGCTGGTGTTCGCGAGCCCGTTCGGGTACGCCTCGGAGTCGGAAAGCAGGAGGAGCCGCGGGGTCTCCACCCCGCCGCAGGCGAGGACGAACGCGTCGGCCTCCTGTCGGCGCTCGGTCCCGTCCGGCGTCGCGTAGACCGCGGCGGTCACGCGGTCGGCGTCGTGTTCGAGCGACTGGACGGGCGCGCGGTCGATCACGGTCGCGCCCGCCGACTCGGCCCGCCCGATGTGGACCGTCGCGTCGTACTTCGCGCCGCTCGGACACACCGGCTGACAGGTACCGTAGCCGACGCAGGGCGAACGGTCGTCGTACGGCTCCGAGTTGCGCGCGTTCGGCACGGAGTGCATGTCGATCCCGAGCTCCTCGCAGGCCTCGGCGAAGAGCGAGTCGCTGTAGGAGGGCTCGAAGGCGGGCATCGGGTGCGGCTCCTCCCGCGGCGGCGCGTAGGGGTTGTCGGACGCGCCCGCGACGCCCAGCTCCCGCTCCGCCTCCGCGTAGTACGGCCGGAGGTCGTCGTAGTCGATCGGCCAGTCGGGGCCGACGCCCCGCGCAGTCCCGGAGTTGAAATCGTCCTCGTGCAGGCGCATCACCATCCCCTGCCAGTGGAGCGTCGACCCGCCGATCCCCTTCACCCGCGCGTGGTTCAGCGGGTAGAACCGCTCGCCGGAGTTGGCGTGGGCGTCGCGCTCCCCGCCGACGTCCCAGACGTCGGGGCGGTCGTACGCCGGGCGGATCGCCCGTTCCTGTCTGGCGAGCCGGTCGGCTGGGTCGAACCGCGGGCCCGCATCGAGGACCACCACCTCGCGGTCGACGGCCAGCCGGTCGGCGACGAGCGCGCCCGCCGGCCCCGCCCCGACCACGCAGACGTCCGCGTTCGGGACCGGGGTCCGGTCGACGTCGTCGTCGCCGGTCCCCGCGCTCTCCGCGCCGCTCACGGCGGCCCCCGCGTGTAGCTCTCCGCGCCGCCGGGGTGTCCCTGCGGGTTCTCGATGCCGACCAGCTCCCCGCCCGTCGGCGAGGCGTACAGCGCGAGAAGCAGGTCGTTCACGACGTAGTAGCGCACCCGTTCGGCGGTCGTTCCGTCGGGGTCCTCCTCGGCGGTGTCGGCGCCGACCTCGCGTAACAGCCGTTCGCGGTCGTCCGGGGAGAGCCCCTCGACCGGCGCGTCGTACCACGCCCGCGAGGCGTCGGCGAGTTCGTCGACCGCCTCGCGGAGCCCGCTCTCGTGGGCGGACCCGTCGAGCCGGCCGTCGAGAAAGCGGTCGACGAACCCGTCTATCCCGTCGACCTCCTCCGGGTAGACGACCTCCGCGACCGCGGCCATCGTCGCCCGGACCGTCCCGTCGTCCCCGTCGTGATCGGACGATCCGCCGGCCGACGCGTCGCCTGCCGCGCTTCCTGCCCCGTCTGCCCGATCCCGAGCGCGACGAACGCCGACGGCGACCCCCCCGGTCGCCCCTACGGCGGCCAGTGCCGCCACGGCGTCGCGTCTCGTCAGCTCCATACCCCGGTTTAGGCTTCCCTAAAAACTTATACCCGTCGGAGTCGGTCGGACGCTCGACGCCGCCGGGATCGGAATCCCTAACCGAGACAGCCTCCTCGCTTCGGATCGAACCCGGTCCCGTTTCCGACCCATGAGCAGGATACAGCGCATCATCGACCGCGCGACCGACGGCGACGACCGGCTCCCGCCGGGGCTGACACTGTTGTCCGCGGCCATCGCCGCGACGCTCGTCTTCCCGCTGGCGTGGCTCGTGATCGAGGCCGTCACCGTGGAGCCCGCTCGCGCGCGCGAACTGCTCTTCAGTCGCGCGACGGGCGAGGTACTGCTCAACAGCCTGCTCCTGATGGCGGGCGTGACGGGCCTTTCGATCGTCCTCGGCGTGCCGCTCGCGTACCTGACGGTCCGGACCGACCTCCCGTTCCGGTGGTTCTGGTCGGTCGTCGTCGCGCTCCCGCTCGTCGTTCCCAGCTACGTCGGCGCGTTCGCGTTCGTCTCCGCGTTCGGCCCGCAAGGCGAGTTCCACGACCTCCTCGCGCCGCTCGGGATCGAGCGGATCCCAGAGATATACGGACTCCCCGGCTCGATCCTCGTGATCACGCTGTACACCTACCCGTACGTCTACCTCTCGACGCGCGCCGCCCTGCTCTCGTTCGACACGACGCTGATCGAGGCGGCACGGAGCCTGAACCACGGTCGCGCCGAGGCGTTCCGTCGGGTGACGCTACCCGTGATCCGCCCGGCGGTCGCCGCCGGGTCGCTCCTGTCGGCGCTGTACGCCGTCTCCGACTTCGGGACGCCCTCGATCATGCGACTGTCCGTGTTCACCCGGCAGATCTACGTCGAGTACAACGCGTTCGGCCGCGACTACGCCGCGCTGCTCTCCTTACAGCTCCTCGGCGTCGTGCTCGTCGTGCTCGCGCTGGAGTGGCTCGTCCGGTCGAATCGGGCCGTCCACGGCGACGACGCGGGAACCTCCCGCGACCTCGTGCGCCTCGGCCGGTGGCGGTGGCCGGCGACGCTGGTCCCCGCGTCGGTCGCGGCGACCGCGCTCCTCGTCCCGCTGTGGATCCTGTTCCTCTGGCTCGTGCGTTCCGACGCCGGTCGCCGCCCGTCGATGGCCTTCGAGGCGGTCCAGGTGCTCAACTCGCTTTCGGTCTCGTTGGCGGCCGCGGTCGTCGCCGCGCTCGCGGCGCTACCCGTCGCCTACTTCGCGGCCACCCACGGCTCGTTGCTCGCGACGCTCTTCGAGCGGGCGACGTACGTCGGCTTCGCCGTCCCCGGGATCGTGTTGGCGCTCGCGTTGGTCTACTTCGGGTCGGGATACCTCCCCGGGCTCTACCAGACGCTACCGCTCTTGGTGTTCGCGTACGTCGTCCGGTTCCTGCCGCAGGCCGTGGGATCGACCCGGACGTCGATCCTCGGCGTCGATCCCCGGCTGGTCGAGGCGGGCCGCACCCTCGGGGAGTCCTCGATGGGCGCGTTCCGCCGGGTGACGTTCCCGCTCACCCGGTCGGGGATCGTCGCCGGCGCGGCCCTCGTCTTTCTCACCACGATGAAGGAGCTACCCGTCACGCTCATCCTCCGCCCGTCCGGCTTCGAGACCATCGTCACCCAGATCTGGCGCGCTCAGGAGACCGCGCTCTACCAGTACGCGGTCGTTCCGACCCTCATCCTGCTCGTCATCTCCGGGCTCTCGATGGTCGTCATCCTCGCTCAGGAGGGTAGCGAGGAAGGGCTGTAGCTGTAGGGTGTGTGGGTTCGACGGCGCGTCGTCGGCCCGGTTTCCGCGGTCCACATCCCTACGGTCCACACCGCCGGGGAGCACATCCCCGCGGTCCACCCGTTCGGATCCCACACGTACTTACCCGACACCCGCCACGGACGAGTATGGATCTCGCCGACTCACACGTGCTCGTCACAGGCGGGGCAGGGCTCGTCGGGAGCCACCTCACGGCCCGGCTCCTGGACGCGGGCGCGACCGTCCGCGTCGCCGACGACCTGTCGAAGGGCGACCGCGACCGCGTCCCCGACGGCGCGGCGTTCGTCGAGGCCGACGTGACCGACTCCGCGGACGTCGCCGAAGTCGTCACCGCGGACCTCGACGTCGTCTTCCACTTCGCCGCGTACACGGACACGAACTACGACGACGGCCGCGAGCTGTTCGAGGCGAACACCGCGATGACGCACACCCTCCTCGAACGGATGCGCGAGGTCGACGTCGACCGCTTCGCTTTCACCTCCTCGTCGACCGTCTACGGCGAGGCCCCGCGCCCGACCCCCGAGGACCACGCGCCGCTCGAGCCGATCTCGATCTACGGCTCCTCGAAGCTCGCCGACGAGGCGCTGATCTCGACGTACGCACACTCCTACGGCGTCCGGTCGTGGGTGTTCCGGTTCGCGAACATCGTCGGGCCCCACCAACGCGGGAACGTGATCCCCGACTTCATCCAGAAGCTCGAGGAGGACCCCACGGCACTCGAGATCCTCGGCGACGGCCGCCAGGAGAAGTCGTACATGCACGTCACCGAGTGCGTCGACGCGATCCGTCACGTCGTCGAACACGCCGACGACGACCTGAACGTCTACAACCTCGGAACGCGGACGACGACCTCCGTCACCGAGATCGCCGACATCGTGAGCGAGGAACTCGGCGTCGACCCCGCCTACGAGTACACCGGCGGCGACCGCGGCTGGACCGGCGACGTGCCGCGGATGCGGCTCTCCATCGAGAAGCTGGCCGACCTCGGCTGGGAGCCGTCGATCGAGAGCGACGAGGCCGTCCGCCGCGCAGCGCGACAGTTGATCGACGAGATCGTCGACTGACGGGGGTCGGAGGCCCGGTCGACGCTGGAGCCGCCCGAGCGGGCCGTGCCGATACGGTTCACGCTCGACGACCGACCCTCCCCGAGCCCGCTTCGGAAGGGCCTTTTAGCCCGCCCGCCGAACGCTCGGTATGTTCAGGCAGTTCCGGTCGGAGGTCGAGTCGGCGCTTTCCGACGCGCTCGCGTCGCTCGATCTCCCGACCGACGACCTCGGCATCGAACGGCCGCCCGACGAGATGGACGCGACGCTCGCCTCCAGCGTCGCCTTCCGGCTCGCGGGCGTCGTCGGCGACGCGCCGCCGAACGTCGCGAGCGACGTGGCCGGCGCGGTCGACGTCGGCCCCTACGACTACCTCGTCTCCGTCGACACCGCCGGCCCCTACGTCAACTTCCACGCCGGCGAGCGCTACCTCGCGGACACCCTCGCAGCCGCGGCCGGCGACGAGACGTACGGAACCCTCCCGGATCGGGAGACGTCGGTGGTCGTCGAGCACACGAGCGCGAACCCGACCGGCCCGGTCCACGTCGGCCGCGCACGCAACCCGATCGTCGGCGACGCGGTCGCGAACGTCCTCGAGTACGCCGGCTACGACGTCGACCGCCACTACTACGTCAACGATGCCGGCCGACAGATGGCCGTCTTCACGTGGGCCTACGAGACGTTCGACGAGTCGGACCTCGAAGGCGAGCCCGCCCGCGACCGGGTCGAGTACGACCTCGTGCGCTACTACCGCCGGGGAAACGCGTACCTCGAGACGGCCGACCCGGACGACGTCGAGGCCGCCGAAGCCGAGATATCGGCCATCCTTCAGGGGTTGGAGGAGGGCGACGAGGAGACGTACGAGCGGGTCGGCGAGGTGGTCGACGCGGTGCTGGGCGGGATGAAGGCGTGTCTCGCCCGACTGCCCGCGGAGTTCGACGAGTTCGTCAAGGAGACGCGGTTCATGCGCGACGGTTCGACCGACGAGATCGCGGCGCGACTCAAGGAGAGTGACCACGCCGTCTACGAGGAGGACGCCTGGCAACTCGAACTCGACGAGTGGGGGATCGACAAGAACCTCGTCTTCCTCCGGTCGGACGGGACGAGCCTCTACACCACCCGCGACCTGGCCCACCACGAGTGGAAGTTCGCGAACTACGACCGCGCGGTGACGGTGCTCGGCGAGGACCACAAACTACAGGCCGACCAGCTCGGCGGGGCCCTCGAACTCCTCGGCAACGACACCGACGCGCTCGGGCACGTCATCTACTCGTACGTCAACCTCCCCGACGGGAAGATGTCCACCCGCGAGGGCACCGGCGTCATGCTCGACGACCTCCTCGACGAGGCGATCGACCGCGCCCGCGAGGCGGTCGAGAGCCGGATGGACGACCGGATCCGCGACGACGACCTCACCGACGCGGACGTCGAGCGCATCGCCCACCAGGTGGGGATCGGCGCGGTGCGGTACGACATCGTCTCGAAACAGCCGGCGAAGGCGATCACCTTCGAGTGGGAGGAGGCGCTCGACTTCGAGGCGCAGTCGGCCCCGTTCGTCCAGTACGTCCACGCGCGCTGTTGTGGCATCCTCGCGGAGGCCGCCGAGGCGGGGGCCGACGTCCCCGAACCGGGCGACCCGGTCGACGTCGACGCTGTGGTCCTCGAGACCGACGAGGCGGAGGCCCTCCTGCGGGAGGTCGCGCGCTTCCCGGCCGTCGTCGAGTCGGCCGCGGAGGACTTGGAGCCGCACACGATCGCGACGTTCACCCGCGAGTTCGCCGACGCGTACAACGCCTTCTACCGCGAGTGTCCGGTAGTGACCGCCGAGACCGACGAACTCCGTGACGCCCGACTCGCGCTCGTCGCGGCCGCGCGCTACACGATGGCGAACGCGCTCGACGCGCTCGGCGTCGAGGCGCCCGAGTCGATGTAGGGGGCGGACCCGGAGGCGCGGCGTCACGCTTCGGGACCACGGCGTCGTAGTCGGCCGAAAACGCGCCCGCGCCGTGTCGAACCGGAGGTCAAAGCTTACTTACAGGCACGGGACCGTAGTTCGGATAATGAGTAGCGACGCCCAGGAGGCGAGCGAGGACCGGCGGAAGTACGAGTTCCGCAAGGTCATCGAGGAGCTCACGGACTTCGAGGGCTCCGGCACGCAGCTCGTCACCATCTACATCCCCGAAGACAAGCAGATCTCGGACGTGGTCGCCCACGTCACCCAGGAACACAGCGAGGCGTCCAACATCAAGTCGAAACAGACCCGGACGAACGTCCAGGACGCGCTGACGAGCATCAAGGACCGCCTCCGCTACTACGACACCTTCCCGCCCGAAAACGGGATGGTGATCTTCTCCGGCGCGGTCGACTCCGGCGGCGGCCGGACCGAGATGGTCACCCGGACCCTCGAGTCGCCGCCCCAGCCCGTCGAGTCGTTCCGCTACCACTGTGACTCCGCGTTCCTCACGGATCCGCTCGAACACATGCTCGCGGACTCCGGGCTCTTCGGGCTCATCGTGTTGGACCGACGGGAGGCGAACGTCGGCTGGCTCAAGGGGAAACGCGTCGAGCCCGTCAAGTCCGCCTCCTCGCTCGTTCCCGGCAAACAGCGCAAGGGTGGCCAGTCCGCCCAGCGGTTCGCCCGCCTCCGGCTCGAGGCCATCGACAACTTCTACCAGGAGGTCGCGGGGATGGCCGACGAGCTGTTCGTCCCCAAGCGCCACGAGCTCGACGGCATCCTCGTCGGCGGCCCCTCGCCGACGAAAGACGAGTTCCTCGACGGCGACTACCTCCACCACGAGCTCCAGGACAAGGTGCTCGGCAAGTTCGACGTGGCCTACACCGACGAGTCCGGACTGAAGGACCTCGTCGACGCCGCGAGCGAGGTGCTCTCCGATCAGGAGATCGTCGAGGACAAACGTCACATGGAGACGTTCTTCGAGAACCTCAACACCGGCGAGGAGGCCACCTACGGCTTCGAACAGACCCGTAGAAACCTGATCATGGGGTCGGTCGACCGCCTGCTCATCTCCGAGGACCTCCGGTCGGACGTGGTCATCTACGAGTGTCCCAACGGCCACGAGGAGTTCGAGGTCGTCGACGCGCGCCACTCGACGCCCGCCCACGAGTGCTCCGAATGTGGGGAGGACGCCGACGTCCGGGAGCGCGAGGACGTCATCGAACACCTGATGGCGATCGCCGAACAGCGCGGCACCGAGACGAAGTTCATCTCTACGGACTTCGAGAAGGGCGAACAGCTACTCGACGCCTTCGGCGGCATCGCGGGCATCCTCCGGTACTCGACGGGCGTCTAGGGTCCGACGACCTCACTGCTCCGGCTCCGCCGGCATCGCCGCGACCTCCAGACACGCACAGGCGTCGGTCTCGGGGTCGAAACAGTCCGGACACTCCGGCTGCCGGTCGATGATCGTGTCCAGCCGCTCGGCGACGGTGTCGTCTATCACCGCCTCCAGCTCGTGGGCCTCCTCGCGGAACTCCTCGACGGCGAGGACGTTCGCGAGGAAGCGCTCGATGATACAGTACGTCTGGAGGGCCTCGCGGGCCCTCACGATACCGTCGTCGGTGAGTCGAACCCCCTTGTACTTCTCGTGTTCGGCGAGCCCGCGCTCCTCGAGTTTGCCGATCATCTCGTTGGCGCTCGCCGGGCTGACGTCGAGAGCGTCGGCGATCGACCCGGTCGAGGCGGGGCCGTCCTCCTGTTTCTGTACGACGTATATCGTCTTGAGGTACTGGTCTGCGGTGTTCACGGCTCCCCTCCGTCGGTCGTCCTCGATCTCGTCGGCGGCCGTCCCGCCGGTTCGGTCCTCCGGTTCATCGGCGCTCCATGACCTCCGTGACTTCGCTTACGCCCTCGGCTTCCTCCTCGCGGATCGCCTCCAGGGTGTCGAGCAGCTCGGCGCGGTCGACCGAGAACTCGGCGTCCGAGCCTTCGATCGCCTCGATGAGGTCGTCGTAGAACTTGTAGGCGGTCTCCTCGTTACACAACTGGTCGTACAACACGCCGTCGAAGTCGTCAGGTTGCGTCCGCCCGTAGCGCGCGTCGACGAGGGATTCGATCTCGTCGAACGGGACGCTGTCGACCCCGAGCCCCTCGATGATCTCCTCCAACCGCGAGCGGTGCTCCGCGGACTCCTCGGCGGCGTCCGAAAGCAACGTCTGGACCTCCTCGTCGAGCTCGTCGTCCAGGCTCCGGTAGTGGTGGTACGCCCGCGCCTCGACCACCTCCTCCAGGACGATCCCGATCTGTAGCAGTCTGGCGAGCTGGTCGTCGGAGGTTATCCGCTGGCTGACGCTCACCTCGACCACCCGTCGCCATTCGATACGCCCGTTCGCATACGTGTCACGTCGGGGCCTGCCCGACTTAAGCGGTTCCCTCGGTGCCCTTACCGGGAGCGGCTCCCTCGACGTTCCGCCGGGGATCGATTTATGCCCCCCACCCGAGGAGGACTCACATGGGCGTGTTCTACAAGTGGGGCGCCGGTCGGAACCCGGACCACCCCGAGATCGTCGACGCGTACGACTCGACGCTGGTGACGGCGGACGGGACGGAGATACTCGACGCGGCCGCGGGCGCTGCGGTCGTCAACCTCGGCCACTCGCTCGAGGGCGTCGGCGACGTCATGGCCGCACAGGCCGACCGCGTCGGCTACGTCTCCACCTCGCACTTCTCGACGCCGTCGGTGGAGTCCGTCGCCGAGAAACTCGCGGCGATGACGCCCGGGTCGCTAAACCACGCGTTCTTCGTCGACTCCGGCAGCGAGGCCGTCGAGTCGGCGATCAAGCTCGCCCGCGCGTACCACGTCGCCCGCGGGGAGCCGACCCGCGAGGCGGTGATCGGGCGCTGGAACGCCTACCACGGCGCGACGCTCGGCGCGCTCGCCGCCTCCGGCAACACCGGCCGTCGGACCGTCTACGACCCGCTCCTCCGGGACTGGCCGAAGATCGGCCCCGCGTACCCGTACCGCTGGGGTCACGAGGGGACCCCCGAGGAGCAGGCGGTCGCGGCTGCGAGGGAACTGGAACAGCTCGTTCGCCGGGAAGGCCCCGAGACGGTCGCCGCGTTCGTCGCCGAGCCCGTCGGCGGGGCGAGCATCCCCGCCACGCGTCCACACCCCGCCTACTACCGCGAGGTGCGCCGGATCTGTTCGGAGTACGGTCTCCTCTTCATCGCCGACGAGGTGATGGTCGGGTTCGGCCGGACCGGCGAGCCGTTCGCCTGCGAGGGGCTCGGCGTCGTCCCGGACCTCATGGCGCTCGGCAAGGGGCTCTCGGCGGGCTACGCCCCGATCAGCGCGACGATGGCGAGCGACCGGGTCGTCGAGACGCTCGAGGCCAACGACCACCCCTTCCAGCACGGCCACACCTACAGCGGGAACCCGGTCTCGACGGTCGTGGCCGACCACGTGCTCGACCGCTACACCGAGGACCTGTTCGCGGCGGTCCGCCGGCGCGGTCGCCGGCTCGAGACCGCCCTCGAACCGCTCACGGAAAGCCCGATCGTCGGCGAGCTCCGCCGTGTCGGCCTCCAGGTCGGCATCGAGTTCGTCGCCGACCGAGAGACGAGGGCGCCGTTCGACCCCGACGTCGGGGTCGCCCGCCGGGTCTACGACGACGCCCTCGCGAACGGGGTGTACACCTACCCCGGCGGGGGTAGCGTCGACGGGCAGGCCGGCGACCACCTCATGCTCTCGCCGCCGTTCGTCGTCGACGACGACGCGATCGAGGCGATCGCCGACGCCGTCGTCTCGGCCGTGAACCGCGTCGCCGACGCGGAGGGACGGCGGACGGTCTGACGGGAGACGGGCCGTTCACGCGGCCGGTCGCGAAGCCCGCTCGAGGCGGTAGCCCGCTCGAGGCGGTAGCCCGGCCGCGCGCGGACTCGACGGGCACGGCGAGCGGAGCGATTCCGTGACCGAACCCGATCCGGACCGTGATCCCGACTCAACTCGCGTTAATTCGGGATAATTCGGGTGATAGGACCACTAAACCGGACGAATTCGGATCGAACGCTTTCACGGTTTATCCCTCCGGAGCCGGGAGGTGGGGACGCGATGAACGTGAAAACACTCGCGACGGTCGCGCTCGCCGTGACCGTCCTGATCGGTGGCGTGGGGGCGGTCGGTGCCGTCGCCCCCGCGGACGCACAGGCGAACGACGACGCGGCGGCCGGGGCGAACGCGCCCGCCGACGCGCCCGCTGACGCGGACGACGACGACGACAACTCCGAGACCGACGACAACGCCGAGGCCGCCGACGACGCCGGCGCCGCGGCGGACGGCAGTGCGTCCGCCGGCGAGCGTGGACCGCCGAGCGACCTGCCGGAGCAGGTGCCCGACCACGTGAGCCAGATCCACGAGCACGTCCAGTCGTTCCTCGACGGCGAGCTCGAGAACCTCGGCGACGCGGTGAGCGACGTCGCGTCGGACGACGCCGGCGACGCCTGACGACGCCTACCGACGCGACCCACTCGCGGTAACACTCCTTTCGTCGATCCTTCCCTTTTGATCGGTTCCAGTGTCGGCGTCGCGACTCGGCACCTGCGGTGTCGTTCGGCGAACGGATCGAAAAACGGGACCGCGTAGCGTCGACCGCTACTGGAGCCGTTCGAGGACGAGTTCCTCGACGTCCTCGCGGAACTCGTCGACCGCGATCTCCTCGAGGACTGGCACGAAGAAGCCCTCGACGAGCATGTTCCGCGCCGTCAGCGAGTCGATCGACCGGCTCTCCAGGTAGAACAGGTCTTCTGCGTCGACCTGTCCGACAGTCGCGGAGTGTGACGCCTCCGTGTCGTGGTTGTGGATGATCAGCTTCGGCGACGCGTCCGCCTCGGCGTCGTCCGACAGCATCAGCGTGTTCTCACGCTGGTAGCTCGAGGTGCTCCACGCGTCCCTGCCGACGTCCTGGACCCCCTCGTACACCGAGCGCGCCACGTCGTCGAGCACGCCGCGCGTGACGAGGTCGGCCGTGGTGTGTTCGGCCTGGTGCCAGACGCGCGCGTTGATGTCGAAGTGCTGGTCGTCGCTACCGAAGAACGTCCCGACGATCTGGCTCTCGGAGCCGTCGCCGTTCAGTTCGGTCTCGACGTCCGAACGCGTGAGCTTCGAGCCGAAGTTGCTCTCGATCCAGTCGATCGTGGCGTACGTGTCCGTGACACCGCGTTTCAGTGAGTAGGTGTAGGTGTCGTCGTCGAGGTTCTGAAGCGAGCCGAACTGGACGGTCGCGTTCTCGCCGCCGACGACCTCGACGAGGTTCGAGAAGTAGCGGTCCCCCTCGATTTCCGAGGCTGTGGCCTCGTCCCCCGACTCGATCGACTCGAGGATCGTCACTGACGACGACTCCTCGGCGACGACGAGCGTCTGGCTGAACAGCGACCGGGAGTTCATCTCCGCGCGCACCGTCACGTCCTCGACGTCGACGCCCTCGGGGACGTACACGAACGTCCCCGTGGTGAAGAGCGCCACCGACAGCGCCGTGAGGTAGTTGTGCTCGGGATCGAGCACGGTCCCGAAGTGCTCCTCGAGTACGTCGCCGTACTCGTCGAACGCCTCGGTGAAGGGGACGACGACGACCTCGTCGTCGCCGGCGGTCCGCTCCGTCGTGTCCGACTGGTTCAACGGGTCGACGAGCGCCTCGAAGTCCAGCGCCTCGAGGTCCGTCCAGCGCCGGCCGGGCGTCCGGATCACGTCGGGAAGCTCCGCCGTCTCCAGCGCCTCGAGCGCGTTCAGACGAGTCTCGAGGAGCCACTCGGGCTCGTCGCGTTCCTCGGCGATGCGTCGTACCGTGTCCTCCGAGAGGCTCTCGATTGCTTTCGTACTCATGTTATCCGAGCGAACCCTCCATCTCGAGCTCGACGAGCCGGTTCAGCTCGACGGCGTACTCGATCGGCAGCTCCTCCGTGATCGGCTCGATGAACCCCGAGACGATCATCTGTTTGGCGTCGTCGTCGTCCAGCCCCCGCGACTGCAGGTAGAAGATGTCCTCGTCGCCGATCTTGCCGACGGTCGCCTCGTGGGCGACGTCGACCTTCGACTCGTTGATCTCCATGTACGGCATCGTGTCCGACGTCGACTCGTTGTCGA
>NZ_QMIM01000019.1 GCF_003287355.1 Halorubrum sp. 48-1-W
TAGACACACCTTCAGCAAGCAGACGCCTCAACTAACCGGCTTTGTGATGTACTGATAATATCCGACTATATTGAGCAACTTTCTGGTCTACTTTTTCTCAAGGCGTGTCAGGAAAGTCCTCGAATTAATCAAGATGACTTAAATATCCCTGAGTCTGCTCGTTGGGAACAGTTGGTATCGAATAAAGTTCGGAGGGAGCAGAGTCTTCTGGCTACTTACGATGAGATGATTGATCAGCTCCAGACCGACGGAGAATTAGCCAGAAAAGCATTCAACAATTTCAACAATAAGTTTGGTAGCGAGACGACACTTAAAAACACAATCGATGATATTGAATCTCTTGATTTCTGGGACCAATACGAGGGCTATTCGGACTTCTTCGGAGACGCGTATGAATTTCTTCTAGAGAAGTACGCCGATAAGGCAGATGGTGCGGGCGAATATTTCACCCCTCGACCACTGATCCACGCGATGGTAAACGTCGTTGATCCTGGGTATACTGAGTCGATATATGATCCTGCTAGTGGAACAAACGGTTTTCTCATTGAGGCTTACAATCATGTTGGTGATAAAACCGCTGGTGAGATCAGAGGACAGTCTCGCCAATTTTTAGAAACGCCTGATGATGGCCCTCGTTCGTATGCTGAACAACTTACCGGCCGAGAATTGACCAGTCAGACTTACCGTCTGGGGCTAATGAATCTCATACTTCACGACATTGACCCCACCGAGATGGAATCGTTAAGAGGCAATTCACTCACACGTAGTGTTGATCAAGAATATGATGTAGTGCTGGCAAACCCTCCCTATGGTGGAAACGGCTCTGACAAATTTACTGGGGCATGGGCAGACAGTCCCGCGCCGGAGACGAACTTTCTACAGCTTATCATGCGATCTTTATCTAAGAATGGGCGAGCAGCGGTAATCGTTCCTGAAGGAATTCTATTTAGAGGTGGTGCGGAACAATCTGTTCGGGAGCGACTTTTAGAACAGTATAATCTTGATTGTGTCCTTGTTCTTCCCGAAAGCTCCTTCCATCCGTATGCGGAGGTAGATGCGAATGTGCTCTTTTTCGAACGCGATTCTGAGGGTACAGATGAAGTCTGGTATTATGATATGCGCTCGGACACAGAAAAAATAAAGGAATCAAATCCTCTCACTAAAAATCATTTTGAGGAATTCGTTCAGAATTTTGAGGGAGAAGAGAATCGTCGCGATACAGAACATTTCTTCACAGTCCCAGAAAGCGATATTAAATCAAATGATTATGATCTGAATCATACACAATATAAGGAATACGCCGCTAGTCAGTTCCGCCATCCGGTGGAAGTGGCAGAGCAAATCGAAGATACACTTTCTACTTTCCAAAGTGTTACTCAGCCACTTGTAACAGGGATTCCGTTTAGTGGTAAAGGTGAGACAACAGCAAATATCCCTAAAGAAACAAATCTGCCCAACGGCTGGAGCTTGGAGGAAGTATCAAACATTTGTGAGGTTAACCGAACTAATTATAACCTCGAGAGAGATTACCCGGATCACCAATTTAAATACGTTAGTGTATCCGATGTCGATGAAGAATCTGGAGAAATATACAATCATGAAACAATAACTGGTTCTACTTCTCCCAGTCGGGCAAAGAGGGTAATGGCGGAAGAAGATACAATTGTATCTACCGTACGACCGTACCTGAAGGGGTTTGCTAAAGTACCTGATGAATACGATGGCCACATCTGTTCAACCGCATTCGCAGTTTTAACACCAACCGCCGCAATTGACTCAGATTATTTATTCTATGCTGTTCGCTCACCGATGTTCGTTGAACAACTCAGAAGAGAACAGCGTGGTGCGGCATATCCTGCAGTCGGTATCCAGGATGTTAAAGATGCCAAAATCCCAGTTCCGGATATTGACGTTCAGAAACAAGTAGTATCACAATATACTACGTACGAGGATGGAATACACGGTGCCCGTAAACGAGTGCGAGAGCTTCAAGAGTTATTTGATGAGTACGAGAATTCTATTCTGTCATATCTACTCCAAGGAGATCTCAGTGTAACTGATAGCCAAAGTGATCTAAAAAATGACTAACGAGAAACTCCCACCTGAACAGCGAGCAAGAGTACAGATCAACCAACAGTTAGAATCTGCTGATTGGGAAAAAATTGGAGAATATGTTAGCTATGAAGATATAACTGATCTGAATAAAACCGGATTCATTGAAGAACTTGGTACTGAAACTGGACCGGTCGATTATGGACTAATATTTGAAGGGAATCTTATAGCGCTAATTGAATCAAAATCCACCAATACAAACGCATCAGGACATTTTCAGCAAGTCGAACGATATTCGAGATCTGTTGGTGGATCGTACGCCATTGATGGGGGTTATGGTGTTCCAATTGCCTATGTAGCCACCGGCGCCGAGACACATCTCTATGATTTCCGTAATCAAGCACCTGCTTCTCGATCGATCTCCACTTTTCACACTCCTGGGGGTTTGGAACGTCTTGTAACACGAGAATATGAGAAAGCACATGGGTGGCTCCAAAACCACTCTGCGTCTAAATTCGACCCCGACCTTTGGGATCATCAGGAGCAGTGTGTGGACACAGTTGACGAGAACTTGCGTAACCGAAAGCGTCGGATGCTAATCCAAATGGCGACTGGAGCAGGAAAAACTCGGACTGCTCAGGCGATTACATACCGTCTTCTTCAATCAGGATTTGCGGACCGTATTCTGTTCGTGCCGGATACTCGAAAGCTCGCAGAAGATACCTATGACTCATTTTCAGAGTATGATCCTACTGGTGCTCCTCCATTTCGTGACCGCTATCGTATCGTAAATCTCGAAGAAGAGGAGTCTGACCGATTAAAAAGGGGGGAAGTAGTGATTACCACTTTACAAAAAATGTACCATCTACTGGACAATGATGATGTGGACTTCCACCCTGGTGACTTTGATGTAATAATTTCTGATGAGTGTCATCGGTCGGTCTACGAAGATGAGGGCTATGGAAGTGTCTTTCAACAATTTGATGCCGTAGAGATTGGCCTTACAGCAACACCAACTGAACGCACAGTCGCTCGTTTCGACAATAACCTTATTTTTGAATATGATTACGAAGATGCGGTTTCTGATGGGCATGTCGTTCCGTTTCAGATGTACGCTCTTGAGACAGAGATCACTATGAGTGGGGTAATTGACGATGAAACCGGAGAGTACTACCCACCAGACGCGCTTGGGAGTGAGGTACTTGTTCCAGATACTCATCGGAAAGTTGGTCAAGAGATTCGTAATAAAATGGAGGATGAAAACGAACTCACACTTATTTTTGCGAGAAATGATAACCATGCCACTCGAATTGTACAAGACCTACGAGAGACCGTGTTCTCTGACAAACCTCCCGATTACGTTCAGAAAATCACCTATAAATCTGACCGTCCAAATGATGTTCTAGCTCGGTTCTCTGATCCATACGATCCATCACCAGCCATAGCAGTGACTGTCCAAATGGTTAGTACCGGAGTTGACATTCGCCCGTTGAAGAATGTTGTACTACTTAACCCGGTGAAATCTCCAGTGTTATTTAATCAGATGTTAGGTAGGGGGACGCGGGTTTATGACAATAAGACCCATTTCAATATCTACGACTGTGTGGGAGCTCTGGAGTATTTTGAGGGGGTACCGCCTTTCGGAACGCTAGACTATGGAACCCCTGCGAGCAGTAATGGATCCTCGGACGAAAAGCACGATCCCGATAAAGACGAAGGCCCCGCTATTGTTGATGTCCCCGACGAAGTACTTCGTTCAGAACCAGTCTTTCCGACAGAAACGGGCGAGCGACTTACTGCTGAGGGATTCCGTAAAGCATTCCGAAGTGATGTTCGTGCTGAAGCTGAAAGGCTCAAACAAGACATAGACGAGGCATCAGATATTGAGACGGCAAATAGCTCTCTTCGAACACATTTACAGAATCTCTCTCAATACTACGTACCTATCTTTCTCAAAAAAGCATATGAACCTATCACAGAAGGTAGAGATCATTCACTTATCGATTTTGTGAATGAAGCATTAACTGGAAGGCTTCCAACATTTGACGAGAGAGTTGAACATACTCGGACTGTGTTAAACGAATATGAGTTCACCCAGGTAGAGCAAGATTATCTTGAACTTATGTCTGCTACTGCGGAACCACCGAATGGAATTTCTAGTTCTGACTTCTATGATCCTCCGATTAGCAACATAGGTGGGCTCAAGAGGGCGAAACAGGAGTTTACCACCCTTTCTCCGCAAGAATTGATTGATGAATTTAGATCCAGTCTTTCCAGCCTGATTGGTAATACCATCTCTGATCCTGATAACCTAGAAAAGATCCTCGAATCTAATCGCGTGAGAGAGAGACTTAGAGGAGAAATTCTGAACGAATTTGGTACAGATGAACTAGGTGTAAACGAGGATCAACTTGGCCGGATCCTTGAAAATTGCGTTGAGGTTGAAATACACAAAACAGGTGCCGCTGAGGAGTTTGCTTTACATGAATTTGCGGTTCAAGACGTAATGACTGGAACCTCTATTAGGAATACAGAACGAAAACCGCCGGTTACAGCCCGAATAAACGTTAGTGATGCGATCGTTGCTGGTGTCTCACTATTATCTGGAAATATTACTACTGATCCGACATCAGTACTGATTGCCCTGTATATTGTAAAAAGTGTAGCACGCCCTAATGTAGAGAAAGTCACGGAACATCAAGCACTTGCCTATGCTGTAGGATGGGAATCGACCGAGCGAGGAGAGTTTATTTATAAACAAGATCTAATAAACAAAATCACTTCCCTAAGCAGTACCAGTAGTGGAGTCGATAAAATGGACGAAGATGCCGCCGAGAAAGCTATACAAGAATTAGAACGTATGGGTTGTATCTCGATGGAAGGTACAGCTGAGGGAATTATAATTTGGTTTGAAGATGAGTTCAATGTGGAATATACTCTGGATGATATCTAATTATATTTCAATATTCAATACCACAAATAATGGTTGAAATTGTCAATGTGATTGGATCTGGTTTGTTAGACGTTGAATTTGACTTGGAGAGAGTCGCTGCCGACATCGGTTCCATCGCTGAGTACAACCCTGACAAGTATCCTGGCATGTATCTAAGGTTTGCTGAGGATGCTCCCCTCGTCACGGTCTATCGAACTGGGAAATACATCGTTACCGGGGCAGACTCAGAAGAGGAGGCATATTCAATACGGAAACGCCTTCTCAACCTCCTTGCTGATAACGAAATGATCCCCACTTCTGAGGACGAGTGGTTTCGAATTCAGAACTTCGTCTGTACAGCAGAGTTGGGGGAATCGTTGAATCTCAATGCGCTCACAATCGGTCTCGGTCTCGAAAATACCGAATACGAGCCTGAGCAGTTCCCTGGATTGATTTACCGGCCGTCTGGCGCTGATTGTGTTGTTCTACTCTTCGCTTCAGGTCGTGTTGTGATTACAGGCAGCCGAGACCTCGATGTAGCGAAGGAGACATTCGCAGTGGTCCAGGACGAAGTATCGGATATACTTGCTCTCGACTAGCGGATAGATCAAGAGACTTTCTTAGGTGTACGTTCCTCCAAATGGGTCGGGGTAGTAGCAGAAACACGCTTCCAAAACCCATCTCCGACACTTTCTTTCTCTAAGTAATTACAAAAACTTCACAACGTCTACTCCCGTTCGAGTTAGCCCATAAAGCCGATACTGCTGTCTATCTGGAGTTAGGACTCGAACCAATGCTGGAAGCTCTCCATTAGGCCCGCCGTGCTGTAATTGCTTCAAGTGATACCTCACAGTTTCAAGTTCAACCCCCCAAGAATCAGCAAAGTCATTCGTGTTCTTCGGAGCCTCAGACAAAGTGGTGAGAACATCAACACGTCGATCAGATGCCTTCACCCAAGCAAGCAGCTCGTACTTCTCGGGATCGTCCCACTCGTACACTGGAAGCGACGGTTCGGCCATAGCATCGACATGGGACGGGAGACGAAAAGCGGATGGGATGCCAACTATAACCCACGCTATACCCTTGCCTGACAGGGGCCAGGAAGCCGCCTGAAACGCGCCTGTATTTTCCTCCTATCGTCCCGCCGTATTTGGGGAAAATTGCTTAGAGCCACTTCTAGCGGGGTAGGTAAAAACTCCGAACGGGGGGTAGTGGTAGTTGGGCTATTGTGCCTGTGTCAGCCAGATTACTCGCTAGTCAATAACGCAATTGATCGCTGGATCTTGGTTATCCACTGATCCGATTGTATTCAGTACAAAACTCGGTGATCCTCGGGTTAGTGACGATCTAGATGATCATATTCCCCTCTATGCTACCTCGATCATTTATTTCGTATAATTTTACCCGAAATTATATATGGGTAGAGGACTATCACCCCTGTATGGCGACGGATAAGGCCGATAACGGTAGTGGAGAACAGGCAGAGCTGAATAACGTCGAAGTCGTCGAGGACTCGCCCAACGTGAGCGAGGAGATGGAGGCTCTCTCGACGTTTACCGAGACGGAAGGTCCGTTCTCGTACAAGCTTCTCCCAGTGATCAAAGGCGGAAGCACAAACTGGCGGATCATCGTGTACATGACCGGCGTTCAGGGTCCGGTTTACGAGTCAGATCAGCGTGTCACCGATGACGCTGCGAACAAACTCGGGATGAGTCGAAAGCTTCAGGATCGGCTCAACAGCGCTCTCGAACACGCCAACAAGGAACTCGAGATCCCGCCCGGTCTCGGGGATCAGAAGCGGCAGAAGCGGTCGCTCCGCGAGCTCGAAGTCATGATGGAGTAGAGCGATGGATAACGATCAGAGAGAGGAACTATACGAATCCCTTGAGCAAAGGGATTTTGAGGAAGTTCTAGAGCAATATCACGGCTCAACTGCGGATCCAGTCCATCGTGATGTGACACAGTTCGGAGAACAGATCCTGAACCGGATCAATAATAGACGGGTCGGCCAGTTTCAGGAGCCGTTCAATCTTCCTCCAACGATGGTTGGCTACCTTGCGCTACTGTACGAGTCAGAGAGTCAGAGACAGATCAACGAGAAGAATGTCAAAGTGAGTACTAAATAATAGGAGATAAGAATTATCAAAAATCGGGTCAAGGACCCGGCTTACCACCTTTTCCTTGACCCACCGTCTACTAAAGTGTTCTCACACCGACGTAAGACGGCTGGTAGATGTACAGATCAAGAGCACGCTTTACGATCGTTTCGGAGTGACGACAATGAGTGATGACCAACTCAGAGAGATTTTCGGTGAAGATGTTGCGAGTGCTATCGAGGAACGAATAGAGCATCCTTGGTCCTTTGAAGATGCTCTCACTACGGATTGGACTCGATTTGAACAAGAACCACCTGAATCACTCGACAAGACTGAATGGACGCGTAAGCTACCGGTCACACCGACTAGTACGTGCGAGCTAATCGTTGATCGCGCACTAGATCGGTCCAGTGCTCAGTCTCCCTCTCACACGATCAAGCAGTTAGCTAGATATGGACTTCCTAGAGTGGTGTCATCTTGGGAACAACATATTCTAGATGCTCATCAGTACAAACAAGCAGCACGTGAGTTGAGTACATATACTAGCACAAGCCCGAATATGTACTCATTCTCAAAAGAAGTGGAAAAATTACAAATGAAGGGTGGTAGAACTCAAGGAAAACAAGAGCACTGGCGAGTTATCTGGTATCAGAAGATCTCTATCGCTAAAATAGCAGATACACTTGGAATCTACGAGTCTGATCTCCTTGCGCGAGTCATATTTGAGGCAGGTCGTGGTCTCGAGATGCGGGAGCAGCGGGATAACATCGAGGAGATCATCAGAGACACTGACAAACAAATTGAGGAACGGGTTTCCGATATCAAGCGTCGAGTAATTTCCATCGCATTCGAAGCCTTACGTGGAGAATCAAAACAGGAAGCCACCCAGCTATGTAAGCAAGAATATCCTCGTGTATGGGATGGGTTTGAGCAAGTATCTACTCAGATCTAGTGCGATGGGACAATGTATAATATAAATTACTTTTTGGAATACTGGAATAGTGGTATCCCATTATATAAACGACTACCCCCGAGGTGATTGTCTGTATATTTATGAGAATTTATAAGTTTATACATAACATACGTGTAGTCAAGCGGTTTAATTACATATGAAATCGGAAGTATCAGCAGAAGATGGAGCAGATGGTGTGGGTGATGACCTCAAAGAATCGTTAGAACTCCTGATCGAGCGAGACAATCCGATGGCAAATACCGCAGAAAATGCGCTTGAGCTGTTATAGCTCGTCGCTGAGGATTTCTACTGCCTGCTCTGGGTTCTCTTTCAAGAACTTTCTGAAATCCTCCACAGCATTAGCTTCCTTCTCATCTTTCGCTTCACGCATTCCCTCTAAAGCTAGCTCTTCCATCATGTCTTGTGCCGACTTTGCGTCTGGTGTGTAGATCGTCCCACACCGACTACACGCTTTAGCGTCGGGATTCAACGGATTACCACATACGTCACAGACATCTGGAGTAAGCGGTGAATCGTTCTCGGGTTCTCTGATACCCCACGCCTCCTCTGCTCGTTGGACGTGATCATCGCCAGATAGGTGTGAGTAGGTCGTTTCCATTACCTTACTCCCAGGCGCGTGCCCAATCAAATACTTAATCGTGTCATCTGGAAGATCGTAGTCTCTCTTCGCAATGGTAACGAAGTTGTGGCGGAGAGCGTGTGGATTCATCGGCTTCTCGATACTAGTCCGGTCTTTGATCTTCGCCATGACCGCGCGGATAGTTTCCCCCGAGACTGGCGAACTAGGATCGACAACAGAGTAACTAGGGAGAGAAGTGATGAGATAATTTTCCGGATTACTTGTGTCTGGGTGGTACTGTAACCAGTTCTGTAGTGGTCCTTTAGCTCCCAAAAGTGGACGCTTACCATTGCGGTCAGCTGCTCCCTTTAATCCGTCAACTTTGGGGTTCAACCGGTAGATCCCCTGCTCGATATTCACATCTTTTAACCGAAGAGTACGAATCGCTTCTCTCCTCTGTCCCGTGTAGAGGAGTAACTCAAAGATGGCTCGGTCGCGAGGATTCTTAGCAGCGCTTCTTGCCTCCTGAATCTCCTCTTTCGTGAGCATGTCGTTGGGATCCACCGGAGATTCCGTCTTTTGGAATAGCGGAATCTCGTTATGATCGATCCCGAAATCATGGTGTCGGTAAAACCGACGGATAGCGACCTGATAATTTCTCAGCGTGCTCTTTTTGATGCCCTCCTCTTTCACGTGGGGGTAGCTCCCATCATGCATCTGTTGGAGATCCCGTTTTAGACGATCAACATCGACTTCGGTAAGGTTCCGCTCACGAGCCATAATCATAAGCGGATACAACCAGGTGAGGAGCGTGGAGAACTCACGAGTTCCCTCTCCCTCTGGAGGGGACTCCATCATATTGTGATCGTCGTACGCGTTCAGTAGCTCTCGAACCGCGCGCGCGGTCGCGGGATCGATTTCGCCCGTCTCCACATATTCGTTAAACGTTTCTAGTCGTCGGTCGTATTTTTCGCGTGGGGTGGTCATTGGACGTGACCCACCCCTTTCTTGATGCGCCTCAGTAATAAGCGGAGGGTCTTTCGCAAGGGTCGCCGGGGTGTTCGACACGAACAAACAGTCTGGCATCGCGGACTTCATGTAGCGACCATTATTGTTGGTTGATTAGATTAATCGGACTCTGTTGAAATCGTTAGAGAAATATGGCTCTGTTGAAATCCCATTCTTCAGATAGATTCTCACCTGAAACAGCCGGTCGCTGAAGAGTGCGAATAGATCAGTTAGCTTCCGGTGAATCCGCCCACGCAATGAGTTTCTCGAAACCGACGAAAACGACGAGAAACACCACTATGAAGACGCTCCATCGAATCACGTTGAATTCGCCAGTGAAGGCTAGCACGTTGAAGATGTAGGATATTGAGGCACCAATTAGCCCTGCCAAGTAGAGTTGTCCTCGTAGATTCATACACCGGCATCGGCCTCACCCTGAATAACTGTTAGGGGTAATCGAGATAGGAGACACTCTGTACTGAGCGATTCGTGACTCCTCTGTATTGACCGCAACCGGGGCAGAATATATCAACTACTGAGGGTTTCAACAGAGCCAGAAATATATAATTGGCTTCCCTTGCGGTCAGTACAGCCTAAGCAACGATCAGTTGTAGTGCGGTGGCGCGCCTCCGAGCGTCCAGACGGGCGCGAGGAGTCCGCGAGGGACGCCGCGAGCGCGTGATGCGCGCGAGTGGCGAGGCTGGGGAGGTGTGAGGTGCGGGGTGGGGTTCAAAAGGGGCAGTCGCGAGGGCGAAGCCCGGCGACGTAAGGACCGCAGGAGCGAACGGAGTGAGCGACGAGGACCGCAGCGAGTCGCGCGAGCCGTCGCGACTGGGGCTTTGGAGACGATCACCGCGCCAGCAACGATCCCGTTCCAATCACCTCGACATACCGCGAAACAACCGCCCTACAAGCATTCTTCATGAATTCGCTGTTTCAGAAGTGTTTGTGTCAGAAAAATAGAATTTAAACAGAGTCACGGATCGGGGTCTATCGAAAACTCCTCAAGGTTAACCGGCGGCATGTGCGTGTCTAAGTTTACGATTTTAAACACAAACACGAATTCCTGTTTCGGGAGTTTGATGAAAATATAATTATCAAAAAGAATTAAAATGTTGGAATGTATTGACATGACCATGTCAGGCAGTCAAAAAACAGAATTACAACGAGATATACTATTGGCATGGTATCAGAATCCAAATGTAACGAACAAGCAGATCGCCGAAGCTTGTGATTGTAGTGCTTCATACGTTAGTACCGTCAAAAATCGATTTGACGACTACAACGAATTTGAAGCTATGATGGATCGGCAGGATAGAGAAATGGAACAAATGTTTGGAGCAGACATCTTTGGAGGCAACCATACAGTAAGTGGAGGCTCTTCGGGCCAACCCGGTCTAGCTCAACAATGGGAAGAGGTACCAAACAATGCGCCCGGCCTGATCATCAAAGCCATTGTGTTGATTGCACTGCTATATGCCGCATTTCAATTCATAATGGTTTTAGTGTGAAATTCAGATCCAAATCTTGGTGGAAAACGGATTTTGATTTGAGATCTTATTTCTAGCGATCTCAGCGATAATCAGGAGTATAATAGAAGAATTCAGGCGCAACGGATAATCCGGCATCGCGGACTTCACGTGAGGTCGCCGCTGCGACCCCAGGGCACTCGTCGATCTCCGGAATCCCCTACTCGGCGTCGTCCGGGTCGGTCGGAACGCCGCCGAGGTTCCCCGCGTCGTCGAACAGCTTCGCGCGGAGGAAGCGGGCGCGGTAGCGGTTCGCGCCCTCCTTCGTGTCCGCCTCGCGGATCTCGTCGATCCGGCCGTCGGCGACGGCGTCGACGACCGCCTCGAGCTGTTCCTTCTCGCTCGGCGTCAGCTCGAACTCGTAGGTGCGGGGCTGCTCGCTCTCCAGGCGGGTCCACCTGCGCGCGGCGCTGACGACGACCGAACAGGGCTCCCGGCAGGGGAAGAGGCCGTCGCCGCCGTCGACGTCGAGGTCGGTCTCGTCGTCGTACTGCCACTCCCGGCGTTTCAGACACTGGGAGTCGTCACAGCACGCCTCCGCCACCCAGTTCACGTGCTCGTAGCCCTCACCGCGGTCCCACGTCTTGATCACGCCGTAGATCCCCGACTGCCGCGCCATCGCCTCGCGCCAGTGGGTGACGTCGAGGTCGCCCTCGCGCTCGCGGTGCCAGTTCGCGACCGTCGCCGGGTACACCGTCTCGACGAGCTCGTAGGCGTCCCGCGGGCCCAACTCCGGGAAGACCCAGCCGCTGTGTAGCGTCGGCGCGGTCTTCAGCGGCCGGTACCGTCCCTTCTCGTCGAGTTTGACGACGTCGCGGGCGTCGAGCGGGTCGTCGTGGGCGGTCAGTTCCGCGCGCGGAACGCCCGCGTCGTCGGCGTGGCGCACCTCGTATCGGCGCTCGCCACGGTCGGTGACGGTCGCCGTGATCCGCAGCTGGCCCCAGGCGCGCTCGATCCCCTCGGCGAGCGCGGCGTACCGGGTCGCCACCGTCGCACCGTCGGCGTCCTCGATCCACCGGAGGAACGCCCGACGGGGGCCGAACTCCCCGACGACGCGCTCGAAGACGTACCAGTCGGTGACCCGGGGAGCGCGGTCGTCGAGCGCTGCGTGGAGGTCGCGCTCGCTCAGGCCCGTCCGGGGGTCGTCGCCGGCGGTCTCGAGGACGTAGGCGTCCTCGGCGCCGGGGTCACGCCCGACCGCGAACCCCTCGAACCGGAGCCGGTCGTCGGGGGCGAGGTCGCCGAGCGCGTCGAGGACTGCGTCGAACGCGTCGCTCGGGAGGTCGATATCGGGGACCACGGGCTCCTCGGCCGTCGTGGGGTCGGCGTCGTTCACGGTCAGTCCCCCGCAGTGACGCGGGTCGTGTCACGCACTCTCGCGAGCGCGTCGCCGAGGTCCGCGCCGGCGTCCGCCGCGCGCTCGAGTATCACGTCGGCCATGAGCGGTTCGGTCCCGACCGCGCCCGCGTACCAGATCCGGGTTCCGTCGACCGTCTCCGGCACGTCGTACCCCTCGGTGTGGTCCTCACAGAGCCCGACGTCCTCGGGGATGTCCTCCTGGGTGTGGTAGCCGTCGGCGACGAAGAGCGGGACTAACACGACGTCGTCGCTCTCGAAGTACTCCGGGAGGTCGTCGACCTCCGGGTCCTCGTCCATGTAGAGCGCCCGAACCTCGTCGAAGCGGTCGCGCTCGCGGATCCGGTCGGCGTGGTACTCGATCGCCTTCGCGCTGTTCTCGTTGCGCTCGGTGCCGTGCCCGACGACCGCGAGCCCGAACCCCTCGCCCACGTCGGGGTCGCTCGTGACCGACTCCGCGCGCCGCTCGATCACGTCCGTCATCGCACGGTGGGTCCCCACGGGGCCGCAGTAGTGGACCTCCCGGTCGACGTCCCGGGCGACGAGCGTCGCCTGGTCCGCGGAGAGGCCGTCGGAGTCCCACTCAGAGACGTCCCAGCCGTCGAGGCGGAGTTCGCGCGGGATAACCTGTTCGGTGAAGTACCCCTCCGAGATGAAGAGCGGGACGACGTAGACCTCCTCGCCCTCGACGGTTCGGAGCACCTCGCGGAAGTGCGGTTCCTCCTTCCAGAAGCCGGTCTTCACCTCGTCGAACGCGCCGGACGCGCGGATCGTGTCGGCGTGTGCGTACGTCGGCGCGCTCGATTCCGGGTTGAGGTGGGAGCCGTGCGCGACGATGACGAGCGACTGCATACCCGACCTGGGGGCGCGCCGTTCTTAGGGACTTCGAAGGTTGTGGGGAGGTGGGAACGCGTCGAAGTGTCGAGGAAGCCGACCGGGCTACCGCCTCCCCGTCGACCGAACCCGCCGATCCGACCGAAACCGCCAGTCCAACCGAACCCGCCGATCCGACCGAACCCGCCGATCCGACCGAACCCGCCAGTCCAACCGAAACCGCCATGCCGACCGCCCACACAGGGGCGGGCATGTCGCTGGCAGCCGACACCCGCGAGGCGGTCCGAGCGCACCCCTTCCTCCTCGACGCGCTCCGTTCGGGGGTCCTGAACTACAGCGCGGCCGCCGCGTGGCTCGCCGACGAGCGTGACCTCGACGGCGACGCGGACGCCGTGGCGACCGCGCTCCGCCGGTTCCGCGAGGACCTCCCCCCGTACGCGACCGACGAGCGGGCCGCGAGCGTCACGATGCGGAGCGGCGTCCGCATCGTGACGGACGACGAGGACGGCGACGACGAAGGCGACACCGACGACCCGCTCCTCCGCGTCGCCGGCGCGACGGTCGTCCCCGAGGGGTCACGGACCGCACTGCTCGCGACCGGCGACGTCGACGCCGGGGCGCTTTCGGCCGTGCTCGGCCGGCTCGACGCGGTCGACGTCGCGGTCGCGGCGGCGGGCGTCGCCGGGGACTCGCTCGCCGTCGTCGTGGACCGACGGGACGGGGCGACCGCGCTCCGGGTGATCGAGGACGCGCTGGCGGCGGTCCCGGGCGCCGAGGGGAAGTGAGAAACGTGGTTCCCCACCGGGGCAAGTGAAAACCCGGTTCCGCAACCGAGTCCTTTTCGCGTCCGGGCGTGAACCGGCCGCCCATGTCCCGAGTCACGGTCGACGACGTGGAGGCCGCGGCGGCGCGGTTCGCCGACGCCGACATCGTCCAGCGAACCCCCGTCCAGCGGAGCCGGTCGCTCTCCGAGCGGTGCGGCGCGGAGGTACTGCTGAAGATGGAACACCTCCAGCGCACCGGCTCGTTCAAGCCCCGCGGCGCGTACAACGCGATCTCCCGGCTCGTGGAGTCGGAGCCGTCGGTCGAGCGGGTCGTCGCCGCGAGCGCGGGCAACCACGCGCAGGGCGTCGCGCTCGCGGCGACCGCCGCCGGCCTCGACTCGACGGTCGTGATGCCGGAGTCGGCCCCGGGGGCGAAGATCGAGGCCACCCGATCGTACGGCGCGGACGTGGTCCTCGAGGGAGCCGTCTTCGCCGAGGCGATGGCGTACGCGCGGACCCTCGTCGACGACCCGGCGACGCGGTTCGTCCACGCCTTCGACGACCCCGACGTCGTCGCCGGCCAGGGGACCATCGGGCTGGAGGTGCTCGAGCAGGCCCCCGACGTCGACAGCGTGCTCGTCCCCGTCGGCGGCGGCGGGCTCGCGGGCGGGGTCGCGACCGCGGTGAAGGCCCGCGCGCCCGACGCCCGGGTGGTCGGCGTCCAGACCGAGGGGGCCTCGACGCTCTCGGAGAGCCTTGCAGCGGGCGAGCTAGTCACGCGCGAGGAGCCCGACACGATCGCCGACGGGATCGCCACCGGCGGGCTGAGCGACCTCACCTTCGGACTCCTCGAGACACACCTCGATAGCGTGGTCGTCGTCAGCGACGACGACGTGGCCGCCGCGATCCTCCTCCTCTTGGAGCGCGCCAAACAGATGGTCGAGGGGGCGGGCGCGACCGCCGCGGCCGCCCTGCTCGACGACCGGATCGTCGAGGAGCTCGAGCTGTCCGGCGAGACCGTCGTGCCGCTACTCTGTGGCGGCAACATCGACATCACGTCGCTGCAGGAGGTGTTGGCCCACGCGCTGGTCGAGCGCCACCAGCTGGTCGAGCTCACCGTCCGCATCGACGACACGCCCGGGAAGATGGGCGAGATCGCGACGCTGATCGGCGGGGAGCGCGCGAACATCCGGACGGTCCGCCACGAGCGCAGCCGCCCGGACCTCCCGGTCGGCGACGCCGACCTCGTCTTCGAGGTGGAGACGAACGGCCCGGCCCACATGGAACGCGTCGTCGAGGCGGTCCGCGGGGCGGGGTACGGGGTCACCTCGCGGACCGACGTCGACGCCGATCGGTGAGCGAGGCCGCCTCGCCGCCCTACTCGGCAGTGAGCCACCGGAGCGCCTCGCCGCCCTACTCGGCAGTGAGCCACCGGAGCGCGTCGGCGCCGTGGTCGAGAAGCGTCCCGAGGTGGTCGGCGTCGGTGGTCGTCAGCGTTCCTCCACAGTCGTCCACGAACTCCTCGACCGGCGCGATCGGGGCGTTGTCGTCGCGGGTGCCGTGCCACGCGCGGACCGGGCGGTCGAGCCGGCCGGGATCGACCGACTCGGTCGCGAACGACCGGCTCTCGCGTTCGACCGCGCTCGCGTCGCCGAGGGAGACGCCGTCGCGGGCATCGCCGCTCCCCAGCGCCTCGTGGAAGTCCGCGGCCACCGCCCGGGCGACCGCCGGCGACACCGACCGGTCGGTGTACTGACCGACGACCGCGTCAGGCCCCGACACCGACGCGAAGACGCCGAAGAGGGGGAACAGCAGGCGGATCGCGTAGGGGACCCGCGCGGGCCCGGCGAGCCCGGCGTCGCTCGGCGGCACGATCGTGCTCAGGAGTGCCAGCCGGGTCGTCCGGTCGCTCTCGGCGGCCGCGATCGCGAACGGGCCGCCTCCCGAGAACCCGCACACTCCGGCCCGATCGATCGACTCCGCGTCGAGCACCGCGGTGAGGTCCTCTCGCCAGCCGTGCCAGTCCCAGCCGTCCGGTGGCGGCGAGGAGCGCCCGTATCCGGGCCGGTCCGGGGTGATCAGCCGGACACCCGCCTCGACGGCGGCGTCCGCGAGCAGGGCCGCGAACAGCCGGGAGCCGGGCGTGCCGTGGTGGAGGACGACGGGGAAGCCGTCCGACGGGCCGCGGACGGAATAGTCGAGGTCGCGGCCGTCGGGGAGGTCGACGGCGGCGGCTCGGCGGGTCGCGTCCCCGTCGGCGTCGGCTCGGGAAGCCGCGTCGGCGTCGGCGGCGGGCGTCGCGTGCTGGTCCATCGGTGGATCCCCGTTTCGATCCCGGGGATATAACGCGTCGGATGGGTCAGACTCCCGTTGTAGCCTCCGGAGCGATCCCGTTCGAGCGCCCGGCTCCGGGGACGATCCGACGATTTCAAAGCCTCCCCGCGGGTACCGGCGCGTAATGAGTCTCGTCGTTACCGACACCCTGGAAGACGAGCGCGTCGAGTTCACGGCCGACGGCGACGTCACGCTGTACGTCTGTGGGCTGACGGTGTCGGACGACCCCCACCTCGGGCACGCTCGGCTGTGGTTCCACGCCGACGTCCTCCACCGGTGGCTCGAGTACCTCGGCTACGACGTGCGCCACGTCGAGAACGTCACCGACGTCAACGAGAAGATCACGGCCCGCGTGGGCGAACGCGACGAATGGAACGAGGAGCGCGACGTGGCCGAGGCGTTCACCGCGCGCACCTTCGAGTCGATGCGCGGGCTGAATCTGCTCCGCGCGGAGGTGTACCCCCGCGTCACCGAGCACGTCCCGGAGATCGTCGACATCGTCTCGACGCTGGTCGAGAAGGGGTACGCCTACGAGTCGAACGGCTCCGTCTACTTCGACGTCACGACGTTCGACGACTACGGGAGGCTCTCGAACCAGGACGTCGAGGAGCTCGAGGCGCAGGGTGAGCCGGACGAGCGGTCGGAGAAGCGTCACCCCGCGGACTTCGCGCTCTGGAAGGCCGGCGGCGTGAGCGAGACGGCCGCCCGCGAGCACGCCAAACACGACCACGGGGACGCCACGCCGCCCGGCGAGACGTGGGCGTCGCCGTGGGGCGAGGGGCGACCTGGCTGGCACGTGGAGTGTTCGGCGATGTCGACGACGCACCTCGGCGACACGCTCGACATTCACATGGGCGGTCGCGACCTGGTCTTCCCGCACCACGAGAACGAGATCGCCCAGTCGTCGGCGGCGACCGGCGAGGAGTTCGTCCGTCACTGGCTCCACGTCGGTCTGCTGGAGATGGAAGGCGAGAAGATGTCCTCCTCCGTCGGCAACTTCTGGACCGTCCCCGACGCCCTCGAGCAACTCGGCGTCAACACCGTCCGGACGTTCTACGCCGGGGCCGCCTACCGCTCCGAGCAGGCGCTCACGGAGGAGGCGATCGCGGAGGCCGAGGAACGCTTCGAGCGGCTCGCGCGCGCTCACGAGCGGGCGATTGACGCGCTCGATTCGGTCGACGCCCGATCGAAGACGGTCGACGAGGACCTGCGAGCGGCGGTCGCGTCGGCCCGCGAGGGGTTCGAGACGGCGATGAACGACGACCTCAACCTCCGGGAGGCGACCGCGGCGCTCCTGGCGCTCACCGACGCCGTGAACCGCCACGTCGACGCGGAGCCGCCGTACGACTACCGCGGGCTCCGCGAGGCCGTCGAGGCGTTCGAGACGCTCGGCGGCGACGTGTTGGGCCTCCAGTTCGACGCTCCGACCGGCGGCGACGTCGACCTCGCCGGCGACGTGGTCGAGCTGGTCTTAGACGTCCGCGAGGCCGAGCGCGAGGCCGGCAACTACGAGCGCGCCGACGAACTGCGGGACGCGCTGGGCGAGGTCGGCGTCGAGATCGAGGACGGGCCGGACGGGACGACGTACCGGTTCGAGTGACCGCGGCGGGGTAGCGGGACGCTACCGAGACGGCTCGCGAGCGCTCCGTGGTCGTCCCTCCGGGTATCGTCGGGGGATCGACGGATCGGGAGCGACCACGATCGTGTTGCATGTTATATGGAACCACATGTCGTCAGGGTTTTATTTCATCACGTGTGCTCGAGCGTGGCATGGGAACCAGGAACCACGAAGCGGTCCTTTCGAACGTTCGATCACGGAACGATGCCGAGAGGCCGGTGTCGTAACGCGAAAGAGCCCGAAGAACGAGCATGACCGGACTCGTCCCGCTCGTCGGGATCACACTGGCGGTCGCGGCCGCCGTCCTCCTGGCGGTACAGAACCTGTGTATCCGGATCGGCACGACGACGGGTGACACGGGCGACGCGGTCGTCGTCGTGATGGCCGTCAACCTCGTGTGTGTCGGACCGCCGGCCGTGCTCCTCCACTATCCGGAGTACGGGCTCTCGTGGGTCGCGCTCGGGTCGTTCGCCACGGCGGGAGTCGTGGGCCTCGTCCTCGGACGGGTCTGTATGTTCGCGGGGATAGAGCGGATCGGTGCGAGCCGGACGACCCCGATCGTGTCGGCCTCGACGCTCGTCGCCGCCGTGCTGGCGGTGTGGCTGTTCGACGAAACGCTCACGCTACCGCACCTCGCCGGGATCGTCTGTATCGTCGCCGGCGTCGCCACCATCTCGTGGGTGACCGCCTCGACCGACCCGTCTCACGACTCGTTGCGGGACGCGGGTACGTCGCTCCTGTTTCCGATGGGCGCCGCGGTGTTCGTCGGGATCGAACCGATCCTCGTCAGGGTCGGACTCGACACCGGCACGCCGGTGCTCGTCGGACTCACCGTGATGATGGTCACGGCGTTCGTCGGTTACGCCGGCTATCGGAGCCTGAACGGGCGTCCCGTTCCGTCGGTGTTCGGCGATCCGCACACGGGGTGGTACGTCGGCGCCGGCGTGGCGAGCACGGCCGGACTGCTCGCGTACTTCGGAGCGATCGCGTCCGCCCCGGTAGTGATCGCGATCCCGATCACCCACACCGCACCCCTGATCGTCATCGCGCTGTCCGTCGTGTTCCTCCCGCGACGTCTCGAACGGGTCACGTGGCTGTTAGTCGTGGGGTCGGCCGTCGTCGTGGTCGGCGCGACCCTCGTCACGCTCTCGGGGTGAACACGACGGCACGCTCTCGAGGTGAACACGGCGGGGTGGGAGACGGGGCTCGAGCACCCGCTAGCCGACCGTTTCCGGCGGTCAGTCAACGGTGACGTAGACGAGGAACGCGATCCCGACGAACTCGAGGATCTGGAGGTACATCATCGCCCGGACGGCCGGCGGCGACATCGCCGGCGGGTCGAGGTAGTAGAACAGCGCCAGCGCGTTCTCGGCCAGGAGGAAGAGGGCGAACACCACCGATCCGAGAGTGTGTTTCGAGCGGATCTCGAGGTAGTTGCGCCCCCAGATGCCGACGAGGACGACCAACAGCAGTACGTTGACCGCGGCGGCGACTCGCGCCACGTCGAGTACCAGGGTCATTTCGCGTTCCCTCCGATCTCTCCGTCGGTCACTGCGTTCCAGATTCGGGTCATGCTCACTCCACCTGATCGATGATGTCCTCGACGGTCTCCCAGTGGTTCCGGGCGCGTTCGGTCGGGAGATAGACGGCGCCGTAGTCCTGTCCGGTGCTCTCGACCACGTCGTTCTCCTCGAGCACGTCGAGGTGGTGTCTGACGGTCTTGTACGCGAGGTCGAGGTCCTCGGCGAGCTGGTTGGCGTTTCGCGGTCGTTCGTCGAGCGCCCGAAGCAGGCGGGCCCGGTTCGGACCCCCTCGCGTTCCCGCTAACACCTGCCAGAGCACCGGCTCCATCGGGAGTACCTATCGTGAGTTGAACAGATAAACCACGTGGGTGACCTCCTCCTCGCCGTAAACGGCGAGGCTTCCCACGGCACCGCACCGCTGGGTTGGGATATTTGCTGGTTGACGACTCGTCGGCGTGACGAGCCGATGGCGGGGCCACACCGCCGTTACTCCTCTCGCCCGACAGGGGGACTCGGAGTTATCTTGACCGAGACACCACAGCGGTTCGAGAGGGTGTCTCGAACGTTCTGGATCTCGGAGTCCCGATATTGCGCAGTTGGGTGGGCGGTGAAACCGTCTCGGTGTCTGTTATGGTACGATGTGACGCCAAATAAATATCCCCATCAGCGTCAGAACGTGGTCTGTGGAAGGCTTGTCGGATTCACTCCCGGCGTAAACGCCGGGAGTCTCTCCGGGAGCAGTACGCCGTCGATGACGTGGACGACGCCGTTCGAGGCCTCGATGTCCGTGGCAACGATCTCGGCCTGCCCGTCGTTGAGCGTGGTGCCGTCCACGTCGATACGCGTGCCGTTCAGGGTCGGGACACCGTCCGCGTCGACGACGGAGTCCGCCTTCCGCCGACCAGGGACGACGTGGTACGTGAGCACGTCGACGAGGAACTCGTCGTCGACCTCGTCCACGCCGTCGACCGTGATGCCGGCCTCGTTGAACGCCTCGTCGGTCGGGGCGAACACGGTCAGCTGGCGGTTGCCGCTCAGCGCGTCGACGAGACCCGCCTCCCCCACCGCGGCGACGAGTACGTCGAAGCCGTCGGCCGTGGCGGCCACGTCGACGATCGTGTTCCCCTCGCTCGGCGGCTCGGCTGCCCCCGTGCCGACCCCGCCGAGCAACGCCACCGTTCCCACACCGAGACTCTTGAACGCCCTCCGTCTGTCGATATCCATGGGATACACCCACAACCGAGAACGTTTCAGTATGTATTTACTTATTTGGTGAAAGCAACCCAATTTTCGCCACAAAGAGCCCCACGTGTTCGCAGATATTGCCGGGGATCCTCGTCGTGGATCCCCGTTCCGGCGGCCCACGATCGCTCCGCGGGGCTCGCTACCCCACGTCGATCAGGTTCCGTCCGTTCCGTATACCGGTCCGGAGGGTCGAGGCGTCGCGAGTCCGGACCGCCTCCCGCCCGGATCTCATTCCGCTCGCGACACGGATCCCATTCCGCCCGCGACACGGATCCCTTATCTAACCACCGAGTACAACAACCAAGTAATGGATACCGACGAGGCCGACATGGACCGATCGACGGGCCGACACACGCGGCGGCGGTTCCTCGCGCTCGGCAGTGCGGCGGGCGTGGCGGGGCTCGCCGGCTGTAGCGCGGAGCGCACGGGGGACGGCGACGGCGACGACGGCGGAGGCGATGACGGCGGAGGCGACGACGGCGGGGGTGACGACGGTGGAGGCGATAACGGCGAAGGCGACGACGGCGAAAGCGAGACGCCGACGCTGACGGTCGCGACCTACGGCGCGTTCATCGACGCCCCCTCCGTGAGTCCAGGCGAGTGGCTGAAAGAGGAGTTCGAGTCGCGCGTCGACGCCGAGTTGGAGTGGGCGACCCCCGACAACGAGGTGAACTACTACGTCGAGCGCGCGGCCTCGGGCGCGTCGATCGACGCCGACCTCTACGTGGGGCTCACCGCCGAGGACCTGGTCCGGGTCGACGAGGAGGTCGACGACGACCTCTTCGTCCCGGCCGGCGACGTCGAGGGGAGCGACGCGGTCCGCGACGGGCTCCGGTTCGACCCCTTCGAGCGGGCGGTCCCGTTCGACACCGGCTACGTCAGCCTCGTGTACGACGGCACCGAGACCGAGGCTCCCGAGACGTTCGAGGGCCTGCTCGAGGAGGAGCACCGCGGCGACCTGATCGCCCAGGACCCCGGCAGCTCCTCGACCGGCCGGGCGTTCATGTTACACACGGTCGCCCGGTTCGGCGACGGCGCGGACGGGTCGGTCGAGGGCGGCGACGGTGACGCCGACTACGACTACCTCGACTACTGGGCGGATCTCCAGGACAACGACGTCCGCGTGCTCGGGTCGTGGGACGACGCCTACACCTCCTGGTCGGAGGGGGAAGCGCCCATCGTCGTCTCCTACTCCACGGACCAGGTGTTCGCGGACATGGAGGGGGAGGACCTCGAGGAACATCAGATACGCTTCCTGAACGACCAGGCCTACGCGACCCCGGAGGGGATGGCCGTCTTCGCCGACGCCGACGAGCCCGAGCTCGCGCGGGAGTTCATGTCGTTCATGCTCGAACCCGACGTTCAGGGGGAGATCGCCCAGCGCAACGTGGCGTTCCCGGCGACCGACACCGCAGAACTGCCCGACGACTACGCCGAGTTGGCCCAGGAGCCCGCCGAACCGGTCACGTTCACGTACGACCAGCTCCAAGGGTCGCTCGACGGATGGACCTCCGAGTGGGAACGACAGTTCGCGGGCAACTGAGCCCGGACCCGTGAGCGACGGACCGCGGGGCCGCGACGCGCCGGACGCCCCCGATCACCGGCGGGACCGGCCCGCCCGGCTCCGCGACCGCCTCGAGCGACGCGCGCTGGCCGGCCTGACGGCCGCGACCGTCGCGGTGTTGGCCGTCGTCTTTTACTACCCGATCGGGACCGTCCTCGTCGAGTCGGTCGTCGTCGACGGCGCGGTCACGCTCGGCGTCTTCGCGAGGCTGTTGCGGGACCCGTTCTACTTCGGCGAGTTCGCCCGGCTGTTCGCGGGCGAGGGGCCGATCGCGGTCGCGCGGGCGCTCGTCGGCCCCGACCGCCGGCTCGGGATCGTCGGGTTCACGGCCTATCAGGCGGCCCTCTCGACGGTCGCGAGCGTCGCGCTCGGCCTCCCGGCTGCCTACCTGCTCGCGCGCTTCGAGTTCCCCGGCCGGCGGACGTTGCGGTCCCTCACCATCGTCCCGTTCGTGCTCCCGTCGATCATGGTCGCGGTGGGGTACGTCGCCACCTTCGGCCGCAACGGGACCCTGAACGTCCTCCTCGGCGCGGTCGGGCTCGGTCCCGTGGAGCTCATGTTCACGCTGGAGGCGATCGTGATCGCCCACGCCTTCTACAACGCGCCGCTCGTCGCGCGGGTGACGACGGCAGCCTGGGAGTCCGTCGACGCCGGCGCGGTCGAGACCGCCCGGAGCCTCGGCGCGGGACCGCTCCGCGCGTTCCTCGACGTGGTCGCGCCCCAGGTGTACCCCGCGGTGCTGATGGGGGCGGCGCTGACGTTCGTCTTCACCTTCGGGACGTTCCCCATCGTGTTGGCGCTCGGCGGGTTCGAACTGGCGACGGTCGAGGTGTTCGTCTATCGCCTCGCGCGCGACCTGAACTACGCGGAGGCGGCGGCGCTCGCGGTCGTCGAACTCGTCATCTCGCTGACGGTGCTCGGCGCGTACCTCCGGTACGAGGCGAGACACACGGTGACCTCGCGGGGCGTGCGGCCGCTCCCGCGGCGACCGCTCGTCCCGTCCGCGCCGACGCCGGGAGACGTCCTCACCCGTCTCGGACTCGGCGTCTACGGGGGCGTCGCGGCGCTGGTCTTCCTCGCGCCCATCGTCTCCATGGTCCTCGCGAGCGTCACCGGCGGCGACGGGGCGCTCACGCTCGACCACTACCGGTTCCTCCTTGACCGCCAGCGCACGGGTGCGGCGTTCCAGGTGCGGCCGTGGCCCGCCGTCCGCAACTCGCTCGTCTTCGCGGCGGCGTCGGCGCTGGTCGCGCTCCCGATGGGGGTCGTCGTCGCGGTCGTGACCACGCGCCGGTACCGCGGCCGGAAGCTCGTCGACGCGGTCGCGATGGCCCCCTTCGCGGTGTCGGGGATCCTCGTCGGGCTCGGGTTGCTCCGCGGGCTCGTCTTCGGTGTCGAGGTCGCCGGATGGCGGATCGCGGTGGCCGGCTCGGCGGCGATCGTCGCTGCCCACGCCGTGGCGGGCTACCCGTTCGTCGTCCGCACCGTCGCCCCCGGGCTGGAGTCGCTCGACCGGTCGCTGATCGAGTCGGCGCGCGCGCTCGGGGCGTCGCGCGCCCGCGTCCTCCGGGACGTCGAACTCCCCCTGGTCTGGCCGGGGGTCGTCGCGGGCGCGGCGTTCGCCGTCGCCATCTCGATGGGCGAGTTCACGGCGACGGTGGTGCTCGCGACCGGCGCGGACGCGTACACGATGCCGGTCGCGATCGAACGGTTCATCGGGCGGCGGCTCGGACCCGCGACCGCGATGGGCGTCGTCCTCCTCGTCGTGACCGGGCTGAGCTTCGTCGTGATCGAGCGGCTCGGGGGTGAGTACGATGGGATCTGAGCGGGACGACGCGAGTGCCCCCGTCGCCGTCGAACTCGAGGGCGTGAGCAAACGCTACGACGGCGCGGTCGCCGTCGAAGGCGTGGATCTGCGGATCCGGGAGGGCGAGTTCTTCACCCTGGTGGGCCCCTCCGGTTGCGGGAAGACGACGACGCTCCGGCTGATCGCGGGCTTCGAGGAGCCGACGGCGGGCACGGTCCGCTTCGACGGCCGCGACGTCTCGGGCGTGCCGCCGGAGGGGCGGAACGTGGGCGTGGTGTTCCAGAACTACGCGCTGTTCCCCCACATGACCGTCGGCGAGAACGTGGGCTACGGGCTACGGTTTTCGGACCCGCCCGGCGGCGTGAGCCCCGCGGAGCGCGTCCGCGAGCTGCTGGACCTCGTCGACCTCCCGGGGACCGCCGACCGTGACCCGGAGAGCCTCTCCGGCGGGCAGCGACAGCGCGTCGCGATGGCGCGGGCGCTCGCGCCCGGCCCCGACCTCCTGCTCCTCGACGAGCCGATGAGCGCGCTCGACGCGCGCCTGCGCGAGCGCCTCCGCCTTCAGGTGCGGGGGATCCAGCGGGAGCTCGGGATCACCACCGTCTACGTCACCCACGACCAGGAGGAGGCGCTCTCCGTCTCCGACCGCGTCGCGGTGATGCGGGACGGGACGCCGGAACAGGTCGCGCCGCCGCGGACGGTGTACCGCCGGCCGGCCTCGCGGTTCGTCGCCGAGTTCGTCGGCGACAACAACGTCTTCGAGGGGGTCGTCGCGGGGGGTGAGAGTGGAGACGGCGACGGACAGGGAGGGCGGAACGGGACGACGGGCGGCGACGGGAACCGGGGCGGACCCGGAACCGTCCCCGTCGACGTCGGCGGTACGACCCTCCACGTCGCGGTCGGCGGTCGCGACGACGCCGTGAACGGGGTTCCGGCTCCCGGTGACCGGATCACCTTCTGCGTCCGCCCGCAACACCTCCGGGTGGGACGGGGCGACAACGGGTTCCGGGCCGACGTCGAGAGCGCGGAGTTCCTCGGGGAGACGACGCGGGTCCACCTCGGGTGGGGCGACCGCGAGCTCGTCGTGCGGACCGAGGACCCGCTCCGTGGCACCGTCGCCGTGGGGTTCGACCCCGCGAACGCGCACGTGATCAGTGTCGCCTCCACGGCCGACACGTCTTAACCGGCCGGGGTCCAAAGCCGAGCATGGCCTCGGAGCCGTGTGACGTCTGTGAGCGGTCCGTCAGGATCGCCGGCGGGATCGGCGACCTCTGGAACTTCGCGTTCGAGTCGACCCAGGGGATGACCCTCGAACTCGCCGACGGCTCCGAGTTCTTCCTCTGTTTCGAGTGTATGGAGTCGCTGCCCGAGGACACCGAGCCGACCGCCGGCGACGTCGCTGACCTCCGCGAGCGGACCGAGGCGGTCGACGAGGACGGGAACTCCTTCTGGCACTGGGGATAGGCGGCACGCGTCGCGTCCGGTGACGCAGACGCGTCGCTGGAAAGCGAAGCGATCGGAAAAAACGTCGAAAGCAGGTCGAAACGTCGTTAGAAGCGGTAGCGCCGGCGCGGGCCGTACCGGACGATCCGGCCGAACGGCCGCGACGCGCTCTCGAGCACGGCGAAGTCGGCGAGGGCGCGAACGCCTGCGAGGACGACGACCGCCCCCGCGATCAGGGCGAGCATGGCGGCGGGGTATTCCACGGCGACGAGCGCGCCCGTCACGAGCAGGAGGGTCGCGAGGATCGTGCCGATCGAGCTGGCGACCGACGGCGGGTCGCTTCGAAGGTCTGTGCGTCGGGTCGGTGTTCGGTCTGTCTCCGTCATGTCTCCCCCTTAGCTCTCGACGGGGATAAACTTTCATATTTCAAATATGTTTTGATAAATGCTATCATGTATCATTCTAATAGACGCGCTGAAACGCAGAAATAAGCCATGTAAGGTATACCATGGTGCCCCGGATCTACATATAACAAAACAGGTATATACTGATCGATCATGTTCTGATGCCGGTGATCGAGAGGGTGTCATGGAACACTTCACAACGTATTATATTCGTTCTTTTCTACTCGAATTAATCTGAAGAACACGTTTGCTAGTAGTACGGTTGTTTCGATGGGGGTCGGGGTGAGCAGAAGGGGATCGTTTCTGGCGGGGTGAAGACGTCCAACGCCCCAGCTGTTCGGCGATACGCAGTTGCCGACACGGTAAACACCTCCAAAGCCCCAGCCGCGAGGAGGCCGTACGCTCGCTGCGCTCCTCACTCGGTCGCTATCGCTCCCTCGTTGCGGTGCTTGTGTCGCCTACGGCCTCCTCGCGACTGCCCCTTTGAGTCCCACCCGACCGTACCGCAACCGCACCTCACGCCTCCCCAGCCTCGTCGCTCACTTCGTTCGCGACGTCCAGCGAGGGACCGAAGGTCCCTCTGGCAGCCGGCGCGAAGCGCCGGCGACGCCACCGCACCGGATCGATAGCGTGCTCACCTGTACTGAGCATCCGCGAACGAAGTGAGCGGTTCACCGACGGCGAGGCGAACGCCGAGCCGTCGGCTTTTTCGCTCCAGGTTTTTCGAGGAGCGGTTCCCACAGCGAACGGAGTGAGCGAGGGAACCCGACGAGAAAAAGGTGGAGGCGAACTGGTGCGCTTTTGAACGCGGGGGGCTTGCGTTCAGACATGACCGAGACCCTCATCCTCGCCACCCGCGGATCGGACCTGGCCCTCCGGCAGGCCGAGATCGTCCGGGACGCGCTCGCGACCCGGCAGCGCGAGGTCGATATCCGCCGCGTGGAGACCCGCGGCGACCAGATCCCGGACGAGCTGATCCACCGGCTCGGCCGGACCGGGGCGTTCGTCCGCGCGCTCGACGAGGAGGTGCTCGCCGGCGACGCCGACCTCGCCGTCCACTCGATGAAGGACGTCCCCACGGAGAGCAGTGACGACAGCGAGGCGCTCCACGCCTCCGGCAGTCGGGCTTCGCCCGACGACCTCGTCGTCGCCGGTGTCCCCGAACGAGGTGCCTCCGGCGACCTCCTCGTCCACCCCGAAGGCAAGCCGCTCGCGGACCTCCAGTCCGGGGCCGTCGTTGGGACCGGGTCGCTCCGGCGAACCGCCCAGATCAAGGCTGTACGCCCGGACCTCGTCGTCGAGCCGATCCGCGGCAACGTCGACACCCGGATCGAGAAACTGCTCGCGCCCGGCCTCCAGGCGGAACACGAACGCCGGCTGACCGCCTCCGGCGAGGCGCGCGCGGCGACCGCGGCGGAAGGTGAGGGCGACGTGGTAGCCGAGAGCGACGAGACGTTCGAGCGTAGCGTCGAGGAGTGGTTCGACTCGCTGTCGGACCTCGAACGCTCGGCGATGGAGCGGAGGGTGGAGGACGAGTACGACGCGCTCGTGCTCGCCGAGGCGGGGCTCCGGCGGTCGAAGCTGTTCCACGAGGTCGGGACCACGCGGCTCGCCCGCGAGGAGTTCGTCCCCGCGGCCGGGCAGGGGGCCATCGCCGTGACCGCTGTGGACGACGAAGTCGTCGAGGCGGTGCGGTCGGCGGTCGACCACCCCCGAACGCGGGTCGCTACGACCGTCGAGCGGACGGTCCTCGCCGAGCTCAACGGCGGCTGTATCGCGCCCATCGGCGTCTCGGCGCTCGTTCAGGGCGAGCACGTCCACGTCCGGGCCCGGGTGCTCTCGACGGACGGCACCGACGAGGTGAGCGGGACGCGCGACCTCCCGATCCGGTCGCACGCCACCACCGCGGCGTCGTTCGCGGCCGACCTCGCCGACCGCGGCGCGGCGGAGCTGATAGCCGACGCCCGCGAGGAGGTCGACGCCGATGTCTGAGGACGGGTCGGACTCGGTCGCGACCGACCGCGACGACGTCGGCACGGTGTACCTCGTCGGCTCCGGTCCTGGCGACCCGGACCTGCTCACGGTGAAGGCAGCCCGCCTGATCGACGGGGCGGACGTCGTGCTCCACGACAAGCTGCCCGGCCCGGAGATCCTCGGGCGGATCCCCGAGGCGAAACGCGAGGACGTCGGCAAGCGCGCGGGCGGCGAGTGGACCCCCCAGGAGTACACGAACCGCCGCATGGTCGAACTCGCGCGCGAGGGTAAGTCGGTCGTCCGGCTCAAGGGCGGCGACCCGTTCGTCTTCGGGCGCGGCGGCGAGGAGGCCGAACACCTCGCGGACGCGGGGGTCCCCTTCGAGGTCGTCCCCGGCGTCACCTCGGCGATCGCCGGCCCGGCGGTCGCCGGGATCCCCGTCACCCACCGCGACCACGCCTCCTCGGTGTCGTTCGTCACCGGCCACGAGGACCCGACCAAGGCGGAGTCGGCCGTCGACTGGGACGCGCTCGCGGCGACCGGCGGGACGGTAGTCGTCCTGATGGGCGTCGGCAAGTTGCCGGCGTACACCGCAGAGCTCCGCGACGCCGGGATGGACCCGGACACGCCGGTCGCGCTCGTCGAGCGCGCCACGTGGCCCGACATGCGGGTCGCGACTGGCACCCTGGAGACGATCGTCGACGTCCGCGACGATGCCGGCATCGAGCCGCCCGCGATCACGGTGATCGGGGACGTGGCGGCGACCCGCGAGCGCGTCGTCGGGTTCCTGACGAACGCGGAGGCCGGCCCCGAAACGATGCCCACCGAGGGCGGACCGGAACGCGAGGGTACGGCGTCCCGGGGTGACAACGCGTGAGCGACGACGCCGGTCCACGCGTCGCCGTCTTTCGCCCGAACGACGAGCGGATCGATGAGGCGGTCGACCTGCTCGCCTCGCTGGGCGCACGCCCCGTGCCGGACCCGATGCTCGCCGTCGAACCGACGGGAACGGCCCCGGGAGACGACGCTGTAGTCGTGGTGTTCACGAGCAAGACGGGCGTCGAACTCGCCGCCGAGTCCGGGTGGGACCCGGGCGACGTGACGCTCGTCGCCATCGGCCCGTCGACGGCGGCCGCGGCCCGCGAGGCCGGCTGGGCGGTCGATCTCGTCCCCGAGGAGTACACCTCCGCGGGGCTCGTGGCGACGCTTCGCGACCGGGTCGACGGCGTGTGCGTCGAGGTCGCGCGCTCGGACCACGGGAGCGACGTGCTCCTCGAGGGGCTCCGTGACGCCGGCGCGACCGTGACCGAGACGGTCCTCTACCGGCTGACCCGGCCGGAGAACGCGGGGAGGTCGGTCGCGCGCGCGACTGCGGGCGAGCTCGACGCGCTCGCGTTCACCTCCTCGCTCACCGTCGAGCACTTCCTCGCGGCCGCCGACGATCGGGGGGTCCGGGCAGCGGCGCTCGCCGGGGCGAACGACGCCGTCGTCGGCGCGATCGGTCCGCCGACCGCCGAAACCGCGAGGGGTCTAGGGATCGACGTCGACGTGGTCCCCGATACGGCGGATTTCGCGGCCCTCGCCGAGCGGGTCGTGGAGATCGCCCGCGACCGCGCGGACGACGGTTCGGCAGCGGAGTGCGGAGCGGACGCGGACGAGGAGGTCCGCGCTCCCAGCGGCGACGAGTAGGGTGGGCGAACCGACCGTCCACCGATCCCGGTGCGTGAGAACCGCCGACCGAACCCACGCCCGTCGGTTTTCCGTCCTTCGGTGTGGACGCGTCCGGATCCGCAGGTCCGTCCCCGCCAATTATCTCTCTCGATATTCGGACGCGAGCGCTTATGCCCCCTGGTACGTCACCCGTTCGCATGGATCCGGGCGAGCGGTGGTCGACGCGGATCGACGAGGGGGTTCTCGTCGTGGAGTTCCCGCACGGAACGGGCATCAGCCCCGTTGCCGGCGAGGCGCTGCTCGATCGCTGGCGCTCGCTCGTCGTCACGCCCCGGATCGAGGCCGTCGTGGTCGTCGTTCGAACCGACCGACCCTGTTCGGACGCCGGTCGGCGGACGCTCCGCCGGTCGGTCGCGGTCGCGCTCGAACACGGCGTGACCCGTTTCGCGGTCGTCGCGGAGCGGCCGAAACGCCGGTACCTCGAGCGGACGCTCGACGTCGGCGGGGTCGAGATCGTGCCGTTCAACGACGAAGCGACGGCGCTCGGGTGGGCAAAGCGCGACTCCGCGTCGGCGACGCACGGGTCGCTCGTGTAACCGACCCCACTCTACTTCGCTCACCCTGACGGATTCGCTCGTTGAGGGTGGGGCTTTGATGTGGGACTCGCCGTCAGTTGTCGCTGGGGAGGAAGGTCGTTCCTCGCCCGTACCGAACGACCTTCGGGGTCGGTGTCCACACCATTCGGGGGCCGGGCTACTGCGGCCCGTGATACCGGCGACGTGTGCGACGGTACCACTGTTCATCGGTATGGCGGCGCCCGGAAAAAGTGTATCGGGTGGCAAGTCTCTCAGTGACAGCATCGGTGTTCGTTTCCCATCATGTCGGCTTCCTCCCCGGCCTACTCGCTTCGCGCTTCCGACGTATCGGAAGCTCTCGCTCCTTGAGCCCGGGGGCTCCGCCTTGAAAGATACTGAACGTCGTTCCGCCGACTGCGGTCGACCCGCCTCAGTCCGCCGCCGACGGCTTCGCTCCTGTGGAGCCGTCGGCGGGCGGGTTCGCCGAGAAGTAGCTCGCCAGCGCCGGCCCGGAGACGTTGTGCCAGACCGAGAACAGCGCCGGGATGAGCGCGGCCTCCGCACTGAAGAAGGACGTCGCGAGCGCGACGGCGAGCCCGCTGTTCTGGAGGCCCACCTCGAACGCGCAGGCGCGGGTACGGTCCTCCGACATCCCGGTCAGCTTCCCGATGCCGTACCCCGAGCCGAGCCCGATGCCGTTGTGGACGACGACCGCCGCGAACGCCAACGCCGCCGCGGTCAGGATGTTCTCGACGTTGAGGCCGACGACGGCGGCGACGATGGCGACGATGGCCGCGACGCTCACCGCCGGGAACACGTCGAGGCCGACCTCGGCCACGCGCGGTGCCGTCCGGTCGAGGGCGTACCGGATCGCGAACCCGAGCACGACCGGGACGATCACGATCTGGACGATGCTGACGAACATCTCCATGAACGTCACCTCGAGGCTCTCCCCGAGGATGAACACGACCCACGCGGGCATGACGACCGGCGCGGCGAGCGTCGTCACCGTCGTGATCGCCACCGAGAGCGCCACGTCCCCCTTCCCGAGGTACGTCATCACGTTCGAGGCGGTGCCGCCGGGGGCGGCCCCGACGAGGATCAACCCGACGGCGAGCGCGTCCGGCAGGTCGAACGCGACCACGAGCGCCCACGCCGCGAGCGGCATCACGAGCCACTGGGCGACCGCGCCGATCGCCACGTCGCGGGGGCGCTCGACCAGCCGCTTGAAGTCGACCGGCTCGAGCGTGAGCCCCATCCCGAGCATGATGACCCCGAGGAGCGGCGTGATGTACGGCGCGATCGGGGTGAACGTCCCCGGCGAGTACAGCGCCAGCGCCGAGGCGACGAGCACCCAGACGACGAAGTACTTGCTCGCGATCCGGCTCGCCCGCCGGATCCCGCCGGTTCCGATACTCACGAATTATCCCTCCGTTTGCGGCTCATACTGGACGTTCGTGGGATCCGATTTTTGAACCCATCGATTCCGGGAGTTCCGTCCGGATCTCTGCGGGGACGCGACCGGTTCGAGTCGGTCGGGTCAGTTCGGTCGGATCGGTTCGGGTCGGTCGGGTCAGTTCGGTCGGATCGATTCGGGTCGGTCGGGTCAGTTCGGTCGGATCGATTTGGGTCGGGTCGGTCGGGCCGGTCGGGCCGGTCGATGCTCGCGTCCGGCTCCTCGACTCGGCCCCCGATCACGCGTCAGTCGTCGGTCCCGTTTTGCGTTTCGTTTCCGCCGGTCTCGGGACCGTCCTCGTCGTCCGCCGGTTCCGATCCCGACTCCTCTGTGTCGTCGTCTTCTCCGTCGTCGTCGTCCTCGTCGTCGTCGTCCTCGTCGTCGTCTCCTCCGTCGTCGTCTCCTCCGTCGTCGTCGTCCTCGTCGTCGTCTTCTCCGTCTTTTCCGCCGTCGTCTTCGTCGTCGATCTCGTTGACTTCGACGTCCCGTCCTGCGACTCCGCTCCCGGAGATCACGGGTCGGAGGATGTAGCCGTTGTTCGGCCCACGCTTCACGACGTTGATGTCGAAGACGAAGCTGACGGGCTCGTCGGTCGTGACCTCGAAGCCGTTCGTGATCTGGAGCTTCTCGCTCGGGAGCTTCACGTCGACTTGCTCGCCGTCGACGATCCCCTCGACGTCGGTGACGGAGAGTTCGACCTTCTCGTAGCTTCCGGCCGGGATCTCGCCGTCGAACACCGCGATCGCGTCCTCTTCGATCACCTGCGTGAGGTCGACGGTCGCGCCGTCGAGCTCGACGACGGTAAAGCCACGATCGGAGTCGCCGTTTTCGTCGTCATCGTCGCTGTCGTCTTCGTCGTCGTCGCTGTCGTCGTCGCTGTCGGCTTCGTCGTCGTCGCTGTCGTCTTCGTCGCCTTCGTCGCCTTCGCCGTCGTCCTCGCCGTCGTCATCGTCCTCCTCGTCCGCCGTTTCGTCGTCGCTGTCGTCCTCCTCGTCCTCCCCGTCCTGTGATTCGAACAGCCGGGCCTCGTCGAGGGTGACGTCGAGGCTGTCGAAGTCCTCGATATCCGCCGGCGCGTCGCTGATGAGGAGCCGGAAGGTGCCGGTGAGCGTCTCCGATCCGCCGGAACCGTCGGCGTCGTCGGAGCCGTCGTCCGACCCGTCGGAGCCGTCGGACGAGGTGGAGCCCCCGTCGCCGGCACAGCCCGCCAGCATCGTCGCACTCGCACCCGCGCCGAGCGCGACGAACTCACGTCGCCCGACCCCGTCACCTGGCGTGTCATGCGTGCGGTCGTCGCCTGTCGTCCGCGATCGGTCCGTCATGGTAGCTCATCGAAGGGAACCCGACCGGATATACTCCGAAGATACTCACTCCGAGTTTGCGCGGATCAACCCGGTTTGTGGCGGCTTCGGGGTGCGTGTTCGGATCGGCGCCCGGTCCGACGGGTTCCGGCGGGTTCCGGTTCCGGCGGGTTCCGGTTCCGGCAGGTTCCGGTTCCGGCGGGTTCCGCGTCCGAGGGTCACGATCCCGGCGCGTCGATCCCCGCCTCGGCGACGACCCGCTCCGCCTGCCGGACTGCGCGAGCACGGACCGCCGCAGCGTCGATCCCGACGTGTGCGCCGTCGTCGTACCGGACCTCGCCGTCGACCATCGTGAAGACCACGTCGTCGCCGTGGGCGGCGTACACGAGGTGCGATATCGGGTCGTGGACCGGCGTCGCCCGCGTCCGCTCGGTCGTGATCCCGATCACGTCGGCGGCGTACCCCGGCGTGAGCCGGCCGATCCGGTCGAAGCCCCCTGCGCGCGCGCCGTTCGCCGTCGCCATCTCGAGGACCGTCTCGGCCGGTAGGCGGGTCGGGTCGCGGGCGTCCACCTTCCCGAGGAGGCTCGCCTGCCGCATCTCCGTGAACGGGTCGAGGGTGTTGTTACACGGCGGCCCGTCGTTGCCGAGCGCGACCGTGATCCCGCGGTCGAGGTAGTCGTGTACCGGGGCCACCCCCGAGGCGAGTTTCATGTTCGAGGAGGGACAGTGGGTGACGACGGTGTCCGTCTCCGCGAGGACCTTCCGCTCGCGTTCGTCGGTGTGGACGCAGTGTGCGAGCGTCACGTCCGGGCCGGTGAGCCCGACCTCGTCGAGCCAGTGGACGTTTCGTTTCCCGGTCTCGGCTTCGACCCGCTCTATCTCGTCCTCGTTCTCGCTGGCGTGGGTGTGGATCGTCACGCCGTCGTACCGGTCCGCGAGGTCGCGACAGCCGCGCAGGCACGCCTCGCTGCAGGTGACGGCGAACCGCGGCGTGACCGCGTACCGCACCCGACCACCGGCAGCGCCGTGGTACGCCTCGATCAGCGCCTCGCTCTCGGCGAGGGCCTCGTCGGTGTCCTCGAGCAGGCCGTCCGGCGACGCCTCGTCCATCAACACCTTGCCGAGCCGCCCGCGGATCCCCGTCTCGATCGCCGCCTCGAACGCCTCGCCCGCGTGGTTCACCGAGAGGTGGTCGACGACGGTCGTCGTTCCGGACTCGAGACACTCGAGGTAGCCGAGCTCGGCGGCCGCCCGCGTCGCCTCGGCGTCCATCGCGGCCTCCATCGGCAACACGGCCTCGAAGAGCCAGTCGAGCAGCGCCGCGTCGTCGGCGATCCCCCGCCCGAGCGACTGGACGGAGTGGATGTGACCGCCGACCAGTCCGGGCGCGACGATGTCGAAACGCCGTCGTTCGTGGTCGGAGTACGTCTCACGGAGGCGCTCCGCCTCGCCCACCGCGGCGATCTCGTCGTCCTCGACGACGACCGCCCCGTCGTCGATGACGGTCCCGGCGTCGGCGACGACGGTTCCGGTTAGCAGCATATCCGTCCGTCTCTGGCGCGTGCGGTTCAAGAGTCTTGTCCCTCGGATCGCGTCACTCCCGTCACCGCCCCGCCCCGACGTCGATCCCTTCCGCTTCCTCGGTCCTTTTGACTCGAGGGCTCCAAGCGGACGCCGATGACGTCCACGCTCGACGAGATCGACCTCGAGTTCGTGAAGCTCGACGGCACCGGCCTGTACACCAGCGAACTCCAGTTCGGCACCTGGCGGTTCGGCAAGGAGAACGAGGCGGGCGAGATAGAGATCGGCGAGGGGCGGGCCCACGAACTCCTCGACGCGTACGCCGACGCCGGCGGGCGCTACATCGACACCGCCGACGTGTACGGCGGCGGCACCTGCGAGGAGTGGATCGGCGACTGGCTCGACGACCGCGACCGCGAGCGCTACACGGTCGCCTCGAAGATCTACTGGCAGATCCGCGACGGCGACCCCAACAGCCGCGGGACGAACCGCAAGAACCTCCGACACCGCCTCGACGCCCTGCTCGACCGGCTCGGAACCGACTACGTCGACGTGCTCTACATCCACCGCTGGGACGACGCGACCGACGCCCGGGAGACGATGAAGACGCTTAACGGGTTCGTCGAGTCCGGGAAGGTCCACTACCTCGGGGCGTCGACGCACCGGCCAAACGCCTGGAAGGTCGCCCGCGCGAACGAGATCGCCCGCGCCGAGGGGTGGGAGCCGTTCACCGTGCTCCAGCCGCGGTACAACCTCGTCGACCGCGAGATCGAGGGGGACTACCTCGAGTTCGCCCGCACGCAGGGGCTCGCGGTCTGCCCGTGGAGTCCGCTCGGACAGGGCTTCCTGACCGGCAAGTACGACCGCGAGGAGGACCTCCCGGAGGACTCGAAGGTGGCGGCCTCGAGCCGGTTCCGCGACGGCTACCTCACCGAGGAGAACTTCGACGTCCACGACGAGCTCGACGCGGTCGCCGACGAGGTCGACGCCTCGCCGGCACAGGTCGCGCTCGCGTGGTTGGTCCACCGCGACGGCGTCACCGCGCCGATCGTGGGCGCACGGACCGTCGACCAGCTCGAGGAGAACCTGACTGCTACGGCGATCGACCTCTCGGACGAGCAGGTCGACCGGCTGACGGACGCGAAGGCGAGCCCCTACGAGGGGCTGTAGGGCTACCGGTCCGCGCAGTACTCGACGAAGTTCCGGAGGATCCGGAGGCCCGTCTCCCCGCTCTTTTCGGGGTGGAACTGCGTGCCGAAGACGTTGCCCGCCCCGTTGGCGACGACCGCCGGGAAGTCGACGCCGTAGTCGGCGGTCGCGACGACGGCGTTCGGGTCGTCGGGTTCGGCGTAGTAGGAGTGGACGAAGTAGGCGTACTCGCCGTCGACGCCGTCGACGATCGGGTGTTCTCGTTCGACCGACAGCTCGTTCCAGCCCATGTGCGGGACCTTGCGGTCCACGTCGAACCGGACGTTGGTGCCGGGGACCAGGTCCAGGCCGGTCACCTCGCCTTCGCCCTCGTGGTCGGCCTCCTCGCTCGAGGTGAGGAGCATCTGCATTCCGAGACAGATCCCGAAGAGCGGGCGGCCGGCGGCCGCGTGGTCGGTCAGCGCCTCGCGCAGCGGACCGGCGTTCTCCATCCCCTCGCGGAACGCGCCGACGCCCGGGAGGACGACGCCGTCGGCCGCGGCGAACGCCTCGGGGTCGTCGGTGACCTCGACCGCCGCGCCGGCGCGTTCGAGCCCGCGGGTCGCGGACCGGAGGTTCCCGAGGCCGTAGTCGACGAGGACGACGTCCGCCAGCGTCTCCGCGGGCGGCTCGAAGGTGCTCATACCACGTCTCGGAGGGGGACGGAAAAATCGGTTTCCCTTGGGGCAGGCACCCGTCGACCGTTCTCGGGGGAGGAGCGGTCGGTTCGATGCGCCGTCAGAACTCGCCGAGCCTGGACTGGCCGCCGGATCCGCCGTCACCGCCGGCGGTGACCCCGCTCAGCGCGCCCGCCCGGGCGATCGTCTCGAAGAAGCCGTCCCGCTGGCTCCGGTCGTACAGCGTCGCTGCCGGGTGGACCGACAGCAGGACGCGCCGGGAGGCCCCGCCGATCCGCGCGTCGACGACGTCGCCCGACTCGGCGGTGATCCGCACCGACCGGTCGAGGAGGTGTTCGCTCGGCACCTTCCCCAGCGTGACGATCAGTTCCGGGTCGAGCCCGGCTATCTCCGCCTCGAGATGGCCGCGACAGTTGGCCAGCTCCTCGGTCGTCGGGTCGCGGTTCTCCGGGGGCCGACACCGGACGCAGTTCGTGATCCGCACGTCGGAGCGCGCGAGCCCCGCGTCCCGCAACGCCTCGTCCAGAACGTCGCCGGAACGCCCGACGAACGGCTCCCCCTGCTCGTCCTCGTTCGCGCCGGGGCCCTCGCCGACGAACAGCAGGTCGGCGTCCGTCGGGCCGACGCCCTCGACGATCCGGCTCCGCGACTCCACCAGCGCCGGACAGCGCTCGCAGGCCCCCACGCGCAGGTCAGCGTCGAGCGCGGAACCGTTCGCGTTGAGCGCTCCGTCGTCGACGACCGTGTCCGCGTCGCCTCCGTCCTCACTCATACGTTCGGGTTGGAGGGTGGAGACATAAGTCCGGACGGTCGACGACCGGACGGCCGTTCCCGTCCGTGCCGCTCACTTCGACCGCTCCGTGACGACGACCGCCCGGAGGTCGTTCACGTTCGTCCCCGTCGGCCCCGTCCGGAGGAGCGCGTCGGCCTCGTCCAACAGCGGGGCCACGTCGTGGCGGGAGAGCGCGTCCCGCGCGGCTGGGGTCGGGAGCGTCACGGCGTCGACGATCCCCCCGCAGGCGTCGCTCGCCCCGTCGATCCCGTCGGTGTCGACGCTCGCGACGACCACTCCCTCGCGTTCGAGTTCGATCCCCGCGCTCGTGACGAACTCCGCGTTCGGCCCGCCGGAGCCGGGCTCGACCGGGTCGTCGCCGGTCCCGTCCGCGAGCGTCACGGTGGTCTCGCCGCCCGTGAGCAACACCGCGGGCGGGGCGACCGGCCGGCCGTCCACGGCGCACGCCTCGGCGAACGCGACGTGCTCCCGGCCCGCGTCCCGGGCCTCGCCGACCACGTCGTCCGCGACGACGGCCGGGTCGTATCCGCGGTCGGCCGCGGCCGTCGCGGCCGCGTCGAGCGCGGTCCGCGCGTTCCCGATCACGAACGTCCGAGCGCGCTCGAACGCCGGGTCCCCGGCGACCGGCGTCTCGGGACGGTCGCCGTCAGCCCCCGCGCGGAGACGCTCGCGAACCGTCGCCGGGGCGTCGATCCCGTACCGCTTCAGCGTCGCGAGCGCGTCGTCGTACGTCGAGGGGTCCGGGACGGTCGGGCCGCTGCCGATCACGGCGAGGTCGTCGCCGACCACGTCGCTCACCGCGAGCGTCACGACGGTGGCGGGGGCCGCGGCCCTGGCGAGCTGGCCGCCCTTGACCGCCGAGCAGTGTTTCCTGACGGCGTTGATCTCGTCTATCGACGCGCCGGAAGCGAGCAGGGCGTCGGTGAGTTCGCGCAGGTCGTCGACGTCGATCGGGTCGGCCGGGACGGCGAGGAGCGCGCTCGCGCCGCCCGTGACGACCGCGAGGACGAGGTCGTCGGGGCCGCCGGCCGCCGCAGCGTCGACGACGCGCCGTGCGTGCTCGACGCCGCGCTCGGTCGGGAGGGGGTGGTCGCCGGGAAGGAGTTCGAACGGCCCGGTTTCGCCCGACCGGTCCGGGTCGTCGGTGACGACGACCCCGCCGTCGAACCGATCGCCGAGGCTGCCGGCGAACCGGTCGTCGGGCCTGCCGGCGCGGCGGTCTCCGAGTCCTCCACGGAGCCGATCGACGACCGCCGTCGCCACCCCGTCGGCGGCCTTACCCGCCCCGACGACGCGGACCGATTCGTACGCGCCGAGGTCGTACGACCCCGTCCCGCCGTCGTCCGCGTCCGCCCCGCCGTCGTCCGCGCCCGTCCCGCCGTCGTCCGCGTCCGCCCCGCCGTCGACCGCCTCGATCCGGAGGGTTCCGTCCGCCACCGAGACCGCGTCGGCGACGACGTTCGCCGGGAGCGCCGCCTCGATCCCCGCTGCGAGACAGTCGAGCGCGACGCCGTGGGGCGGGGTCCGGGCGACCCGCTCGCGGTCGCGGAAGGTCACGTCCGTCATGGCCGGGCAGTGGGCGGCCGGGGACAAATAGCCGCGCTCTCGACCCGACACGTTATGTGCTAACAGACCAATGAGGGGTAGATGCGACGGACGCGACACACACCTCCCGGAGCGACGCCCGCCGAACCGTCCCGACCCGCGGCCGGTACGGGGTGATACCCGCCATGGATCCGGACGCACCCGACGGCGGGGACGGGGGCGCGGACGGGGACCGCGAGACGGTCGTCCGTCGCGCGCTGGGCGGGGCCGTCGTCGGCACAGCGTGGGTCGCGGGGCTGTTCGTTGCCGCGCCGCTCGTCGGCGGGTTCGGGATCGAGCCCGTCGCCGAGGCGGTCATCGCGCGCTCGCCCGGCTGGCTCTCGACCCTGGCGATCGACCTGCTCGGCTTCTACGCGACGCCCACCCTCGTGGCCGCCGTGGTCGCGGGGGTCGTCGGCGTCGCCGCCGTCGGCGGGCTCGTCGTTCCCGTCCTGCTCGCGCGAGCGGGGAACCCCGCGGTCGGGCGGACGCTCCGGGCGCGAACCGGCACCACGGTCGCTGTGGTCGGCCTCTTCGCGACCGTGCCGTTGCTTCTCGCCGCCGGAGCGACGCCCTCGGGCGGCTTCGTCGTCGGGCTCCTCGTCGCCGTCGCGCCGCCGGCGCTCGTCGCTCGCAGGCTCCCGCGGACCGACCGGCTCCGGGGTCGTCGGGGGTTCCTCCGGCGCGTCGGCGGGCTGGCGGTCGCCGGCGCGGTCCCGCTCGCGGGCCTCCGGTTGCTGTTCGACCGGCTGGGCGGGCCGGAGCCGAGCGAGCGGGTGGGGGAGCCGCTCGAGCGGTCGGTTTCGCCCCCGTCCGGCGACCCCGCGTTCGACTTCGGCACGATGCCTGCTGCGGTCACGTCGCCGGCGGACCACTACGTCGTCGACGTCAACGTGAACCCGCCGATACTCGACCTCGAGGCGTGGCGCCTCGACGTCGACGGGGCGGTCGCGGAGCCGTACTCGCTCGCGTACGAGGACCTGGTCGGCCACGACGAGAGCGTCGAGCAGCCGACGACGATGGTGTGTATCTCCAACGAGGTCGGCGGCGACCTGATCGGGACGGCCCACTGGACGGGGGTCCAGCTGTCCGACCTCGTCACGGCGGCGCGGCCGGCCGAGGGCGCGGTCGACGTGGTCACGCACGCCGCCGACGGCTACAGCGAGGCGATCCCGATGGAGATCGTCGACCGCGAGGACGTCCTGATCGTCTACGGGATGGGCGATCGGACGCTGGAGACGGAACACGGCTTCCCGGCCAGACTGCTCGTCCCCGGGCGGTACGGCATGAAGATGACGAAGTGGATAGAGCGGATCGAGGTCTCGGACGTGGACCACGAGGCCTACTGGGAGGAGCGCGGCTGGGACGAGGAGGCGGTCGCGAACACGATGTCGTACGTCCGGGCTGCCGAGCGCGACGGCGACCGGGTCGTCGTCGGCGGGGTCGCCTTCGGCGGGTTGGAGACCGGCCTCGAGGAACTGTCGGGCGTCGAGGTCAGCGTCGACGGCGGGGAGACGTGGAGCGAGGGGGAACTGGAGGGGCAGATCGGCGCACACGCGTGGCGGCGCTGGCGGTACGCGTTCGACGCCCCGAACCGGACCGAGTTCGACGTCGTCGTCCGCGCGGTACGGCGCGACGGGACGGTCCAGACCGAAGAGCGGACCGACCCACGGCCGGGCGGGTCGACTGGGTGGCACCGGCGGACCGTCGAGGTCGCGCCGAACTCAGGGCCCTAACGGCGCGTCGGGAACCGCCTCGCGGTGGGCGCTCGCCGCGATGGCCGCCACCCGGAGCGGTTCGGGGCGGCGGAACCCCTCGCGGACGAGCGACCGAACGACCTCGACGGCGCGGTCGTCGTCGACGCCGACGGCGCGAACGAAGAGGGGGTCGGCGGACGGGGCGGGGTCGTCGGGACGGTCGACCCGTCGGCGGGACGGCAGGGACCGATAGCGGGCCAGCCGGTCGGCGAGCGCGTCGTCGTCGTCGTCGTCGCCATCGCCGTCGTCGTCGCCATCGCCGTCGCCGTCGTCGTCGCCATCGCCGTCACCGTCGTCGTCGCCATCGCCGTCACCGTCGAACGCCTCGCGGAGCGCGGGTTCGAGCCCGGGGCTCGCCTCGTAGCTCACCGCGGAGAGGGGGCGGTCGAGGGCCTCGTGGATCCGTCGGAGGTCGAGCAGGTTGAACCACGCGGGCGCGACGCCGGCGATACAGACGTGGCGAACGTCCTCGCGACCGAGGTCGGCTGTGAGGTCGACGACCGCGTCGGTGGCGTCGGTGCCGCCGACCGTACAGGACCCGTAGGCCAGGCCGTCGAGGGCGAAGTCGGACCTGAGGACCGCCCCGGCGACCCGACTCACGCGGTCCCCGTCGGAGAAGGCGACACCGAGCGTCCGGCTCGGCGGGTCAGTCACGGCGTCGCGAACGCGTCACGTCCCTTCGGATTTGATCTCCTGGAGCCGGTCGAGAAGCTCGTCGTTCGACGCGCCGGGCTCGTACTCGACGGACCCGTCGTGGGTCTCCTGGGCGGCTTGGACGCCGTCGTCGTCGTCGAAGTCCGCGTCCAGGTCCTGGTTCTCCTGTTCGGATTCGTCGTAGCTCCCGAAACCCATGTGTGTGTGACAGTAATGGATCGACACATATAAACCCCCTGTCGGATCAGTAAGCCTGCCGTTTCCCCGACGGTTCGCGACTGCGACGCCGTCGCACACGTTTTTGTCCGGTCGGCCGGGTAGTACGGACATGGAGCCGATCACCGTCACCGCCGACGCCGAGGAGTTCACCTGTAACGCGTACCTCGTCCCCGGGGAGGCGACCACGCTCGTCGACGCGGGGACCATGCCGGGCGTCGAGGACGTCGTCGCCGAGCACGTCGACGAGGTCGATCGGGTCGTGCTCACCCACCAACACCACGACCACGTCGGCGAACTCGACGCCGTCCTCGACCGGTTCGAGCCGCGGCTGTTCGCGGCTGCCGACCACCCGCGCCGGGACGTGGCGATCGGCGACGGCGACGAGGTGCTCGTCGGGAGCGAGCCGTGTACGGTCGTGGAGACGCCCGGCCACGCCGACGACCACGTCTCGCTGGTGGGCGAAGCGCGCGTCTACACCGGCGACGTGGTCGTCTACAACGACGGCGCGTTCGACGACGGCTCGTTCGGTCGAACGGACATGGCCGGGCAGTCGCGCGAGCGCCTGATCGAGAGCCTCCACCGGCTCCTCGACCGCCTGCCCGACACGGTCGAGGCGATGTATCCCGGACACGGCGACGTCTACCGCGCGGGCGAGGGGTCGGACACGGTACGGGAGGTGATCGAACGCGCGACCGAGCGGGCCGAGCGCCGCGAGCCGAAGTACCCCGACGAGTAGCGGCGTCGCGGCACGCGCTGTTAAGTGTCACAGGGACGAACCGGCGGCACACGCTGTTAAGTGTCATAGGGACGAACCGGCGGACATGGACCTGTCGACGGCGGTCACCGCCACCGTTTCGACCCTCCGACGGCGACCGGCGGACCTCCTCCCGTTCTACTTCCTCGGGACGGCCGTCCCCGTGATCGCCCGCACCGCCCTCCTCGTCGCGCTCGCCGGCGTGTACCTCCACGCCGAGCTCACCGGTCGGCTCGCCGTCGTCCGAGACGCCCTCGCGGGGACCGACCCGACGCCGCCGGACTTCGAGGACCCCGAGGCGGTCGAGCGGTGGGCCGAGGCGATCGCGCCCGCGCTCGAGCCACTCGTCTCGCCGACCGCCGTCGCGCTCGTCGCCGTCGGGAGCGCCCTGGCCCTCCTGATATCGGTCCTCGCGTACGCGGCGGTCTCGGCCGGCCAGATGAGCGCCGTGTTCGCCCGGTTGCGCGGGGTGCGGGGACTGACCGCGGGGATCGCCGGCGTCCGGGATCGCTGGCTCACGTTCCTCGCGCTCTACCTCGCGGAGTTCCTGTTGTGGGTTGGCGTGCTCCTCCTCGCGGGCGTCGCCGTGGGCGTCGCGTCGCTCGTTGGCGGGCCGCTGGCCGGCGCGGTCGTCGGCCTCGGCGCGCTCCTGGCCGGGGGGACGGCGCTCGTGCTCGTCCGGATCGTCTTCGCGTTCGCCCCTGCGGCGATCGTCGTCGACGACGCGGGCGTGTTCGACGCGGTCGAGGGCGCGGGCGGGTTCGTCCGGTCGAACCCGGTCGACGCCGTCGCCTACCTCGTCGTCGCCGTCGGCGTCCTCGTCGCGATCTCCTCGGCCGCGTCCGCGCTGGCGTTCCTCGGCGGCGGCGCGGCCGTCGCGCTCGCCAGCGCGGTCCTCGCCGCGCCGGCGCTGGACCTCCTGAAGACCGTCCTCTACGGCGACCACCGCAGTGCGGTCGCCCCCGTGGACCCGCCGACCGAGGGGGTCCGCGCACAGTTCACGGGCGGGGTCCGTCGCGGTTTGGCCGAGACGCGCGTCTTCGTCCGACGGACGCCGGGCACCCACCTGTTCGTCGTCGCCGTCGGCGTCGCGGGCGGCATCGCGGGGTGGACGCTGGCCGAGCCGTTCGTCGGGGTCGCCCCCACCTCGATCGAGGCGCGGCTCGCGGGGCACCTCCCGCCGGCCGCGGCCCTCGCGTTCTTCGGGAACAACTGGACGGTGACGATCGCCACGGCGTTCGGCGGGGTCGCGCTCGTCGTCCCCGCGCTCGCTTCGATCGCGTTCAACGGTCTCGCGCTCGGCGCGGTCGCCGCCCTGGAGGCGAACCTCCCGGCGCTCGTCGCGTTCGTGGTTCCGCACGGACTCCTCGAGATCCCCGCGATCGTCGTCTCCGGCGCGCTCGGCGTTCGACTGGGGGTCGTCGCCTGGCGCGCGTTCCGCGGGCGGCTGAGCCGTGTCGGGTTCGCGGACGCGCTCGAGCACGCGTTCTGGGTCGTGGTCGGGGTCGGCGTCCTCCTCGCGGTCGCCGGCCTCGTCGAGGGCTTCGTCAGCCCGTACTACTGGCGGCCGTTCCTCTAGGACGCTCTCGCCCGTCCGCGACACGCTCCGTCCCGCGACGGTCGACCACACGTTCAAGTCGTTCGGGAGCGAATCCTGACCCGTATGACCCGACGCGATCCGTTCAGCGACATCGAGGAACTGTTCGAGCGCATGGACCGCGAACTCGAGAAGCTCGGGACGGGCCTGGACGTGCCCGGACGCTCCGACGTCGACGTCGACGTGATCGAAGGCGACGAGGAGTTGACCGTGCTCGTCGACCTACCGGGGTTCGACGACGACGAGATCAGCGTCGAGCTCAGGGACGAGACGCTCACCGTCGGGGCGACGCCGGGGGGCGAGGAGTCGTCCGACGCGGACGACGTGGACGACGGGAACGCGAGCGAAGCGGACGACGGCGAGCGCTACCACCTCCGCGAGCGTCGCCACGGGTCGGTCTCCCGACGGCTCCCGTTGCCGGTGGCGGTCGAGCCGAGCGCCGCGAGCGCTGGCTACGACGCCGGCGTGCTCACCGTCACGCTACCGAAACGGTCCGCGTCGGGGAGTGACGGACACCGCATCGACGTCGAGTGACGCCGGTCGATCGGTTCTCACGGCTTCGCCGTTCGCGTCTCGAGGTGCCCGCGATACCTCGCCTCGCTCCACTCGCCGTGTCGTTCGTCGAAAACGCCCGGAGCGGGATTTGAACCCGCGTCACGACCGTGACAGGGTCGTATGATGGGCCACTACACCATCCGGGCGCGTCGCAACCTGTCGTACCCGTGTCTGGCAAATAAGACTTGTCATCGCCGACGGCGGTGGTGACCGCTCACAGGGCGGGCGGTACGTCACAGGGCGGGCGGTACGTTTTTGTGTGTCACTCCCCACCGTGAGGACGTTGAACGCCCCGTCGCGGAGAGCGGTGCTCAGCGGAGTTGACAAACCTTATCCGGCTGGAGTCGGTAACAGTCTGTAGTATCTCGTGATAGCTTTTCCCCACCACCACCACCCATGGTAGACGTAAGCCAACACGAACTCGTCCCGGACCACGTCCTGCTCGACGACCCCGAGGAGGTCGAGGCGGTCCTGGCCGAGTACGACGTGAAGAAGACGAACCTACCGAAGATCAAACGCACCGACCCCGCGGTCCCGGACGACGCCGCCGTCGGGGACGTAGTGAAGATCGTTCGAGATTCGCGAACGACGGACCAAGCAGTCGTGTTCCGACTGGTCATCTCATGAACAGGCAAGACCGACGCGTGGTGTCACGCGAGTACTTCTCGGACGAACGGCTCGCCGAACACCACTTCAGATCGTTCAACAACTTCCTGGGCCGCGGGATGCAGGAAGTGGTCGACGAGAAGGAGACGATAGATACCGATATCGGCGACAAGGAGGGCCAGGAACCCGTCTACGTCGAACTCGGCGACGTGCGGATGGTCACCCCCCGGGTCCGCGAGGCCGACGGCTCCGAGGAACTGCTGTACCCCCAGGAGGCCCGCCTCCGGAACATCACCTACTCCGCGCCGGTGTTCATGGAGATGTCCATCGTGCGCGGCGGCGACGAGGAGCCCGAGACCGTCGTCGACAGCACCGAGACGAAGGTCGGCCGGATGCCGATCATGGTCGGCTCCGACAAGTGTAATATGGCGGAGTTCACGGACGAGGAGCTGATCGACATCGGCGAGGACCCCGTCGACCCCGGCGGCTACTTCATCGTCAACGGCTCCGAGCGCGTGCTCATGACCTCGGAGGACCTCGCGCCCAACAAGATCCTCGCCGAGTACGACTCGAAGTACGGCGACGAGATCCAGGTCGCGAAGACGTTCTCCCAGCGCCGCGGGTACCGCGCGCTGGTGCTGTGTGAGCGCAACCGCGAGGGGCTCCTCGAGGTGTCGTTCCCCTCGGTGTCCGGTTCGATCGACTTCGTGACGCTCGTCCGCGCGCTCGGGCTCGAGTCCGACGAGGAGATCGTCCACCGCGTCTCGGACGACCCCGAGATCGTGAAGTTCATGCTGGAGAACCTGGAGGAGGCCTCCGTCCAGACCACGGAGGAGGCCATCGAGACCCTCGGCGAGCGGGTCGCGAGCGGCCAGGGGAAGAACTACCAGCTCAAGCGGGCGAACTACGTCATCGACCGCTACCTCCTCCCGCACCTCCACGAGGAGGGCGTCGACGAGGAGGACGTCCGCATCAACAAGGCGTACTACCTCTGCCGGATGGCCGAGGCGTGTTTCGAACTCGCCTTGGACCGCCGGGAGGCCGACGACAAGGATCACTACGCGAACAAGCGGCTGAAGGTCTCCGGCGACCTGATGCGCGACCTGTTCCGGACCGCGCTCAACAAGCTGGCGCGCGACGTGAAGTACCAGCTCGAACGCGCCAACATGCGCAACCGGCAGCTCACCGTGAACACGGTGGTCCGTTCGGACGTGTTGACGGAGCGGCTCGAACACCCGATCGCGACGGGTAACTGGGTGGGCGGGCGCTCGGGCGTCTCCCAACTCGTCGACCGGACCGACTACATGGGCGTGCTCTCTCACCTGCGCAGGCTCCGGTCGCCGCTGTCGCGGTCGCAGCCGCACTTCGAGGCGCGCGACCTCCACGCGACCCAGTGGGGTCGCATCTGCCCCTCCGAGACGCCGGAGGGACCGAACTGCGGGCTCGTGAAGAACTTCGCGCAGGCGATGGAGCTGTCACAGACCGTCGAGGACGAACAGGGGCTGAAACGAGAACTGGCGTCGATGGGTGTCGAGGGGATCCCCGGCATCGAGGGCGTCGAACGACAGACGGCGGACGACTGATCATGGCACAAGCAGAACGCGAAGCGAAGGTGTACGTCAACGGGAGCCTCGTCGGGACCCATCCGGACCCGCACGAGCTCGCCGACCAGATCCGCGAAGCGCGCCGGCGGGGCGACGTGAGCGAGATGGTGAACGTCTCGGTGAAGGATCGGACTCGCGAGGTCATCGTCAACGCGGACGCGGGACGCGCTCGCCGGCCGCTGATCGTCGTCGAGAACGGCGATCCACTGTTGGGCGACGAGGAGATCGCCGCGTTGGAGCGCGGCGACGTCGAATTCGAGGACCTCGTCGACCGCGGCTACATCGAGTTCATCGACGCCGAGGAGGAGGAAGACATCCTCGTCGCCGTCGACGAGGAGGACGTGACCGGGAAACACACCCACCTCGAGATCGACCCTCAGCTGGTGTTCGGCATCGGCGCGGGGATGATCCCCTACCCCGAGCACAACGCCAGCCCGCGGATCACCATGGGCGCGGGGATGATGAAACAGTCGCTCGGGCTCCCCTCCGCCAACTACCGGATCCGCCCGGACACCCGCCAGCACCTGCTTCACTACCCACAGCTGGCGATGGTGAAGACGCAGACCTCCGATCAGATCAGCTTCGACGAGCGGCCGGCCGCCCAGAACTTCGTCGTCGCCGTGATGAGCTACGAGGGGTTCAACATCGAGGACGCCCTGGTGATGAACCAGGGTTCCGTCGACCGCGCGCTGATGCGCTCGCACTTCTTCCGGACTTACGAGGGCGAGGAGCGCCGGTACCCCGGCGGACAGGAGGACCGCTTCGAGATCCCGGACCAGGACGTCCGGGGCGCGCGCGGCGAGGACGCGTACACGCACCTCGACGAGGACGGCCTCGTCAACCCCGAGACGCGGGTCGACGAGTCCTCCGTCCTCCTCGGCAAGACGAGCCCGCCGCGCTTCCTGGAGGAGCCGGACGACATGGGCGGGCTCTCCCCGCAGAAACGCCGGGAGACGTCGGTGACGATGCGCTCCGGCGAGTCCGGGGTCGTCGACACCGTCACCCTGATGGAGGGCGAGGACGGCTCGAAGCTCTCGAAGGTGAAGGTGCGCGACCAGCGGACCCCGGAGCTTGGAGACAAGTTCGCGTCCCGACACGGCCAGAAGGGCGTCGTGGGGCACCTCGCGCCACAGGAGGACATGCCCTTCACCGAGGAGGGGATCGTCCCCGACCTCGTGATGAACCCGCACGCGCTCCCGTCCCGGATGACGGTCGGCCACGTGCTGGAGATGCTCGGCGGCAAGGTCGGCTCGCTGCGCGGCGAACGCGTCGACGGGACGCCGTTCCAGGGCGAAGACGAGGCGGATCTCCGGGGGAGCTTGGAGGACCACGGCTTCAAGTCCTCCGGTAAGGAGGTCATGTACTCCGGCGTCACCGGCGAGAAGGTCGACGCCGAGATCTTCGTCGGGACGATCTTCTACCACAAGCTGTACCACATGGTGTCGAACAAGCTCCACGCCCGCTCGCGCGGGCCGGTCCAGGTGCTCACGCGCCAGCCGACGGAGGGCCGCGCCCGCGAGGGTGGGCTCCGCGTCGGGGAGATGGAGCGCGACACGATCATCGGCCACGGCGCGTCGATGGTGCTCAACGAACGACTGCTCGAATCGTCCGACGCCGAACAGGTGTACGTCTCCGCGGAGACGGGCCTCGTCGCCGTCGAGGACAGGGAGCAGCGCCGCGTGTACGACCCGGTCACGGGCGACGAGGACGACATCCACGAACTCGAGGTGAGCTACGCGTTCAAGCTCCTGCTCGACGAGATGATCGCCCTGGGTATCCGACCGAAACTCGAACTGGAGGACGCGATTTAAATGTCAATGCAAACACCGAAGGTGCTCGGCGGGATCGACTTCGGCCTGATGGACCCGGAGACGTACCGGGACATGTCGGCCACGAAAGTGATCACCGCGGACACGTACGACGACGACGGCTACCCGATCGACATGGGGCTCATGGACCCGCGGCTCGGCGTCATCGACCCCGGGCTGGAGTGTCGGACCTGCGGGTCCCACTCCGGCTCGTGTAACGGCCACTTCGGCCACATCGAGCTGGCCGCGCCCGTCATCCACGTGGGATTCACGAAGCTCATCCGTCGACTGTTGCGGTCGACGTGCCGCGAGTGCGGGAAGCTTGCGCTCACCGAGGCGGAGCGCGAGGAGTTCCAGGACCGGCTGGAACGCGCCGAGGAGCTCGGCGAGGACCCCCACGACGTGTTGAAGGCGGCCGTCCGGCAGGCCCGGAAGGCGTCGACGTGCCCGTACTGCGCCGAGCCGCAGGCGGACATCAAACACGAGAAGCCGACGACCTACTACGAGGTCCAGGACGTGCTCTCGGGCGACTACTCCGAACACATCGCGGCCGCGATGCAGCCCGACGAGGAGGCGGACGACCCGGGCACCTCCCCCCAGGAGCTGGCCGAGAAGACGGACATCTCCTTGGAGCGCATAAACGAGATCATGGCCGGCGAGTTCCGCCCCCGCAAGGAGGACCGTCGCGCCATCGAGAAGGCGCTCGACATCGACCTCACCGAGGAGGACATGAACAAGCTGATGCCCTCGGACGTCCGCGACTGGTTCGAGGACATCCCCGACGAGGACCTCGAGGTGCTCGGGATCGACTCCGAACACTCCCGGCCCGAGTGGATGATCCTGACGGTGTTGCCGGTCCCGCCGGTCACCACCCGCCCCTCCATCACGCTCGACAACGGCCAGCGCTCCGAGGACGACCTCACCCACAAGCTGGTCGACATCATCCGCATCAACCAGCGGTTCATGGAGAACCGCGAGGCGGGCGCGCCACAGCTCATCATCGAGGACCTCTGGGAACTCCTCCAGTACCACGTCACGACGTTCGTCGACAACGAGATCAGCGGGACGCCGCCCGCACGACACCGCTCCGGCCGGCCCCTCAAGACCCTCAGCCAGCGGCTGAAGGGCAAGGAGGGGCGCTTTCGCGGGTCGCTCTCGGGGAAGCGCGTGAACTTCTCGGCCCGGACCGTCATCTCGCCGGACCCCACGCTGAGCCTGAACGAGGTCGGCGTCCCCGACCGCGTGGCCAAGGAGATGACCCAGACGCTCAACGTCACCGAGCGAAACGTCGAGGACGCGCGCCAGTACGTCCGGAACGGCCCCGAGGCGCACCCGGGTGCGAACTACGTGCGCCGTCCCGACGGTCGGCGGCTGAAGGTGACCGAGAAGAACTGCGAGGAGCTCGCGGAGAAGGTCGACCCCGGCTGGGAGGTGAACCGTCACCTCGTCGACGGCGACATCGTGATCTTCAACCGCCAGCCGTCGCTGCACCGGATGTCCATCATGGCCCACGAGGTGGTCGTGATGCCGTACAAGACGTTCCGGCTCAACACCGTCGTCTGTCCGCCGTACAACGCCGACTTCGACGGCGACGAGATGAACATGCACGCGCTCCAGAACGAGGAGGCCCGCGCGGAGGCACGGGTGCTCATGCGCGTCCAAGAGCAGATCCTCTCGCCGCGGTTCGGCGGCAACATCATCGGTGCGATCCAGGACCACATCTCCGGGACGTACCTGCTCACCCACACGAACCCCGAGTTCACGGAGACGCAGGCGCTCGACCTGCTCCGGGCGACGCGGGTGGACGAGCTACCTACGGCCGACGGCGTCGACGACGACGGCCGGGAGTTCTGGACCGGTCGGACGCTGTTCTCGGAGCTACTGCCCGGCGACCTCTCCCTGGAGTTCACCTCCTCGACGGGCGACGCCGTCGTCATCGAGAACGGGGAGCTGGTCGAGGGAACCATCGACGAGGACGCGGTCGGCGCGTTCGGCGGCGAGGTCGTCGACACGCTCACCAAGCAGTACGGCGAGACGCGCGCCCGCGTCTTCATCAACGAGATCGCTTCGCTCGCGATGCGGGCGATCATGCACTTCGGCTTCTCGATCGGGATCGACGACGAGTCGATCCCGCCGGCAGCAGAAGAGCAGGTCGACGAGGCGATAAACAGCGCCTACGACCGCGTCAACGAACTGATCGAGACGTACCGTGCGGGCGAGCTGGAGTCCCTGCCCGGCCGTAGCGTCGACGAGACGCTGGAGATGAAGATCATGCAGACGCTCGGGAAGGCCCGCGACTCCGCCGGCGAGATCGCCGACCAGCACTTCGGCGACGACAACCCGGCGGTCGTGATGGCCCGCTCCGGCGCGCGTGGCTCGATGCTCAACCTCACGCAGATGGCCGGCTCCGTCGGCCAGCAGGCGGTCCGCGGCGAGCGGATCAACCGCGGCTACGAGGACCGCACGCTCGCCCACTACGAGGCCGACGACCTCTCGGCGGAGGCGCACGGCTTCGTGGAGAACTCCTACCGCGGCGGGCTCACGCCCGAGGAGTTCTTCTTCCACGCGATGGGCGGCCGCGAGGGGCTCGTCGACACGGCGGTCCGGACCTCCAAGTCCGGCTACCTCCAGCGACGGCTCATCAACGCGCTCTCCGAGCTGGAGGCGCAGTACGACGGCACCGTCCGGGACACCTCCGGACGGATCGTCCAGTTCGAGTTCGGCGAGGACGGCACCTCACCGATCAAGGTCTCCTCCGGCGAGGGCGACGGGATCGACGTGGACGGGATCGCCGACCGCGTCCTGAACTCGGAGTTCGACTCCGACGACGAGAAGGAGCGGTTCCTCGGCGAGCGGACGCCGCCGACGAACCTCTCGGAGCACGCGGGACCGGGCCTGAACAAGGCGGACGAGCTGGGGGTGGAATCCGATGACTGAGTACGAACACGTCACCGACGACATGGAGGCCGTCGTGGAGGCGACGGAGCTCCCGAAGCGACTGAAGACCGAGGTGTACGAGACGCTGGAGGCGAAAGCCGACGAACACGGGGAGATCACGATCGAGCAGGCGACCGACATCGTGACCGGCGTCGAGAACCGGTACATCGAGACGCGCGTCGACCCGTTAGAGCCCGTGGGGACCGTCTCCGCGCAGTCGATCGGGGAACCCGGAACGCAGATGAGCGTTCCGTACGACGAGCGGGTCGTTGTCCGACGGAACGGCGAGACCGAGGTCGTCGAGATCGGCTCGGTCGTTGACGACGCACTTGAACGAGCCGAGACACGCGAGATCGATGGACACGAAGTCGCGCTCGCGCCGAACGGGCTCGAGACGCTCTCGTTGGCTGACGACGAGACGGTTCGATGGAAAGCCGTCGAGGAGATCAGTCGACACGAAACGCCGGACGAACTCCTCCGGTTCGAACTCGAATCCGGACGGACGATCCGGGCGACGAAAGCGCACTCGTTCGTCACGCGGCGGGACAACGATGTCGTTCCCGTCGCCGGCGACGATCTCGATGTCGGCGACTGGCTCCCGGTGGTCGGATCGTTCGAGGCCGACGGGCCGGACACGGTCGACCTTCGGGAGTACCTCCCGGTAACGGACTACTGGTACACGTCGACGCTGACCGACGGCGGCGTCGACGCGGTTCCGGGCGGCCCCGACCAGCTTCGGAACAAACGTGCGGCACTGGAAACGGGGAAGATCGACGAACGGAGCGTCTACCCGGTTGGTGGGACGGTCGGGTTACCCGAGCGATTCCCGCTCGACGAGGAGACCGGATTCTTCGTCGGCGCGTGGCTCGCCGAAGGCTCCCTCACGGACCACTACGTTTCCGTCTCGAACGTTGACGAGACGTTCCAGGAGGGTGTCCGGACGTTCGCCGAGCGATTCGACCTCTCGATCAACGAATACGAGAACGATAGTGGGTTCGCTCGCGGCTACGACATCCGCGTGAACGGAACCGTCCTCGCCGACTTGTTCCGTGAGATCTGCGTCGAAGACGGCGAAAAAACGGTACCCGGGTTCGCGTTCGGTGCCGACGAGGCGTTCGTCCGTGGCCTACTCCGAGGGTACTTCAGCGGAGACGGAAACGTCGGACGGAACGCCGTCCGATCCAGTTCGACGAGCCATCGACTCACGGCCGGGATCGCACTCCTGCTCGCTCGGTTCGACGTGTACGCGACGTTCGGCAAGCAGGACGAGTCTCGGACCCTTCGCGTCCCGAAAAAACACGTCGCGCGATTCAACGACGAGATCGGGATGGTCGGTGCCCGTGGGAGGGAGCTCGACTCCCTCGCCGCCGCCGTCGAAACCGACGGTCCCGACGCGACCGACCAGATCCCGAACTTCGGGGAAGCGCTCCGCGAGGTCGCATCCGACGCGGGGATCCCGAGTCGACAGATCAACGCCGCATCGAACCGACAGCGGATCGGGCGAACGCGGCTCCGGAACATCGTCGCCGAGGCGGAAGACGCTGGAGTCGACTCCACGGCGCTCGACGCTCTCGGACGGGCCGTCGACGGCGACGTGGTCTGGGACCGGATCGACTCGATCGAGACGGTGTCCTCCGACCACGACCACGTGTACGACTTCTCCGTCGAGGGATTGGAGACGTTCACGACGGCCGAGGGTGTCGTGACCCACAACACGATGAACACCTTCCACTACGCCGGCGTCGCGGAGATCGACGTCACGCAGGGGCTCCCCCGGCTCATCGAGCTGGTGGACGCCCGGAAGACGCCGGACACGCCGATGATGACGGTTCACCTCGAGGGCGAGTACGCGACGGACCGCGAGAAGGCCCACGAGGTCGTCTGGTCGATCGAGTCGACGCGGATCTTGGCGCTCGGCGACGTCTCGACCAACGTCGCGGACATGCTCGTGCGGATCGACCTCAACGACGACACGCTGTTGGAGCGGTGGCCGACCCACTCGGACCCCTCGGAGGTCGCGGGGATCATCACCGAGACCATCGAGGACTCGCTCGGCGTCGACGCCCGACAGGCGGGGACCGTGATCGAGTTCGGCCCGAACGAGCCGAGCTACCGCGAGCTCCTCCAGCTGGTCGAGCGGCTCCGCGACATCGTCTTCAAGGGGATCGAGGAGGTCGAACGCGTCGTGATCCGAAAAGAAGGGCTCGATGAGGGCGAGGAGTTCGTCCTCTACACGGAGGGGTCGGCCTTCGGCGACGTCCTCGAGATCGAGGGGGTCGACGCCTCGCGGACGACGTGTAACAACATCCACGAGATCTACCGGAACCTCGGGGTCGAGGCGGCCCGCGAGACGATCATCGACGAGACGAAGAACACGCTCGAAGAGCAGGGGCTCGACGACGTGAACGTCCGGCACCTGATGTTGGTGGCGGACATCATGACGAACAACGGCGAGATCGAGTCGATCGGCCGGCACGGCATCTCCGGCTCGAAAGACTCGGTACTCGCGCGCGCGGCGTTCGAGGTGACGGTGAACCACCTGCTCGACGCCGCGGTCCACGGCGAGTACGACGAGCTCGACGGCGTCATCGAGAACGTCATCGCCGGCAAGCCCATCTCGATCGGGACCGGCGACGTCGACCTCCGGATGGGGTCGCGCGTCGTCTCGGACGGCGGCAAGCCGACGGACGACTGATGCGCGTCGAGCTCTCCGACGAGGCGCGGCGCTACATCGGGCGGTTCGACGAGCTGACCGGGGTCGCGCCGAAGGACTGCCTCGTGGAGGGCGACCGGCTCGTGTTCCTGCTCCCGGCCGGCGAGATGGCCGCGGCGATCGGCCAGGCGGGCGAGACCGTCGAGGAGGCCGAACGCCGGCTCGGCAAGTCGATCGACCTCGTCGAGGACGCGGACACGCCCGAGGCGTTCGTCGCGAGCGCGCTCGCGCCGGCGGCGGTCAACGCGGTGACCGTCTCCGAGCAGAACGACCGGGTGGCGTACGTGGAGGTGCCCGAACCGGACCGCGGCGTCGCGATCGGTGCGGAGGGGCGCAACATCGAGACCGCGCGGACGCTGGCGAAGCGCCATCACGACATCGACGACGTCCAACTCACGTGACCCGGCCCGGCCAGCGGTGACCCGCGGACGGGTCGGCGGGCTTTTTTCCGTGCGTCCGCACGGACGAGCATGAACGGACGCCACGTGAACAGGCGACACCTTCTCACGGCGCTCGGAGCCGTCGCCGGCGTCGGCCTCGCGGGCTGTCTCGGCGGGGACGCGGACGGCCCCTTCCCGGACGCCGAGTGGCGCGATGGCGCCGGGCTCGACGTCGAGACGCTGGCCACGACCCACGTCGAGTCGGCGGTGGAGGCGGGCGGCGTGACCCTCCTTTCCACCGCGGAGACGAGCTACGACGGGGATGACGACCCGAGCCCGTGGCTCCCCTCACAGGAGTACGAGTCGCGTTACGACCTCGAGAACGGTCGGTCGTATCTCAGACAGGAGGTGACCGAAACCGGGGAGCCGGAGGTCATCGAACGATACGTCGCCGACGGCGAGGCGCTGTTCCGCGAACGCACCGACGAGGACGTCCGCTACGGTCGGCAGGCGGTCGAGCGCACGGCCGACGACTTCGCGGAGGCGCTCCGATCGGAGGCGCGCGTCGGGATCCAGGTCCCGCAGGAATCCGACGACTCGGGGGAGACGACCCACGAGGGGCTCGGAAACTGGGAGCCGCGGGCCGATGGCGACGGCGAGGTCGACGGCGCGCGGACCGCCCGGTTCGTCTCCGACTCGTTCGACGGCGAGCGGTCGGTTCCGGCGCGCGTCGAGACCGCGTCGGCGACCGTCCACGTGTTCGAGGCCGGGTTCGTCCCGCGGATCGAGCAGTCCTGGGAGGGTCCTCACGACGACGGGACGGCGACCGTCGAGGTCGACATCGCGTACCGCGACCGGGGTGTGACGGTCACCGAGCCCGACTGGGTCGCGGAGGCGCGCAACGAGACCGAGGGGTGAGTGGGGGACCGCCCACGGGTTCGGCTCCGAGACAACGACGGGTTCGGCTCCGAGACAACGACGGGTTCTCGAGGGGGCTTACCGGTTCAACGGTCACGAGCGTCCGTCGTTTTCGATCGACGAAACGCGCGCAGATCCGTCGAGAGGTACCGCTCGAGCCTTCTGCGCGCGTTTCTCCGGGTGGAAAGACGACGCTTAAGTAGCTCCGTCGGGAAGGAGGCGTACGATGGCGAACGGCAAATATGCCGCCCGTAAGCTCAAACAGGACCGGCAGAAGCGCCGCTGGTCCGACTCCGAGTACGCTCGGCGAGAGCGCGGGCTCAAGAAGAAGTCCGACCCCCTCGAGGGCGCCCCGCAGGCTCGCGGGATCGTCCTGGAGAAGGTCGGGATCGAGGCGAAGCAACCGAACTCGGCGATCCGAAAGTGCGTCCGGGTTCAGCTCATCAAGAACGGGAAGCAGGTCACGGCGTTCTGTCCCGGCGACGGCGCCATCTCCTTCATCGACGAGCACGACGAGGTCACGATCGCGGGGATCGGCGGCGCGAAGGGCCGTGCGATGGGCGACCTCTCCGGCGTCAACTACAAGGTCGAGAAGGTCAACGGCGTCTCGATGATCGAACTGGTTCGCGGAAACGCGGAGAAGCCGGTCCGATGAGCGGGGAGGAAGTCGAGGCGGAGGCCGACGCGGACGTCCCCGCCGACGAGCCGGACCCGGACGCGCCCGCCGCCAGCGAGGCGGCGACCGCGAACGCGAAGCTGTTCGACGTCTGGGACGTCACCGAGATCGCCTACGAGGACCCCTCGACGAAGCGGTACATGACGGTGACGCCGATCGCCCACACGATGGGGCGACACGCGTCCAAGCAGTTCCAGAAGTCCGAGATCTCGCTGGTCGAGCGAATGATCAACCGCTTGATGCAGACCGAGGAGAACACGGGCAAGAAACAGCAGGCCACGCGGATCGTCCGTGACGCGTTCGACGTCATCCACGAGCGCACCGAGGAGAACCCGGTCCAGATCCTCGTACGTGCCGTCGAGAACGCCGCGCCGCGCGAGGAGACGGTCCGCCTGAAGTACGGCGGGATCTCCGTCCCGAAGGCGGTCGACGTCGCGCCCCAGCGCCGCGTCGATCAGGCGTTGCTCTTCATCTCCGACGCCGTCGCCAACGCGACGTACAAGTCCACCACCTCGGCCGCCGAGGCGCTCGCGAACGAGCTGATCGCGGCCGCCGACTACGACGCCAACGCCTCCTACTCCATCTCCCAGAAGGAGGAGCGCGAGCGCGTCGCCGCCGCGGCCCGTTAACGCCCGGTCCGACTCCGGACCGACGGGACGCGTTTTGCGGGAGTACGTGTATCAGGTCGGCTGAGTGGCTTTTTATTGCGCCGTGCGTCGCCCTCGCGACAGCGAGGCGCAGAGCGCCTCTGGTAGCCGGCGGCGGAGCCGCCGGCGACTGTCCCTTTCAGTCCCGCCCCGCTCCTCATACCTCCCCAGCCTCGCCGCTCACGCCCTTCGGGCGTTTGCGGCGTCTCGCGCGCGCGCTCCTCGCGCCCACAGGGCGCTCGGAGGCACGCGCCACCGCACAGTATCTCTAAATAATCGTCGCTGTCGCTCAAGTCTACTTAAATACCACATTCTGTCGATCAATTGTAACACCCACTCCCGCTCTTGTTCACACCGAGATCGATGGCGTTCCGCGATTCACGGGGCCATCGCTAGAAGACGAGACGACAAAAATAGCGAAACGGCAGATCCGAGTCTCGCGTCGACGAACGGCGCGCTCAGTCGTCGGCCGGCGCGGCGTCGGAGCCGCCGTCGTGTTGCTTTTTGACCCACGAGAGCTTGCCGCCGGACGCGAGGATCTCGCGTTCGCGCTCGGAGGCGTCGAGCTCGGCGGTGAACTCCCAGTCCTCGTTCACGCGCGCGGTGAACTCCGTCTGGCCGGAGTTGACGCCGGCGGGCACGTCGTCGACGATCTGGATGTCGTCGCCCTGCTCGATCGCGTCGTACGTCTCCGCGTCGATGGCGAGCGGGACGATCCCGAAGTTGAACAGGTTCGCCTTGTGGATGCGCGCGAAGCTCTGTGCGAAGACGGCCTCGATGCCGAGGTACATCGGACAGAGCGCGGCGTGTTCACGCGAGGAGCCCTGGCCGTAGTTCTCGCCGGCGACGAGGACGCCGCCGTCGGCGTCGAGCGCACGCTGTGCGAACGTGTCGTCGACGCGCGAGAGCGTGAACTCCGAGAGCTTCTCGATGTTCGATCGGAACTTCAGGATGTCCGCGGTCGCCGGGATGATGTGGTCGGTGGTGATGTTGTCCTCCATCTTGAGGAGCGCCTCGCCGCCGTCCACGTCGATCCCCTCTTTGAGCGGCACGTCGCCGATGTTCGGCCCCTTGACGAGGCCGTCGTCGATGGCTTCCTCGGGCGAGATGATGTCGGAATCGGACTGACCCATCCCCGGGCCGTACTTCGTCCCCATCTCGAGGCCGGGCGCCTCGAGGTCGCCGAGTTCGTCGGCTAGGTCACGCGGGTCGACGATCTCGCCGGTGATGGCCGCCGCGGTGGCGACCTCGGGCGAACAGAGGAAGACGGAGTCGTCCTCGATGCCGGAGCGACCCTCGAAGTTACGGTTGAAGGTGCGCAGCGAGACGGAGTCGGAGGCGGGCACGTGGCCGATGCCGATGCAGGCCCCGCACGTCGCCTCGGAGAAGTTGACGCCGGCCGCCATCATCTCCGCGGTCCAGCCCTCGCGGGCCAGCATCTCGGAGGCCTGCTTGGAGCCGGGCGCGACGATCATCTCGGTCCCCTTGCCCACCTCGCGGCCCTCGAGCATCTTCGCGCTGGGGAGGATGTCCTCGTAGGCGCCGTTCGTACAGGAACCGATGATGACCTGCTCGACGTCCATTCCCTCGTACTCGCTCACGGGCGCGACGTTGTCGGGCATCGACGGCGCGGCGACGAGCGGCTCGAGGTCGTCGAGGTCGACCTCGATCGTCTCCGCGTACTCGGCGTCGTCGTCGGGTTCGAGTTCGACGAACTCCTCCTCGCGGTCCTGGCGCGCGAGCCAGTCCTTCGTCTTCTCGTCGGTGCCGAAGATGGAGGAGGTCGCGCCGAGCTCGGTGCCGAGGTTCGTGATCGTCGTCCGCTCGGGGATCGTGAGGTTCTCCGCGCCGGGGCCGGTGTACTCGAAGATCTTGCCGACGCCGCCCTTGACGGTCAGCTCGCCGAGCAGGTGGAGCGCGATGTCCTTCGCGGTCGCCCACTCGGGTAGCTCGCCCTCGAGGTGGACGTTGACGACCTCGGGCATCTCGACGTAGTAGGGGCCGCCACCCATGGCGACGGCGATGTCGAGTCCGCCCGCACCGATCGCGAGCTGGCCGAGCCCCCCGGGCGTCGGGGTGTGCGAGTCCGAACCGAGGAGGGTCTTGCCGGGCGCGGCGAAGTTCTCCTTGTGGACCTGGTGGCAGATGCCGTTACCGGGCCGGGAGAAGTACGCGCCGTAGGTGCCCGCCGCGGAGCGGAGGAAGCGGTGGTCGTCGGTGTTCTTGAAGTCGAACTGGTACGTCTGGTGGTCACAGTACTGCGCGGCGAGTTCGGTCTGGACCTCGTCCAGATCCAGCGCCTCGAACTGGAGCCAGACCATCGTCCCCGTGGTGTCCTGTGTGAGCACCTGGTCGATCTCGATGCCGATCTCCTCGCCGGGGGTCAGCTCCCCTTCGACGAGATGGTCGCCGAGGATCTTCTCCGCGATCGTCTTTCCCATATCGGTCGAAGATGGCCGTCCCGTGAATATAAAACCCGCGAGTGTTCCGACGGATCGACCGTGTGGAACCGTCGGATCCAGCAAAACTTGAACGAACCCGGCCGTGATGACACACCGAACGGAGGCGTCTTCGGGGGCGGAGACCCGGGTTCACGGCGCGCGCGGACGACACGGTTTTGCCCCCGCCGCGGCTCCGGTGTAACATGTTCGAATCGGGGGAGTCGGTGGCGGCAGTTTTGGAGGCGGCGGGCGCGACGCTCGAGCCGGAGCAGCGACAGCCGAACGGCGTCGACCTCACTGTCGGAGCCGTCTTCCGACAGACGGAGCGAGGACGGATCGGCCGCGACGGGAAACGCGTCGGCGACCGGTCCGCGATCGACCCCGACGACGGCGCGTATCGGCTCGATGCCGGGACGTACGTCGTCCGCTACGGCGAACCGGTCGGGATCCCCGAGGACCACGTCGGGTTCGTCCTCCCGCGGTCGACGCTGCTTCGGAACTCCTGCACGCTCGATACGGCCGTCTGGGACGCCGGGTACGAGGGCGTCGGCGAGGGACGGCTCGACGTGGGCCACCCGATCGACGTCGAACCCGGCGCGCGGATCGCCCAGTTGGTGCTCGCCCGTGCGGACCACGACGGGACGTACGACGGCGACTACCAGTCCGAGGGGCTCTGAGCGGGGCGGAACCGCCCCGGGAATCACCCGGCGTCCCAGTCGCCGCCCACGCGGTCGATCCCCATCATCTCCTCGCCCGCGTGTTCGGTGAACACGACCTTGCAGTTCGGTTCGGGCACGTCGAATGCCTCGACGGCGTGTTCCATGACGGCGAGCGCGAACGCCCGCTTGTACTCGAAGGGCCGGCCCTCCCTGATCTCCGCGTCGAGGAACAACAGCGGTCCGGGAACCGCACGGCCGAGCGACACCGCCGAACGGTCGTGTTCGCGAACCACGACCGCGACGTGGCCGGCGGTCGTCTCCATCTCCACGACGTACCGGTCGGTGACGAACGCCGTGAACTCGTCCCGCTGCCCAGGGGACAGCGAGAGCGTCGTATCGAACTGTAAGAGCGGCATACCCGACGGTCGGGGCTGGCGCGTTTGAGTCCCCCGATCGACGGGGTGCGACAGCTCGCGGTTCGAAAGGAACGAACGCCCCCGCGTGCCGGGAAAAGGTGGCACGCGGGAGCGTTCAGTAGGTCCCCGCTGACGCTTCGGCCCTCCAAGCGAAGCGTCACTTGACAGCAGACACGTGAACCACTTAACGGTGCCGGGGGCGGCAGATACCTCGTGTTAACGATGTTCGTTTATTTAATAACCATGAGGGACCGCGCGGTGGGGGTGACCGACGGCTGCGATCTGCTCGCCCGGACGACGACCGCGCTCGCGTCGCTCGGGGACGACGAGGTCCACGAAGTCAGTGAGCGATCGGGGCGGACGACCTCCTTCACGTCGAGGAAGGGGACTCCGCGCTACCGCTTCAGTCGACGCACGCGGTCGTCTCCCACGCTTTCAACTCGAACCGCGGAGGGTACTATTCCCGAGAAAGGGATGGATCTCGACGGTTTCGCGGACGGGGAACCGATCGGTCTCCGGAAGCGAACGGACCGCGTCGCCTACAGAGAATACAGGAGAGAGCCCACGACTTCAGTCGGGGGAGGAGGTCAAGGCGTCACCGGATCGGTGCCCGAGACGTACGCCGCGAAATCCGAGGTGGTGATGATCCCGATCGGCGCGCCATCGCCGTCGACGACCGGAACGTGGTGGAACCCGTGGTCGATCATGGTGGCGGCGACCGCCATGACGGAGTCCTGTGCGTCCGCCGTGATCGGGTCGGGCGTCATGTAGCGTTCGACGGTCGTCTCGGCTTTGGGCTGGCTCTTCGCGACGATCTCGACGAAGTCGGTGGTGGTGAGGATCCCGACCAGCCGGCCGTCCTCGACGACGAGCGCGGAGCTGATGTCGTTGTCCAGCAGGACGGCCGCGGCGTTCTCGACGAGCGTGTCCGGCGTCACGGTGTGGAGGTCGGTCGTCATCAGTCGGGCGACGAAGACGTCTTCTATCCCGTTCATACGTGAGGATCCCGCCGTCGCCGTATAAGCGTTCTCACGGCCCGGCTGTCGGCGATCCCGCGGGTTCCCCGCTCACCGGAACCGCGAGAGTCCCGACTGCCTGCGCGGACCGTCGCCGTCCGGATCCGCGACCCACGCCGTCCGTTCGTCGCGGAGGCGGTCGCGGTCGAGCGCCGGCGGATCCCCGGGGTCGCGTTCGGGACAGCTGTGACCGCACTCCCGGCCGGGGTCGACGACCCGGTCGAAGCGGGTACAGTAGGGGCGGCCGTCGTCGGTGACCGTCGCGTTCGCGCAGGCGGGCGGGTCGGGCCGCCACCCCTTCCCGTAGGCCCGCTCGGCGATCCGGCGGCGCTTCCGCGCCTTCGCTCTGGGCGGGACGAGCGCGACGTCCGTCCGGACCGATCGCTCCTCGCGGATCTCGACGCCGGGCGCGTCGGGTTCGAGCAGGGTCGGCTCGCGAACCACCTCGCGCTCGCCCGTCTCCGGGTCGAACCGCCAGATGCCGACCGGGTCGGGGATCCGGTTGAGGTGTGCGCGGGTGACGTACGAGGCAGTCGCGAGCACGACCGTCTCGAAGAGCCCGAGCGCCACGTCGTACCGGAGCTGGGCTGTCAACTCGCCCGGCGTCCCCAGGTCGGGCTTGTTCTCGATGGCGGTCAGCGACCCCACCCAGTCGTCGGGGTAGCGGGCGGACGCGCGCACGACCGGCCGTCCGTTCCGTCGCTCGCGTTCGAGGTAGCCGGCCTCGACGGCGGCGTCGACGACCGCGTTCGCACGCTCCGGCGGGAGGTCGAACGCGTCGGCGACGGGGACGGCCTCGCCGGGGCCGACACGCGCCTCGATCGCCGTCGCCGGGATCCGATCGGGCGTCAGCGCGGTCCGCGCGTCGAAGCCGGGTCCCGGCGTCACCACGCAGACGTCGACGATCCGCGCCCCCGGTCGGGTCACGCCCGCGCCGAGCTGGCGGGCGACCACCCGGTCGGGTGACTCGAGGGCCGAACACAGGGCCAGCTCGAACCGGAACTCCATGTCCGGGAGGGAGGGTCGCCGTGGGGTAAAACGCGTCGGCCGAAACCCGTATTCGCCGTCGCCGTCTACCCCAGGTATGCGCCCGGTCACGCGGAACCTCCTCGTCGCCATTGCGGTGGTCGCGCTCGCGCTGCTGGCGCTGGGTGCGTTGCCGAGCTACCTCGGGAGCGGCGACCCCTACTACCTCACCGCCGAGCCGATCGAGACCGACGAACCGACGGCGAACGCCACCGACCTCTCCGAGCGGCGCTACCCGTACCTGACGGGCGCGATCACGAGCGACGACGGTCGTTCCGAACCGTACCTGATGGGACCGTACGGGCTGAAGGAGTGGTTCACACACACGCCGTTCGACGAGGTCGACGCGCTCACCCGGCGCACGCCGGCTGCCGAGACGGACGGTGGTGTCCGGGTCGAGCGCGACGGGGAAACGTATTACGTCGAGGTCACGCAGTCCCCGACATGAGCGACGACGGGCCGACGGACGACGCACCCCTGGACGATACACCCGCGGACGACGCACCCCTGGACGATACGCCCGCGGACGACCCGCCCGCGGGAGACGAACCCCGGGACGACGCGCCCGCCGACCGCGCTGCGAGCGACCTGCGCGACCTCCCGGCGTTCGCCGACGGGCGGCTTCACTCGCTGCCGGGCGAGCCGGAGTGGCCGGTCCGGGAGGTCGCCGTCGAGTACGACTCCGGCTGGTTCGTCGGCGGGTACGACCGGGTCGAACAGCCGGACGGGACGGAGAAGAAGTACTACTGGGCCGAGCTCCCGCCCGCGACGGTCGTGGTCGCGGTCGCCGACGGCCGGGTGTTGTTCGTCGAGCAGTACCGCCCGACGGTGCGGAACACCCAGCTCGAGTTGCCGGCCGGGATCGTCGAACCCGGCGAGTCCTACACCGCTGCGGGAGCCCGCGAACTCGCCGAGGAGACCGGCTTCTCCCCCTCGTCGACGACCCTGCTCCAGGAGGTGTGGTGTTCGACCGGCGTGTTGCGTCACCGGCGTGGGTACGTGTTCGCCGAGGGGCTGGAGGCTGTCGACGTCGACGCCGACAGCAACGAGTTCCTCGTCCCGCGGACCGTGCCGATCGACGAGGCGCTCGCGACCGTCCGGGAGCCGCCGACGAACGACGCGACGCTGGAGGGACTGTTGTTGGCCGACCACGAGGGACTGCTGTAGCCCTCCCGCGAGGGACTGCTGTAGCCCTCCCGCGAGGGACAGTTGTAGGCCTCCCACGAGGGACAGTTGTAGGCCTCCCACGAGGGACAGTTGTAGGCCTCCCACGAGGCTTTCGCCTCGGATCTCCCGTCATGCCCCGCGCCGTCGCCGTCGAACACGGACGGTTCGACGTTATTACCCCGATGGCTCGGCGGTCATACCCGAAAAAACCCGACGAACGTCCAGTTCGAAACCGGAACGGGGAGCTATTAGTCGCTGTGGCCCCTAGTTCACTTCATGAGTCAGACGCCGGAGCAGTCAGTATTGCTGTCGGAGGATCCCCCGCTCGACTTACGCCTCTCGGAGACGGAGCTGGAGGAGACGCGCGAACGAATCGTCTCGTTCATCGCCGACCTCGTCGACGACGCGGGCGCCGAGGGGGCCGTCCTCGGGCTCTCGGGGGGGATCGACTCGACGCTCACCGCCCACCTCGCGGTCGAGGCGCTCGGCGAGGACGGGCTCCACGGGCTCACGATGCCCGCCGAGGTGAACGATCCGGACGTGATGAGCGACGCCGAACGGGTCGCACACGACCTCGGGATCGAGTACGACGTGGTGGAGATCCAGCCGATCGCGGAGTCCTTCTTCGGGGCGTTTCCGGAGGCCGCTGCCGACCGGACGGCGGCGGGGAACGTGTACGTCCGCACACGGGCGGTCCTGAACTACTTCGTCGCCAACGCGGAGGACCGGGTGGTGTTGGGCACGGGCAACCGTGCGGAGGCGATGACGGGCTACTTCACGAAGTACGGCGACCAGGCCGTCGACTGCAACCCGATCGGCAACCTCTACAAACAGCAGGTGCGCCAGCTCGCCGCCCACGTCGGCGTGCCCCGCGACCTCGTGATGCAGGAGCCGACCGCCGGGATGTGGGAGGGACAGACCGACGCCGAGGAGTTGGGTCTCGACTACGACATGGTCGACGCGATCCTCGCGGTTCACGTCGACGGCGGGCTCTCCCGATCGGCGACGGTCCGGGAGCTCGACGTTCCCGAGGAGGCCGTCGATCGGGTCGTCGAACTGTACGAACACAGCACGCACAAGCGGTCGATGCCGCCCGCGCCCGAGGAGTAGACGGATCGGCCACGCGGGTTCCGTTTTCTCGCACGCCTCGTTTCGAGGTCAGGCGTCGTGGGCGCGCTCCTTCGCGACCTCCGCGATCCCGGCGTTCGCGGAGCAGTTCGGACATGCGTGTATCCGGCCGCGAGCGTCCGCGAACACCCGGGCGAACCGTTCGGAGACGTGCGCCTGACAGTGCTCACACGTCGGCATGATGTGAGGTGGTATTGTGGATCATGTTCGGTACACGTTCCCTTGGGTCTACACACTCAAGACGGCTTTCCGAATTCCGTCCCAAATTCGACCCGGATCGGGCGGGGCGGTGCGTGAACGGCAACAGACCCGTTCGATCAGAAGTCGCGAAGCGCCTCGAGGACCTCGTGTGCGGAGCCGTCGTCGACGGCCGCGCGGGCCGCCTCGAGTCCGTCCTCGATCGAGTCGGCGTCCTCGCGGGCGTAGATCCGCAGCGCCGCGTTGACCGCGACTGCGTCGGCGAACGGCCCGTCGCGCTCCCCCGCGAGCACCTCCTCCGTGATCCGCGCGGACTCGACGGCGACGTCGTCGACGGCGAGGTCGTCCTCCTCGAGGTCCATCCCGTACTCGGCGGTCTCGATCTCGAAGTCGTCGAAGGACGCGCTCTCGCTCCCGGCACCGTCGGCCCCGGCACCCTCCTCGGTCCCGTCCTCAGCCGCGGTCCACTCGGCGACCTTGGTGTAGCCGGGACGCACGTCGTCGTACCCCTCCATGCCCTGGAACATCAGGACGCGGTCGAGGTCGTGGAACTCGCTTTCGACGAACGTGTCGACCACCTTCTTCGCGAACGCGAGGTGGTAGAAGGAGCCGAGGTGGACGGAGGCCCCCGCGGGGTTCGCGAGCGTCTCGATCGTGTTGACGAACGACCGGACGCCCATCATGTCGCGGCGGTCGAACAGGTCGTCGATCGCCGGGTTGAACGCGGGCTGGTAGTAGAAGCCGAAGCCGGTCTCGTCGACCATGTCGGCGGAGTCGCCGGGCGTCAACTCGGTGTGGACGCCCAGTTCGTCGAGGACGTGCTTGTAGGCGTCCTGCTTCTGGGTCGGGACGCGGTCGCCAGAGTGGACGACGACGGGGGTTCCCGCCGCGGCCGCGACCGCACCCGCGGCGACGCCGAGGATCGCGGTCCGGCCCTTCCCGTCGTAGTTGGCGCCGCAGTCGACGGGGTCGCAGTCGGGCTCGGCGTACTCGACACGCCCGCACATGGTGTCGACGTACGCGCCCAGCTCCTCGGGCGTGTTGCGCTTCCACCGGTTCGCGAGCCAGAACGCCCCGAGCGTCGTCGGGTCGGGCTCGCCCGCGAGGATGCGCTCGAACGCCTCCGTCGCCTGGTCGCGCGTCAGGTCGTCCGCGGACTTGTGTCCGGAGCCACAGACCTCGGTCATCAGCCGCTTGAGGGGCCATTCGCCGAACTCCTGGGTCGCCTGAGCCATACACGTCGTTCGGGTTCTCGAACGAAAAGCCTCCCGCTCGACTCCCACGCGGCGGGAACGGCGGGAACCCTCCGGAACCCCGGTCGGAAGGTCCCCGGAACCGACGGGCACGTGCCGAACGTACGGGCGAGAACGTCGCGGACGAGGACCCCACCGGGACCGGATCGTGGGATATGTTCTCACACAACTACTGTACGTTCGTTTTCTAAATCCTATTATAACCTCTGTTTCTAACGATATAGTGGGAATAACGATCTATAGTAGTTGTCTAAGTGCGATAGAATTATATGTACGTCCACGAAGTACTGATCCGTATCCGATGACGTCCAAATCCGTCGCGACCGCACTCACGCTGTATCGTGCCCGTACGCTGACGCTCGAACAGGCCGCCACCGTCGGCGGTTGCTCCACAGCACAGCTCGAGGAGAGCGCTCGCGCCTTCGCGCCGACCACCGGATCCCACGCTGACGACTGACTCCCTCCCGGACTACGCCGACTCCCCTCCGAAACCACACGCCGACTCCCCTCCGAAACCACACGCCGACTCCCCTCCGAAACCCGTACGTACACGCGGCCCCTGCTACCGGCAATGAGTCTAGACGCCGACTGGCGGGCCGGGATCGACGCGGTCGACGCCGCGCTCGTCGACGAGTACCAGAGCGGTTTCCCCGTCGAGTCGCGCCCGTTCGAGCGGGTCGCAATGGAGATAGCTGGCGAAACGGGCGTCGACGTCGACGGCGACGAGGTCCTCGAACGCGTCCGCGACCTCCGCGAGCGCGGCGTGTTCCGGCGGTTCGGCGCGGTGCTCAACCCGCCCGTCATCGGCTCTTCGACGCTCGCCGCCGTCCGGGCTCCCGGCGAGCGGTTCGACGAGGTCGCCGAGGTGATCAACGGCTACCGGCAGGTGAACCACAACTACCGTCGGGACCACGAGTGGAACCAGTGGTTCGTCGTCACCGCGGGCTCCCGCGAGAAACGCGACGCGATCCTCGCGGAGATCGAGGAACGAACCGGCCTTGCGGTGTTGAACCTCCCGATGCTCACCGACTACTACATCGACTTGGAGTTTCCCGTCGTCAACGGCGACCGGTTCGCGCGGGAGTCGGGCGAGGCGCGAAACGCCTCGAACTCCGCGAGCGGGGAGCGGAGCGATCCGCGAGCGTCCGGGACGGACGTCTCAGCCACCCGTATCTCGGAGGACGCCCGCGGGAACCTCACCGCGCTCGAGGCCGACCTCCTCATCGCGATCCAGGACGGGTTCCCGCTCTCGGCGACGCCGTACGCCGACGTGGCGAGAGAGATCGGCGCCCCGCTCGACGACGTGCTCTCCGCGGTCGAGCGCCTCCTCGCCGACGGCTGTATCAAGCGGATCGGCTGTGTCGTCAACCACGTCGTCACCGGCTTCACGAACAACTGTATGGTCGTCTGGGACGTGCCCGATGACGAACTCGACGCACGCGGCGAGGCGGTCGGCGGCCTCCCGTACGTCACGCTGTGTTACCACCGGCCGCGTCGCCCGGAACTGGACTGGGGATACAACCTGTTCACGATGATCCACGGCCGGGAGGCCGAGGCCGTCGACGCGAAGATCGACGAACTCGCCGTGGACCACCTCCCGTTCGATCACGAGCGGCTCTACTCGACGGAGACGCTGAAACAGACCGGTGCGCGGTACGAGGAGCTCGTCGCAGACGAGCGGGGAGACTGAGGCTCGGCCCCACCCGCCTCGCCCGCGAGACCCCCGCGATCCGACCCGCGATCCGACCCACGAGACCCCCCGCGATCCGACCCGCGAGACCCCCCGCGATCCGACCCGCGAGACCCCACAGTATATGTTCGAAGCCGCGGCCACCGGCCCCATGGTCTGACGAGGGCCCGGAACGGGGGGCGGGTGTGCGGCGGTCGTTCCGGGGAAACGCGCGCCGCCTGTTCGCCATCACCACCGGGTACGGTAGCGGTTCACAACCGTTCGCGGAGCCGCTCGGCCGTCGTGTCGCCCACGCCGTCGACGTCGGTGAGGTCCTCCAGGGAGGCCGCACGGACGTTCTCGACCGACCCGAACCGCCGCAGGAGCCCCCTCCGTGTCTTCGGGCCGACGCCGGGGACGTCGTCGAGCACCGTCTTCACCTCGTCGCGGACGGCTTGGTGGTACTGGACCGCGAAGCGATGCGCCTCGTCGCGGACCCGCTGGAGCAGGTGGAGCTCCGGCGCGTCGTCGGGCCACCGCAACGGCCCGTCCGGCGTCACCACCAGCTCCTCCGCCTTCGCGAGGGCGATCACCGGCACCGTCCAGCCGACCTCGGCGAGCGCGTCCCGGGCCGCGCCGAGCTGTCCCTCGCCGCCGTCGATCAGGAGCAGGTCCGGATCCGGGCGGTCGTCACGGTCCTCGACGGCACGGGCCGCACGCCAGCGAACGAGCTCCCGCATGTTGGCGTAGTCGTCGTTGCGGTCGGTGAGCTTCTTCCGGCGATACCCGCTCGTCCGCGCGCTCCCGTCGACGAAACAGACGTTCGAGCCGACGACGGCGGTCCCGGACGCGTGGCTCACGTCGAACCCCTCGATCCGCGCCGGGCGGTCGATCCCGAGCCGGTCGGCAAGCGCGCCGACGGGATCGTCGTGACCGCCGCGTTTCCGGGCGTTCTTCAGCGCGAGCTCGACGAGCTTCGCCTCCCGTCCGGCCCCCGGGACCCGGACCGCGACGCCCTCGCGTTCGAGCCACTCCACCACGTCGGGATCGGCGGGCCGCTCCGCGAGGAGCACCGCGTCGGGGAACTCCCGCTCGGCGTAGTACTGGGCGAGGAACGCCGAGAGCACGGCCGCCGGGGTGTGCGCGTCGTCGTCGACCGCCCCGGTATCGTCGACCGACCGCTCGCTGTCGCCGGCCGTCACCGTCGGGGTATCGAGCCGGTGGCGGCTCCGGTCGACGAGCTGGCCGCGCTCGCTGTGGAGCCGCGCGACTCGAGCGGTCTCCCCCTCGACGACGGCCGCGAGCACGTCGACGGTGCGGTCGTCGGTCCGGTCGCTCACCGCCTCGCCGCCCTCGCCGTGGAACGCCTCGACGGCTTCGAGCCGGTCACGGAGGTTGGCCGCGCGCTCGAACTCGGCACTCTCGGCGGCTGACGCCATTCGACGCCGGAGCGGATCGGCGAGCGCGCCGGTCTCCCCTTCGAAGAACCGACGGGCGGCGGCGACGTCCTCGGCGTAGCTCGCGGGGTCGATCTCGCCGGTACAGGGGGCCGAACAGATCCCCATCTCGTAGTCGAGACACGGTCGGTCACGGTTTGCGTACTTGTGATCCGAACAGCCGCGGAGCCGGTACTCGTCGCGGATCGCCTTCACGACCGTCTCGACGCGGCCCACGTTCGTGAACGGCCCGTAGGCGACCGCGCCCTCCTCCGGGTCGCGCGTCACTTCGATCCGGGGGACGTCGTGGTCGGAGAACGCGACCAGCGGGTAGGACTTGTCGTCCTTCAATCGGACGTTGTACCGCGGGCGGAGCCGTTTTATCAGGTTGGCCTCGAGCAGTAGCGCCTGTGTCTCGGTGTCGGTGACGGCGAACTCGATCCGGTCCGCCCGCGCGACCATACCACGGATCCGCTCCGATCGCGGGTCGGCGTACGACCGGACCCGGTCGCGGAGGTCGACGGCCTTGCCGACGTACAACGTCGTCTCCCCGGACCGGAACTGGTACACGCCGGGCTCCGTCGGCAGATCGGCAGAACGGGCTCTCACGGCGTCGGAGTCCATCGATCACACGTAGTCGACGGACGCGCTTGAACACTACGGGCGGGAGTTGCGCTCGCCCCGTGTTGACATCGCGTCCGGTTCTCCAGGGGGGATCTCCCTCGTCGTCGAACCTGCTATCGAACCGCCTCCGCCGAACGTTTAACCCCACTCAACCCCCAGATCTGGCATGTCCGTCACGCCGCCCGGACCGATCGGAGACCCCCTCTTCGGCAACGGTCGCCAGTTCGCCGACGACCCCTTCACGTTCATGCGCGCCTGTGCCGACAGCTACGGCGACGTCGTGCGGTTCGATCTCGGGCCGCGCGAGACGTACCTGCTTACGAACCCCGACGACATCGAGCGGGTGCTCGTCGCGGAGGCGGAGCGGTACCGCAAGCCGCGGTTCGGCGACGACGCCATGGGGAGGTTGCTCGGCGAGGGGCTGTTGTTGAGCGAGGGGGAGACGTGGCGTCGCCAGCGGACGCTCGCGAACCCCTCGTTTCACAGCCGGCGGATCGGCGCGCTCGCGGGGACGATGGTCGAACACACGGAGTCACAGCTCGCGGAGTGGGAGCCCGACGAGGTCGTCGACGTCCAACTCGAGATCGCACGGCTCACGGTGCGGATCATCGTCTCGGCGATGTTCGGTGCGAACGTCACGGAGGAGGAGGTCCGGACCGTCCAGGAGAAGCTGGAGCCGCTCGGCGCACGGTTCGAGCCGGACCCGCGCCGCTTCCTGATCCCGAACTGGGTGCCGACCCGCGAGAACCGCGAGTTCGCTGCCGCCGTCGACACCCTGGAGTCGGTGATCGACGGGATCGTCGATCGACGGCGGGGCACCGAACGTGACCCCACGGTTGATCCGGCCGGTTCCGAGGGCGTCGCCGTGGGCGGTCCGCCGGGCGACGCCGACGTCGACGTGCCGATGGACCTGCTTTCCGTCCTGCTCCGTGCTCGCGACCGCGGCGAGCAGACCGACGAGAACCTGCGCGACGAGATGGTGACGATGCTTCTGGCCGGCCACGACACCACCGCGCTCGCGTTGACCTACACGTTCTACCTGCTCTCGAAACACCCGACTGCCCGCGAACGCGTGGAACGGGAGGCTGAGGCCGCGACCGCGGACGGGCCGCCGGACGCCGCGGACGCGCGGGACATGACGTACACGGACCGGGTGCTCTCGGAGTCGATGCGGCTGTATCCGCCCGTCTACACGCTGTTCCGCGAACCGAAACTCGACGTGAAGATCGACGGCTACCGGATCCCGGAGGGGTCCGCGCTCATGTGTTCACAGTGGGTCGTCCACCGCTCGTCGCGGTGGTACGACGACCCGGACTCCTTCGATCCTGACCGATGGAAACCCGAACGCCGGAGCCGGCGGCCGCGGTTCGCCTACTTCCCGTTCGGCGGCGGGCCGCGCCACTGCATCGGGAAGGCGTTCTCGCTTCTGGAAGCGAAGCTCATCCTCGCGTGCGTCTGTTCGCGCTACGAACTGGAGTACGAGGGACCCGACCTCTCCCTGCGCGGATCGCTGACGATGCATCCCGACCACCCGGTGCCGATGCGGATCCGCGAGAAGTGAGGCCGTTCTACCCTCCGAGTCGTCCTCTCACGGCCCGATCCGCCGCCCCCGCTACGTCACGCCCCCTTCGCTGGCTGCATACTCCTCGTGTGTGCCGGCGTCGAGGATCGTCTCGATCCGGTCGACGACCGCGAGGACGTCCGCGAAGGCGGTGTACGGCGCAGCCGGACACACCCGAACCACGTTCGGCGGCCGGAAGTCGACGACGACCCCGCGGTCCGTCAGCGCCTCGCTCAAGCGCCGGGCGTCCGGATGCTCCAGGGCGACGTGACCGCCCCGGGCGTCGCGGTCGCGGGGCGTCCCGATCGACACCTCGGGGAGGCGGTCGTCGACCAGAGCGATCAGGAAGTCGGTGAGCGCGAGCGACTTCGCACGGATCCGCTCGATCCCCGCCTCACGTAGCGTCTCGACGGCGCCCTCCAGAGGAGCCGCTGCGAGCAACGGCGGGGTGCCGATCTGCCACGCGCCCGCGGAGTCTGCGGGCGTGTACGTCATGTTCATCTCGAACTGCGTCGCCTTCTCGTGGCCCCACCAGCCGGCGAGCGCGGGCGTAAGCCCGTGGTGGCGCTCGGCGACGAACAGCGCGCCGATCGAGCCCGGACCGGCGTTGAGGTACTTGTAGGTACACCACACCGCGAAGTCGACGCCGGCGTCGTCGAACGCGTGCGGCACCGCCCCGACGGAGTGGGCGGCGTCGAACCCCGCGTACGCGCCGGCCTCGTGGGCCGCCTCGGCGATCCGCTCGACGTCGAACAGCTGGCCGGACCGGTACAGCGCGGTCGGCATGAAGACGATCCCCACGTCGTCGTGTCGTTCGAGTACTGCCTCGACGTCGACGGGGTCGATCGTCCGGCCGTCCCGGCTCTCGACGACCCGGAGCTTCTCGTCGGGGTCGATCCCCCGGCTGCGAAGCTGTGCGCGGATCGCGTAGTGGTCGGAGGGGAAATCCAGCTCGTTGACCAGCACTGCGGGAGCGACGTCTGGGTCCCAGTTCCCGTCCGCGGCGGCGCTCCCGGTACGATCCGGTCCGTTCCCGGCGAGTAACTCGTCCAGGAACGTCCCCACGAGCGTGTGGACGTTCACCGTGATCGAGTTGCCGACGACGACTTCCTCGGACGTCGCCCCGACGAGCGGCGCGAGCGTCGCGCCGATCCGCTCGCCGACCTCGAACCACGGCGGATCGGCGTCGGTCCACCCGCCGATCAGGAGCTCGCGCCACTCGTCGACGAGGCGGTCGAGGCTCGCGAGCGCGGCGTCGCTCGCGGGGCCGAGCGAGTTGCCGTCCATATACAGCCCGTCCTCGGGGGTCGAAAAGCGGTCCGCGAAGCCGGAGAGCGGGTCGTCCGCGTCGAGACGGGCAGCGACCACTGCCGGGTCCGCTCCGAGCCCGCCGCGGTCGAGCGCCGCCTTCGCGGGGACGTACGGGTCGTCGCCGTTCCCGCCGTGTGGGTCGTCCATACGGGGAGGGACGCCGCGGGCGACTAAGCCCTTCCGGGGCCGGGGACCGGTCGGCTCACGACTCGACCTCGCTGGCGGCGTCGTGGGTCACTCGCGCGACTCGCCGAACCGGTGGACGGCGCCCGACGCGAGCGCGCCGCAGACGGCGAGCCCCGCGAGCACGAGGAACAGTTCCCGGCTCCCGGCGACCGTGAGGACGAAGCCCGCGAGCCCCGCGCCGAGCGACCCCACGCCGAAGATCGCGAGGTAGGTGTAACCGAACGAGAGCCCCCGCGTTCCCGGCGGGGAGTAGGCCGCGACGGTCGCCTGCGAGAGCGGCTGGACCGTGAACAGCGCGACGCCGAGCAGTCCGGAGACGAGCAGGAACGACCAGATCCGTCCGGTGGCCGGCACGAACGACAGCGCGAGCACGGCCAGGACCGACATGAGGTAGACGAGCGCCCGCTCGGGCGGGATCCGGTCGGCGATCCGCCCGCCGAGGTACTGGCCGGGAACGCCGACCATCAGGACCGCGACGTAGAGGTACCGCGCCGGGTCGAACTCGTCGGCGTAGGGGCTCCCGGGATCGACCAGTTGGAGGTCGGCGAACCCGCCGAGGACGTCGCCGAGTAAGTCCGGCAGGAACGTGAGGAAGGTCCGGTAGTAGAGCCCGCTGAACGTGACGAACACCAACACGAGCGTGAACCCGAGCGTCAGGAGGACTCGAGTGTCGTCGAGGAAGCCGGCGAACCCGTTCGTGTCGGGGGCTACCTCGGTATCGTCGTCGTCGGAGGCGACATCGTTGTCGTCGTCGCTCTCGGGGTCGCGCTCGTCGTCGGCGTTGCCGGCGGTAGCGAGCGCGGACTCGACGTCGACAGTGAAGCCGTAGACGGCGACGAGAAACGCCGGGACCGTGAGTAGCGCGGCGACGACCCGCCAGTCGAAGGCGACGAGGAGCAGGACCGCCGCGAGCGGGCCGAGCGCGATCCCGAGGTTGCCGCCGATGCCGTGGTACCCCAGCGCGGTGCCGCGGCGCTCGACGGCCTTCGAGAGCAACGAGAGCCCCGCGGGGTGGTAGACGCTGGCGGTGACGCCCCACACCGCGATCGCGACCGCGAGCACTGGGAGGCTCGGAGCGGCCCCCACGAGCAGGAACGAACCGCCCATGCCGAGCAGACACGCGAGGATGACCGGCTTCGAGCCGAAACGGTCGACGACCACCCCGCCGGGGAGCGCGCCGACGCCGAAGAGCCCGTACCCGACCGTGACGAGCGCGCCCAGGGTCGCGGCCGTGGTCGAGAACTCCGCGATCCACACCGTGAGCAGGATCGGGATGGACAGCTCGTAGGTGTGGACGAGCCCGTGGGAACTCGCCGTGAAGGCGACGATGCGTCGCTCGTTCGCGTCCATGTGGATCCGACGTTCTCCGTGGTCGGGGATAATCCCGTGGGTAGGTGACGGGGTTGCCGGGACGGGGCCGGCGTCCCGCACCCGTATCCAAACCGTTTTCGGGGCGTGTGAGAAACCCGCAGCTCGATGGACTGGCTCCTGTTCAGCCACGCGGCTATCTTCGCGGTCTCCGCGGTCGCCTGCGTGGCGAGCCTCCCGCGCGTCCGGCGCATCCAGCACGCCGACACCCGTCGAGGGCTCGCGGGACTCCTCCTCTCGGTCGCCCTCTGGTCGGTCGGCTACGTCGGATACCTGCTCGCGCCGACGACAGCCGGCAGCATCGCGTGGTACACGCTCGGGTTCGTGTTCGCGTTCGTCGCGGTCGGCGCGTGGCTGTACTTTTGTGCCGCCTACACCGGCCGGCCGCCGCGGCAGGCCCCGTATCGAAACGCCGCCCTCGCCGTGTTCGGAGCCTTCACCGCCCTCAAGCTCACGAACCCCTATCACGAGCTCTACTTCACGACCGCGTGGGCGACGGAGCCGTTCGTTCACCTCGAGATCCGCCATCAGGTGCTCTACTGGCTCGTCCTCGGGCTGTCGTACGTCACGATCGGCATCGGCTTTTTCATGTTGCTCGAACGGTTCCACTACACGGGTGCCGACAGCCGCCCGCTCGCAGTCCTCGTGCTCGTGACGGCGATCCCTACGGGCGCGACGCTCTTCGGCGACCGGGTGGAGTGGTTGCTCCCGCTGATGTACGAGCCGCCGGGGGTCGCGCTCTTCGCGGTCGGGGCGCTGTTCGTCTACCACAACCGCCTCCAGACGATCCGGCTCACCGGCGCGTCGGACAAGCCGGCAGTCTACCTCGACCAGGGGGACTACGTCCGCGATTACAACGTGTCGGCCCGACAGCTACTCCCGTCGCTCGAGGGCTCCGTCGGGGAGCCGATAGCGTCGGTGAACGCCTCCATCGCGGAACGGCTCGACGGGGGCGGCGTGTGTTCGCTCGACCACGCGGGGGAACAGCGGGAGGGGGACCCCCGGTTTTACGAGGTGACGACGACGCCGTTCATGGCCGGCGACGTCCCCACGGGACGGCTGGTGACGATCTCGGACGTGACCGATCGGGAGGCGTATCGACGGCGCCTCGAGGTACGGACGGAACAGCTGGAGGCGCTGAACCGCGTCGTCCGCCACGACATCCGCAACGACATGGCCGTGATCCTCGGCTGGCTGGAGACGTTCCGAGGTCGCGTCGACGACGACCTCGAGGACGTGCTCGACCGGGTGTTACGCAAGGGGAACGACATCGTGGAACTCACCGAGACCGTGCGGGACTTCATCGACGCGTTGTCGGAGGAGGGGACGGTCGACCTCCGGCCGGTCGACCTCCGGTCGTCGGTCGAATCGGAGCTGGAAGCCGTCCGGCAGACGTTCCCGGGGGCGACCTTCCGGCTCGTCGCCGCCGACGGGGCCGCCCCCGTCAGCGCGAACGGGATGCTCTCGTCCGTCCTCCGGAACCTCCTCGAGAACGCGGTTCGACACAACGACGCGGAGACCCCGGAGGTCACGGTCGCCATCGAGGACCGGGACGAAACCGTGCTCCTCGAGGTCCGGGACAACGGCCCCGGGGTCCCCGACGAGCGAAAAGAGGAGGTCTTCGGGAAGGGGGAGAAAGGGATGGACAGCCCAGGAACGGGGATCGGGCTGTACCTCGTCCATGTGTTGACCTCCCAGTTCGGCGGCGACGTGTGGGTCGAGGACAACGAGCCGACGGGGGCGACCTTCGTCGTCGAGCTCCCGCGGGCGGACCCGTCCGAACTTGGCGAGGGTTCCGAACCCGACGAGAATTCCGACCCCGGCGAGGAACCCGACGCGGGCGGCCTCGGCGGGGACGACGAGCGGTCGAGTTCGTCGCCCGACGATGGACCCCCGAACCGATAGCCCGGCCGTCACGCCCGTCACCGCCGGACGGCCCGGCTAGGTCGCCGTCGGACTGCTCGGACGCCACCTCGCGTCCGGCGACTCCGGGTCAGTCGTCCGCGTCCGATCGGTCGGCGTCAGATCGGTCGGCGTCCGGTCCGTCGGCGTTCGGCTCGACGCCGTCCGGTCCGACGGCGTCCAGATCGTAGGCGTCCGGGTGATCGGGGTCTTTCCACCCCGTCTTGCCGCTCCAGGAGTCCACCCGAAGGCGGTACACGGCCGTCCGGTCGATGGACTCCTCGGCCATCTCCTCGTAGTCCTCGCCCGGCGTCAACTGGGGGGCGAACTTCGCCATGAACCGCTCGAGGACGCGTCGTTTCTCCGGTCGCCCCGTGACGAAGTCGACGGTGCCGTAGGCGACGACGCTCGAGTACTCGACGGTGAAGTTCACCGGCTCGTCGGCCGGGACGTACCGCCCCTTCTCGCTCGTCGTGAAGGTCGCGTTCGGCTCGTCGCCGTCCTCGACGAGGTCGTGAGCCCGTCCGGCCCGCGCGCCGTGGAGGTAGATCGCGCCCGCGTCGGGGTCGTAGACGAAGAGCTGTGTCACGAGGTGCGGGGTGTCGTCGTCGACGAGCCCGAGCACGCCGGTCTCCTGGTCGGCCAGGAACTCCGGGATCCACGCCGGGTCGTCGATCGCCTTTCCCCCATACCGGATCTCGTCGGAGACGTCCGTGGGCGTCCGTTCGGTCATGTGGGGGAGAGTACGCTCACCTTTGTAAACTCTCGTCTCGGACACGGTTTCCGGACGGCTGGCCGTGGATCGTATTTTTCACAGACTTCGCCGGCACCGTTGAAATCCCCCGGATGCGACGGACGAACGGGTATGGCATTCGGTATCCGTCCGTTCGTCCTCGGCCGTCCGAGTCAACCCATAGACGTCGTACTCACCGAACTTCCCCGAGAGAAGATACCCCGACGACACCGCTGCCCTGTGTGCTGGTCGCGCCGGCCACGAGTACTTTCAGTACCATTGTTTGCTCACTCTCCGATGGCTTCACATCGTATGAAGGCAGACGATCTTCACGCTGAGCGAGGGCCGTGACTGACCGAGTGAATCGTATCAACCGGCCGGAATCTGATGCCGATCTGTATCCTGTAGTCAGCGGCGTCTGGAAGACGTATTACTGGTACTGATCGGGAGTAACGAGGATTCTCATACTACCTAGCGTGACAGATCATGGATATATTGAACGCGGTGTACAAGACATGGAGGATGCGTTCAGCACCAGAGCCCGTTCAATTCGGGATGGACGGGGTAAACTTTCCGCTACCATGTGACGCGAATCGACCGTCTCGGAAGATCAAATCTCGCCCCCAGCACCACCCTCACCGCCGAACAGGAACAGAAACACGACACTAAGCCCAATCGCCAGCGCGATCAGTGGATGGTGTAGTGCGCGGTCGATCAAAGGCAGGACCACCTGATCCATCGCCTGCTGAACCGTAAACGGGGAAACGTAGATGATAGCACCTGCGATGACACCGAACGAGGCGATACTCAGGATGATCTCTAACGGACTGTTCACCTCCATGGTGAATCGGTATCGTGTATCTGAGTCCTAGCGTAAAATTCTTCCCCTCCGGGCGGGCCTGAGTAGGGAGAGGAAGTACGTAGGACATCTGAGCGGGCGAATTTAGGCAGCGTCTTCTACTGTCCGTATCCGAATTCCTCTTTCACAGTATGGCGGGATTTAGCCTGATCGGCGATCACGCAGACTCCTGGCGTTGCCGAGCAACTCCACAGAAGCGGCTCAGAGCATCGCAAGTAGTTCGTCGGTTATGATGTATTTAACAAATACTGTAACCTTCTTATATAATTTTGAATATCAGAATGATGGCTGAAATGAATCGAAGATCGGCTGAAACCCTTGATTTTCGGGGACCAATTGTAAGCAACGGAATACGCAGAGTGTACTCGGACCTGTATCTCGGAAAAATACCGTTCGTCTGATGACAGTCGGGCCAAATTTGTCACTCGTACAATCGATCATGTCTGAATCGGATTTTGATACCGTGTCGGACGGGATCGCGACTACGATACCACCCGTCGGACTCGGGACCTGGCAAACTGGCGGACGCGAGTGTTTCAACGCGGTGTTGAAGGCACTCGAAATCGGCTACCGGCATATCGACACGGCGATGGCGTATGAAAACGAGGCCGTCGTCGGCCGTGCAATCGAGGTCTCGACGGTCGACCGGGATGACGTCTTCATCACGACTAAAATAAAGGGATATCCGAGTCTTCTGAACTACGATCGAATGATCGATGCGGTTGAGGGATCGCTTCAACGGCTCGGAGTGGACCGGATCGACCTCGTCTTGATCCACTGGTGGCACCCCGACGGCGACATGGTGGGAGTGTTCGAAGCGCTCTCCGACCTCGTGGAGATGGGAAAGATCGACCATATCGGCGTGAGCAACTTCTCGATCGAACGACTGGAACGCTCGATCGAGGCCGCTCACGTTCCCATTGCGACCAATCAGGTCGAGTACCATCCGTACTTCCATCAGGACGAACTCCTCCGGTTCTGTCGTGACAACGATGTCTTGCTGACGGCGTACAGCCCGCTGGCTGGAGGTCTCGTTGTCGGAGACGAGGTCCTCTCTCAGATCGGGAATACGTACGGGAAGTCGGCGGCACAAGTTGCCATCCGGTGGCTCATCCAGCAGGACGGCGTAATCACGATCCCGAAGACAGTGACACCTGACCGCCTCGGGGAGAACCTCGACGTGTTCGACTTCGAACTTACAGACGCCGAGATGGATCGGATCCGCGAGCTTGACGGGCCGCTCTGGTACAGGCTCAATTCCGATCGAGGGCTCATCACCCGCTTCCGAGCTAGGATCGGCCCTTACGTCCCCAAACGGATCCGAACCGCAATCCCTTGACATCTTCCCCGCGCTGAAGCGCGATGCTTTCTCCTCGATTCTCCGTAACGAGACGGTACTGGATCGAAACGTCAACCGAGACACTCCGGTCGGTGATGGGCTGATGTTTCGAGTCTCTTCTCACGCTTCAGCAGTTCCCACGGTGGGGTTTGCTAGGGCGTCGAGACTGTCTATTTTCGACGTTGTTCGCAGAACACGTGAACGCTGTCTGCCCTTGAGGTGCGGTGTTCTGCTCCGAGACGGGTAGTCCCCATGGATATCTACTTCAGCGGGGCCCCCGGTGAACTGACGAAGACGCTCGACTGCTCGACCGCGACCCCATTACCGAATCAAATGTAGGCGGCAAACTCCGCTGCGAGACCGAATCAAGTGTCGCTCCCCGAGGGTGCCTGAATGCGAATATTGATACTATAATCCTTCTAAGCGGAGATCACAATCACTCGACGGTTCGAAAAAGGAGATGGACTCGCTGGGATTTGAACCCAGGGCCTCTTCCTTGCGAAGGAAGCGATCTGCCGCTGATCTACGAGCCCGCACCTGAAATCACTCGTCGTCCGTACTTGTACCTTACTTTTCGTCGATCCGCGCGCGAGAGGTTCACATCCTGCTCGGCGACCGCTGTGACCGCCGTACCCACTGCGACCGACGACCTTAGGTGCCCGCCGACCCGAGTTCGACTCGAAACGATGGGGTCGCGCGACGCGACCCCGGATCCCATTCCAATTTTGAGATCCATCTCATATTCGTTACTCTTTTGCGTGCGGGCGGTTTAGGTCGAGGTATGTCAGAAGCGACGACGGCGGCCGCCGACCCGGCGGCGATGGCGGCGTTGAAACACGTCGCGCTCGCGGGCGGCTTGACGGAGACGAAGGTGTCGTGTGCGACCCTCGGCGACCGCCTCGACGCGTCGACACAGACCGCCTCCAGACGCCTCCAGACGCTCGAGGCTGCGGGACTTCTCGAACGCGACGTCGTCGGCGACGGCCAGTGGGTCCGGGTCACCGACGCGGGCGAGGCCGCGCTGCGCGGCGAGTACGCCGACTACCGCCGGCTCTTCGAGAGCGACGTCGAGCTCGTCCTCCGCGGCGAGGTCACCGGCGGCATGGGCGAGGGTCGCCACTACATCACCCTGCCGGGGTACGCCGAGCAGTTCGCTGTCCGGCTGGGCTACGAGCCGTTCCCCGGCACGCTCAACCTCGAACTCGACGGGGAGAGCGTCCGCCGGCGCGGCGAGATCGCCGGCGTCGACGCCGTCCCGATCGACGCCTGGGAGGACGATGACCGCACCTACGGTGCGGCCGCGTGCTACGCTGTCACGCTCGTCGCCGACGGCGAACGGTACGAGGACGCCCACGCGATCGTCCCCGACCGCACCCACCACGACGACGACAAACTCGAAGTGATCGCCCCCGACGAGCTCCGCGAAGCGCTCGACCTCGTGGACGGCGAGGCGATCGAGGTCCGCGTCGAGGCCGCCTCGCGGGCGGACGCCCCGGATCAGCCGCTCGAGGAGGTGGCCTGATGCGCGCCGACGCCGAGGGCTCCGAAACGGAACCCGAGCCGGCCGACGCGCCGGCCACGGCCGGCGACACGGACGCGACCGCGGCGGTCGACCGCGCGCTTTCGGCGTTCCGCGCCGGCGACCCGGTCTGTGTCCACGACTTCGCGGACCGCGAGGGCGAGACGGACATCGTCTACCCCGCGGGCGCGGTCGACGCGGCGGCCGTGGCCCACATGCGGAACGACGCCGGCGGGCTGATCTGCGTCGCGGTCGACGACGCGGCCGCGGACGCGTTCGGCCTGCCGTTCCTCGCGGACGCGCTCGACCACCCCGCGGTGGACGACGATCCCGCCTACGACGACCGCTCCTCCTTCTCGCTGCCGGTGAACCACCGCGAGACGTTCACGGGGATCACGGACGCCGACCGCGCGTTGACGATCACGGAGGTGGCGAACGCGGCCCTGGCCGCCGTGAGCGACCCCGACGGCTACGGCCCCGAGGACTTCGCCGCCTCCTTCCGCGCCCCCGGGCACGTCCACGTCCTGCGCGGCGCGGTCGCGGGGCTCGACGACCGCGTCGGCCACACCGAACTCGGCCTGGCGCTCGCGGCGGCGGTCGGCACCGCCCCCGCAGTCGTGGTGTGTGAGATGCTCGACGACGAGACCGGCGACGCGCTCGCGCCCGAGGACGCCGCGACCTACGCGGAACGACGCGGGATCCCCTACGTCGAGGGCACGGCGCTCGTCGACGCGCTCCGGTAGGGCGGGTCCGGCGAGCCCCGACCGGTCGCGGTCCGGGTCGCGGGTTCCGGGGGGCTCCGAACGCCCTCGAACCCGGCGGAGCGGGGTGGTATGTCATAATTTTAAGCCGGGACGCGCCGACGCCTGTAGTATGGCATTCGACGAGATGGACGTCGACACGATCTGGAAGAACGGGGAGTTCCTCGACTGGGAGGACGCGACCACCCACGTCCTCACGCACGCGCTCCACTACGGGTCCGGCGTGTTCGAGGGGCTCCGCGCGTACGAGACCGAGCAGGGTCCGGCGATATTCCGGCTCGAGGAGCACCTCGACCGCCTCTTCGACTCCGCGAAGATGTACGATATGGACATCGGCCACTCCCGCGAGGAGATCACGGAGGCGCTCCTCGAACTGCTCGACCGACAGGACCTCACCTCATGTTACATCCGGCCGATCGCCTACTACGGCTACGAGTCGCTCGGTGTCTCGCCGGGCGACTGCCCGACCGACCTCGTGCTCGCCGCCTGGCCGTGGGGGACGTACCTGGGCGAGGAAGCCCTCGCGGAGGGCGTCGACGTGATGGTCTCCTCCTGGCGGAAACACGCCTCCTCGCAGGTGCCCACGAACGTGAAGACCACCGGCCTCTACGTCAACTCGATGCTCGCGGGCGAGGAGGCCCGCCGGAACGGCTACGTCGAGGCGATCGTCCTGAACAAGGAGGGGAACGTCGCCGAAGGTCCGGGCGAGAACATATTCATGGTGAACGACGGCGAAGTCTACACCACCGGCCAGGCCCAGTCGATCCTCGAGGGGATCACCCGCGACACCGTGATCACGCTGGCCGAGGAGCGCGGCTACACCGTCCACGACGAGGCCGTCATCTCGCGCGGCCAGCTCTACACGGCCGACGAGCTGTTCTTTACCGGCTCCGCCGCCGAGGTGACGCCGATCCGGTCGGTCGACGACACGGAGATCGGAAACGGTAGCCGCGGTCCGGTGACCGAGGAGTTGCAGGAGGCGTTCTTCGAGGTCATCGAGCGCCGGACCGACGACCACGACGAGTGGTTCACCTACCTCTAGGCCGGATCGCGAACCGCTAGTCGGGCCTCGAGCCGTCAACCGTCCCCTCCCCGCCGCCGTTCGGCCGCGTTCCGTTCCCCTCCGACCGGTGTCCCGTCGCCCCTCCCGGACGGCCGACGCCGGGTCGGTGGTCCTCGGGTCGGTCGTCGGCGGGCGGACGCTCCTCCTCGACGGGGATCTGGTGGGCGGACTCGCCGAAGCCCGCCGAGAGGATCCGGGTCATGCCCTCCTCGACGCTCTCGCCCGTGTCCTCGACCCGCTCGGGTTCGACCTCGATGACGAACCCGGTGGTGATGTTCGGGGCGGTCGGCATGAAGAGGACGATCTTCCCGTCGCGGGTCTTCTTGCCCGTCCGGAACGCGGTCATCCGGATACCGGGCCACGTCTCGAGGTACACCGGGTTCTGGAGCTCGTCGGTGCCCGAGATGGCCGTCTCGGCCGCGAGCTTCGAGGCGTTGTACACGACACGCAACGCGGGGATCCGGTTTATCGCGTCGTCGACTTTCGCCTCCGCGAGCCGGCCGAGCGTCGTCCGCATGAAGTACCCGACCGCGAGCACGAGCGTCGAGAAGACCGCGACGGCGATGACGACCCGCGAGACGGGCTCCAGCGGGCCGGGGATGGCCGCCGGCTGGAGCGCGTCGATGAGCGGGATCGACGCGATGTGGAGGTAGATCCATCGGATGACGAGGAGCAGAACGAGGAGGGGGGCCAACACGATGAGCCCGCTGGCGAAGTCGCGTTTCCACGTGGACATCTATCGTGTCGCTATGCGACGGGGACGCTTAAGAGGGCTTCTCATGTCGGACGTGCGAGCGATCGCCACGCCGGAGTCACCGCTCACGCCGGAGTCACCGTCCGACGACCGCGCGCAAGGCGAACGTCAGGTTCTCTTTGCGCTCGCGAACGCGGCGGTAGAAGTACGAGAGCCACTTGTCCCCGTAGGGCGCGTACTGTTTCACGTCGACGCCCTGTCTCGCGAGGTCGCGCTGGGCGTCCTCGCGGACGCCCATCAGCATCTGGACCTCGTAGTCGGTGCCGTGTTCGGTCCCGAGCCGGTTGGCGAGCGAGACCATCGCGGGGTCGTGACTGCCGACCGCGACCCCCCGATCGCGGCGCTCGAAGAGGTACTCGACGTCGTCGCGGTACGCTGTGTCGACGTCGGCCTTGTCGGTGTAGGCGATCGCGTCCGGCTCGTCGTACGCGCCCTTCACGAGCCGGATGGCACCCGGCACGTCGACGAGCCGCTCGAGGTCCTCGCGGGTCCGCTTGAGGTTCGACTGGACGCACTGGCCGACGCTCCAGGGGTACTCGTCGGCGATCGCTTCGAACGCGTCGAGGGTGTCGTCGGTGGTGTCGGCGTCCTCCATGTCACACCAGACGAACGCGTCGCGTTCGTGAGCGTACGCCACCAGCTCGCGGTACTGCTCCTCGAAGAGGTCGGCGGAGACGTCGAGTCCGATCTGCGAGGGTTTCACGGAGATACACGCGTCGAGGTCCGTCCCGGTCAGGTCGTCGAGGAGCTGTCGATACGCGTCGACGTCGGCCCGGGCGTCCGCGGGGTCGTCGTAGTGTTCACCGAGCAGGTTCAAGATGACGGCGATGCCCTCCTCGTTTCGTTCCCGTGCGTGCTCGAGCGCCGTCGGGACGCTCTCACCGGCGACGAACCGGCGCGCGATCGGGGGGATCATATCGGGAGGTGGGTTCCCCCCGACTTGAGCGTTGTCACCGGTCGATCCACGGACGCGATGGCGCACCGGCGCCCGGCCCGCCGGCGGATCCGCGGTTTATATCACCCGGACGGGCGTGGTACCGGCATGGTCGGGTCCCTCGTCGCGACTGCGTTCTGGGCGATGGTGCCAGCGTACGTGCCGAACAACGCCGCGGTGCTCGCCGGCGGCGGCCGCCCCATCGACGGCGGCCGCGAGTGGCGGGGCGCGCGCGTGCTCGGCGACGGGAAGACGTGGCGCGGGACCGCCGTCGGGACGGCGGTCGGCGTCGTCGTGGCGTTCGCGCTCAACGCCCTCGTCGACCCGGCGAGCGCGGCGCTCGGCGTGGACCTCCCGACGTTCGAGCCCCGGGCAGCGCTGGGGCTGGCGTTCGGCGCGATGTGCGGGGACATCGGCGCGTCCTTCCTCAAGCGGCGCTCCGGGCGGGAGCGCGGGGCGGCGTTCCCCGGCCTCGACCAGCTCGACTTCGTCGTCGGCGCGCTGTGTCTCGCCCTCCTCCTCGCACCGGGCTGGACGACGGCCGTCTTCACGCTCCCCGTTCTCGCCGTCGTCGCCGTGATGACGCCCGTCCTCCACGTGGTGACGAACGTCGCTGCCTACCTGCTCGGGCTGAAGAACGAGCCCTGGTGAGGGGCGGGTTTCGGCTATGGACGCCCGACCGCGTCGCTACCGTCGTCGACCGCTCGACAGCTCGACGATCACCTGATCGCCGACCGCGGTGACCGCGTCGCCGGGGATCCGGATCCGCTCGTCGTCGCGGTCGACCGCGTCGCGTTCCGCGGCGTCGTGTTCGCCGCCGGACTCCACCTGCCGACGTGCGGGCGCGTGCGGGCCGGGATCGACGAGGAGCGTCTCGAAGTCTCCCGACCGCGGGTCGATGGTGAGGTCGTGGACGGTACCGAGCTTCCTGCCGTCTGCGCTGAGCACCGGCTTCTCGGGGAGGGCGCTCGCGAGGACCGTGGACATGGCATCACCCCGTGCGTGGGAACGGAACAAAAACGTACGGGATCGTCGACGTACGGTGTCGTCGATCGATCGGCCGACTCCGTGACCGTTCGGGCGGATCCGAAACCACGGAAAGATACTTATGATATCATGGCATAGATTGACACGCAATGTCTAGCGCACCCAGTACGAACGACGACGTGTTCGACGAGTTCCTGTCCGACCGGGGCCACGAGACGGAGATCGTACGCTGGGAGCGATCGTATAACAAGCTTCAGTGCCCCGAGTGTGGTGCGCTTCATCCCGAAGGAACCGACAGCTGTTCCGTCTGCGACTGGCGGCCGACCTGACGCCGACGGAACCGATCGACCGGTTAGCGGTTTTCTTTCCGCCCGGCACGGGCGGCAGTATTATATATAACGATTAGCTAGTGGGGGGTATGCCGACCTGCCAGAACTGCGGTTCGTTCGTCACGACCGACTACGTCCGGGTGTTCACGCCGAACGACGTGGACCGTCCCCGCGTCTGTCCGGGCTGTGAGGACCTGGTCCGTGACGGTGCCGACGTCCGAGAAGCGCGCGCGACCCGGAGCAACTGACGAATCCGACCGATCGGTTCTCCAGCGATCGACCCTCCACCCGAACCCCTCCAGCGATCGACCCTCCACCCGAACCCCTTCCGTTCGTCCCGATCCGCTCCCCACCCGACGTCCGTCCTCGGCGGTTTTCCGCCGTCCCCGACCGGGGCGTAGGCGGCCCGAGCGACCCGTCTCCGAGCCACGGCGTTTAAGAAGAGCGGCGATCAGTAGTCGGTAATGAACGACCCTACCGTAACGCGACTGTTCGGCGGCCCCGGGAGCGGGAAGACGACCGCCCTCCTCGACCGCGTCGAGGGCATCCTCGAGGACGACGGCGCCGACGTCCGAGACGTGCTCGTCGTCTCGTACACCCGCGCGGCCGCCGCGGAGATCCGCGAGCGGCTGGCCGAGCGTCTCGACGTCTCCCCGCGGAGCCTCCAGGGGAACGTCTGTACGATGCACGCGAAGGCGTACGAACTGCTCGGCCTCTCGCGGGGCGACGTGGTCGGCGAGAGCGACAAGGAGGAGTTCTGTGAGGAGTACGGCATCGAGTACGAGGACCAACATGGCGGGGCGGGCCGCCGGACCGCGCGGTCGACGACCATCGGCAACAAGATCATCGCCACCTCCCAGTGGCTCCAGCGCACCGAACGCGACGTGGCCGACTGGTACGACGTCCCCTTCCAGTGGAACGTCGAGGAGGTCAGGCTCCCGCCCGAGGAGGACCCCAACGCCCAGCAGGGGAACAAGTACACCCCGACGTGGCCCTCCGACGACGACCGGATCGACATCCCGGAGACGATCCGCGCGTGGCGCGCCTACAAGGGGGAACACGGGCTCGTCGGCTTCGCAGACATGCTCGAACGCGTAGCCCAGCGCTCGCTCGTCCCGAACGTCGACTACCTGGTCATCGACGAGTTCCAGGACATCACGACCCTCCAGTACGGCGTCTTCGAGGAGTGGCGCCCCCACATGAAGCGGGTGCTCATCGCCGGCGACGACGACCAGGTCGTCTACGCCTGGCAGGGCGCGGACCCCGACCTCCTCCTCGAGACCGACGTCGACGAGGACGTGATCCTGCCGAACTCCTACCGGCTCCCCTCAGAGATCCTCAACGTCGTCAACGCGGAGATCCGCCACATCGACAAACGTCAGGAGAAGGACCTCCACCCGCGCAAGGAGGGCGGCAGCGTCGAGGCGATCGAGTCGCCGTCGATGCTCGAACTCGTTCGAAACGTCCGGTACACCGTCGAGGACGACGAGGGGAGTGTGATGTGCCTGTTCCGTGCGCGCTACCAGATGTTCGATTTCATCGACGAGTTCATCGACCACGGCATCCCCTTCACGATGTTGACGGACGGGCGGATGTGGACCGACCGCGTCCAGGACTACGTCTCCGCCATCGAGAAGCTCGACGACGACGACCCGATCACGCTGCTCGAGGCCCGCCGGCTGGCCGACATGCTCCAGGAGTCGGCGTTCGGCACGAACGACCGCGAGGAGTTCTACGACTTCGTCGACGACCGCGAGGAGGCTGCGGACGCCGACGACATCTCGCTTATCGAGGTGACGCCGGAGGAGATCCACGACCGGGTCCCGTTCATGCCCGACGCGAAAAGCGCCGACGACATGGTCCGAAAGGTGACGAGCTTCCAGCGGAAGTCGATGGGCGCCTACTTCGGTGGCGACTACGCCGGGATGGACCCGACCCGCGTCCGCGTGGGCACCATCCACTCCGCGAAGGGCCGCGAGGCCGACCACGTGTTCGTCGCGACGGACCTGACGGAGAAGGTGGTCGAGCAGATGGCGGCCTCGGTCGACGACCCGACCGACGTCGACGGCGTCGAGGAGTTCACGAAGACCACGAGTCCCGTCCCGGTGCTCACCGACAACGAGCGCCGCGTCTTCTACGTCGGGATGTCCCGCGCCCGCGAGCGGCTCGTGATCATGGAGAGCCTCATCGGCGGCGCGCCGACGCTCCCGATCAGCGTCCTGCTCTTCAACGAACTCCGCGACGAGCCGGCACAGGAGCTCATCGAGGAGGTCCAAGACGAGGTGGCGGTTCCCGAACCCGAGCCGTGAACTGCGGGGACGGGCGTCCCGCCGACGCCCCTCGCGACGGCGACGATCCGGAGCCCGAACCGCTCCGGACCGACCTCTCGCCCGTCGTCGAGGCGGTCGCGGAGGCGGACGCGACCGGGTTCGTCGCGGTCGGCGACCGCTTCGACGCCGACCTCCGATACCTGACGCGCGTCGCCGAGCCGGACGGGACGTACGGCGTCGTCGTGGCCCCCGCGTCCGCGTCGTCGCCCCCCCGGGCGGTCCTCCTCGTTCCCGCGGCCGTCGCCGAGGTGGCCGAACGGCGGTTCGTCGACGCTGGCCGGGTCGGCGCCTCCTCGACCGACGCCGGCTTCCACGACGGGGTCGTCCGGGCGGTTCGGACCGACCGCGCCGACGATCCGGTCGGCGTCCGTACGGCGGCGGTCCTCGACGAGTACGATAGCGACGACGCGGACCGGGTCCTCGTCCCGCGGTCCATCCCCCACGACGCGGCCGTCTACCTCGAGCGGGCGGGCTACGACCCCGCGTCGACGCCGGTCGTGGCCGACTCGCGGGCGGTGAAGAGCCCCGCCGAGGTGGACCGGATCCGGCGGGTACAGCGCGCCACAGCCGCCGGGATGGCGCGCGCGGAGACGGTCCTCGCCCAGAGCGATCCGTCCCGGCGGGGTCCGCCCGAGGACGACCCGGCCGGCGGGCCGGCGCGGTCGAGCGGCACCGACCCCGGAGACGACGCGCCACCCGCCCTCCGCTGGAACGATGCCCCGCTCACGGTCGGGCGGCTCCGGCGCGCGGTGAACGCGACGCTCGCTGCGCGGGGCGTCAGCGACGCCGGGAACACCGCGATCGCTGTGGGGCGGGCTACCGCGGACCGCAGTGGTCGGGGAGGGTTCGCCCCCGCCGTCGGCCGACCCGCCCCGATCCGGGCCGGCGAGACGGTCGTGGTCGAGCTCGCCCCGCGCGGGCCTGACGGGTACCACGGCGCGCTCACGCGGACGTTCGTCGTCGACGGCGACGGCGGCTGGGAGCGCCGGGCGTACGTCGCGGTCGAGGCTGCCCGCGAGGCCGCGCTCGCGGAGGTAACGGCGGGGACTCCCACGGCGACCGTCCACGGTGAGGCTGGCGCCGAGCTGGCCGCCTACGGCTTCGATCCGAACGCGTCGCCCGGAGAGCCCGGGTTCACCCACGACGCCGGCCACGGAGTCGGGCTGTCCCGCGCGGAGCCGCCGGCGTTGCCGGGCGGACCGGCCCTCCGTCCCGGCCACGTCCTCGCGGTCGAACCCGGCGTGTACGATCCCGCGACCGGCGGGGTCCGGCTGGGTGACGTCGTCGTCGTGCGCGAGGACGGCCACGAGCTCCTCGGTTCGTACCCCTTCGGAACGACTCCGGTCGACCGCGAGGAGTCCGACGGGTGTCGATAGCTACGACGGTCGTTTGAGCCACCGGCGGCGCTATATCATCCCCGTCCGATCGTCGAAACGCATGCCGACGCAGCCCTCCACGGCCGACGGGGCCGAACCGAGCGGACGAATCGTGAGAGAACTCTTGCCGGCTGCGGCCACCGTCCTCGTGGCCGCGCTCGCGGTCGTCGGGGTCGCGCTCGCCGGGAGCGCGTTCGTGGGGACCGCCACAGCGGACGACACGGCGGGCCTCGATTCCTCCCTCGTCACCGTGACAGAGGGGGAGACCGCCGTGATCGGCGTCGAGACCGACGGCGTCGACGAGTTCTCGGTCGCGATCGGCGACGAATCCGAGAGCGGGTACGCGCTCCACGCGACGGTGACGCCCGACGACGACGGCGTCACGACGCTCGTCTTCGACCACGCCGCGACCGACGAGGACGGCGCGTCCCTGACCGCCGAGGGCGACGCCGCGGTCTCGGTCGAAAACGAAACCGGCCTCGACGAGCCGATCGACCCCGGCGACTACGATATGGAGGTCTCCGTCGACGAGGGGGAGACGACCGACGTCGGGAGCCTGGTGGTCGAGCCCGCGTCGGCGGACGACGAAGGCGACTCCGACGACGGGGCCGGATCCGACGAGTCCGACGACTCGACGGACGACTCGACGGACGGGTCGGGCGACTCGACCGTCGTCACCGAGTCGGACGTCGAGGCGACCGACGTGGTCGTCGAGCCGGCCGAGACGGACGTGACCGTGCCGGTCGACCTCGCGGACGGGGAGCGCGTGACCCTCCGGATCCGGTCCGACGCGGACGCGAGCCCGGCGTACCTCATGACCGAGGAGGCGACCGTCGAGGACGGCGAGGCGACCGCGGCGTTCGACCTGCGCCAGGCGAGCCACGGCGACCGCGCGACGCTGACGGTCCGCGGGAACGACGGGCTCGACGGCGAGCGCGAGTACGCCGTCCTCGTCGTCGACGAGTCGATCGGCGTCGAGGACGACCTGCGAAGCGACGACAGTGCCGACGACGGGACCGCGGAAGACGGCAGTGCCGACGACGACGACGACGGAACCGACACCAGCGTCCCTGGCTTCGGCGTCGTCGCGGCTGTGGTCGCGCTCCTCGGGACCGCGCTCGTCGCGCGGCGGCGCTGAGCGTCCGGATCGCCGAGCAGCGGAGCTACTCCTCGACGGCGTCGCCGTCGGCTCCCGACTCCGCGTCGTCGCCACGGAGCCGTCGCGGGAGGAGTCCGCGGACGAGTCCCCTGAGTATCCGCGAGGGATCGAGGAAGTACTGCGGCAACACCACCATCGCGACGGCGACGACGAGCAGGCCGCCGCCGAGTGCGGTCTCGCCGGCGAGGAGGCGGACGACCGCATAGTTCGCGAGCGGCAGCGCGAACGCCAGCGACGCCGCCAGCCCGATCATGTCGAGCAGCCCGAAACTCATCGCCACTCCTACCACCTGGGCGGGGATAAGGATACAGGACGCGCGTCGTCCGTACCACGGCGGGCGGGCGATCACCACCCTTCAAGTCCGTCGGCCGTTTCCGCTTTGACATGTCCGACCGATCGACGACGGCCGTGGTGCTCGCCGCCGGGGCGGGTCGGCGGCTGAGTCCACTGACGAACCGGCGGCCGAAGCCGATGGTGCCGGTCGCCAACAAGCCCCTCCTCGAGTACGTGATCGAGGCCGCGAGCGCGGCCGGCGTCGACGAGGTCGTGCTCGTCGTGGGCTACGAGCGCGAGCGGATCCAGACGCACTTCGGCGACGGCGACGACTGGGACGTCTCGATCCGATACGTGCTCCAGGAGAAGCGGCTCGGGACCGCCCACGCGGTCGCGCAGGCGGAACAGCACGTCGACGGGCCGTTCCTCGTGTTGAACGGCGACCGGATCGTCGAGCCGTCCGCGGTCGCCGACGTCCGCGACGCGCTGGCCGACGGCGACGCCGCCGCCGCGATGGCGGTGACCCGGAGCGACCGGCCGCGGGCCTACGGGGTGGTGACCGTTCGGGGCGACCGCGTGGAAACCATCGTCGAGAAGCCCCGTCGGGACGCGGACTCCGACGTCATCAACGCGGGCGTGTACGCGTTCACGCCCGCGGTGTTCGACGCCATCCGCGACACGGAGCCGTCCGAGGAGGGGGAGTACGAGCTACCCGACACGGTCGAACGGCTCATCGACGCGGGCGGCGTCCGCGCCGTCAGGTACGGCGGCGGCTGGCACGACGTCTCGTACCTCTGGGACCTGCTCACGGTCACCGACGACGTGCTCGACCGCGACGGCGGGGCCGTCGAGGGAACGCTCGCGTCCGGCGCGGGCGTCGACGACCGGTGTGTGGTCGCTCCCACCGCCTCCGTCGGGCGGAACGCGGTCGTCGGCGCGGGGACGACGGTCGGCGAGAACGCGCGGGTCGGGCCGAACGCGACCGTCGAGCGCTCCGTCGTCTTCCCGGACGCGACCGTGGAGGCGGGAGCGGTCCTCAGGGACTGCGTCGTCGGCGCGGGCGCGACCGTCGGCGCGAACGCCACGGTCCGGGGCGGGACCGCGACCGTCGCCGTCGCCGGCGAGCTGTACGAGGACGTCCGGCTCGGCGCGGTCGTCGGCGACGACGCGGCCGTTGGCGGCGC
>NZ_QMIM01000020.1 GCF_003287355.1 Halorubrum sp. 48-1-W
CGGCCGGTGGCCGCGAGGAGCCCGCGCGAGGGAGTCGGTGGTCCGACGCGAAGCGGAGGACCACCGACGAGGCTGGGGAGGCGTGAGGTGCGGGGCGGTTGCGGTTCGGGTGGGACTCAAAGGGGCAGTCGCGAGGCGGGCGCAGGTGACGTAAGGACCGCAGGGAGCGAGCATCGCGAGCGACCGAGGACCACAACGAGCGTGCGCCCGCCTCGCGGCTGGGGCTTTGGAAGTGTTCTCCGAAGTCGCGCTCACTGTTCTGTAGTACCGAACTGCTGGGGCTTTGGAAGTGATCGTCGGTGCGGAATCAACTGATCGTCACGTCACGTGCGACGACACGAACGCTTATTTCCGCGCGACGATGCGGAGCACGTCCTCGTCCGCCAACTCGTGGCCCTTCCCGACCTGCTGGTCGTCGTGTTTCGCGCTCGACCCCGACACGCGCGCGAACTTGAACCGCTCGTCGAACTCGCCGCCGATCTTCTCGCAGGCGTCGCCGACGGTGTCGCCCTCGAACAAGATTAGCGGCTCCTCGTAGTCGACGCCGCGGCCCGGCTTGTCCATGTAGATCCGGACGAGCCCGAGCTCCTCCCAGAGCCGTTCTTTGAGCCCCTCGAGTCCGCGTTCCTCCTCCGCCGAGATGAACACCACGTCGTCGGGGTCGAGCCCGCGCTCGCGGAGTTCGGCCTGGACCGTCGGGAGGTACCCCTTGTCGATGAGGTCCGCCTTGTTGACCGCGACCATCGACGGCAGGTAGACGCGGTTGTCCATCACCGCGTCGACGAGCTCGTCGATCGTGAGGTCGTGCGGGATCGTCACCTTGGCGTTGACGTAGCCGTACTCGCGGAGCACCTGCTTGACGGTGTCCTCCTCGAGGCTCACCTCGTCGCTCATCGTCACCCCGATGCCGTCCTTGTGCGTCTTCCGAATGTTGATGTTCGGCGGATCCGTGTCGGTCCGGATGTTCGTGGCGTACAGCTCCTCGCTCAACCGGTCGTACTGCTCGATCTCGAACACCGAGAGCATGAACACGACGAGGTCCGCGGTCCGGACGACCGAGAGCACCTCCTTGCCGCCGCCGCGCCCGCCCGCGGCCCCCTCGATCAGTCCGGGGACGTCGAGGATCTGGATCTGTGCGCCCCGGTACTGGAGCATGCCCGGGTTGACGTCGAGCGTCGTGAACTCGTAGGAACCGACCTCGCTGTCGGCGTTGGTGAGGGCGTTTATCAGCGTGGACTTGCCCACGCTCGGGAACCCGACGAGCGCGACGGTGGCGTCGCCGTGCTTCTCGACGGCGTAGCCGTGGCCGCCGCCGGCGGAGGACTGGTTCTCCAGTTTCTCCTTTTTCTCCGCGAGCTTCGCCTTCAGCCGCCCGATGTGCGCCTCCGTGGACTTGTTGTAGGGCGTCTCGGCGATCTCCTCGCGGAGTTCCTCTATCTCTGCTTCCAGTCCCATCGGTACTACCTCGGCCGGTCGGCTCGTTAAAAGTGTTCCTTCGGGAGTCGCCGGAGAACACATTACTGGAGAGACATTTCGACACGGTTATGCGGGGGTCGTCCGTCACAGGACACGTCGAATGCCCGACGCCTCGACGTTCCGCGACAGCACGCAGATACTGCTCCCCGTCCGTGCGCTCGACGGGCTCCGCGAGGGGCTCGAAGAGCGGTTCACCTTGACGATCGTCGAGACCGACGGGCGCTGTCGGATCATCGGGAGCCCCGTCGAGATCAAGGACGCGAGCGCGTACCTCTCCCGCAACGGCGTCTCGATCGCGTGAGCGGTCAGTGGGCGGTCAGCCGACGACGCCGACGAGCAGCTGGACCGTGATCAACACGAGAAAGACCAGCCCCGCTGCGAACGAGCCGGCGGCGACACCGTGGGCGTTTCCGAGTCCGCGGCCGCGCACGCCGAAGTACGCCCCGAGGAAGACGAAGCCGGTGAGGAGCAGTCCGACGACGGCGTACACGATCGCGAGGAGCGAGCCGGAGAACCCCTCGACGAACGCGAAGTTTCCGACCGAGAGGACGACGAGCGCGCCGACGCCGAGCGCGATGACGACGAACGCGATCGACCACACGGCCGGGGTTCTCACGACCTCGGCCAGCCGTCGGGTGATCGCGGTGTAGGTGTCTACCGAGTCGTCGGCACCCGGCGCGCGCTGTCCGCCGATCCGAGCGGCGGCGACGATCGTGGCCAGGACGAGCAGGCCCATCAGCGCCGTACTCAAGAGGGTAAGCGAAACCATGATTTCCTCGTTACTACTCGGTCCGGACGCGTGTACAAATAGCCTTCGTATGTGCCACCACGGGCCTCACGGACGCCGGGGTACACAAGAGCTAAGTGCGCCATCCCCAAGGGAAGGATAAGAGCTGAGAGACGAACATGATAGACCCAATTACCCTACAACAAGGGACCGACTGGCGGGCACAAGCGGAGGTGTTCGACGAGATCTTCTTCGTCTTCCTCACGCTGGGGACGGTCGTCGGAATCATCGTGGTCTCGTACACGTTGTGGAACGTCTACAAGTATCGCGACGACGGCGGCGAACCCGACAAGGACTTCGACGCGCCGGTGGTCGGCGAACTGCCGACCGGACAGGGCGGGCCGAAGGCGAAGAAGCTCTTCCTCTCGTTCGGGCTGAGCGCGATCGTCGTCATCAGCCTCGTCGTGTACTCGTACGGACTGCTCCTCTACGTCGAGGACGGTCCCGACACGGACGAGGAAGGCGACATCGAGATCACCGTGGAGGGATACCAGTTCGGCTGGGAGTACATGTACCCCAACGGTCACTCGGAGACGAACGAACTGGTCGTCCCCGCGGACCAGCGGATCGACCTGAAGGTGACTTCGACCGACGTCTGGCACAACTTCGGGTCCTCGGAATTGCGGATAAAGACCGACGCCATCCCCGGTGAGACCAGCGAGACTTGGTTCTCCGTGAGTTCCGAGGAGGTCGAAGAACAGGGCGGCGAGGCGACCTATCGCGTCGAGTGCTTCGAACTCTGCGGCTCCGGCCACTCGGCGATGAAAGGCCAGATCACGGTCCTCCCCGAAGACGAGTGGGAAGAGTGGTACGCGGACACCGAAGGGTCGGAGGACGAAAACAGCTCGAACGTCGAGGGTGACCTCGCGACCCCGAGCGTGACTGGTTCGGCCGTCGGAGGTGTTTCCGCATGAGCGAGCTCCCGCCGACGACGTCGGTCCGCCGCTGGCTCGTCACGACCAACCACAAGGACATCGGGATCCTCTACCTGATCACGGCGCTGTTCTTCCTGCTCTTCGGCGGGGTACTCGCGCTACTGATCCGCGTCCAGCTCTGGGACCCGTCGAACCAGGTCCTCTCCGGGCTCGCGTACAACGAGGCCGTCACCGCCCACGGGATGATCATGGTGTTCTGGTTCCTCTCGCCGTTCGCGTTCGCGTTCGCGAACTACGTCGTCCCGCTCCAGATCGGGGCCGACGACCTCGCGTTCCCCCGGCTGAACGCCCTCTCCTACTGGCTGTACCTCTTCTCGGGCGTCCTGCTCGCGATCAGCTTCTTCCAGGGCGGCACGCTCACCGCCGGCTGGACCATGTACGCGCCGCTCAACGTCCCGATGTACACGCCGAGCATCGGCTCGACCGGGGCGATCCTCGCGCTCACCATGTTCATCGTCGGGGTGACCGCCTCGACGGTGAACTTCCTCACGTCGATCCACCACTCGCGTGCCGAAGGAATGGGGATCATGGACATGCCGCTTTTCACCTGGTCGATCCTCGCGACCGTCTGGATGATGCTGTTCGCGTTCGCCGCCCTGCTCGGAGCGTTGCTGATCCTCGGGTCCGACCGCGTGCTCGGGAGCGTCTACTTCTCGGCGACCGAGGGCGGCTCCCTGCTGTGGGGTCACCTCTGGTGGTTCTTCGGCCACCCCGAGGTGTACATCGTCTTCTTCCCGGCCCTGGGAGTCATGCTCGAACTGTTCCAGACGTTCTCCGGCCGCCGGCTCGTCGGCCGCAAGTGGGTCATCATCGCCATCTGTCTTATCGCCGTCCAGTCGTTCCTCGTGTGGATGCACCACATGTTCCTGACGACGATCAACCTCGAGATCAAGACGCTGATGATGGCGACCACGATCGGGATCTCGTTGCCGTTCGACCTGATTGTCTTCTCGCTCATCTACACGCTCATGAAGGGCCGTATCCAGTTCACGACGCCGTTCCTGTTCGCGTTCGGCGCGCTACTGTTGTTCATCCTCGGGGGCATCACCGGCGTCTTCCTCGGCGCCATCATCCTCGACTACGAGTTCCGCGGCACCTACTGGGTGGTCGCACACTTCCACTACGTCATGTTCGGCGGCGCGACCGCACTCGTCGGAGCGATCTACTACTGGTTCCCGAAGATGACGGGGAAGATGTACGACGAGTTCCTCGGCAAGCTTCACTTCGCCGCGTTCTTCATCGGCTTCAACGCCGTATACTTCTCGATGTTCCTCGCGTGGGAGACGCCCCGCCGGGTGTTCGAGTACGATCCCGCGCTCCAGATCTTCCACCAGGCCGGCACGATCGGCGCCTTCATCCTCGGCTTTTCGTTCCTCATCATGTTCTACAACCTCGGAAAGTCGTACGTCTCCGGCCCCGTCGTGGGCGAGAACCCGTGGGATTACTCGCGGACCGCCGAGTGGGCGGTTCCCTCGCCGCCGCCGCTCGAGAACTGGCCGAACCGCCCCTCCTACGCCTCCGGGAAGCTGGAGTTCGTGAAGGATTACGTCCCGGACGGCGGGCCGGCGGTGAAAGCCGACGAGAACGGGAACGCCGTCACCGACGGCGGCGACAGCCACGCCGACCACATCCGCGAGTACGCACACTGGGACAAACACCCCAGCCACGCGAGCATCTGGCCGTTCACGCTCTCGTTGATGCTCGGGGTCATGCTCCTGGGCCTGTCCGGCTTCAACGACTCGATCTCGATCGGTGTCGCCGACTCGCTGGCGACGACGCCGGTGACGATCAGCAACCCGGTGTACCCGGCGTTGACCGTCCTCGGACTGCTCGGACTCGTGTACTCCGGCGTGATGTGGGGCTTCGAGGACTTCTACGCGCCGCCCACGGAGTTCGCCGAGCGCTGGCCGTTCAACGGCGTCGAGAAAGTCAAGCTGGGGATGTGGTTCTTCCTCGCCTCGGACGTGCTCGTCTTCGGCGCGTTCATCTCCGCGGCCGTGTTCATCCGGTACAACGCCGGCTGGCAGGAGTGGTCGCCGCTGACCGAGTCGCTGCCGGGACTCATCAACACGTTCGTGCTGCTCACGTCGTCGTTCACGGTGATCCTCGCGCTGGTGGCGGCCCACCGGAACAGCCGAAAGGGGCTGCTTGCGTCACTGGGGGCGACGATCGCTCTCGGGCTGACGTTCCTCGCGATCAAGATGTGGGAGTGGCACCACGAGATATACGACGTCGGCGTCACGATCGCGGAGAACTCCCACGGCGACCCGATCCAGGCGTCGATCTACTACGTCACGACCGGCCTCCACGGCGTACACGTGGTCGGTGGGCTGTTGATCGCCGGGTTCCTCTTCTACCGGGCGTACCACGGCGCGTACCTGGAGGACGAACGCCCGGTGGAGTACTTCGGGCTCTACTGGCACTTCGTCGACATCGTCTGGGTCTTCCTCTTCCCGCTCTTCTACCTCTTCTGAGGCGCGGTCCCCCTTCGACGCGGCGCCGGTTTCCGTTCTCCCCGTTTCGAGCGACGGCCCCGCGTCACGCTCGAACCAGCCGCTTAGGGACGCGACGGCTCCGGATCCGCGTATTCGAGGCGGAGCCTCCGGCCTCAAGGAGCGAGTGGGTCGAGCGGTTGTACGAGTACGTCGAATACAAGGCCGAACGCCACGGCATCGACGTGGCACAGGTGGACCCGAAGAATACGTCACGCCGTTGTTCACACTGTGGGTCACTGACCCGGCCGCGACGGCGAGGACTCCGAGTGTCTGAAATGCGGCTACGAGAACCACGCCGACCACAACGCCGCAAAGAACATCGGACTGCGGTATCTCCGTCGGAAGCAACCTGGGTCCGGCGGAGGCGCCCCCGTAGGCGTGCGGTTGAATCGCGGGACGGTGAACGCGAACGGAAGATATGAACCGCCTGCCGGGGATTCCGGCGAGAGCGGGAGTCCACGCGAAAGCCCCACCCCCAACGAAGCGAGGTCGTCAGACCGAACGAAGTAGGGTGGGGTAGTTCACTCGGCCGTTCCGACCACGTCCGCGTCGGTCGGTCCCCCGCCGTCGAAGGCGGCGACCGCCTCGTCGAGCCGATCCGGGTCGTCCGCCGCCGGGAGCGTCCGGTCCGCGGTTCGACACTCGGCGTCGACGCCGAGGCGGTCACAGACGAGGTCGGCCGTCGACTCGGCCATCAGCCGGTAGGTCGTCAGCTTCCCGCCGACGACGCTGACGGCGTTCTCGACGCCGTCCGGCGCGTGGTCGAGCCTGAAGAATCCCCGGGAGATCCCGCGTCCGCCGCGTTCGTCCTCGTCCGGTGCGTACAGCGGGCGGACTCCCCACCACTCGCGAACGACCGGCGCGTCCGCGACCGGCGGGAGCATCGCCGCACACTCCTCGATCGACGTCTCTACCTCCCACCGGGCTCGTTCGTAGTCGTCCGGGTCGTTCACCGGGACGCTCGTCGTCCCGAGGACGGCCTCCGAACCGTGTGGAACGACGATATCGCCGTCGTCGGGGTCACGACAGCGGTTCAACACCGGGTCGAGCCCGTCGTACTCGACCGAGACCATCACGCCCCGGGTCGGCCGCATGTCGACGTCGAGCCCGGCCATCGACGCCACCTCGCCCGCCCACGGGCCGGCGGCGTTCACGGCGTACTCCGGCCGGATCGTCCCGTCGACGTCCCCGCCGACGTCGACCTCGGTTATCGCCCCGTCCTCGACTGTCACCGACTCCACCGGCGCGTGCGGGTAGACGTCGGCGCCGTGCTCCTCGGCGTCGAGCGCGTTCGCTGCGACCAGCCGGGAAGGATACACGACCCCGTCGGGCACGCGGAACGCCCGCTCGACGTCGTCGGCGAGGTCGGGGACGAGTTCGCGCGCTGTGTCCGAGTCCATCCGCTCGGCGGGGATGCCGACTTCCGTACAGGCGTCGTACTTCTCCTCGAAGTAGTCGTCGTCGTCGGCAGCGAGACTCACGAAGAGGCCGTCGGTCTCGCCGACGCACGCCCCGGCGATCCGGCGGAGGACGCGGTTCTCCTCCAGACACTCCACTGCCCCGTCGGGGTCGGCCTCGGCGTAGCGGGCCCCGCTGTGTAACAGCCCGTGTGAGCGCCCGGACGTCCCACTACAGAGCCCACCCCGGTCGATCAGGGTCACGTCCAGCCCTCGCATCGCGAGGTCCCGGGCGGTTCCGGACCCCGTCGCTCCGCCGCCGATCACGAGCACGTCGGGTGATAACGACATACGATCCGTACGGCTCACAGCTCCAAGAGCCTGTCCGTGGGTCCGGTCACGGGCTCCCGAGGGCAGGTCAGTTCTCCGGTTCGGTCGGTGGGTTCCCCTGAAGTCGACGGGCGGCCAGGGTGAAGAGCCCGAGGCCGACGAGATAGAGCCGCCAACCTCGCCCCGCGATCGGGAAGCGGCGGTCTATCGTCTCCGACGCCGCGAGCGTCACCGGGTCGTCCGGCTCGACCGGATTGTTCACGTGGACCGACTGCGTGGTCCCCGTGCTGCCGGCGTCGACCCGCCGGCTCCCCGTCTCGGGATCGAGGTCGATATCGACGAACGTTTGCACGAAGCCGTCGGTCGTGGACCAGAGCAGCTCCCCGTCCAGCCGGAAGAAGGCGTCGTGGAGCGGCCAGAGGACGTTCACGCCGTCGAGGTGCGCCCAGTCGAGCGACACGTGCGCGAAGACGTGGACGAACACCACGGCCCAGGCGATCCGGACGCCGCGCTCCGCGAACGCGTCGCGGAGGGCGGACCGCTCGCGGATCCGGGTGTCGTAGTAGAGCAGGAGCGCGGCAACCGCCGGAAACACGAAGTTGTGGCCGACGGTTCGATGCGCGCCGGACATGACGAGGCCGAGAAACGAGTCGGCCTCGGGGAGGACGACCACAGCGAGGACGACGGCGAGCGCTCTCCGGTCGTAGTCCCCCCGCAACAGTCCCGCAGTGAGCACCAGCGCGAAGCCGGCGTGAACGACCGTGGAGACCATCTATCGGCTCGCCTCCGTCGCTGACTCCTCCGTCGCGGGTTCCGTCCCGGCCCGTCCCCACGGTCGGAACCGGACCGCGAGCGACGCGACCGCGCTCGCGACGACGACCGCCTGCCACCCGGCGTCGACGACGACGAACACGCGCTCGCTCCCGAGCCCGAGTCCCGGTCGACCGTCGGGGTTCACCCACGTGGAGACGGCGTGCGTTTCGGTCGTTCCCGGGCTCTCGAACGGGAGGACCCCGGGACCCCCGCCGCCCGAGACGAACGTCTGGACGACGCCGTCCTGCGTCGAGAACAGCAGGAGGCCGTCGACAACGTAGTAGACGTTTTCGACGGGATACAGCAGGCTCACGCCCGGCCCGACGAAGAGGTCGGGGGCGATCCCGGCGATCGAGAACCCGGCGAGTGCGACCCAGCCGACCCGGACGCCCCGCCAGCCGTACCGCTCGCGGAGGGCGGACCGCCCGCGAAGCGCCGTGTCCCAGTAGAGGAGCCCCGCCAGCGCGAGCGGGACCCAGACGTTGTGGGCGAGGGCGTTCGTCGCGCCCGCGAGCGCGAGGCTCACGACCGCGTCGAGGGTCGGCAGGAGGGCGGCAGTGACGACGACCGCGACCGACCGGCCGTCGAACGCCGGCCCCAGGAGTGCCGCAGCGAGCAACGCGCCGAGCGCGGCGGTGAGCAGGGTCGGTGCCATTGGCGGGTCCTTCGGTCCCGCGAGGATAAGTTCTCTGGCGGGAGGAGGCGCCGCCCGTGGGTTCCGACACACCCGACCGGATCTCACAGCTTCCGACGCACCCGACCGAAGCTATTCGGGCCTCGATCCCGAACGGTCGCGTGATGAAGGTCGGACTCCTCTCGGACGTCCACGCGAACCTGCCCGCACTGGAGGCGGTCCTCGAGGACATGCCGCCGGTCGCCGAGGTCGTCTGTGCCGGCGACGTGGTCGGCTACAACCCGTGGCCCGCCGAGTGTCTCGCGCGCGTCCGCGAGGTCTCCACGGCGACGGTCCGCGGGAACCACGACCGGACCGTCGAGACGCCCGAGCGGTACCGCGCCAACCTGATGGCCGAGGCCGGACTCGAACACGCGAAACGCGAGCTCTCGAGCGAGGGATTGACGTGGCTTCGCTCGTTGCCGCGGGCGACGTGGTTCGGGGACGGTCGCTACCACCTGGTCCACTCACATCCCGCATCCGAACGTGAGGACGCGTACGTCTACCCCGGGGAGTTCCCGGCGCTCGACCGGCACCTCGACGCGCTCGCCGACGACGCGCCGACCGACGTGGAGGGCGACCGCGACGACATCGACGGCCTCGTGCTCGGTCACACCCACGTTCAAGGGGCCCGCTCGGTCGACGGTCGGCTCGTCGTCAACCCGGGTAGCGTCGGCCAGCCCCGCGACGGCGACCCGGACGCCGCTTACGCGGTGCTCGACGTCGACGCCGGCGAGGTCGACCTCCGACGGGTCGCCTACGACGTCGACCGCGTCGCCGAGGCGGTCGAACGTGAGGGGTTGCCGACGCGGACCGCGGAACGGCTGTATCGCGGGGAGTGACGGCGTGGACCCGGCCGTCCGCTCAGGGCCAGTAGCCCGCGACGAGGAGCAGGTTCCGCCCGGCAACGAGAAGCGAGAGCCCCCCGACGCCGGCACACATCAGCGTGGCCACCAGCCGACGGCTCCCGCCCGCGACCGCGATCGGGATCCCGATGACGGCCATTCCGAGGGCCTTCGTGACCAACATGCCGCGGAGCGGGCCGAGCCACGTGATGAACGTGCGACCGACCGGCGAGCCCTCGACGAAGCCGCCCGTCGAGATCGCGAGGTACGTCGACCACACGTCGGCGACGGTACCGACGACGAGGAGGGCGATCGCGACGGCGAGTCGTCGGGACACGACCGGAGGCACGCGCCCGGCGAGCATAAGTTTCCTGACCGCCCGCCGTCGGTCGAACTCGAATCCGGCCGGGCGCCGACGGCTGGTCGCCCGGCGCGCACGCCCCATGGACATTTAACCCGATCCGACGCGTACGACGGATGATGAGTGCTTCCGACGAGAACGCATACGACGTCGCGGTCGTGGGCGGCGGCCCGGCCGGACTGACGACCGCGCTGTACGGCGCGCGGCTCGGCCACGAGACGCTACTGATCGACCGCGGCGGCGGCAGGGCAGCGATGATGGCGGACACCCACAACGTGATCGGCGTCACCGAGGAGGTCTCCGGCAACGAACTCCTCGCGACCGGCCGCGAGCAGGTGGCCTCCTACGGCGCCGACCTCGAGCGGGGGTTCGTCGAGGCGGTCGAGCGGGTCGACGACGGGGGCGACGGCGAGGAGCGGTTCCGGCTCGTCGCCGGCGACGACGAGTTCACCGCCGGGCGGGTCGTGCTCGCGACGGGCTTCTCGGACGAGCGTCCGGACCCGCCGCTGCCGCGGAACGCCAGAGGGCTCCACTGGTGTCTCCACTGTGACGCGTACATGTTCGTCGACGAGCCGGTGTACGTGATGGGTCACGGCGAGGCGGCCGCCCACGTCGCGATGATCATGCTCAACGTCACCGACGACGTCGACCTCCTGACCCGCGGCGCGGAGCCGACCTGGAGCGACGAGACAACAGCACAGCTCGAGGCGCACCCGGTCGAGGTGGTCCACGAGGAGGTCTCCGGCGTGGAGAACGACCCCGACTCCGGCTGGCTGGAGGCGATGGAGTTCGCGGACGGCACCCGCCGGGAGTACCGCGGCGGCTTCCCAATGTACGGCTCCGACTACAACACCGCGCTCGCGGAGTCGCTCGGCTGTGAGCTGACCGACGACGGCCGGATCGACGTCGACGACCACGGTCGAACGAGCGTCGACGGCGTCTTCGCGGTCGGCGACGTCACCCCGGGTCACAACCAGATCCCGGTCGCGATGGGCCAGGGCGCGAAGGCCGGCCTCGCGATCCACAAGGAGATCCGCGAGTTCCCGCGCTCGAAGGAGGCCATCGCCCGCGACGGCCCCGTGAGCGAGGCGGAGGTGCCCGCGATCTCGCCGGAGCTTCTGGCCACCGCGGTCGCCCACGAGGGGCACGCCGGCGGACCGCGGGAGTCGCCGTCGGCGGAGGCGGCCGCGGACGACGACTGAGGAGGGAGGTCGTCTACTCGGAGAGATCGAAGCGTTCCGCGGCCGTCCGCATGTCCTTGTCGCCGCGGCCACAGAGGTTGACCAACAGCGTTTCGTGTCGGTCCTCCTCCGCTAACTTGGCGGCCAGCGCGAGCGCGTGTGCGGGCTCTAACGCCGGGATGATCCCTTCGGCCTCGCTCAGTTCACGGAACGCGGTCAACGCCTCGTCGTCGGTGATCGCGTGGTATTCGGCACGGCCCATCTCCTGGAGCGCGGCGTGTTCCGGACCGATGGCCGGGTAGTCGAGGCCGGCGGAGATCGAGTGGTTCCGCGTCTCCTCACCGATGGTCTTCGTTTTCATCCCCTGGAAGATCCGCGGCTCCTCCTGTCTGGTCTTCGATAGCGGGGCGGAGTGATTGGCGTCGTCGGTTCCGCCCGGTTCGGCCCCGTAGAACAGCACGTCGTCGTCTTTGAACGCGTGCCAGAGCCCGATCGAGTTCGAGCCGCCGCCGACACACGCCACACACGCATCGGGTAACTCCCCGTGTAACTCCAGGATCTGCTCGCGTGCTTCCTCGCCGATGACGGACTGGAACTCCCGAACCATCCGTGGGAACGGGTCCGGACCCACGACGCTTCCGACGAGGTAATGCGTCGAATCGACGTTTTCGGCGAAGTCCTCCAAGGCGGCGTCGACGGCCTCCTTGAGCCCCGCGTTGCCGCGCTCGACCGGCTCCACGTCGGCGCCCATGAGGCGCATTCTGAAGACGTTCATCTCCTGTCGTCGCATGTCGTGACGGCCCATGTATACCGTCACGTCCAGGTTCAGGAGTGCCCCGACCATCGCCGTCGCGGTCCCGTGTTGTCCGGCTCCCGTCTCGGCGATCAGTCGATCCTTACCGGCGCGGTCGGCCAGCAGCGCCTGTCCGAGCGTGTTGTTCAGTTTATGGGCACCACCGTGGAGGAGGTCCTCGTGTTTGAGATAGATGTCCGTATCGTACCGCTCGCTCAGCGTTTCCGCGTGAAACACCGGCGTCGGTCGTCCGGCGAAGTGTTCGAGCAGGTCACGGAACTCGGCCATGAACTCCTCGTCCGCGACCGCGTCCTCGTACGCCGCCGCCAACTCCGCTAGCGGCGCTTCGAGCGGTTCCGGAACGTGTCGACCGCCGAACTCGCCGAATTCACCTGGCGTAGCCATGACTCGTACATGGAGACAGATCACCAAAAGTTCGATGACGGCAGATCGACGTGTTTTATCCGGACCGCCCGCCGGCTCCCCCGTCCCCTCACGCCGACTCCCCCGTCCTCTCACGCCGACTCCCCCGTCCTCTCACGCCGACTTCCCCGTCCTCTCACGCCGACTTCCCGGGATCTCCGCTCATCTCCGTTCCCCGTCCCGTTCGGTCGCTTCCGGTCTCCGTCCCGTTCGGGTGCTTTCGTCGGGACTCGGTGCGTGACGGGACGCCCGCTCGAGGGACGTCGATACCGACCCTTTTTGATCCGCCCTCGCCGACGGTTCGTATGGGAACCATCGACGCGGACTTCTCCGGCGAGACGGTCGTCGTTACGGGGGGATCGAGCGGTATCGGTCGCGCGGTCGCGACCGGGTTCGGCGACGCGGGTGCGACCGTGATCAACGCCGACGTCCGGGCGGAACCGAAGGACGTCGACGCCGACACCCCCACACACGAGGCCATCGAGGAGCGCGGCGGAACCGCCGTCTTCGTCGAGACCGACGTCTCCGACCCGAACCGGATCGAGTCGGTGATCGAGGCAGCTCGCGAGTTCGGCGGGGTCGACGTGATGGTGAACAACGCGGGCGTCCACCGCAACCTCGAGTTCCTCGAGGTCGACCCCGAGGACTTCGAGTTCGTCCACGGCGTCAACCTCAGGGGCGCGTTCTTCGGGACGCAGTTGGCTGGACGGGACATGATCGACCGCGGCGTCGAGGGAGCGATCGTGAACACGTCGTCGACGACGGCCGAACGCGCGGAGTGGAACCACTCCCACTACGCGACGACGAAGGGCGGTATCCGGATGCTCACCCGGAGCGCAGCGCTCGAACTCGACCGGCACGGGATCCGGGTAAACGCTGTCGCGCCGGGACCGATCGCCACCGAGATCCGTGAGGGCTGGTCCGACGAGGCGAGTCAGATCGGGGAGTCGGACGGACTCCCGTCCCGATCCGGGGTTCCCGAAGACCTGCGTGACGCGTACCTCTACCTCGCCTCGGAGGGCGCGAGCTACGTGACCGGCGAGACGGTGTGGGTCGACGGCGGAGCGAGCCTGTAGGACGTGGGGGCCAGACCCTCGAATCCGCTCCGTATTTTTCCTCGCTTCGTTCGAGAAAAACGCCGGCCGGGACCCCCGCGAGCAAACGCCGTGAGAGAGTGGGGGTACGGGCGGCGCACGACCGAAGGGAGTGCGCCGGCCGGGATTTGAACCGGAATCAGACGTGCTCGCTCGCTTCGCTCGCTGTGCGCGACTGATAGGGTTCAAATCCCTCTCGGCGATTTCTCTCACTTCGTTCGAGAAATGCGCCGGCCGGGATTTGAACCCGGGCCATGAGCTTGGAAGGCTCAGGTCCTACCACTAGACCACCGGCGCGCGTTCGTGAGAAACGGGTGCCGGAATAAGGAGTTTACCCTTTGGCGTCGCCGACGCCGACGCCGGAGGAAACGACCGTGCAGGAAAGGAAGCCACGACCGATCGAGCCGAGCCGACCGGACCCTCGATCTCGTTTTCAGCGTGCTTGACGGTCGCTGACGCCGCTCCCCGAGGCTCGCCTCAGACGGTCGTCTCCGGGTCGCGGACGGTCCCGTAGCAGTTCCCGCTCGAGACCTCGACGTCGACGGCGACGAGGTCGCTCTCGGCGAGGTCCGCCTCGAACTCCTCGGGGTCGTAGACGTGGTAGTAACGGGGAACCGTCTCGCCGCCGGGGAGCGTCCAGTCGACGGTCGTGTCGAACCCCTCCTCGCGGTCGAACCGGTCGTGAGCGGTGCTCCACGCGCTCACGAGCGCGACGCCGCCCGGCCGGAGGACCCGGGCGAGTTCGTTCAGGCTCCGGATCCGACATGTCCGCGGCGAGAGGTGATGGAGGGTTGCGACGTACACCGCCAGATCGACCGCGTCGTCCGCGATCGGGAGCGCCGCGGCGTCGCCGTGGACGAACGCCGTCCGGTCGTCGAACCCCCGTTCTCGTGCCCGTCGAACCGCCTCACGGAGCAACCCGCGGCTGAGGTCGACGCCGACCGCGATCCGCGCACGCTCGCTCAGGGGCTCGGTGTGCCGTCCGTTTCCGCAACCGACGTCGAGCGCGCGGTCGGCGGTCCGTCCCTCGAGGAACGACTCGACCTCCGGCCAGGCGTACTCGCGCGTCTCCGAGAAGTGGCCGGCGATCCGGTCGTACGTCGACTGCGGGTCCATATCCGGCGGTCGGGGGCGACCGATATAGGTTCGGTGGCCTGCCGTGCCCGCTCACAGCCCGCCCATCGCCGCGAAGGCGACGAGCGTGAACACGAGCAGGAGCGCGGCGTGTTTCGCGCCATCCCTGACGGAGCCTTCCCCGAGCTGTCCGGCGACGATTCCCGAACACAGCGCCTGTATCGCCGCCGAGTGGAAGAACAGCCGTTCGTAGGCGGTCGTGTCGATGTCGCCGAGCCCCCCCACGAGTCCACCGCCGGCTCCCGTGCCGACGCCGGTACCGGATCCCGTCGTCGCTCCCCCGACCGACGCTCCCTCGACCGCGGGGATGAACGACACCGAGAGCGCGGCGATAACGCCGAGGAACACCAGAAACGAGATGTAGATGACGATGAGGTACGTCAACATCAGCTGCCGGCGCTCGCGTCGGAGCGTCCACGTCGCCCGCGCCTCGTCGGCCGCGATCCGGAGCACCGGCGCGACGTCGCCGCTCGCGTGGATCGCGTTCGTCACGAGCACGACCGCTCGCGACGTCATCGGCGAGGCGACCCGCCGCTCCAGCCGGCGGAGCGCCGAGGTCACGTCGGCCCCCCAGTCGATGTCCCGGCGGGTTCGCTTCAGGTCGGCCGTCAGCGCCTCGAGGTCGGTCTCGGCCACGCGTCGGATGCTCGCCACGACGGAGGTCCCCGCCTCGTTGACGCTGGCGAGCCGGTCGAGGAAGTCGGGTATCGCCGCTTCGATCCGGCGCACTCGGCGTTTCTTGATCTCGTAGACGACCGCGTAGGTCGCGAGGACGAACGCGGAGGCGCCCACGATCGGGGCGTCGACCTGCGCGACGACCTCGGTCAGGGTTCCGATCGACAGCGGGTGGACGGCCGCGATGACGCCGAGGACCCCGATCGGGACGGCGACGGCGAGGATAGCCTCCGGCGAACGGAGGACGTGTTCGACCGGCGAATTCGCCCACTCCCGGACCGAACGGAACCGGTCGTACGTTCGGAGCCGCTCACTGCTCGTCCGCCATCGGTCGGCGACGCTCCCGCCGTCGGACCGAGGTGACGCCGCCGTCGCGGTGGCCCCCGCCGACGTTCGGCGATCGCGGTCACCGTCGTCGCCGGCGCGACCGTGTGACGTCTCGGACGGCTGAACCCGTTCGGTTCCCCCTATCCCCTGGGTGATGCTGTCGACGTACACCGCGAACCCGAACGTCGCCAGCGGGACCGCGACGTAGACGACGATGCGCAAGAGCGGGAGGGTGTCCTCTAAGACGAGCCCGATCACGACGAGGATGGTAATGAAAAACAGGGGACCGGCGACGAGCGTCGTGACGTACGCCTCCGCGAACGTCGAGAGGAGCTCGAGGTACTGTTCCTGTTTCGATTCGGCCTCCTCCTGGTAGCGCTCGTACTGGTCCTCGAGGAACGCCGACAGCGGCTGACCGGTGCCGAGGACCGACGCGAGGTTCGCCGAGAACTGCGAGAGGTCGTCGCTCGGCGTCCGCCGCGCGGTGTGTCGGAGCGCGGTCAACACGTCCGTCCCGAAGGCGTTCATCTCGCGTACCGCGACCGACAGCTCCGTGGCGGCCTCGCCGTACACCGCCTCGTTCTCGGCGAGCGTGTCCATCACCCGGGGAAACGCCATTCCCGACCGCGAGAGCGCGTACACGAACGCCACGGTCCGCGGGAGCGTGGCATCGATCTCCGCGGCGCGGGCGGTCGCCCGCTGGCTCAACAGGGTCCAGCGCGCGTAGTACGCGCCGACCGAGAGCACTGCTCCCACGGTCGCCGAGGCGACCACCAACAGGGCGAACAGTTCGAGGAGGCCGGCCTCCGTCAGCCGTGTCACCCCGGCCAGGAAGGACAACGAGACGGGGAGACGTTCGATCAGGCCGTCGCCACCGACTTCGAGTGAGGCCAGGAACCCGGCAGCGAGGTACACCCCGACCACGCTCCCGGCGACGCCGAGGACGCCGGCGTACAGCAGGGTTCGCGAGGCGTACTCCCGGTGAGTCCCGCCGACGTGGGCGGCGCGCATCAGGTCCCGCTCGCGCCGTCTGCGGTCCTGGCCGGCGACGTAGTCGCCGAAGAGCGACAGCGCCAGCCTGGTGACCGCGAGGTTCGCCCTCGGAAACGCCCGTGACGCCACGAGCGCGAGACAGGAGGCGACGACGACGACGAGCGGGAGGGACGCGATCATTCGTCGTCGGTTCCGGCGTTCCCGTCGTCGGTTCCGGCGTTCCCGTCGTCGACGCCCGCTCGTTCCTCGAGCCGCTCCATCACTCGGTCGGGGTCCGCGTAGTACTCGTTGACGAGCGCCGTGAACTGCCGATACCCGTTCACACCGAGCTGGGAGAGCAGTTCGAGGAACCGCTCTCGGCGATCGATCTCCCGGAGCAGTTCGGAGCGGGTCCAGCCGCGCTCGGTCTGTATCTCCTCGAGGAGGATGGAGTCGTTGCGCCGGAAGTCGTCGGTTTCCGTCCGCCACTCGAACGCGGAGGAGTAGTCGAGTTCGCCGGTCCGCTGGTCGATCCCACCGATCTCGCCGATCGTCTTCGCCCGCCGCACCCGCTGGTCGTCCGACCGCGTCATCGTCTGGATCGAGAGCATGTCGAGCGACTGTACCATCGCGCGCGGGACGTTGATCGGCTCGTTCTCGAGCCGGTTGATCACGGTCTCGATCGAGTCGGCGTGCATCGTCGAGAACGTGGTGTGGCCCGTGTTCATCGCCTGGAACAGCGTGATGGCCTCCTCGCCGCGAACCTCGCCGACGACGATGTACTCCGGGCGGTGTCGGAGCGCCGACCGTAGCAGGTCGTACATGTCGATGTCGGCCCCCTCGTAGCGCCGCTCGCGGGTGATAGAGGAGAGCCAGTTGTCGTGGTACAAGGAGAGTTCGCGGGTGTCCTCGATCGAGAGCACCTTCGCGCGCGGCGGGATGAACATCGAGACCGCGTTCATCGAGGTGGTCTTCCCCGAGGCGGTCCCGCCCGCGAAGATGAGGCTCTTGTTGTGCTCGATACAGAGCCAGAAGTACGCCATCTGCTCGATCGAGAAGGTCCCGTACTCGACGAGATCGATCGGGGTGAACGGCTCCTCGGCGTACTGGCGGATGGTGAACGCCGAGCCGCGCGGCGTCACCTCCTCGCCGAGCGCGAGCTCGGCGCGGGAGCCGTCGGGGAGCGTCGTCGCCACCATCGGGTCGCCGACGGAGACGTGCCGACCCGAGCGCTGGGCGAGCCGGATGACGTAGTTGTCGAGCTCCGCTTTCGCGAACGAGACGTTCGTCTCGATGTCGGTGTACTCGTCGTGGTAGACGAAGATCGGGAGGTCGTACCCGTCACAGGAGACGTCCTCGATGTGGCCGTCGTTCAAGAGCGGGTCGACCTTCCCGTATCCGCGGAAGTCGCGGTAGAGGTAGTACGCGAGCGTGTGGAAGGTGTCCATGCCGGCCTCGACGCCGTACCCCGCGAGCAGCGACTCCAGTTCCGTCCGGAGCGTCTCCTCGTCGGTGTGTCCGCTTCCCTCTCGGTAGAGGAGGGGATCGCGGATGTCGTCGGCGACGCGGTCGAGGAGGTCCCGCTCGAAGCCGTCGAGGTCGGGTTCGACGGCGTAGTAGCGGTGTTCGCTCTCGGGTTCGTCGTAGGTGATCACGACGAACGCGTACGGTGCGTTCACCCAGTAGCGGTCGACCTCGCGTTCGTCCGGCGGCACGGTAAAGGAGGCGAGCGGGCCGTCCTCGCCCGGCCTGAACGGGCGGACTTCGAGCTCCGAGCCGCGGAGCATCTTCCAGGTGTGCTCGAGGCGTCGTCGGAGCGCCCCGACGGCGCCTTCGACGTCCGCCGTGCGTGTGTCCCCCGCCATCGGTCGTCGTACCGGTGTACATGCGTCCCGGTATTAAAAGGACCACGTCGCGTCCCACCCGCGCGTTCGCGACACGCCGAACAGCCGACGGGACGTCGGGACCGCCCGGCGCCCACCCCGATCCGACCCGTCCCCGTGCTCCCCGTCGACGCGTCCCGCACGGTGACGGGGCCCGTTACGTTCATACGGGCGGACCGCTAAGTAGCGAACAGGCAATGCGGCGTGACTACTTCGAATTGACCGTCGAGGGCGTCGGGGACGACGCCGGCGAGCCGACGACCCCGCTGGTCCGTATCGATTTCCACGGACCGGAGGGGCTGTTGCGGGACCGGCTCTCGGACGCGGACGGCGACCTGCTCTCCGCGGGCGAGGTCGACGTGGCCTTCCGGCTCCGCGAGCCCCTCGAGAGCGGCACCGCCGAGGGGGTCGTCGGCGTGACGAACCGGATCACGGGCGATTTCGTCCTCGAACTGAACGAGACCGCCGACGACGTCCTTCCGTTCATCCGCGCCGCCCGCGAGTCCGTCGATGCCGCCGACGGCGACGACGCCCGCTACCGCGTCGAGATCGACCTCGACGGCGAGCGGCTCGTGAGCTACGACAAGGAGACGTTCCTCGTCTACGACCACGAGGGGAACCTCCTCCGGAGCGAGAGCCTGATCCCCTCGGGCGTCGAGCTGTAGTCGACGGTCCCGTTTCCCGTCCGCCTCCCCGTCGACCGTTCCGTCCTCCCGCCGATCTCGTGCCTCGTCCACCGTTCCCGTCGATCACCCGAACCGGAACTCGACTCGCTGCCCCGGCGAGAGTCCGAACGCGTCGGCACCGCGCCCGTCGTTCACGTCGCACTCGGCGTAGCCGTGGCTCCCCGTCGTGACGAGTGGGTCGCCCGCGGGCACGTCCGCGAACGTTTCCCCGACCGGCACCGACTCGCCGTTCACGCGCACGCGGTCGCGACCGCGCACGTACTCGCCCGGAACGGTGGTGATGACGTTTCCGAAGTCGTCGACGACGACCACCTCGCCCTCGACGGCGACGGGTGCCGATCCCCCGTCGACGTCCCGGACCGTCGGCTCCGGGAGCCGGGCGTCGGCGTAGTCGTCGACCCGGGTCAGCCAGGCGAGGTCCTGGAGGGCCTCGCTGACCTCACGAGTCCCCCCGGTCGTCCCCTCCACGACCGAGGCCGCGATCGCCTCCCGAACGTCGGCAGCGGCGGGGGCGAACACGTCGCGCCCGTGGAACGTCGAACTCGCCGGGTCGAAGCCGTCGATCCGGTAGACGTCGACGTCGTCGCCTCCCCTGCCAGTAGCCCGACGCGTTTCCTCGCCCGCCAGCGCCCGTGCCGGCGGCAACGCGAGCCCGTTGTCGGGCGCGACGACGACGTGTGCCCCCGCGCGGACGGCGAGCGCGGCGCGGTCGGTGCCGACGCCAGGGTCGACGACGGCACAGTGGACCGCCGGCGGGAACTCCGGGAGCACGAACCGGAGCCAAAAGGCGGCCGCTCGCGGGTCGCCTCGCGGGAGGTCGTGACTCACGTCGATCACCTCCGCGTCGGTCCGGCGCCGGATCACCCCTCTCATCGCCGCCGGATACGGCGAGCCGAAGTCGGAGGCGAGCGTGACGGGAAACGGGGCGGTCCGAGTCACTCGCCACCCGTCGCGTCGGTCTCGGCGATCCGGCGGATCCGCTCGACGCCGTCGACCTCCTCGATGACGTCGACGACGGCCTCCGGGACGAGTTCGACCCAGTCGTGGCCGCGGATCATGCGCTCGCGGAGCTCCGCTCCCTCGAGGACCTCCCGCCGGAACATCGGCGAGCCCCTCACCTCGACGCCGGCCTCCTCGAAGAGCCGGACGACGAGCGGGTTGTTCGAGTACGCCACGTCGAACCGCGGGGTCATGCTCCGGACGTGGCTCACCCAGACGGAGTTGCGGTCGAGGTCTTCGATGGGGACGACGTAGGTGGTGACGTCGAGGTCCTCGACCGCCTTCGTCACCATCATCACGCGCTCTCCCGCGGTGAACGGGTTGCGGGTCGTGTGCGAGTCGCCGGCGGAACCGATCCCCAACACCAGCTCGTCGACCTCCCCGGCGATCTCCTCGATCATGTGTCGGTGGCCGTCGTGGAACGGCTGGTACCGACCGATGTAAAAACCCCGCATGGATACACGGTGCGACGGCCGGATTTATAAACCTCCTGGGACCCGGACGCCGACGCATACGGGCGTTATCTGCCGATATCTGGGGTCTAACGCGTTGGGACGCGATAGTCGCGGGGAGAAAGTATATCAGTAGCCGACCCTTCCGACCTGATAACGGATATCGATTCTATGAGCAACGAGAAGGATACGAACGATCCGCCGGAGGAGGACGCCACGCCCCCGGACGACCCCGCGTCGGACGGCGAGGACGGGACCGTCCGGAGTCCGTCCGGGAACGGCGAGGACACCCCCGACGAGGAGCGTCGGGACCGCTCCGGCGACGAGGCGGACCACACGGGACCGGATCCGATCGACGACGGGTTCCGCGAGCCCGAAGTCGCGCCGGTCGAAGGGGACGACCCGGTCGGCGAGAACCAACCCGAATCCGTCGACGACGGCCTCGAGGGAGATAACCGCGACGACCTCGAGAACGGTGACCACGGCGACCTCGGGAACGGTGACCACGGCGACCTCGGGAACGGTGACCACGGCGACGGGAGGAACGAGATCGACTCCGACGACGGCGGGATCGACGACCTCGGGAGTACCGTCGAGGTCGAGGGCGCGGAGATCGAGGAGGACCCCGACGAGGACGACCTGCTCGGGGGGCTCAAGATCGACACGACCTCCGAGATCTCCATCCCCGACCGCCTCGTCGACCAGGTGATCGGCCAGGAGCACGCCCGCGACGTGATCATCAAGGCGGCCAAACAGCGCCGTCACGTGATGATGATCGGCTCGCCCGGGACCGGGAAGTCGATGCTCGCGAAGGCCATGTCCGAACTGCTCCCCAAAGAGGAGCTTCAGGACGTCCTGGTGTATCACAACCCCGACGACGGCAACAAGCCGAAGGTCCGGACCGTCCCGGCCGGGAAGGGCGAACAGATCGTCGACGCCCACAAGGAGGAGGCGCGCAAGCGCAACCAGATGCGCTCGTTGCTGATGTGGATCATCATCGCCGTCGTGTTGGGCTACGCGCTCATCATCGTCGGGCAGATCCTCGTCGGCATCATCGCCGCCGGGGTCGTCTACCTCGTCTTCCGCTACCTCAACCGCGGCTCGGACGCGATGATCCCGAACCTGCTCGTGAACAACGCGGACACGAAGTCCGCGCCGTTCCGCGACTCGACCGGCGCTCACGCCGGCGCGCTCCTCGGCGACGTCCGGCACGACCCGTTCCAGTCCGGCGGGATGGAGACGCCGAGTCACGACCGCGTCGAGGCCGGCGCGATCCACAAGGCCAACAAGGGCGTGCTGTTCATCGACGAGATCAACACGCTCGACATCCGTAGCCAGCAACACCTCATGACGGCGATCCAGGAGGGCGAGTTCTCCATCACGGGGCAGTCCGAGCGCTCCTCGGGCGCGATGGTCCAGACCGAGCCCGTCCCGACGGACTTCGTCATGATCGCGGCGGGGAACCTCGACGCGATGGAGAACATGCACCCGGCGCTCCGCTCGCGGATCAAGGGGTACGGCTACGAGGTGTACATGGAGGACACCATCGATGACACCCCGGAGATGCGCCGACAGTACGTGCGCTTCATCGCCCAGGAGGTCGCGAAGGACGGCCGCCTGCCGGAGTTCACCGCGGAGGCGATAGAGGAGGTCATCCTCGAGGCCAAGCGGCGCTCCGGCCGGAAGGGCCACCTGACGCTTCACTTCCGGAACCTCGGCGGGCTCGTGCGGGTCGCCGGCGACATCGCCCGCGGCGAGGACGCCGACTTCACCACCCGCGAGCACGTGTTACAGGCGAAGGGTCGCTCGCGCTCCATCGAACAGCAGCTCGCCGACGACTTCATCGAGCGCCGGAAGGACTACGAGCTCCAGGTCTCGGACGGCTACGTCGTCGGCCGCGTCAACGGCCTCGCCGTGATGGGCGAAGACTCCGGGATCATGCTCCCGGTGATGGCCGAGGTCGCCCCCTCGCAGGGGCCGGGCGAGGTCATCGCCACGGGCCAGCTGAAGGAGATGGCCCAGGAGTCGGTCTCGAACGTCTCGGCGATCATCAAGAAGTTCTCCGACGAGAACATCTCGGAGATGGACATCCACATCCAGTTCGTCCAGGCGGGCCAGCAGGGCGTCGACGGCGACTCCGCGTCGATCACGGTCGCGACCGCCGTGATCAGCGCGCTGGAGAACGTCGGCGTCGACCAGAGCCTCGCGATGACCGGCTCGCTTTCGGTCCGCGGCGACGTGCTCCCCGTCGGCGGCGTCACCCACAAGATCGAGGCGGCCGCGAAGGCCGGCTGTACCCGGGTGATCATCCCGCAGGCGAACGAGCAGGACGTGATGATAGAAGAGGAGTACGAGGAGATGATCGAGGTCATCCCGGTGAGCCACATCAGCGAGGTGCTCGACATCGCGCTCGAGGGCGAAGCCGAGAAGGACTCGCTCGTCTCGCGGCTCAAGTCGATCACCGGCTCGGCGCTCAAAGACCAGGGCGTCTCCGGACCCTCCAGTCCGAGCCCCCAGTAGCCGGGTCGCGGTCGGCGGGTCGGCGTCCCGGTCGGTCCGCCGTGGGCTTCGGTCGGTCCGCCGTCGGTTGCGGTCGGTCCCACCCCTTTTTGTACGGTCGAGGTCGTACGGAGCCGTATGTCCGGAAAGCCGACGGTCGGCGAGTACATGACCCGCGACGTCGAGACCGTCAGTCCAGACGACACGGTCTCGGCGGTGGCGAAGCGAATGGTCGAATCCACCGGCCACAAGGGCTTCCCCGTCACGCAGGGCAGAACCGTCGAGGGGTTCGTCTCCGCGGGGGACCTCCTCCTCGCCGACGAGGACGCGCCCGTGTTCACGGTGATGTCCGAGGACCTGATCGTCGCACATCCCGAGATGAAAGTCACCGACGCTGCCCGGGTGATCCTCCGATCCGGGATCCAGAAGCTCCCGGTCGTCGACGACGCCGACAACCTCGTCGGGATCATCTCGAACGCGGACGTCGTCCGCTCGCAGATCGAGCGGGCGACCCCCGGGAAAGTCGGCAAGCTGATGCGCACGCTCGAGCAGATCCACGGGATCGACCTCGAGGAGGAGCGCCGCGAAATCTGTCTCGCGGAGCTCACGCCCACGCAGGCGCGCGTGTACGCCGACGAGTTGGAGGGCAGACAGTACGAGCTCGAGCGGGGGCTCGCGGAGCCGCTCGTCGTCATCGACAACGGCGGCGTCCTCCACCTCGCGGACGGCCACCACCGCGTGATGGCCGCCCACGAGATGGGGATCGAGTCGATGGACGCCTACGTGATCGTCACGAAGAGTCCGGTGGAGCTCGGGATGGCCAAGACCGCGAAGAAGGAGGGGTTGGAGTCGATACGCGACATCGAGGTGGTGGACTACGCGCGCCACCCGCTCGTCGAGACGACGAAGCGGCTCCAGTGACCTCTGCCGGGAGCTTTTTCGACCCCGGCGACGACTCGAAGCCATGTCCGAGTATTCCGTCCGTGCGGAGTGGGAACGGCTCTCGGCGGTCAGGGTACATACGCCCGGCCTCGAGCTGTGGTCCGGGAGCCTCGCGCCCGAGGCGAACCTGTTCGAGGACCACGTTCCGCCAGAACAGGCACGACGCGAACACCAACAGCTCGTCGACACGCTGGCGTCGACGCACGTCGAGGTCCACCACCTCGCCGACGACCTCGCAACCGGCGACGCGCTCGACGACCTGACGCGAACCGCCCTCGATAACGGCGGCGTCGACCGGGTCGACGACGTGATCGCGGGGTTCTCGCCGCGCGAAAAGCTCCAGATCGTGCTCTCGCGGCCCAGCCTCACGCCGGAGACGACGGCTGACGGCGGGACCGACGGGGCAACGATGACGCTCGAGTCACCCATCTCCAACGTGTACTTCCAGCGCGACACGACGATCGTCGGGGACCGGGGGCCGATCCTCTGTCACATGTCGAAGCCGATCCGCAGGCGGGAGGTCCCGATCGTCAAGCGTGCCTGGGAGTCGATCGGCGCGGATCTCTGCTACGAGATGACCGGCGAACCGCTAGAAGGCGGGGAGTTCATGCCGGCCGGGGAGTTCGCACTGCTCGGCGTCTCCGCCGAGGTCGACGGCGAGGAGCACGTCATCCGGACGAGTTACGAGGCCGGCGAGCGGCTCATGCGCGACGGCGCGGTCTCCTACGACGAGTTCGGGCTGGTCCGCGCCCCGCTGGAGGCGGACCGGCGGACGCGGGTCGACCGCGGGCTCGGCTCCCGGGTGATGCACCTGCTCGGCTGGTTCAACATCGCTGCCGAGGGGCTGGCCGTGCTCGACGCCGACCTGGCCGCGGCGGCCGACGTCGACGTCTACCGCCAGCACGGCGACGTCTACGAACACAGCCACACGACCTCGACGCTGGAGTACGTGCGCGACGAGAAGGGGTTCGACGTGATCGACGTCGCCGACGGCGAGCGATGGCCGACCAACTTCCTCGCGATCGACGACGGCACCGTGATCCCGCTCTACGAGCCCGACGAGGAGGGTGAGTACCGGCCCGGGGACAACCCGACCATCGAGACGCTCCGCGACCGCGGCGTGACCGTGCTCCCCGACGGGGTCGGTATCCCCCGGGCGGCGCTCACGAACGGGGCCGGCGGCCTCCACTGTATGACGACGCCCATCGCGCGCGAGTAGCTACGGTCACCCGACGAACACCTTTTTGTAAACGAGCCGAGTAGTTCCGGGCATGGGACGAATCAGAACTGCGGTCTCACGGGCGAAGTACGCCGCCGTCGGCGCGGCCGTCGGGGCCGCGATCGGCGGACTGGTGAACCGGAACGCGGCGAGCACCGGCGGAGCCATCGGCGGGCTCACCGGTGCGACCGTCGGGGAGATCAGGGCCGGCGATTCCCGCCTCCTCGACGGCGTTCTCCCCGGGGACGACGAGACGGCGGACGACGCGGGATCGGACGGCGACGCCGCCTGAATCGGGCGATCGTCGACCCGGTGGGCGGGGACCTCGGAGTGCGCGCTCGGGACGTGGTCCGGAGAGGCGAGACGGTTCCGCGGCCGACACACCGGGATACCTATACGAGTTCGCCCGCAGTGCTCCGAGTATGACGACCGACGAGAGCGACGCGGGCTGGTTCGCGTCCGTGCCGCCCGACGACCCCGCCGCAGCCCGCGACGCGATCGACCACGGGAGCGCAGTGTCGCCCGCGGACTGGCCGCGCCTCGCCGTCGAGTCCGGCTTCGCGGAGGACGCGGACGACTACTACGATCGCCTCCACGAGGCCACCCGCCACGCCACTCGCGAGGCCGTCGCGGAGCGGGAGCGCGCGGACGACCGACAGCTGATCCACGCGGTTCGGGCCATGGACGACTGTGAACGCGTCGCGAACGAGTTGGCCGAGCGGGCGACCGAGTGGGCGGGGAGCCGCTTCGACGACGTCGGGACGGGGATCGCGGGCGCTCGCGAGATCGCCGAGCGGGAGCCGGACGGCGACCTCGACCGGCGGGTGATATCGCTCTCGGCGCGTACAGCCGCACTCGCCGACGAACGGGACGCGCTGAAAGCGACGATCGACCGGGTCGCGCCCGCGGTCGCGCCGAACCTCGCCGACATGGCCGGCCCGGAGCTCACGGCGCGGCTGATCGCGCTCGCCGGCGGGCTCGAGCCGCTGGCGAAGAAGCCCTCGGGGACCGTCCAGGTGCTCGGCGCGGAGGACGCGCTGTTCGCACACCTCTCCGGACGGGCACCCTCGCCGAAACACGGGGTCATCTACACCCACGAGTTCGTCCGGGGGACCCGTCCCGAGGACCGCGGGTCGGCCGCGCGGGCGCTCGCCGGGAAGCTGGCGCTCGCGGCGCGCGTGGACCACTACTCCGGGGAGTACCGCGAGGTGCTTCACGAGGACCTCCGCGAGCGGATGGCGACGATCCGGGCGCGGGCGGAGTCGACAGAGTCGACGGGGGGAGACTCGGCGGCCCCGGTGGACGACTCGGCGGTCTCGGAGGAAGAAGATGCCTGAGCCCGTCCTTCCCGACGGGGTCGAGCGCCGGGAGTTCGACGGCGAGCCCCGGCTGGCGACGCGGGGGGAGCCGGTCTACGGCGAGCCGACCGACGGCGAGTGGCGCGCGTGGGACCCCGAGCGCTCGAAGCTCGGCGGGATGCTCGAGCTCGGGTTCGACACCGGCCTCACGGGCAGTGAGACGGTGTTGTACCTCGGCGCGGCCGCGGGCACGACCGTGGGCCACGTCGCCGACTTCGCCGGCCCGACGTACGCCGTGGAGTTCGCGCCCCGGCCGACCCGGGACCTCCTCGAGGTCGCCGAATCCCGCGACCGGCTCTTTCCCCTCCTGAAGGACGCCCGAAAGCCGGAGACGTACGCGCACGTCGTCGAGAGCGACGTCGACGCGATCGTCCAGGACGTCGCGACCCGCGGGCAGGCGACGGTGGCGACCCGGAACGCGCGCTTTCTCGCCGACGACGGGCGGCTGTTGCTGGCGGTGAAGGCCCGTAGCGAGGACGTCACCGCCGACCCCGACGACGTGTTCGCGACGGTGCTCGACGAACTGGCGGGGACCTACGAGGTGCTCGAGAGCGGGCGGCTCGACCGATTCCACGAGGACCACCTCGGGGTCGTGGCGACGCCGCGGTGAGGGAGTCGGGGGCGGGGACGTGACGGTCGGGCGTCGGGTTCCGGTCGGGCGGCGTCGGACTCACCACGTCGGCGGCGAGAACCCGGCGTTCTCGAGGAGGGGTTTCCAGCGTTTCTGGACCGAGAGTCGCGAGACGTCCATGGCGTCGGCGACGGCGGACTGGGGGCGCTCCTGGCCGCGGATCAGCGCGGCGGCGTAGAGGCTGGCGGCGGCGGTGGCGGGTTTCGATCGGTCCTCGTCGGGGACTTCCGAGAGGAAGATGTCGGTCGCGGTCGAGCACGCGTCGTCGTCGAGGTCGAGGTCGGCGCAGGCCTCCTCGAGACGTTCGATCCACTCGGCGTTGTCGACGCGGTCACTCGCCCGATACATGCGTCGTCGTTGGCGGTCGACGTACAAAAGCGGTGCGTGCGGGGGAGGGGGTCGTACGGGTGTTCGGTGGCGTTCGTCAGGTTCTTGAGGTCGTTCCGTCTACGGTGGGTCGCGCGCGGGTAGCCAAGCCAGGAAACGGCGCAGCGCTTAGGACGCTGTCCCGTAGGGGTCCGCCGGTTCAAATCCGGTCCCGCGCACTGAGGAGCGAAGCGACGAGGGAGCAGGCACGGATTTGAACCAGGGAACGGAGCGAAGCGGAGTGAGTGAGGTTCAAATCCGGTCCCGCGAGGCGCGAACGGAGTGAGCGCCTCGGAACCGCGAACGGCGAGCACTGCGAGCCGTGAGTGCGGGCGGAGGAGTCATGAGTCGACCTCGTACGGAGAACGTCTCCAAAGCCCCAGTCGCGAGGCGTTCCGCGCCGACGACACCACCGCTCCGCCGACGCGGTCTCCGCCACCGCCGGGGACGGTTTCAAGTACTCGCTTCCCCCACCCACGAGCAGTGATGGAGCCGCCCGAGATCGAACGGTTGGACGAGCGGACGATCCAGCGGATCGCGGCGGGTGAGGTGGTCGAGCGACCGGCCAGCGTCGTGAAGGAGCTGGTCGAGAACAGCCTCGACGCGGGCGCGAGCCGCGTCGCCGTCTCGGTCGAGGCGGGCGGCACGGAGGGGGTCCGCGTCCGCGACGACGGCGTGGGGATCCCGGGAGACCAGCTCGAGGCGGCCGTCGCCGAACACGCCACCTCGAAGATCGCCGACATCGAGGACCTGGAGGCCGGCGTCGGAACGCTCGGCTTCCGCGGCGAGGCGCTGTACACGGTCGGCGCGGTCTCACAGCTGACGGTCCGGTCGCGGCCGCCCGACGCCGACGCGGGCGCGGAGATACGCGTCGAGGGCGGCGACGTCGGCGGGGTGCGCCCCGCGGGCTGTCCGGTCGGGACGACCGTCGAGGTCGAGGACCTGTTTTACAACACGCCCGCCCGCAAGAAGTTCCTCAAGCGGGTGACCACGGAGTTCGACCACGTCAACACCGTGGTCACGGGGTACGCGCTCGCGAACCCCGACGTGGCCGTCTCGCTCGAACACGACGGCAGAGAGACGTTCGCCACGGAGGGGAACGGCGACCTCCGCTCCGCCGTGCTTTCGGTCTACGGCCGGGAGGTCGCGGAGTCGATGGTCGAGGTCGACTGGGAACCGGCGGCGGCGACGACGGGAACGGCTGACGGGGAGGCGAGCGGTGACCCACCCGTGAGACGCGTCACGGAGCTCGTCTCGCACCCGGAGACGACCCGGTCGGCCCGCGACTACCTCGCCACGTACGTCAACGACCGGTACGTCACGGCGAGCGCGCTCCGCGAGGCGGTCCTCGAGGCGTACGGGGGCCAGCTCGCGCCCGACCGGTACCCCTTCGCGGTGCTCTTCGTCGAGGTGCCGCCCGACGAGGTGGACGTGAACGTCCACCCGCGGAAGCTAGAGGTCCGGTTCGACCGGGAGGCGGGGGTCAGGGCCGCGGTCGAGTCGGCCGTCGAGGCAGCACTGCTCGACCACGGCCTGATCCGGTCGACCGCGCCCCGCGGGCGGTCCGCGCCCGACGAGGTCGACGTCGCCCCCGAGACCGCCGACGGCGAGGTCGTCGGCGGGGCGGGGACGACGGACCGACGTGAGCGTGTGGGCGGCGAGGGCGAGGTGGACGGCGCGGGCGACGAGGGCGAGGTGGACGGCGACGACTCAGAACCCGTCACGGCGACCGGGTCGGCGACGGAGCTCGACCCGGACGACGAGGACGCGTGGGCGGTCGAGGGGCTCGCCGGCGACGCGGACCCCGTCGGAGACGTGGGCCGTGGTGACGACGCCGAACCTCGCGACCACACCGGTCTCTCGGGATCCGACCGTCCCTCCCCGCGGAGTTGGCAGTCCGCTGACGCGGATCCGGGTGCCGACGTGGAGCCGGGCGCCGACGTAGAGCCGGGCGCCGACGCGGACGATGGCGTCTCGCCCTCGGACGGCACGGACGACTCCCTCGTCGGCGCCGAGCCGGCTGTAGACCGCGATTCGACCGCCGACGCCGTTCCCGTCGCGAACCCCGAGTCTCCCCCCGTCCCCGATCCGACCTCCGGGCGTTCCGCGACCAGCCAGCGCACCCTCGCCGGCGAGGAGACGAGCGACGAGCGCGCGTACGACTCGCTGCCGTCGCTTCGCGTGCTCGGCCAGCTTCACGACACGTACGTCGTCGCGGAGGCCCCCGACGGGCTGGTGTTGATCGACCAGCACGCCGCCGACGAGCGGGTGAACTACGAGCGGCTCCGACGGGAGTTCGCCGACGGCCCGCCCGCACAGGCGCTCGCGGAGCCGGTGACGATCGAGTTGACGGCGCGGGAGGCCGCGCTGTTCGGCGAGTTCCTCGAGGAACTGTCGGAGGTCGGGTTCCGTGCGGAGCGCGCGGGCGAACGCGAGGTCGTCGTCGAGGCGGTCCCCGCGGTGTTCGACGCCGCGCTCGACCCGGAACTCCTCCGGGACGTCCTCACGGAGTTCGTCGCGGACGCGGCGGCGACCGCGGAGGCCGGGGCGTCCGACGACGAGGCCACGTCCGACCCGTCCACCGGGAACCCGGTGACCGACGCGGTCGACGACCTGCTCTCCGATCTGGCGTGTTACCCCTCCGTGACGGGGAACACGTCGCTCACGGAGGGGCGCGTCGTCGACCTCCTCGACCGGCTCGACGCCTGCGAGAACCCGTACGCCTGTCCGCACGGCCGGCCGGTGGTCATCCGGCTCGACCGCGAGGAGCTGGCGTCCCGCTTCGAGCGCGACTATCCGGGCCACGCGGGCCGGCGCGCGGAGTGATCCCCCGCCGGAGCGGTCGCCAGGCAGTACCGGTCGAACCGACCACACGGCCGTGGAGAGGTACGCTTTTGCCACGCCGGGGCGACCCCGAGGCATGGAACGCGTAGCGATCGTCGGCGCGTCGATGACCCGGTTCGGGCAACGCGACGCCTGGGTTCGGGAACTGCTCGCCGAGGCGGGCGAGGCGGCGCTCGCCGACGCCGGGATCGTCGGCGATGACCTCGATCACCTGTACGTCTCGAACATGGCCAGCGGCGAGTTCGAGGGGCAAACCGGCGTCCCGAACGCGCTCGCACACGATCTCGCGGCCACGCCCGCCTACACCGCCCGGATCGACCAGACCTCCTCCTCGGGCGGTGCGGGCGTGTACGCTGCGTGGCAGTCGGTCGCCTCCGGCGCGTCGGAGCTCACCATGCTCGTCGGCGGCGAGAAGATGACCCACCGGAGCACTAGCGAGGCGACGGACGTGATCGCCTCGCTCACCCACCCGGTCGAGTACAAACACGGCGTGACGCTCCCCTCGTTCGCGGGACTCACGGCGCGGCTCTACCTCGAGGAGTACGACGCGCCCCGCGAGAGCCTCGGGAAAGTCGCGGTGAAGAACCACAAAAACGGCGTCGACAACCCGCACGCGCAGTTCCGCAAGGAGGTCGACCTCGAGACCGTCCTCGAGTCGCCGGTCGTCGCCGACCCCCTCCGGCTGTACGACTTCTGTCCGATCACGGACGGCTCGGCGGCGCTCGTGTTCTGTCCCGAGTCGGTCGCCGAGGAGTACGCGCCGGACGGCGAGTACGCCGTGATCACGGGGATCGGCGGCGCGACCGACACCCACGTCGTCCACGAGCGCGCCGACCCCACCACGATGGGCGGGGTCGTGGATTCCGCTGAGATCGCCTACGACATGGCGGGGATCGCCCCCGACGACGTCGACGTCGCGGAGCTCCACGACATGTTCACCATCCTCGAGTTCCTCCAGAGCGAGGACCTCGGCTTCTTCGAGAAGGGCGAGGGGTGGAGGGCGGTCGAGGAGGGCGTCACCGACCGCGACGGCGACCTCCCGATCAACACCTCCGGCGGGCTCAAATCGAAGGGCCACCCGCTCGGGGCCAGCGGCGTCGCACAGGTGTACGAGATAGTCGAGCAGGTCACCGGGAACGCCGGCCCGCGACAGGTCGACGCCGAGACGGGCCTCGCCTGTAACGTCGGCGGGTTCGGGAACTGCGTGACCACCGCGATTCTGGAGGGGAGCCAATGAGCGACACGGACGCCGACGCGGAGGCGACAGGGGAAGCGAGCGACGAACCGACCTTCGAAGCCGCGGCGTACGCCGACGGGAGCGTCTCGTATCCCCCCCACCCGGTCGGGCCGGGCGGCGCGGAGCGGGTCGGGACCGTGGACCTCCGCGAACACGAGGCGCGCGTCGTGACGTGGACCACCTCGACGGCGACGCCGCCGGGCGTCCGCGAGCCCAACACGCTCGCGATAGTCGAGTTCGAGATGGGCGAGGAGTACGACGGTCCGCCCGTCCGCGCGCTGGGAGGGGTCGCGGTCGATCCGGACGATCCCGACGGCGGAGCGTTCGACGTCGCCGTCGGCGACCGCGTCGAACCCGTCTACGCCGAAGAACTTCGCGAGCCTGGCGCGGGGATCCGCGAGCCAGAGAGCCAGGCGTGGGACGGGTTCCGGTTCCGGCCGGTCGGGTAGCCGTCGAGTAGGTACCGCGTCGTCGCATCGTCGTCGCGGCCCGCATCGTCGCATCGTCGTCGCGGCCCGCATCGTCGCATCGTCGTCGCGGGCCGCGTCGGCCGGACCCCCGCGCTCCCGTCATCGCACCGCCCGAACCCCGAGCGTGGACGTGGCGACCCCGCCTATCACGACGGGTAGCCAGTAGGTGCCGCCGCGGAACACGAGCACGGCCGCGGTGATCGTCGACGCCTCGATACCCGTGGTCGGTACGAGTAGCGCGACGTAGGCGGCCTCGATCCCGCCGAGCCCACCCGGCATCGGGGTCGCGCCGGCGAGGTTGGCGAGCGGGATCGCGAAGAGCACGACGTACGGCGGGATCGCGTGGCCGACCGCGGCGAACGCCGCCGTCAGCGCGACCGCCTGCGCGAGCCAGCCGACGAGCGACAGGCCGACGATGGCCGACAGCCGGAAGCGGTTCGTCCCCACCCGCTCGATGTCCGCGAAGAACCGCTCCAGCCGTCCCGTGAGGTCGGACTCGAGGTCCGCTGCCTCGTACCGTCCGCGCCCGAGTCGGCCGGCCAGCGGGGCGACGACTCCCGGGAGGCGCTCGACGAGCGTCTCCCGATAACGCCAGACGACGGCGATCGCGAACACGATCCCGCCGACCAACACGACGGCGGAGGAGACGGCCGTCCCGAGGCGATCGCCGACGGCGGCGGTGGTCGCGTAGTAGCCCACGCCGACGAAGACGAGCGACAACGAGGGAACCACGTTGAGGACGTCGACGCTCGCGATACCGGCGAGGCCGGTCTCGTATCGACAGTTCGAGACCTTCGAGATGAGCAGGGCGGCGACCGGCTCGCCGCCGGCTTGCCCGAACGGGGTGACGTTGTTCGCGAACACCGCGCCGGCGTAGACGAGAAAGGACGTGACGACGGGGATCGAGACGCCGAGCGAGCCGAGGACGGTTCGGAGCATCAGGCTCCACGCGAGCAGCCAACAGAGCGCGAACGCGACCGTCACTGCGACGAACGTGGGGTCCGCCGACCGGAGGGTGTCGATCACGTCCACCGCACCGACGAGGAAGAACAGGACCGCGAGGACGGCGACCGCCGCGATCGACCCGAGAAGCAGCGCGTTGCGGTTCCCGTCTGCCATACCCGGGGTACCGCGGTGGCGAACTTGAATCGTCTGATCGGCCACCGATCCGCGGACCAATAAGAATACAACGGTCGATCCGAAAGGTACCCGCAACCGATGGAAGACCAGCGTTTCCTCGAATCGGAGTGGGACTACTGTCTGGTGCTCGATGCGTGCCGCTACGACGTGTTCCGGGACGTCTACGAGGACTACCTCGAGGGCGACGTCGAAAAGCGCTGGAGTACGGGCTCGTCGACTCCCGAGTGGGCCTACCGGACGTTCACCGGCGAGCACGACATCGCGTACTTCTCCGGGAACCCCTTCGTCAACGACCTGGGGATCCCGCTGAACGAGCTCAAGTGGGGGGCCAGCTGTGACTACGAGTGGACCGCCTCCGAGCACATCAGCGACGTCTTCGACGTCTGGAAGAGCGGGTGGGACGACGACCTCGGAACCGTGCCGCCGGAGGGGATCGCGGAGGCGTTCCGGAACGAGCGGACAGCCGTCGAGCGGGCCGACCGTACCGTGCTCCACTACATGCAACCGCACGCGCCGTACCTCTCGCGCGGCAAGGGCCAGAAGCTCAAACAGATCCAGAAGGGGATCAAACGCCAGGAGGAAGAAGAGGCGATGGCGGACGGGGACGGCTCCGACGGCGGGCTCCTCTCCTCGCTCGGCGACTCGATCCGCCCGAAGATCGAGAGCCGACTGGACGACAGCGAGTTCGCCCAGAAGGCCGGGCTGTGGCTGGAGCTCGACCCGACCGACCTCGTGACGGACGGGACCCGCGTGACCGCGCTCCGGCTGTACGAGGAGAACCTCCGAATCGTCTTGGAGTCCGTCGCGGACCTGGTCGACGAGCTCGACGGAACGGTCGTCGTCACCGCCGACCACGGGGAGGCCTTCGGCGAGGAGGGCGTCTGGGAACACCACATCGAGACGCACATCCCGCCGCTGATGGAGGTGCCGTGGCTCGAAGTGGAGTGACCGCCGGACGATGAAGGTCAGCCACTACTTCGAGTTCGAGTCGCGGGTCACGGGGGGGATCCGCGAGTCCGTCGCCCATCAACGGAAGATGCTCGACCGCCTCGGGATCGAGTACACGACCGAGCCGACGCTCGAGGCCGACGTGTTCCACTGTAACCTGCTCGGCCCCCGGTCGGCGTGGTACGCGCGACGGGCGTCACGCCGGGGGGTACCGGTCGTCGCGAACACGCACGTGACCGCGGAGGACTTCGGGGACAGCTTCCGGTTCACCAACGCGCTCGCGAAACCCCTCCGCCCGTACCTCGAGTGGGCGTACGGGCTCGCGGACGCGCTCGTCTGCCCCTCCGAGTACAACCGCGGGGTGATCGAGTCGTACGCCGACGTCCCGACGACGGTCATCTCCAACGGCGTCGACCGTGAGAAGCTCGCCGGCTTCGAGGGGCTGGAGGCGACCTACCGGGACCGGTACGAGCTCGCGGAGCCGGTCGTCTTCCTCGTCGGCCACGTGATCAAACGCAAGGGCCTCGAGACGTTCGTCGAGACGGCCCGCCGGCTACCCGACGTCGACTTCGCGTGGTTCGGCCCGCTCGACCTCCCGTTGAAGGGTCGGGAGACGACGGCGCTGATCGAGGGTGCCCCCGAGAACTGTACGTTCACCGGCTACGTCGACGACGTTCGCGGGGCCTACGCCGCCGGCGACGTGTTCTGTTTCCCGACCCACGAGGAGAACGAGGGGATCGCCCTGTTGGAGGCGATGACGGCCGGGAAGCCCGTCGTCGTCCGCGACATCGAGACGTTCGCGTGGCTCGAGGACGGCCGGGAGTGTCTGAAGACCGCGGCGGACGCCGGCGTCGACGCCTTCGTCGAGGCGATAGGGCGACTCGCGGACCCGGACCTCCGCGAGCGGCTCGGGGCGAACGCGGCGGCGCGGAGCGAGGAGTTCTCGCTCGAGACGGTGGCGGAGCGCTACCGGTCGCTGTACGAGGGGGTGGTCTGAGTGCGGATCGGCTTCTTCACCGACAGCTACTTCCCCGGGATCGACGGCGTCACCTACACCATCGACCTCTGGCGCGACGAACTCGAGGCGCGGGGCCACGAGGTGTACGTGATCTACCCGGACGGCGACTACGAGCCCGACGAGCGGGAGATCCCGGTCAGGTCCCTCCCGAACCCCTTTTATGAGGGCTACCGGATCCCGACGTACCGCCGCCTCTCGACGCTGCCGGAGCTCGACGTGGTCCACTGTCACGGTCCCGCGCCGGTCGGGATGCTCGGGCGGTACTACGCCCGGAAACGCGGCCTTCCGTCGATATACACCCACCACACGCCGCTCGAGGAGTACTTCCATCAGAGCGTCGGCGTCGCCTCGGTCGCGGCAGTCCTCTCGCGACTGTACGTCCCGCTCGAGAACGCGTTCCTCCGGACGTTCGACGTCGTGACCGCCTCGACGAACCGGATCGACCGCGACGTCGAACACGTCCCGCTCCCGGTCGGGATCGACATGGACTTCTTCGAGCCGACCGCGGAGGACTGGTACCCCGATCGGACCGTGATCGGCTACAGCGGCCGGCTCAGCATGGAGAAGAACGTCGAGGAGGTGCTTCGAGCCGCCGAGGCCCTCCCCGAGTACCGGTTCGTCGTGGTCGGCGAGGGGCCGCGTCGCGAGGCACTCGAGCGCGACGCGCCGGCGAACGCGACGATCCGCGATTTCCTCCCGCGGGAGGACCTCCCGACGTTCTACTCGTCCGTCGACGCGTTCGTCACGGCCTCCACCGGCGACACGCTGGGGCTGTCCACTCTCGAGGCGAACGCCTGCGGGACCCCGGTCGCCGCGGCCGACGTCCCGCCGTTCGATCAGACGATCGGCTCCGGCAACGGCGAGCGGTTCACGCTCGGCGATCTCGACGGGATGGTCGACGCCATCGAGACGTGTCTCGCGACCGACCGGGACACGCGGACTGCCGTCGAGGAGTTCGACGTCGAGCGCACGCTGGAGGACCTCGAACACCTCTACCGGAACGCGCGCACGCCAACCGACCCCACGGCGATGGCCGGGGACGACTGGCCGCTCTCCGAGGGCCCCATCGAGTGAGCCGACGACCGTGGCGCTGTGGTCGGGTCGATCCGATTAGATCCGTCGGAAGTCGCCGAGACGCGTCCCGTCGAGGAGGTACGCGTCGCCGGCGACGAGCCCGTCCGGGAGGAACGGCGCGAGGAACGACCCGCCTTCGACGTTGATCCACGTGCCCCCGGAGCGCTCGTTGAACGCCGGGAACACGACGAGCTCGGGACCGGATCCCGCGGGACCTCCTTCGCCGTCGTCCGGCTCCCCCTCGCTGTCGTCCGGCTCCCTCTCGCTTTCGTCCGGCTCCCGCTCGCCGTCGTCCCGGTGGTCCTCCGCATCGAAGACGGAGGGGTTCAACGGGCCGCGGAGCCAGGCGCGCTCGGTTCGGGACCCGCCGACCGCGTCCTCGAGTCTGACCTGCGGGTGTTCGTGACCCATACAGACCACGTCGGCGGACCGCAACGCCGGGTCGGGCCGGGTGTGGCCGTGGAGGACGCCGAGGCCGGACGCGTCGGCGGTCCGACCGTCGCCCTCACGCGAGGTGCCGTCTTCCCGCAGGAGGCCCCCCTCGGGCGCGATCACGTCGATATCGTCGGCGAACGCCGCTGCGACGCCGGCGTCGTGGTTGCCCTCGACGAGCGTCAACGGGACGCGGTCCGTCACCGCCGACACGAGCCTCGCCAGTTCCTCGCGCTCTTCGCCCTCCGGCGCGCCGATCCGGTGTGCCAGGTCGCCGAGGACGACGAGACGGTCGACGCCGGTCGCGTCGATCAGCGAACACAGCCGGTCGACGCGCTCGTCGGCACGGCTCTCGAGTTCCACCCCGCGCTCGTAGCGGAGGCCGACCTCGATGCCGGCGTGGACGTCCGCGACGAGCAACGCCCGCTCCGCGCCGAGGTCGGCGACGGCCGCCGGCTCGTCGACGACCGGCTCGACCGCGGCCATCAGATCGCCTTGAGCAACCCGTCGCCCGGCTCGTAACACTTCCCGCCCATCAGCGCGTCCTGGACGGCGTCCTCGACGGCTTCGGGGTCGACGCCGTACTCGGCCGCGACCGCCTCGACGACCGCCTCACGGTCCGCGCCGTCGCCGTCGTCGAGCGCGTCCATCTCCTCGACCGCCGCGGCCTCGAGGTCGACGTCGTCGGGGGCGACCGCGTCGTCCCCCTCGCCGCCGCTACCGTCGTCCCCCTCGCCGCCGCTACCGTCGTCCCCGCTTCCGTCGTCGACGTCGACCGCCGGCTCCGACCCGTCGTCATCGCTCACGGCCGCGGGCCCGTCCCCCTCGCCGGCTTCGCCGTCCTCGGACGGCCCGTCGGGTCCGGGCACGTCGATGTCGGCCTCCCCCGGTTCGTCGACCTCGGATCCGGTCGCGAAGTCGGTCCCGAACTCCGACTCTATCTCCTCACGCTCCGCCTCGTCGAGCTCGTACATCCCGTCGGCGGTGTCGGGAGCCGTCGGCTCCGAGTCGGAATCGACAGCCTCACCGTCGCTGGCCCGCCCGTCCTCGGTCTCGTCGGCATCGAAGTCGCCGAGGCCGGTCCCGTCGTCGGTTCCGCTCGAACCGTCCGACTCGCCGAGCGCCTCGGAGTCGCCGGAACCGTCGACCCCGGCGGGATCACCGGTCTCGTCGGCAACGTCGACGGCGTCGCTCTCGTCGGCAACGTCGACGGCGTCAGCGGCGTCGACGGCGTCTCCCGTTCCGCCCTCGAGCGGTTCGGCCGTCGCGGGCGTGGCGGGTGAGGACTCGTCCGGGGTCGCCGCCGGATCGGCCGACGGCTCACCCCCTCCGACGGCCACAGTCGGTTCGATCCGCACGTCGGTCTCCGGCAGGGGGCCGACCGTCGCATCGTTGTCGGCGTCGGGGGCGATCTCGGGGGCACGGACGTCGTCGCGCTCGCCGGCTATCAGCTCCAGCGCGTCGACGGCGAGCCGTCGGACCGCCTCGATGTACGCGGGGGAGGTGTCGTAGTGGGCGATCGCCTTGGGGATCCCCACTGCCAGCGACGCGGGCGCGCCGCCCGCTTCGAGCGCACTGCGGAGCTCCTCGCCGCGGAGGTCCGAGTCGAGCGCTCGCTCGAGGACGGCGAGCCGATCGAGCGTCGCCTCGGCCGCGGAGACCACCCACCGGTCGCGGGTGCCGGCGTCGACCTCGCTCACGCTCTCCGGGCGCACCGAGGTGAACACCCGGTCCGAGTCCTCGGGCTCGAACGTCCGCGCCTTGCCCGTCAGCGCGACGAACGCGGGCGTCTCGACCCGCTCGAGGAACGCCTGCTCGTCCGGCTGGTACTGGCCGGCGTACGTCACGAACGCGCCGGAGGGGTCGACCACCCGCCCGCGGCTCGTCCGGTCGTTGACGCGTTCGACCTCGGTGAGGACGCCCGCGACGAACAGCCGGTTGACCCGCGCGCCCGTCGGCGTCACCACGTAGTTCGGCGCCCGCTCCTCGTCGCTCTCGGAGTACGACAGCGAGGCGTCGTCGAACTCCGCGGCGAACAGCCGGTGGGCGACCTCGCGGGTTCCCGGCCCGTCGTCGCTCATCGGCGCACCTCCGCGAGCGCCGCGCGGGCGGCCTCGGCGGGGTCGTCGTCGGCTCCCTCGAAGGCGGTCGCGTCGAGCGTCGCGCCGTACTCGTCGACCGAGAGGCTCCCGCGGACGCGGTAGGCCCTGCCCACGAGCACCTCCGCGATCGACTCCGCGACCACGTCCTTGTCCATCGCGTCCGTCGCGGCTGTGAGCGCCTCCTCGAGTCCGCCACCGTACACCTCGGCCGTGAGCTCGTCGTCGAGGACGACGGTGACGGTCTCGGTGCCGTCGTCGAGGATCGCCTTCACGCGGAGGTCGTCCTCGCCGTCGACCTCGCCGTGGCTCCGGCACTGCCCGTTCTGGATCACCCGGCCACACTCCGGACAGCGCTCGATGAGTCCCGAGCCGTCGCGCACCTCGAGGACGTTGCCGACCAGCTCGACGTCGAACATGCCGCCGGAAGCGACCGCCTCGGCGACCGGGAGCCGTGGCGCGCTCTCAGCGACCGCGACGGGCTCCGGGAGGGGGCTCACCGTCGTGAACTCGGTGAGGTTGATCGAGGGGACCCCGCGGAACTCGCGGGCGTAGACGTCCTCGATCCTGAGGTCCGCGCCGGCCTCCAGCTCGGGGCGCGGGTTCCAGTCGGTGAAGGGGAGCTTCGCGGTCGGATCGCCCACGACGCCCTCCAGTATCTCCGTCTCGCCGTCGCGCCCGGAGATCGTCTTCGATTCGACCTCCAGGACGCGTACCTCCACGTTGCGGCCGCGGTCGCCCGCAGCGATATCGACGAGGTCGCGGTCGCCGCCGACCTCGTGGTCGACCGCGACGGGCTCGTCCGCGATCGCGACGGTCGTCGACTCGTTGAGGTTGAGCTCGGGCTCGCCGTCCCACTCGCGGACGCCCGCGTTGCCGATCGTGAGCGAGTCGCCCGGCTCGAACCCGAAGTCCTGCCAGGCGGTGTAGGAGATCGTTCCGGTTCCGTCGGCGAGCTCGCCCTCCCGGATCGTGAGGTCGTCGCCCTGATACCGGATCGTTCTGGTGCCGCGGGTGAGCACCCGGACGGTGACGGTGACGTTGCCGTGGTCGGTGGTGATCTCGGCGAGGTCGACCGACTCGGGCGTCGGGCTCGACCCGCCGCCCCCGCCGCCGTGTTTCCGGCGGACGCTCTGTTTGGCCTCGTCGATCGGCACGCTGTACTCGAGTAGGTTCTCCAGGTCCGCTTTGACCTCCGTCTTGTCGACGCCGAGGTCGGAGGCGAGCTCCTCGGCATGGCTGTTGACGTCCATCGGTCGGGAGTTCGGCGCGACCCCACAAAAGGGTTCACCCGGGGGTGTGCTCCCGCTCGTCGGGGCCGACCGCGATCCGGTCGTCCCTCGCTCGCATCCGGTCGTCCCTCGCTCGCATCCGGTCGTCCGGCACAGCTAAACCGTTCCCGTCCGCAGGGGGGGACATGGCCGAGATCGAGACGAGCGAGGTCGGGATCGACACGCGCGTCACGGCGGAGCGAACCGTCATCGAGGTAACCGGAACGCGGGACGTGGCGGTCGTCGTGCGTTCGGCGGGCGGCGAGCGGATCTACCTCCCGCCGGAGGACTTCGACGAACCCGTCTCGGAGTCGTCGTACGCCTCCCCGTACACCTCGCCGTACCAGAGCGCGGAGGCCCGCGAGGAGGACGGCACCCCGTATCGTGGAGCGGTCGAGAGCACCCGCGGCGTGGTCGAGACGGCAGACGGCTTCCGGGTTCGGCACCCGGAGCCGGTGACCGAGATGGACGTCTTCCGGGCCGAGTAGGGTCGCCGACCGTTCAAGCCACGTCCTCGTAGACCGCGAGCGTGTCCCCGGCGACCGCCGACCAGTCCCGGCGCTCGTACTCCGGCGGCGATTCCCTGTCGAGCGCGGTTATCAGCCCGTCGACGATCGACTCCGAGTCCGGCGTGACCTCGATCAGACAGTCCTCGGGGAGGATCTCCGCGGCACCACATCGCGTCGAGACGACCTGCGTGCCCGCCTCGAGCGCCTCCGTGATCGTGATCCCGAACGGCTCGGAGAAGGAGGGGGAGACGAACGCGTCGCTCGCAGCGTAGTAGTCGCCGAGTTCCGCCTCGGGCACGTAGCCCACGAACTCCACTTTCTCCTCGATGCCGACCAGCTCGGCGAACCGCTTCAGCTGTTCCGTCTGGTGGCCGGAGCCGCCCACGACGAGCGTGACGTCGCGCCCGCGGAGCTTCTTCATCGCGTACAGGAGGTGTGAGATCCCCTTCTGGTCGGTGTGTCGCCCGACGAAGAACAGCATCTCGCCGTCGACCCCGAGCTCCTCGCGGACGTCCTTCCCGGAGAACTTCGGGGTCGAGAAGCCGTTGTAGACGACGTGCGAGTCGGCCCCGTACAGCTCGCGGATGTCCTCGCGGACGATCTCGCTCACGGCGATGTTCGTGTCCGCGGCGTTCGCGAGCCGGCGCTCGGTCTCGACCTCACGCGTGGGCGGGTCGATGTTCCGATCGCTCGCCAGCGAGTGGAACGAGGACACCCACGTCGCGTCCGAGGCCCGCGACGCCTCCCGTCCCGGCCCGTACCCGAACCAGTCGTGGGTGTGGATCACGTCGTAGTCGGGCGCGAGTTCGACGAATCGGTCGCTGAGACGGCCAACACGGGTCGCCACGTCGCCCTGGCCGGTCTCGACACCCTCCAGTCCCGGCTCGCCGTCGGGCGTGAGCTCCGCGGGCAACACCAGCTTGGCGTCGACGTCGAACTCGTCGCGCAGTCCCGAAAAGAGTTCCCCGACGTGGACGTCCAACCCGCCGGTGACGTTCGGCGGATACCCCCAACCTAACATGAGTACGCTCGGCGGCATACGTCCACGATTGGGGACTCGCTACTTAGCTATGGTCCCTCGCGGACGACTGCTCCGGGGACGTCGCGGACGACAAAAAACGGGAAGAAAACGGAGCGACCGACGCGCTCAGGCCGCCGTGACGGCGTCGCGGAGCGCAGCCGTCCGCTCCGTGATCGCCGCCGCCGCCGCCTCGACGGCGTCGAGGGGATCCCCGGACTTGGATTTCACCGTAAGCACGGGGTCGGTCTGGCCGCCGGACTGCTCGGGGTTCACGTCGTAGGTCGCGGCGGCGACCTCCTCCGTCTCCAACAGCGCGCCCTTCAGCACGTTCATGAACGTGTGGTCCTCGCCGGCGATCTCGATGCGGAGTTCCGTGTCGGTCTTCTCGATGACCCGCAGTTCCATACCCGTCGTTCGCCCGAGCGGCGTTTCAACGTTTCGTCTCCCGGATCTCGGCCGATCGGAGCTGTGGCCGGGGCGTGGCCGAACCGTGGCGGGGGTGGGGACGGGCCCGGTCGACCGACACCTCACGCCGTCGGCTCGAATTTGACCCCGTAGCGGGGGACGCCCTCCTGCTCGTAGATCCGCCGGACCGTCGCCCGAACCTCGTCGCCGACGGCGACGTCGCCCGGGTCCGCGTCGGTGATCTGAGCGGGGAGCCGGACGCGTCCAGCGTCGGCGTCGAGTTCGACGATCGCCACGGCGTACGCGCCGTCGCGCTGCTGGAGCTCCGCGAACTCCGGCGGCGCGCCGCCCTGGCCGATGACCGTCAGCGCCCGGACCGTCCCGGTCCGCGGGGCCTCGAACTCCGTGAACTCGACCCGCGAGCGACACGACTGACAGGCCCCCTCCGGCGGGAAGCTGACGCTACCACACTCGGGACAGACCCCCGCGACGAGCCGGTAGCGCTGGTCGAGCGACCGCCGCCAGTTCGGCAGGCTGACGTGGGCGCCGCCGCCCGCGACCTCGCCGTCCACGACGTACCCCCGCTCGCGGAGGTACGAGACGTAGTCGATCGTCGCCCCGCCGTCGAGGTCGGCGATCCCCTCGACGGCGAGACCGCCCTCGACCGCGACCGCGACCGCGGTACCGCCGCCGAAGAAGGCCGCTATCGACGGCCCGGCGCCGTTCGGCTCGTTCTCGACGTCGCCGGCGTCGTCCGCGTCGCTTTCTGCGTCCGTGTCGCTTTCGGCGTTCGCGTCGCTTTCGGCGTCGCCGTCGAGGGCGGCGTCCGCGTCGTCCAGGGCTGCGAGCAGTCCGAGCGGGACCGTGGCGGCGCCGGCGTCGCCGATCCGGTCCACGACGGTCCCCGCAGAGACCGCCTCGTTCGAAACCGGGAGGTCGGCGGTCGCCCGGTACGGGAACCGGCCGTCCGGCTGGTGGACCGCGGCCGCGTCGACGTCCGCGGGGTCGACCGGGAGCGACGAGACGGCGTCCGTCACCGCCTCGCGGACCGCGTTCCGTTGGTAGGTCGTGACCCCGAGCGAGTCCACCTCCTCCCCGCCGCGCTCGCGAAACCGGACCCCCGGCGTCTCCTCGGTGTGCCAGGCGGTGCCGGTCACCGGCGCGGACGGGTCGTCGTCGACGACGAACGCCGCCGCGCCCGCCCCGAGCGGGTGGTCGCCTTCGGCCGGGTCGCCCTCCGGACAGTCGGCGACGACGACGAGCGCCGGCCCCTCGGCGTCGAGCGCCCGCGAGAGCGCCTCGGCTCCCGCCGCCGTATGGCCGCCGACCGTCGCCGTCTCGACCGACTTCGGGAGCGCGAGCGCCCGCACGAGCCGCGGGAGCAACTCGCCCTCCTCGGCCGGAGGGGTCGTCGTCGCCACGGCCGTGAGCGTCAGCTCGTCGCGGTCGACCGCGTCGCTCGAGAGCGCGCGCTCGGCAGCCTCGACGGCCATCGTCAGGGCGTCCTCGTCGACAGCCGGCACCGCCTTTCGCCGGATTCCGCTCGCGTGGCTCGTCCCCCACGCCGACGCGAGCTCCTCGGCCGGGAGCCGGAACCGGGGCACGTACGCCCCGGCGGCGGCGATCCCCCTCACGCGAGCTCACCCCGTTCGAACACGTGGACGGTGACGCCGCCCCCGCTCCCCCCGACGTTGTGTGTCAGCCCGTACCTCGGGTCGTCGACCTGGACGTGCGCGTCCCCGCGGAGCTGTTCGAACGCCTCGACGACCTGGCCGGTTCCGGTCGCGCCGATGGGGTGCCCCTTCGATTTGAGCCCGCCGGAGGTGTTGACCGGGAGCTCCCCGTCGGGATCGGTGACGCCCTCCCGGAGGAGCCGGCCGGCCTCGCCGCGCTCGCAGAACCCGAGGTCCTCGTACGCGAGCAGCTCGGCGATGGCGAAGCAGTCGTGGACCTCGGCGAAGTCGAGGTCGTCGGGGGCGATCCCCGCAGCCTCGTAGGCTCTCTCGCCCGCGGTGACGCTCGCCGGGACGCTCGTCAGCGACTCCCGCTGGAACAGCCCGACCCGCCCGCTCGCCGCGCCCGCGCCGGCGACGCGGACGGGGGCGTCGCTCACCTCGCGGGCGACCGCCTCGCTCGCGACGAGGGTCGCGCTCGCCCCGTCGGTGGTCGGACAGCAGTGGTAGAGGTTCAGCGGGTCGGCGACGCTTGGAGCGGAGACGGCGTCCTCGAGCGAGCACTCGAACCCGAGGTGCGCCTTCGGGTTCCTCGCACCGTTCGCGTGGTTCTTCACGGCGACGCGGCTCAGGTCCTCGGCGGTCGTCCCGTACTCGTCCATGTGCGCGCTCGCCATCTGGGCGTACACCCCGGCGAACGTCGTGCCGCTCGTGCGCTCCCACTCGGTCTCGCCGCTGACGCCGAGCCACCAGCGGGTGTGATCGGAGCTGGCGTCCGTCATCACCTCGTAGCCGCCCGCCAGGGCGACGTCGACGAGCCCCGACTTGACGGCAGTGACCGCCTGCCGGAAGGCGAAGCCGCTCGCGGCACACGCGTTCTCGACCCGGGTCGTCGGCACGCCGTGGAGCCCGAGGTGTTCGGTCACGGCGGGCCCGCTCAACCCGATCTGTCGGCCACCGACGCCGAGGGTGCCGAGGAACGCCTCGTCTATCGCGTCGGGGGAGAACTCGCCGTCGACGCTCCCGAGCGCCGCGTCGAAGGCGTCGTCGAACAGGGTGAGGTACGTCTCCTCGGGGAACGAGCCGAACGACGATTGCCCGGCGCCGACCACGTAGGCGTCTCGCATAGTCCCGGGTTTCGGTCCGAGGGGGAAAGCGTATCGGGATCCGGATCCGTCCCCTCGGCGGTCGGGAGCGAACTCCCCGAGGGTCCGAACCGAACGTCCCCCGAGGGTCCGAACCGAACGTCCCCCGAGGGCGTCACCGACCCTCCCACTCCGGCTCGCGGTCCTCGAGGAACGCGTCGATCCCCTCGTCCTTGTCCGCGGTCGCGAACAGCTGGGCGAACAGCTCGGCCTCGTAGTCGATCCCGGCCTCGAGGTCCATGCGCTCGCTCGCGTTGACCGCCGTCTTCGCGAACTCGAGTGCGACCGGGCTCTTCTCGGCCATCGACCCGGCGAGGTCGTAGACGCGGTCGTCGAGCTCCGACGCGGGATACGCCTCCTCGACGATCCCCATCTCCGCGGCTGTCGTCGCGTCGAGGAGCTCGCCCGAACAGATCAGCTTCATCGCCTGTCCCGTCCCCACGAGTCGGGGGAGCCGCTGTGTGCCGCCGCCGCCGGGGATGATCCCGAGGTTGATCTCGGGCTGGCCGAGCTTTCCGCCCTCGGCTGCGATCCGGACGTCACAGGCCATCGCGAGCTCGAGTCCCCCGCCGAGCGCGTGGCCGTTCACGCGGGCGATGACCGGCTTCGGGCAGTCCGCGACGTGCTCGAAGACCCGCGGCCGTTCGCTCGCTGCGCGCTGTTCGAGCGCGTCGCGCTCGCGGAGCTCGGTCACGTCCGCGCCGGCGACGAACGCGCCGCCCTCGTCGTCGCCGGTCACCACGACGACCCGGACCGCGTCGTCGTCCGCGACGGCCTCGAACACCGCGATGAGGTCCGCCCTGAGCTCCGCGTCGAGCGCGTTTCGCGCCTCGGGCCGCGAGAGCGTCACCGTCGCGACGCCCTCCACGCGGTCGCCCACCGACGCCGACACCGTCCCGCTGTCCGCCGCCGCAGCCTCGGTCGGCGTCCCCGCCATCAGTCGCCACCCCGCTCGCCGCTCACGCCGACGACCTCGCCGTCCTCCCAGACGTAGAATCCCTCGCCGGACTTCCGCCCGAGCTTGCCGGCACGGACCTTGCGTTTGAGCAGTTGCGGCGGGCGGAAGCGCTCACCGAGCTCCTCGCGGAGGTACTCGAGGATGTCCAAGCGGACGTCGAGCCCGACCACGTCACAGAGCTCGATCGGACCCATCGGGTGGTTGTAGCCGAGCTCCATCGCAGTATCGACGTCGCGCGGCCCCGCGACGCCCTCCTCGAGCATTCTGATCGCCTCGACGCCGATCGCGACGCCGAGCCGCGAAGAGGCGAACCCGGCCGAGTCGGTGACCGTCACCGGTTCCTTCCCGATCGCCTCGACGAACTCCGTCGCAGTCGAGAGCGTCTCCTCGTCCGTCCGTTCGCCGACGACGATCTCGACGAGCCCCATGATGTGGACGGGGTTGAAGAAGTGGAGACCGACGGCCCGCTCGGGTCGGTCGAGGACGCTCGCGATCGCGGTGACCGAGAGCGAGGAGGTGTTGGTCGCGAGCACCGCCTCCGCCGGCGCGTGGGCGGCCACCTCCTCGAACGTGTCCCGTTTCAGGCCCATGTCCTCGGGGACCGCCTCGACGACGAGGTCCGCGTCGGCGACGGCGTCGGGCAGCGAGGTGGTCGTGGCGATCCGCTCCAGGGCGGCCGCCTTCTCCGCGTCGGTCAGCTTGTCCCTGTCGACGCCGCCCTGGAGGTTCGACTCGATCGACGCGATCCCCGACTCGAGGATCGCCTCCTCGAGGTCACGGATCGTCACGTCGTAGCCCGCCGTCGCGGCGACCTGTGCGATTCCGTGACCCATGGTCCCGGCTCCGAGCACGCTTACACGCATCGGTCACACCGTGATCGACCATGTACATTACGCTGTCGAGTGCGGTCGGTTCGGGGGGGGAACCGGGATCGCCTCCCGATACCGTCGCTCGTCGGGATGATAAACGAAGAATTCGCCGACAGCGGCGTCGTCGGTGTCGACGTCGACCGCGACGTCGTCGGCCGGGTTACTCGCCGACGGCGACGTCGTCGGCGTCGACGTCGACGGCGGCCTCCTCCTCGGCGGCGATCTCCTCGGGACGCGCCTCGAGGGTCAGCTTCTGGACCTCGACGCGGCGCAACGGGTAGATCGTCTTCGCGTCGGCGTACACCGCCGACGAGAGGTTGCCGTCGACGATCGCGTCGACGAACGACTCGAAGGTGCGCTCCTCGGCGGCAGCGTGGACCTTGTCGATCATGACGCGCCGGATCGCCTTCTCCTGAGAGCGGTCCGCCTTCTTCGTCGTCAGCGCGACCGGCTGGACGCGGATCCGGTAGTCGTCCGTCGTCACGACCGTGATCGACGCCTCGACCTTCGAGGCGCCGCGGCGGACGAGCGAGCGCAGGTAATCGCGCGTCAGCTCGTACTTGATGAACTCGGTGTAGGCCGTGTCGCTCCCCACGTCGGTGATCTTGAACGTGAGCTTCGTGTTGTTCGCGCTCGAGTCGCCGGTGAGCTCGCCAAGCGTGGTCGTGATCGTGCGGCCGATCACCTGATCGGGCTCGTCGGCGAGCGTCTCGCCGAGCTCCGCGCGGTCGAACTGTTCGGGTGCCAGTACGGAGTACCAGCGCTTCTGTTCTCTGCTCTTGGATACTGATCGTTCGCTCATGGGTTGTGTCGTGTGTCGGTGTCCGCGTCTGCGTCTCGTGTGTCCGTCTCTCGGATGTTCGTCTCTCGGGCGTCCGCCCCGTCGGCGGCCGTCCCGTCGCCTGTCGTCTCGTCCGCGGTCGTCCCGTCGACGGTCCGGTGTTCGCGAGCCCGTTCGATGACCCGATCCGCGACCCGCAGGTTCACCACGTAGTCGTCGACGGTCGAGCGCAACCCGCCCGTCGTCGGCCGCTCGATTCGGCAGTCGATCGCGTCGCCGTCGACGCGTACCGCCATCGAGTCGGTGTCGTCGGGCGCGAGCGCGCTCGCGACGAGGTCGGCGTCGGCGTGGGTCGTCCGGACCACTGCGGTCCGGCTCCCGCAGCCGTCGGTGCCGGCCTCACTGGAGGCGTCGGTGCCGGCCTCCGCGCGCCTCTCGCCCGTCATAGTGCCCCCCGGAGCGCGGCCAGCGCGTCCGTCGGGTCCCCGTCGACGGCGACCCCGCCGCGGGTCTCGTCCCCCCAGCCGTCGCCGCCCGCCTCGCGGACAGCCGACCGGCAGGCGTCGCCGATCCCGCGGTCGCCGGTCCCTGCCGCCGCGATCCGTCCCGCCGACTCGTCGACGGCGATCGCGACGGGCTCCGGCGACCGGAAGTCCCGGATCAGCCGAGCGACCGTGGGGAGCGTGCTCGCCGGCGCGTCGACGCGGGCGACGAGACAGCCGTCGTACCGGCCGGTCGTCGCGTCGTCGACGGTACGGTGGACAGCGGTCCCGTGGGAGCGCCAGGCGTCGACCGCGGCCGTTCGGAGGTCGTCGCCCGGCTCGCTCGCGAGCGCCAGCGCGACGCCCGTCCCCGGCTCCTCTCGCGCGAGCGCCTCGAGGACGTCGGCGTAGCCGCCGACCGTCTCGAACGGGCCGGCCGCCGCGTCGATCGCGTACGGCCGGAGCGCGCGCTCGACCGATGACGCGCTCCGCGTGCTCGCTCCCTCGGCGCCGGCGACGTCCACGGCGACGAGCGAGGCGAGCTGCCTGTGGGCGTCGCCGTCGAGTTCCGCCGGGAGGTCGAGCGCAGCGAGGGCGGCCCGGGTCGCCTCGACGTCGCCGGAGTACGGCGTCCGGACGAGCGTCGAGGCGGCGATCCCGTCCGCCAGGTCCGCGGTCGGCACCGCCACGCCGGGACGCCGGGTGACCGCGCCGGCGCGATCGGCGGCCTCGAGCGCGTCGCCCGAGCCGTCGGTGCCGGGGACGGAGCCCGCAGCGACGACGCCGGCCAACGCGATCACCGGGTCGGGCTCGACGCCCAGCTCGCGGGCGACCGCGAAGGCGGTCGTGCTCGCGGGCCGTCGCGCCCCCGGCACCGCGTGTGTGCCCCGGTCGACTCCGAGGGTGACCGCGACGTCGTCGCCGGCAGTGTCGGGGACCGGATCGCGGGCGATCCGGACCTGGAACGGCACCCCACGCTCGCGGAGCGCGCGGGCGAGCGTTCCCGCCGCGGCGAGCGCGTCGCCGTCGTCGGTCGCGACGAGCCGGACGAACGGCGCGTCGGCGAGGACGCCGGCGAGCGCGTCGGGGGCGGGCGCGGAGTCGGCGGTGGTCTCGGTCACGGGTGTGTCGTCGGTGGGGTCGGGTCTGTGTTCGTCTCGTTCGGGTCCGCGTTCGTCGGTGCGGTCGTTACTCCTCGAGGAGTTCGGCGGCGTTCTCGTAGGTGTACGTGAAGTCCTCGTCGAGTTCGTCGCCGCGGTAGTAGTTCACCAGCCGGCGGATCTTCGACTCCGTGTTCTGGAGCGCGCGCTTGTTCTGGTAGTCCTGACCGTTCTCGGCCATGTGTTCGCGCAGGCGAACCGCGCGGGCCAGCAGGTGCCGCAGGTCCTCGGGCAGGTCGGGGTCGGCGTCGTGCTCCTCGAGGATCTCGGTGAGCTTCTTTCCGGTGGCGAGTTTGACGTCGGGCACCGGGACGCCCTTGACGCCCTCGTCGCGCAGTTTGATGCCGATGACGCTCGGGTCCTCGCCCTGCTCCGCCAGTTCGACGACGCGGGACTCGATGTCCTCGGCGTCGACGTCGCTCCACTCCGGGTTCTCGTCCGTCGCCGGCTTGTCCGAACCGGACGAACCGCGACGGCGCGTGTGCATTCGTGCCATTGTCTGAGGTTGGAACGGCACAACCGCGAGTACGTGACCGTGCCCCGCGGGACGCGACTCTCGGACCCCTCGCGAACGCGAGCGGTTCCGGCGAGCGCCCGTGAAACGAGCGCTTCAGCCGCGTCGCCGGAGCGACGGCGCACCGCTACGTTCCCAAGCCGTGGGTGAAGAGACCCCGGCGCGTCGGATCCGCAGCTGTGCTGTTCCCGTATGAGGGGTCGTCGTCGGGGTTCTTAAGCGTGTTCTTGTCGGGATCGAGGGCGTGCCGGACGACGCCCTCGAGTCCACGCGTGTCGGTCGTGGCCGGGACGTGGCTCGTTGTGGCCGGGACGTGGCTCGTTGTGGCCGGGACGTCGCCCCGTCGGACCGGGCCGTTTTTTAAGCCGACTCCCGAACGGTCGGGCGTGCTATCGGTCGAGCTGCACTCCCACTCGGCGCTGTCCCACGACGGGCGTGACCCGGTCGACCTCCTCATAGAGCAGGCCGCCGCGGTCGGCCTCGACGCGCTCGCCGTCACGGACCACGACGAGATCGACGCGAGCATCGAGGCGGCCGAGATGGCCCCCGAGCACGGGCTGGTGGGGATCGTCGGCATGGAGGTGACCTCCGCAGCGGGCCACGTGCTCGCGTTCGGGATCGACGAGCTCGTTCCCAGCGGCCTCCCGTTCGACGAGACGCTCGACCGGATCCGCGAGGCCGGCGGGATCGCCGTCGTTCCGCATCCGTTCCAAAAGACGCGCCACGGCGTCGCCGCGCACGTCTCCGAAGAGCAACTCGCGAACGCCGACGCGATCGAGGTGTACAACTCCCGGCTCTTCACGGGGCGAGCGAACCGCCAGGCGGAGACGTTCGCCGTCCGCCGGAACCTGCCGATGACCGCCGGCAGCGACGCGCACATCTCCGAGATGGTCGGCCAGGCGGTCACCGAGGTCGGTGCGGACGAGCGCTCGGCCGACGCGATCCTCGACGCTATCGCCGACGGCCGGACCAGCGTCGTCGGGAAACGCACGCCCTGGCGCGTCTCGTTCCGACAGTTCGCCGGCGGGGCGAAACGCCGCGCGTTCCGGGCGATAAACGAGTTCCGATGACGGCGGAGTCGACGACGGCGGGGCGAACGCGATGACCGACGCACCGGGCGACGGGACCCGTCTCCGCGGCGCGTCCGCGACGCTCGTCGCCCGCGCGGTCCGCGACCGCGACCCCCTTCCCGGGACCCGCGGTTTCGCCGGGTCGCTCGCGAGGGCGTCGCTCCGGGGACACGACGACGGGGACCCGGACGCTCACGGCCGCGTCCTCGTCCGCGACGTGCTCGGACGACAGCCCCTGTTCGTCGAGGCCGGCGCGACCGACCCGACCGATCCGGACGCGTGGAGCTTCGATCGGGGCGACCTCCGGGAGCCGGAACCGGTCCCGGCCGGGTCGGTCGTGTCGGCGTCGGGGGCCGACCGCCGTTGGTCGCTTCCGACGTTCGCCGCCTCGGACCCGGACCCAGCGCAGGCTGTCGTCGACGCCGCGCTCTCGACGACCCTCGAGGAGTTCGCCGCCGAGGACGCCGACCCCTCGAGCGGTCGGCTCGCCGTGGCGTTTTCGGGCGGGGTCGACTCGGCGCTCGTCGCGAGCGCGGTCCCGGAGGCGCCGTGTTACGTCGCGGGCTTCGAGGGGTGTCACGACGTCGCAGCCGCCCGCGAGGCAGCGACAGCGATGGACCGTGACCTGCGGGTCGTCGAGCTCTCACACGACGACCTTCGGCGGGCGATCCCCGAGATCGCCGCCGCGACCGGCCGGCGGAACCCCATGGACCTCACCATCGCCGTCCCGCTGTACCTGACCGCGGAGGCGGCCACAGCCGACGGGGTCGACCGGCTGGCGGTCGGTCAGGGGGCAGACGAGCTGTTCGGCGGCTACAGCAAGGTGGTAGCGCCCGCGGACGACCACCGCGTCGACGCCGACACCGTCCGAGGCGCGCGGACCGAGACGGTCCGGACGCTCCCCCGTCAACTCGAGCGCGACGTGCTCACGCTACGGGCCGCGGGCGTCGAGCCGGTCGCGCCGCTCTTACACGACCGCGTCGTCGACGCCGCGCTCCGGCTGCCGGGCGACCTGCTCGCGACGGCCGACGAGCGGAAGGTGGCGCTCCGGCGCGCCGCGAACGGACGCGTTCCCGAACCGGTTCGCACGGCCGAGAAGAAGGCGGTCCAGTACGGCACGTACGTCTCCCGGGAGATCGACCGGCTCGCACGGCAAAACGGGTTCAAACGGCGGATGGACGACCACGTCGGGCAGTACGTCGACGCGTTGCTCGAGGAGTGAGCCGTCCGAACGGCCACCCCGTGGAAAACCGGCCCGCGCGGGCCGGTCCTGACCAAGCCGCGCGTTGGAGTACCAGTCCTGCGGCTGACGTCCGAGCTCCGGACGCCACCGAAACCGATGCGAGTATCGTATAAAATTCGCGCAGTGGCGACAAATATAACCACACGTCACGGCTGAACCTCACCGATCCACGTGGAGTTCCGGGATATTTGAGACGAACGTCAGATATCGTCCTCGCATCCGGGTCGGAATTCGACGCTTCCGCGTCGTGGGGGCCGAGCGTACGAGGCTGTCGACACCGTCCTCGACTCACCTGACGAGGTACGGGTCGTTGCCGGCGATGAATCGGCCGAGGTCGCTCTCGCGCCGGAAGTCGGTCGACTGGAGCCGTCGGAGCGCCTCGATCAACTCGTCGTCGTCGCCGGCGTCCCACGTCGCGGGGTCTTTGATCGGGAGGACGAGCCAGCCCGCCCCGAGCAGTTCCTCGCCGTGGAGCGCGTCCATGTCGAGGTCGGTCTTCCAAGCGCGGGCGGTGTACTGCCGGAGGACGTGGTCGGTAGCCCTCGCACCGACCGGGAGGAGGACGTGCGCAGCGATGGCCCGGAGCTCCGCGTCGAAGTACCGTTCCATGTCGTCGTACGACGCGGGCGTGGGCTCCCCGTCGGGCAGACACATGTGGAGGTACGAGAGGAACGTCCGGTCCACGTCGACCGGGTCGGGATCGTCGACCGGGTCGGGATCGTCGACCGGGTCGGGATCGTCGTCCGGGTCGGGATCGTCGTCTTCGCCGGGCTCTCCCCTGTCGACCGACGCGAGGAGACCGCCGTCGGTCAACGCGCCGAGGAACCGCGGCGACCACGGCTCCCCCGTGAACGGGACGCCGTCCTCGAGCCCGCCGTGGACGCCGGGGTGGTCGCCGATCACGTGGAAGTCGGCGTTGGCGTCGCCGTATCCCGGGACGAACGACGGGCAGTCCGGTTGCATCCCGAACGGGTTCCGCGTGCGATCGGTGACGTTCTGCACGCCACCCGCTACGTGGTCGCCCCCTAATAGCCCGTTCGATACACTGCGATACGGACAGCCGTTCGATACCCGGCGACGCGGACGCCGATCGACCCACAGGTAGGCGCATGCGTCCCGGTGAATTCTCATAAGTTATGGAAACGAGCCGGATTCGCTGAGCCTGAGATACGCGTCGATCGCCGGTTCCCCGCGAACGTATCTGATATCGAAAACGTCGAACGAAACCGCACGACAGCGTCGGGGTTATCCCGACGCGTCTGACACAAGGTATATATACGCCCCTCGACTGCGGGGAATCGAAGACCCATGTTCGACCGCATCCGCACGGCGGCCCTCTTCGGCCTCCACCAGGCGACCGTTGCCATCGGGATCTCCGCGTTCCCCGTGGCCGTCTTCGCCCGCAAGCAACTCGGCATCAACATCCCGGTCCACCGGCTCGTCGAGACCACCGGCGAGGCCATCGAGGACGTCGAGGAGTAATCCGAGCGCCAGTTTTTCCTCCGTATCCGTCCCCCTTCACCCGCTCTGAGCCCCCGCTCCGCCCGTCGGATCGGCGCCCGGGATATGGTCGTCGGAACCGGCGGCCGGTCCCCGAAGGGTTGCCTTTATCAGCGCGAGGGGCCAACTGGACGGTAATGCGAACACCGACCGACGATCTCTCCGACGGGGCGTCCCTCGAACTCGGCCGCGACCAGCCGGTATTCGGGCCTGAACTCGGCGAGTTCGAACACAGCGAACGCCGTGCTGTACAGGCCGACGGCGAGGGCGAGATGAAGACCGGCACGACGACGGTCGGCATCCGTACCGCCGACGGCGTCGTGATGGCGACGGACATGCGCGCCTCCCTCGGCGGGATGGTCTCCTCGAAGGACGTCCAGAAGGTCGAGAAGATCCACCCCCGCGGCGCGCTCACCATCGCGGGCTCCGTCTCCGCAGCCCAGAACCTCATCTCGACGCTCAAAGCGGAGACGAACCTCTACGAGGCCCGCCGCGGCAAGGACATGTCCATGGAGGCGCTCTCGACGCTCACCGGGAACCTCCTCCGGACGGGCGCGTTCTTCATCGTCCAGCCGATCCTGGGCGGCGTCGACGACGAGGGCGCACACATCTACTCCATCGACGCGCTCGGCGGAACCACCGAGGAGGAGTACACCGTCACCGGCTCCGGCTCGCAGTACGCGCTCGGCGTCCTCGAACAGGAGTACTACGACGAGGTCACGGTCGACGAGGCGAAAACCATCGCAGCGAAGGCGATCCAGTCCGCCGTCGAGCGCGACCTCGCGTCCGGCAACGGGATCAACGTCGCCGTCGTCACCGACGAGGGCGTCGACATCACCCGCCACAAGGACTTCGACGACCTACTGTAGGCGGCTCCGCGCCGTTCTCGCGTTCGTTTTCGTTTCCGGCCGTTGGAGCCGTCCGCGTCCAGATTCGGGACGGACCGGCCCACTCACCCGCGACCGCCCACTCACCCGCGACCGCCCACTCATCCGCGACCGCCCACTCATCCGCGACCGCCCACTCATCCGCGATCGACTGCCTCCTCGGGCGGTCGGATCCCGTCCCCCCAGTAGAACCGTGGACCCAGGAGGAGGTACCCGCCCGAGAGGAACAACAGCGCGAACGCGAACCCCTCGCCGATCCAGACGGGAAGCGCGTCCGTGAGCGCGTGTGCGACCGGCGTCAGTACCACCGCCGTCTGGACGAACCCCATCACGAGCGCGTCCTGCGCGTGGAGGTCCGGGTACGTCACCGTCGACCCCATGAGCACCGCGAAGACCGCAGTGGCGACGACGAGCGGTACCGGGGCGGTGTAGCCCGCGAGCACCGCCGCAGCGATGACCGTCGCTGCGAGCGTCGTCGGCACGCCGACCGTCTCCCGGCTGTCGCTGTCGTAGGCGGTGTACAGTCCGAGGCGGGCGACCGCCATCGCGACGAAGAGGGCGGCGGCCCCGACCCCGGACGCGACGAGGAGGGTGTCGCCGGCGGTCGGATCGGCCTCGAGCACGACCATCGCGACGAGGGCCGCGGGCGCGACGCCGAAGGAGGCGACGTCCGCGAGCGAGTCGAGGTACTGCCCCGCCGGCGTCGACCCGCGGTGTCTGGCGACCACCCCGTCGAGCCCGTCGGCGATGGCGGCCAACAGGATCAGTCGGGCCGCGAGCGCGACGTCGACGGTGGCCGCGACGACCGCGAGGAAGCCGACCGCGGCGTTCGCCACGGTGACCGCGTCGGCGAGGCCCAGCCGACCGACCCGCAGAGACATACCGGATCGGTCGACGACCCCGCTTTTAGGGTTTGTTATCCTCGTGACGGTACCGGTCGAAGCCCGGTCGCTTCGAGGCGGGTCGGCGGGCGAACTGTTAAACGTCCGATGGCCCAATCCATGGTATGGATCCACTTCCCCTCCAATTCGGTTTCGGGCTGGTGAGCGTCGGCCTCCTGTTTCTGCTGTTGGTGATCGTCACGCTCTGGCAGTCCGTCGCGATCGTCGACGCCTACGACAAGGAGGCGCTGACGGTGTTCGGCGAGTACCGAAAGTTGCTCGAGCCGGGCATCAACTTCATCCCGCCGTTCGTCTCGCGGACGTACGCGTTCGACATGCGGACGCAGACGCTGGACGTGCCCCGTCAGGAGGCGATCACGCGGGACAACTCGCCGGTGACCGCCGACGCCGTGGTGTACATCAAGGTGATGGACGCGAAGAAGGCCTTCCTCGAGGTCGACGACTACAAGAACGCGACCTCCAACCTCGCGCAGACCACGCTCCGGGCCGTCCTCGGCGACATGGAGCTCGACGACACGCTGAACAAACGCCAGGAGATCAACGCGAAGATCCGCAAGGAGCTGGACGAGCCGACCGACGAGTGGGGGATCCGCGTCGAGAGCGTCGAGGTCCGCGAGGTCAACCCCTCGAAGGACGTCCAGCAGGCGATGGAACAGCAGACCTCCGCCGAGCGGCGGCGGCGGGCGATGATCCTCGAAGCGCAGGGGGAACGCCGCTCCGCCGTCGAGCAGGCCGAGGGTGACAAACAGTCGAACATCATCCGCGCACAGGGGGAAAAACAGAGCCAGATCCTCGAGGCGCAGGGGGACGCGATATCGACCGTGCTGCGCGCGCGCTCCGCGGAATCGATGGGCGAACGCGCCATCATCGAGCGCGGCATGGAGACGCTCGCGGAGATCGGCAAGGGCGAGTCGACGACGTTCGTCCTCCCCCAAGAGCTCACGAGCCTCGTCGGCCGCTACGGCAAGGCGCTCTCCGGCTCCGACGTCCAGGAGATGGAGGGGCTCGAGGGGCTCGAGTTCGACGACGACACCCGAAAGATGCTCGGGCTCGACGACATCGACGAGATCCTCGGCCAGATCGAGGAGTCCGCGGAGATGGACGTCGAGGAGCTCGAGAAGGAGGCCGAGGCGGTCAAATCCGGGGACGCGGGCGCGAACATCAGGTCGGCCGACGAGGTCATCCAGGAGATGGACGAGGAGGTCCCCGAGGGCGAAGTCGAGCCGGCCGAGGAGACCTGAGTCGTCCGCCGTCGCATCCTTCCCTGGCGTCGACCCGAACGAAGCGCTTTTCCTGTGTACCCGCTTACCACGGGTGATGACCGAGGAGGTCGACGAACGGAAGCGCCGGACGCTCCGGCGGTTCGCCGCGGTCGGAGCCGCCGCCCCGTTCGTCGGGTCCGCGAGCGCCGCGGACGACGGGAACGAGACCCGGGAGGCGATCCGGGGGTACGTCCCCTCGACGCCGGGCGCACACTTCTCGAAGCTCCGTGACGACCTCCGGCTCGGTACCGGTGAGGCCCAGTACCACCTCCGGAAGCTCGAGGAGGCGGGCGAGATCGAGTCGCGAAAGGACGCCGACTACCGCCGGTACTTCCCGGCGGGCCGGTTCGACGACCTCGACAAGCGGGCGCTCGGCTACCTCCGCCGGGAGACGCCGCGGGGGATGGTCCTCGGACTGCTGTCGGACCCCGACGCGACCGGCGCGGAACTCGCCGACGCCCTCGGCGTCTCCCGGCCGACAATAAGTGCGGCGGCGGGCGAACTGGCCACAGCGGACCTCCTCGACCGTACCGACGGCTACACGCTGACCGAGCCGGAGCGGCTGTTGACGCTCGTCGTCCGGTACGCCGACTCCTTCGACGCCGACGCGGTCGCGTTCGCCGACGACGCAGCCTCGCTCGTCAGCTACGACCCTTGACCTCCTCCCACGACTGAAGTCGTGGGCTCTCTCCTGTATTCTCTGTAGTCGACCCCGCCCGTCCCCGCAGGAGCCGCTACGCCGTCACCATCCACGTCGTGCCGGACGAGTAGCCCCACTTCTCGACGTCGATGTCGACGGCCGCGTCGGCGACGGCGCCCATGTTCGCGCCGACTTCCTTCGCGGAGAGGTCGAGCTCGTCGGCGATCAGCCGCGATTTGAAGTAGGTCCGGTCGTCCGCGTTGGACCGGAGGTACTCGAGGATCCGGAGCTGTTTCTCGGAGAGGCCAGTCGGTTCGACCGCGACGGACGCGACGCGTGCCGTGCTCATGTCTCTACGCTGGACGCGCGTCCGCAAAAGGCGGTTGGTAGACCAGGTTAACGCCCCGCTATCGTGCGGTTTCGTCGCCGGACGGCCCCTCGTGACCGCCACCTGCTGGCCGTTTCGGTACGAACCTCGAACCCGGGGGCGCTCCCGCCGTCGGACCCGATCCCGCCGTCGGACCCGATCCCGTGTCGGGGAGATCCCCCGTCAGTACAGGTCGGAGACGAACGGGCCGAGCGCCCCGACGACCGCGTCCGCGAGCGCTCCGGCGCGGTCGATCCCGCCGTTCGTCAGGGCGCCGGCGGCCCCGCCGCGTCTCGCGACGCCCGTGGTGTCGAGCACGTCGTCCATGACGGGGCCGAGCTCCGCGCCGCCCTCGACGCGGCCAGCGACGCCGTCGGGGAGCCGGAGGCTCGGACCGGTACTGCGACCGACGCGGTCGCCGTCGTCGACCGCCGCCCACATCACGAGGAAGAGGCCGTCGACGCCCTCGAACCGGGCCACGCCGCCCTCGAGGCCGACGCCGAGGTCGTACCCGCCCGCCTCGATGACGGCCGCCGCGCGGTTCTCCGCGCCGGCGACGGTCTCGGCGTGGCCGGTCGGTTGCTCGCTCACCCCGGAGGCGACCGGAACGGCGTCGACGTGAATGGAGGCGACTCCCTCCGAGTCGACGCGGGGAAAATCGCTCGGTCCGAGCGTTTCGTGCGCCTCGACCGCCTCGAGCGCCCGTTCGACCGCGCGTCGCTTCACCGGGTTGCCGCTGCCGACGCCGACTCGCATACCGGGGGTCGGTCGTGGGGTCACGAATAGCCTTCGACGCCGAACAGCCCCGCGAGTCGCTCGATCCCGTCGAGCAGTGCGGGACTCGGCTGGTTCAGGAGCGAGTCGTCGATCACGTGGACCGGCGCGTCGATCCAGTCCCGGTCGGCGACGGCCGCGGGGTCGACCCGGTCGCCGCGTCCGCAGACGTGGACCACGACGTGGTCGGGGTCGGCGGTAGCGACGGCGGTGGGGTCGACCTCGCGGGACCGCTCGCCCGCCTCGACGAACGGATAGCGGCCGCCGGCAGCCCGGACCGCGTCGGGGACCCAGTTGCCCGCGGCCATCGGCGGGTCGGACCACTCCTCGCAGTAGACGACGGGACGGGGGCCGTCCGCGGTGGCGTCGGCGACCGCCGCGAGCCGCTCGCGGGCGTCGGCGACCAGCCTCTCGCCAGCGTCCGGTCGGTCGATCGCTCGAGCCATCCCCCGGAAGTCCGCGAGCACGTCCTCGAGCGTGGCCGGTTCGCGGTGGTCGACGGCGAGCCCCCGATCTCGGCAGTCGTCGGCGACGTCGGCCTGGAGGGCGTCGCTCGTGAACACCACGTCCGGGTCGAGGTCGACGACCCGGTCGAGCGATGGGGTGACCCAGCCGCCGACGGCGACGGGGTCGGTTCCGTGTGCCGACCCGGCGTCCGACGGGGGATCGCAGTGGTGGGTGACGCCCACCAGGCACTCGGCTGAGCCGAGCGCGGCGAGGGTCGCGGTCGCGCTCGGCGCGAGCGAGACGACGCGGGGTTCGGTCATCGATGCCGGGTTCGCCCCCACTGCTCGAAAACGTTCGGATCGTGGCGAGGCGTCGACGAGCGAAAGGTCGTCGGACGGCGAGGCGTCGAACGGGCGGGGACCCCGCTGCCGAAATACGTCGTGATCGATCGTGTTCATTCGTCGGCAGCGCGGCGACACGTTCCGGGCCTTTTAAGTTACGTTCACCCGTCTACCGAACAAGACTGCTCCCGGGCGTTCTCGATTAAACCGGGGGACAGAGCGCTATGACCGAACGACTACATGCCCGGGGGAGTCGCACCCGTGGGGAGACGGAGGAGGAATCGGAACGTACCGACGAGACGCTGAGCTGTCCCGAGTGTGACGGCCAGGTCATCAACGACGAGGAGCACGGCGAGACGGTGTGTGCGGACTGCGGGCTCGTCGTCGAGGCGGACTCGGTCGACCGCGGGCCGGAGTGGCGCGCGTTCGACTCCCGCGAGAAGGACGAGAAGTCCCGCGTGGGCGCGCCCACGACCAACACGATGCACGACAAGGGGCTGTCGACGAACATCGACTGGCGTGACAAGGACGCGTACGGCCGCTCGCTCGGCGCGCGCCAGCGGCAGAAGATGCAACGGCTCCGCAAGTGGAACGAGCGGTTCCGGACGCGCGACTCCAAAGAGCGCAACCTGAAGCAGGCGCTCGGCGAGATCGACCGCATGGCCTCGGCGCTCGGGCTCCCCGACAACGTCCGCGAGACCGCCTCCGTCATCTACCGCCGCGCGCTCGACGAGGACCTGCTTCCCGGCCGGTCCATCGAGGGCGTCTCGACGTCGTGTGTCTACGCTGCCGCCCGGATGGCCGGCGTCCCCCGGAGCCTCGACGAGATCGCCGACGTCTCCCGCGTGGAGAAGGCGGAGATCGCCCGAACGTACCGCTACGTCGTCCGCGAGCTCAAACTCGAGGTCAAGCCCGCCGACCCCGAACAGTACGTCCCGCGGTTCGCCTCCGACCTCGAGCTCTCCGAGGAGTCGGAGATGCGCGCGAAGAGCCTCTTGAAGAACGCCAAGGAGAAGGGCGTCCACAGCGGGAAGTCGCCGGTCGGGCTCGCGGCCGCCGCCGTCTACGCCGCCGCCCTCCTCACCAACGAGAAGACGACGCAGGCCGCCGTCTCCGAGGTCGCGGACATCTCCGAGGTCACGATCCGCAACCGCTACCACGAACTGCTCGAGGCCGAGGACGGTCTCGTCGCGTAAGCGCGGGTCGAACCGCTCGCTTCTCACCGACCGGACACGACTCCACGACCATGTCCCGTTCCCGCGACCTCCTCTCCGGCGTCTCGCTCGTCGCCGTCGCCGGCTGGTTCCTCGTCACGACCGGCGCCGGGAGCGACAGCCCCGCCCTCCTCGTCGCCGGGACGGGCTGTGGGCTCGCCGGCGTCGCGTACCTGCTCGCGGGGACGGGGTCGCCCCGGACGGTCGCCGGTCGCCGGCTGACGCCCGACCGGTTCCGCGGACTCGCGGTGACGGCGCTCGGGGTCGCGATCCTCGCGCTCGGCGCGGACGGCGTCGGCGGCGGGCTCGATGCGCTCTCCGCCGTCCTGCTCGTCGGCGGCGGCCTCGCGGTCGTCGCCGGGGTGCTCCGGACGACGCGGAGCGAGCCGCAGGACAGCGAGTCGACCGTCACCGACGACGACGAGCCCATTCACGACGGCGCTGACGACGACGAGCCCATTCACGACGGGGCCGACGACGACCGCCGGCCGGACGGGGGAAGCTAAGTCCCCCACCGTCGAAGGCCCGAGCATGTTCGAGGAGTTCGTTCTCACGGCGAGCACCGGCGACCTCTCCGCGGAGCCGCGTGCTCGCGAGACGGCCGACGCCGTGGAGTTCCGTATGGACCTCGCCGACGACCCGTTGGCGCAGCTCGCGGACTACGACGGCACGCTCCCGCTCGTCGTCACGAACCGCGCAGGGTGGGAGGGCGGGGAGGCGGACGACCTCGGCCGGTACGGCGCGCTGGCGGAGGCTATCACACACGACGCGGTCGTCGCGGTCGACGTCGAACTCGCCGCGCTCCGCGGGAACGCGCCGGCCGGCGAGCGGTCGCACGCGACCGCCCTGCGCGAGAGCGCTCGCGACGAGGGCGTGTCGGTGATCGCCTCCGTCCACGACTTCGAGTCGACGCCCGAGGTCGGAACGCTCACCGACCTGCTCGCGGACGCGGCGGGCGAGGGGGACGTGGGGAAGCTGGCGACCACCGCGAACGCCCGCGAGGACGCGCTCGCGATGCTGCGGGCCACCCACGAGGCGACCACAGCGGGCCACCGCGTCGCGACGATGTGTATGGGTGAGCCCGGGAGACACACCCGCGCCGTGGCCCCCGTGTACGGCTCGCGGATCGGGTACGCGCCCGTCGACACAGCGGATGCGACCGCGCCCGGGCAGTACCCGCTCGCGACGCTCCGTGGGTTGGTCGACGGGTTACTGGGGGAAGCCGAGCCGTAGGCGGCTCATAGTGATTATTGCGACTCTTTACCGCTATACTGGAACGAGACGACTATCAAACGGCCTGAAACACCGATATTTGTGACGTGGTCACGAAAATAATCGCAATAATCACTATCAGTCGTGCCGGAAGCAACGCGACCCAGTGAACGCCATCGCCATGTCGTGGTCGTCGGCGGCAGTGATCACGTCCTCGTCGTTGACGGAGCCGCCGGGCTGGATCACGGCCTCGATCCCGGCCTCCGCGGCCTCCTCGATCGCGTCCGGGAACGGGAAGAACGCGTCCGAGGCCATCACCGCGCCTTCGGCCGACTTCCCGTCGGCGTCCTTCTCGGCTTTCATCGCTGCGAGCGTGACGGCGTCGACGCGGGAGACCTGGCCCATGCCGACGCCGACCGTCTCGGTGCCGGTCGCGAACAGGATCCCGTTCGATTTGACGTGTTTGAGGGTCCGCCACGCGAACAGCATCGTCTCGACCTGCTCGTCCGTCGGCTCGCGCTCGGTGACGACCTCGAGGTCGACTGCGGTCGGCGACTGGAGGTCGCGCTCCTGGACGAGCCGCCCGCCGACGATCGGCTTCTCGACGAAGCGCTCCGAGAAGCGCTCGTCCCCGTCGCCGAGCGCCCCCACGTCGAGCACGCGGAGGTTCTTCTTCTCGGTGAGCACGTCGAGCGCGCTGTCGGTGTAGCCGGGGGCGACGACGACCTCCTTGAACGACTCCGCGATCGCCTCGGCGGTGTCGGCGTCGCACCGCCGGTTCAGGGCGACGATCCCGCCGAACGCCGACTTGGCGTCGGTCCGGAGCGCCCTGTCGTACGCGTCCGCGAGGGTGTCGCTCATCGCACAGCCGGCGGGGTTGGTGTGTTTGATCACGGCGGCTGCCGGCTCGTCGAACTCCTTGATCAGGCCGAGCGCGGCGTCGGCGTCGTTGTAGTTGTTGTATCCCATCCCCTTCGAGCCGGGGTTCAACTCCGCCGCGCCGACGACGCTCGCCTCCTCGCAGGCGGGGTCGGCGTACAGCGCCGCGTCCTGATGGGGGTTCTCGCCGTAGCGCAGCGTGTCGGCGCGGTCCTCCGAGACGAACCGCCGGGCCGGGAAGGAGCCGCCGGTGTCGCCGTCGATCCGGACCGACTCGGGGACCCCGTCGGCGTCCGTCTCGACCTCGACCGCGCCCTCGGAGAACCATCGGATCGCCCGGGGGTACGCCGTGAACTCCGCCTCGTGGAGGACGCGCTCCTTCAGCGACGCGGCGTCGTCGTCGGCGTAGACCGGGACCGGCTCCTGGGTGAGGATCGGGCCGTCGTCGACCGCCTCGGTGACGACGTGGACGGTACAGCCGGTCGTCCTGACGCCCGCCTCGAGCACTTGCTCGTGGGCGTCGGTACCGGGGAACGCCGGCAGAAGCGACGGGTGGACGTTCAGGGTCGTCGGGGCAGTCTCGAGGAACTCGTCGGTGAGCACCCGCATGTAGCCGTCGAGACAGACGAGGTCGAAGTCGTAATCCGCCAACCGGTCGAGGATCCGGCGCTCGTGGCGCTCCCGCGACTCGCCCTCCTCGCGGGCGACGACTTCGGTCGGGATCCGGCGCTCGGCGGCGGCCTCGATGACCGGCGCGCCCTCGCGGTTCGTCAGGACGACCGACAGCTCCGCGCCCGCCGGCGCGACGTCGGCGATGTGTCGCAGGTTTCGTCCCCGGTTGCTGGCGAGTCCGGCGATCTTCATGTCCGATCCCTCCGAGCGGCCGCGTTTATCGGTTACGGTCGTCGTCGGACGGATATACACGATCGAGGATAAGAACGCGGTGTGACGGCCGGTGCCGGCGCGGGAGTATACACTTCCGTGGGTAGCGCCATCGACACGCTTTTGCGCGCTCCGGGGACACTCGCGGACATGACCGACGACCCGATCCCCGGACTCTCACGCGCGGACCCGCTCACGGCGGTCTCGCCGCTCGACGGGCGGTACGCCGGCCGAACCGCGCCGCTCTCGCCGTACGCGAGCGAGGCGGCGCTCATGCGGGCGCGGACCCGCGTGGAGGTCGAGTACCTGATCGAACTGGCCGAACTGGCGGCGACCCCGATCGCGCTCGAGGAGGGGGAAGCTGGAGCCCTGCGCGACCTCTACGGATCGTTTGCTGCGGAGGACGCGAGGCTGATCAAGGACCTGGAAGTCGAGGGCGCGGAGGGCTACGCCGCGACCAACCACGACGTGAAGGCGGTGGAGTACTTCCTCCGGATACGGCTGGAGGGGCTGGGGGAGGACGGGACGCTCGCGGACCCGACGGCGCTGTTCCCGTGGATCCACTTCGGGCTCACGAGCGAGGACGTCAACAACCTCGCTCACCGGGTCCTGATCGAGCCGGCCGTGAGGGAGGTGCTGGTGCCGGCGGTCCGCGAGGTCCGCGACGCGCTCGTCGAGTTGGCCCACGAGCACCGCGACACGCCGATGCTCGCGCGGACGCACGGCCAGCCGGCGACGCCGACGACGTTCGGCAAGGAGATGGCCGTCTACGCCGCGCGACTCGGTCGGACCCTCGGCCGCGTCGAGGCCGCGGTCGACGGCCTCTCGGGCAAGCTCGCCGGGGCGTCCGGGACGTACGCCGCCCACGTCGCCGCCTACCCGGACGTCGACTGGCAGGGCGTTTCCCGCTCCGTGGTCCGGGGGCTCGGGCTCGATCACACGCCGCTCGCGACGCAGGTGAACCCGTGTGACGACCTCGCCGCGCTCTTCGACGCCCTGTCCGGGGTGAACGACGTGCTCCTCGATCTCGATCTCGACGCCTGGCTGTACGTCTCCGACCGCTACCTCGGCCAGCGCGCCGTCGAGGGCGAGACCGGGTCGTCGACGATGCCCCACAAGGTGAACCCGATCGACTTCGAGAACAGCGAGGGGAACCTCTCGAAGGCCAACGCCGACCTGCGGTTCCTCGCCGACTACGTGACCACCTCGCGGCTCCAGCGCGACCTCTCGGACTCGACCGTGAAGCGCAACGTCGGGGCCGCCTTCGCACACTGTCTGATCGGCTACTCGAAGGCTGTGGACGGGCTCTCGAAGGTGGTCCCGAACGAGGTCGTCATGCGCGAGGAGCTGGAGGCGACCCCCGAGGTCATCGGGGAGGCGGTCCAGACGATCCTCCGGCGGGAGGGCGACACCGACGCCTACGAGCGCGTCAAAGAGCTCACCCGCGGGTCGCGGGTCACCCTGGAGGACTTCCGGGCGCTGTTCGACGACCTCGACGTCGACCCGGCCGTCCGCGAGGAACTCCGGGCGTTGACCCCGGCCGGCTACACCGGGATCGCGGCCGAACTCGCGGACGGCGTCGACGCCGACGGCACGTAGACGACACACGTTGCGCGCGGATCACTCCTCGACGAACTCGACGAGCACCCCGCCGGTCGACCGGGGGTGGAGGAACGCGACCTCGTGGCCCCACGCGCCGGGCCGGGGCTCCTCGTCGACGAGGTCGACGCCGAGGTCGCGGGCGCGGTCGAGCGCCCCCGCGAGGTCGTCGGTCGCGAGCGCGACGTGGTGGATCCCCGGTCCCTCGCGGTCGAGGTAGTCGGCGATGGTCCCGCCCTCGGCGGGCTCGAGCAGTTCGAGGTACCCGCCGTCGGCCAGTTCGAGGAAGACCACCCGCATCCCGTCGAACGTCTCCTCGTGGACGACCGGCCGTTCGAACAGCTCCGCGAACAGGTCGGCGAGGTCGGCGGCGTCGCGCGTGGCGATGCCGGCGTGATCGAAGCGCACGAGTCCCCGCTCGGTCGCCGGCGACTTATACGGATCGAGCGGGGCGGCTCCCGCCGGGAGTCGATCCGCAGTCGGGGTCGTCCCGATGGAAAGCTTTGGGTGATAGCGCCAGAGACGTCCGAGCGAACCGTGTCAGACCAGCGCACCGACGTCCCGACCGAGCAGAAGACCTCCCGGAACGTCCTCGATACGATCCTCGAGGGCGCGCTCCACGAGATGAACCGCGAGCGGTCCGGGCTGTTGCTCTCCGGGCTGTCCGCGGGCCTCGACATCGGCTTCGGCCCGCTGATGATGGCGGTGGTGTTGACGCTCTCGCCCGCGGGCTTCGGCGATCTCACCACCGAACTGCTGTTGGCGAGCGTCTACTCCATCGGGTTCATGTTCGTGATCCTCGGCCGGTCGGAGCTGTTCACCGAACACACCACGCTGGCGGTGATCCCCGTCCTCGACGGGCAGGCGTCCCTTCGCGATCTGGGCCGGCTCTGGGGGCTCGTCTACGTCGGCAACCTCGTCGGCGGGTTGCTGTTCACCCTGCTCGTGATCCTGTTGATGCCGGAGCTGGGTGTCGTGACGCCGGCGGCGTTCGAGACGATCGCCACCAAGCTCGTCTCACACGACCTGCCCTGGCTGTTCGTCGGCGGCGTCTTCGCCGGCTGGCTGATGGGGCTCCTGGCGTGGCTGATCACCGCGGCACAGGAGACGACGAGTCGGCTGATACTCGTGTTGATCGTCACCGGAACCATCGGTCTCCTCCACCTGCCGCACTCGATCGCGGGCAACGTGGAGGTGCTGTTCGGGCTGTTCATGTCGCCGACGATCACCCTGGCCGACTACGTCGGCTTCCTCGTCCTGGCGACGATCGGAAACGCCTTCGGCGGCGCGGTGTTCGTCGCGCTGTTGAAGTACGGCCACGTCGTCCGCGGCGCGAGCTGACGGGACCCGGTCGCGACTCAACAGACGTACCACGGCTCGATCGCGTCGTCCCGGAGGGTGAGGCCGATGTCCTTCGGCTCACAGTCGAACTCGATCGGCAGGTCGGGGTCGTACTCCCACGCGTGAGAGACGCCGTCAGGGGTGAACGCCCGTATCCTCGCCGGGGTCACCTCGCTCCCGTCACGCGAGGTGAGCCGCTCGGGTCCGAGCGCGAACACGTAACCGAACAGCGTCTCGCCGTCGGCGTCCGTCACGTGGACCGCGATCTCGGCCTCGGCGGCCGTGGCGTTCTCGACGATCACCTCGTTGGGTTCGTCGATGTCGTCGGAGCCGCTTCCCGGGAGCACGCCGGTACAGCCGGCGGTCGACGCGGACGCGGCCGCACCGGCCATCGCGAGGAACCGGCGGCGTGACGGGCGGTCGTCCCGGTCGACGACCGGAGCGTTCTCGGAGGGCATCACGATCGGGATGCGCTGCCGTCGAAAAAACGTTATCGGCCCGGAGAGTCGACGAGCTCCGGCCGAGATCGGTCACCGGTTCGGACTGTACTCGCCGAACTCCTCGCGGAACACGTCCGAGACCTCCTGAACGGTCGCGTACGCCTTCACCGCGTCGACGACGGGCGGCATCACGTTCCCCCCGCCGCGGGCCGTCTCCCTGACGGCAGCGAGCGCGGCCTCGACGGCCTCGTCGTCGCGGTCGGCTCTCACCTCCCGGAGCCGCTCGCGCTGTTCGGCCTCCTGTTCGGGGTCGACCTCCTCGATGTCCATCTCGGGCTCCTCGTCCACCCGGAACTCGTTGACGCCGACGATCACGCGCTCGTCCTCCTCGATCTCGCGCTGGCGCTCGAAGGCGACGTCCTGTATCTGTCGTTGGACCCACTGGCTCTCGACCGCCTCGAGCGCGCCGCCGCGGCGGTCGATCTCCTCGAGTATCTCGAACGCCTCCGTCTCGATCCCGTCCGTGAGGCTCTCGACGTAGTAGCTCCCGGCGAGCGGGTCGATCGTGTCCGCCGCGCCCGACTCGTGGGCGAGGATCTGCTGGGTCCGGAGCGCGGTCCGGACCGACTTCTCGGTCGGGAGCGCGAGCGCCTCGTCCTTCCCGTTGGTGTGGAGGCTCTGGGTGCCGCCGAGCACCGCCGCGAGTGCCTGATACGCGACCCTGACGACGTTGTTCTCGATCTGCTGGGCGGTGAGCGTGGAGCCGCCGGTCTGGGTGTGGAACTTGAGCTGTTTCGATTTCGGGTCCTCGGCATCGAATCGCTCGTCCATGACCCGCGCCCACATGCGGCGGGCTGCCCGGAACTTCGCGGCCTCCTCGAAGACGTTGTTGTGGGCGTTGAAGAAGAAGGAGAGCTGGGGGGCGAACTCGTCGACGTCGAGGCCGGCGTCGAGGGCGGCCTCCACGTACTCGATCCCGTTCGCGAGCGTGAACGCCACCTCCTGGGCTGCCGTCGAGCCCGCCTCGCGGATGTGGTATCCCGAGATGGAGATGGTGTTGAACCCGGGGACCTCCTCAGCACAGAACGCGAAGACGTCGGTGATGAGTCGCATCGATGGCTCGGGCGGATAGATGTACAGGTTCCGCGCGATGTACTCCTTCATGATGTCGTTCTGGATCGTCCCACGGAGCTCGTCCCGCGGCACGCCTTGGGCATCGCCCATCGCGACGTACATCGCGAGCAGGACCGCGGCGGGCGCGTTGATCGTCATCGACGTGGAGACCTCGTCGAGCGGGATCCCGGAGAAGACGGTCTCGAAGTCGTCGAGCGTGTCGATGGCGACGCCCGAGCGGCCGACCTCCCCCTCGGCCATCGCAGCGTCGGAGTCGTAGCCCATCTGCGTCGGGAGGTCGAACGCCATCGAGAGCCCGGAGGAGCCCTCGTCGATGAGGTAGCGGAACCGCTCGTTGGTCTCGGCGGCGGTGCCCATCCCGGCGTACTGCCGCATCGTCCAGAGCCGCCCGCGGTGCATCGTCGAGTAGACGCCGCGGGTGTACGGCTCCTCGCCCGGGAATCCGACGTCCTCGCGGTAGTCGTGGTCGGCGAGGTCCGCGGGAGTGTACAGCGGGTCGACGGACTGGCCGCCGGTGTCGGTCGTGAACGCCGTCTCGCGCTCCCCGAACCGGTCGACGGTGTCGCCGTAGCTCCCCGCCTCCCAGGACTCCTTCGCCTCCCGGATCTCGGCCAGTTCCTCGGGGTCGTACATTACCTACACGGTCGGCCGACCGCGACTTAACGGTTGACCCGCATCCACGGCGGTCGGTCCGACCGCGGTTGCGTGCCGACCGCCTAGTACTCGAGGACGCCGGCGTACCGATCGAGCACGATCACCGCACCCGCGCCGACGACCGCGGCGACCGCGAACCGCGGGAATGCGCTCGTCCACGCCTCGCCGGAGTCGGCGAGCCGCGTCGAGACCTCGAGCACGGGCGCCCGGAGCGCCCCGACGATCAGGCTCACGAGGAACGCGAGCGTCGTTGCGCGGGCGGCCTCCAGCGCGCGCCGCACCGCGTGGGCGACCGTGAACAGCCCGACGACGCCGCCCGCGAGGAACGCCACGATCGGCGGGGCGGATCCGACCACCACGGCGAGCCCGCCGCCCGAGACAGCCCCGGCGAGCCCGTCGAGGAACGCGCTCAACGTCCCGGCCATGAACTCGTACTGGCCGAGGACGATCAACAGGAGCGACCCCGAGAGCCCGGGGAGCACCATCGCGCTGACCGCGATCGCGCCCGAAAGGAACACGACCGGGAGCGCGTGACCGAGCGCGGTCGCGCCGTACCCCGACGCGAGGAAGGCCGCGAGGAAGCCGGAGACCGCCGCGACCTTCCGGCCGGGCGTGCCGAGGTCGACAGCGCCGAAGAGCACGATCGCCGAGGCGGCGATCAACCCGAAGAAGAACCCGTAGGTCGCGACGGGGACCGTCGTGAGAAGCACGTCGACGAGACGCAACACGAGGACGACGGCGGTCCCGATCCCCGCGCCGAGGGCGACGAGGAAGCCGCCGTCGACCTCGCGGAACGCGGCCCGCGCGTCGGCGCGAGCGCCAGGTCGGATCCCGGCCACCACGCGCGTGATCCGGTCGGGATCGACCGCGGTCACCGCCTCGATCAGCCGCTCGTAGATCCCGACGACCAACGCGATGGTTCCGCCCGAGACGCCCGGAACCGCGTCAGCGGTTCCCATCGCCAGCCCCTTCAGATAGACCGCGAGCCAGTCCAGGGCGTCCGCCATCGCGGATCAGGCGGTCACGGCCGTGTGCTCGACGGTAGCGCGCTCCGGAACGACGCGGTCGGAGTCGACGGCCGAGGTGTCGGTTCCGTCGGTGTCGTCGTCGGATCCGCCCTCCTCGTCGTCGACCGGACACTCGGGATCGCCGGAGGGGCAGTCGACGATCTCCTCTTCGAGCTCGACGGTCGCGGCGGATCCGTCCTCGCCGATCACCTGGCCCTCGGTGACCTCGACCTGCCCGACGTGCTGGGTCGTGTACAGGTCCTCGTCGGTGGTCGTCCCCGTCGTGACCTCGTACGGGCCGGTCGCGCGGACGCTCGTGTTCGTGTACCCGTCCTCGGGACCGAACTCCTCGTAGCCGGTCGTCGAGTACGGCACGGTGAACTCGAAGCTCCCGTCGTCGGCGGCGGTCGCGTACTGCGTGTACTCGAACGTCTCGCCCGACGGCTTCTCCATCTCGACGGTCGCTTCGACCTCCTCGCCCGGCTCCGCACCGCTCCCCGCTATCGTCGCGCCCGGGACCCGCTCGAACGTCTTCACATAATCGTCCTGGTAGGCCGCGATGGCGGACTCGCCGAGGACCGACTCGAAGTCGACGCCGAGCTGCTGGAGGATGCCGATCTGCCCCGCCGAGGCGGACCGCCCCTGCGACTCCGTGGCGTGGACGAGCCGGTGGTGTTCGAGCGCCTCGACGCGCTCGGCGGGGAGCCCGCCGACGCCGCCGACCTGGGCGCTCCCGTCCTCCTCGACGTACTCGCGAGCCGCCGAGACGTTCTCGAACTCCCGGACCATCGTTTGGGGGTCCTCGGGGAGGACGGCGAGCTCGACCTGCTCGCCGTCCGCCGTCTGTGCCGTCTGCGTGTCCCAGTCCACGACGACCGGTTCGGGATCGACCGCGCTCCCGTAGTGTTCGTACAGGCGTATCATCTGGCTCTCGTGGTAGCGCTGGGTGTTCACCTGCATCACCGTCCTGAACCCGCCCTGTTCGGTCTGCTGGTAGATGGGGCGGTTGAAGTCCTCCCGCGTCACGTTCCCCTCGTCGTAGAAGGTGACCGGCGCGCTGAACTTGGAGTTCGGGGAGGCCATCTGGCCGTCGACCATCACGTATCGCGTGTTCGCGCCCTCGTCGCTCTGGTTCGCGAGAACCGCCCTGGAGGCCTCCTCGCTGGGCGCGAGCAGGTAGTTCGCGGCCTCGGCCGCGTTCTGCTGGAACGGGTTCGCGTTCGGGATCCGTTCCGCGCGCGTGGTTATCCAGTGGCCGTAGTCCCACCACGACTGGACGCCGTAGGCGCCCTCCGGGTAGTCGAAGTCGCCGTCGGCCGGCCGCTCGTAGGTCGCGTACGGGTCCATCGCGTTGTCCGCACCCTCGAGTTCACCTGGGTGGGGCGTCTCCTCGTTCATCCACTGGAGGCTCTCGTCCCACTGGACGACGCTCCCGGGGCCGGTGTTCGCGCCGGCGGTCCACACCGGCGTGGCGACCGCCACGAGCGGGACGAGCAGGACCACGATCACCGCGACTGCGGTCAGCACCTGCCACCCCTCGATATCACGCACGGAGTCGAGCGATCGGAGGTCGATCGCGTCGACCGCGAGCTGGAGGAAGTACCCCGCGCCGACCGCGACGACCACCGCGAGGTAGTAGTTGAAGCGGCCCTGGGTGAACGCGGCGCTCCCGATGAACACCGCCCACACGACGAAGTAGAGCTCTTCGGCGTCGTACTCGACGAGGAACGTCGCGCCGACGAGGAATCCGGCGGCGATGACGAGCCCGACCACCTGCCAGCTCACGCCGACGACGCCGCCGATCGTGTCGTACACGCCGGTCAACGCGTAGACGGAGCCGACGACCGCGAACGCGGCCGGGATGTAGAGCGTGTGGTTCGGGTCGTCGGAGCGATAGAGGGGGCGCGCGACGACGAAGAGGACCGCTGTGAGCGCGAGGAAGAACGCGAGCCCGTACTCCCCCAGGACGAAGTCGGCGAAGGGGGCTTCCTGGAGGGGTGGCTGTCCCTCGCCGATGGTGCGGAAGCTCGCGCTCGCGCTGAAGCCGATGAAGTTCAGGAGGTTGCTCGTGAGCGTCGACCACAGCGAGGGGATCGCCAGCCACAGGAATCCGGCGGAGACGACGAGCAGGCCGCCGACCGCTGGCGGGTAAGTCTCGGGCTCCAGTTCGTCGCGTGCCTCCCACTGGCGGGCGAGCCACGCGAGGAAGACCGCGCCGACCGCGACGCCGAGCGGGAGGACGATCTGGATGAGCGAGTAGTCGGTGACGGCGAACGAGAACGTGTCGAGCGGGACGACCTGCATCAGCCCCGCAACGCCCATCGCGACCGCGCCGGCGAACGCGACCGGTTCGGGGCTCGTGTCGTGGTAGACGTCGCTCGTGATCTTCACCGCGAGGAAGACGCCGGTGAACCCGACCATGAGGATACCGGGTTGCCACGTCCAGATGTAGAGGCCGAGGGCGACGCCCGCGGCTGTGGCGTAGGCGGTGGGGCGGCGAAGGGCGTCCCAGTCGCGGTCGACGACGAGCTCCCAGACGGGCTTCTCTCGGTCGGCGACGCCGAAGGCGACGAGGAACGCGAGGACGGCGACACTCTGGAAGAGGACTTCGGCCGCGCTGTGGTCCGGGAAGCCGACGAGGCTGTAGTTGAGGAACGTACCCGGGAGGAGGGCCAGGACGCCCGCAGCCGCGACCGCGGCGAAGCGATCGACGAACCGGCGAGCGATGAAGTAGGTCGGGATCGCGACGAGCGACCCGGCGATCGGGGCCATGACGAGCATGACCTCCTCGGCGCTCCCCATGATCGGGCGGGCGATCCAGATGCTGACCACCATGATGTGGTCCCAGAGGGTGCCGAACTGGCCGGCCTGGGTGCCGAACGGGAACCCGGTCCAGGGGTCGAAGGACATCGTGTTCGGCCAGTGTTCGAGGAGGTAGGTCGTCTCACGGAGGTGGTACCACGGGTCATTGCTACGGAAGTACACCTCGCCGTTCCGGACGAAGTTTCCGTACGCCTGGAGGCGAGTCCACAGCATGAAGACCAGTATCCCGAGGAGGGCCGGGACGTGGTACCACCGCTCGAGAACGTCGAGGGGAGCGTCGTCCTCCCCGGCGGTGTCGGTTCGCTGGCTCATTACACGATGACTCTTCGAAAACGTCCATAAGCCTTGTTATATACCGGTCGCGGTTCGTTCAGAACCCTTATTCGCGACGCGGAGGAATCGCCGCTCAATGAAGGTCTCCGTCGTCGTCTGTACGTACACGATGGACCGCTACGACGTGTTCACGGAGGCCGTCGAGAGCGCGCTCTCCCAAACGTACGACCCGATCGAGGTCGTGTTGGTGATCGACGGGAACCCCGAGGTGTACGAGCGGGCGGTCGCGGACTTCGGCGACCGCGAGAACGTGGTGATCCACGACAACGAGGAGAACCGCGGGATCTCCTACAGTCGGACGAAGGGCGCGGAGTTGGCCTCCGGGGAGATCGTCGCGTTCATCGACGACGACGGCGTTGCGGAGGAGGACTGGATCGAGTCGCTCGTCGAGGTGTACGAGACGACCGACGCGATAGCGGTCGGCGGCGACGTCAAACCCGACTGGCAGGGCGAGCGACCGGACTTCTTCCCCGAGGAGTTCTACTGGCTCGTCGGGTGCGTCGAGCCGGACTTCGCCGAGGACGGCGAAGAGGTCCGGAACACGTACGGGTCGAACATCTCGTACCGTCGCGAGAAGTTCCTGGCGGTCGGCGGCTACGACCCGAACACGGGACGGAAGGGTGACAAACACCTCCAGGCACACGAAGCGCCGGTGGGGATCCGACTCATGGAGGAGTTCGGGAAGGGGATGGTGTTCACCGAGGGCGCGGTCGTCCACCACACACTGTTCGAGTACCGCGGCGAGTTCCGGTGGCTGGTGTCCCGGTCGTTCTGGCAGGGGTACTCCAAGCGCGTGATGGATCTACTGTACCCGGATGCGCCCGACGCCAAGGGAGACTACCTGAAGTGGCTGCTGACGGATCGGGTTCCGCGACGACTGGAGGGGTTGGTTCGGTCGCCGTCTGTGGCCGCAGTGGCGCAGTTGGCGGCGATCGGGGCGTTCACCGGAGCGGTCGGGTTGGGGTATCTGTACGCGGTCGCGACGCCGGATCTGGTGGAGAAAGCTAACGCGTAGGGGCGGGGAGATCGCGTTCCTCGCCGAACAGGAACTCGTAGTAGTAGCCGAGGCCGCGACACGCGAGCATGGCGACCGAGAGAAACGCGAACGCGAGACGCGTAATCGTCGAATCGGGGGCGTCACCGTCGTCTCCACTCGGGCCGTCAGGTCTCGGTGGGATCCCTGGTTTCCCGTATCGATCCGGATAGTAGCGCTGCTTCTGACAGAATCCCCGTCCGACGCGGAAGTTCTTCTTCGCGAGGGACTCGAATGAGGTTCGAGCAGGATGGTAGACGGTCGCGTCCTCGGCGTACCCTTGCTCGTAGCCCGCTTCGTGAACGCGTTCGCCGAACTCCCTGTCGCCGCCCGAGATGAGCCGGCTGTCGAAGAGTCCCACGTCTTCGAACACTTCCCGGCGAACGAGGAGTGCGCACGTTGGCGCGTAGTTCTCCTTCTCGAGATACTGTTTTACGGGGAAACCAGTTCGAGCGTTGTATCTACCGACGAGAGTATCCTTGGGCCGCGTGAGCTCGACGTTACACCCGAGGTAATCGACGTCCTGTTCCTCCATTGTTTTGAGGGCTGTTTCCAGCCAGTTCTCGTCGACAGTTTCGTTGGCATCTAGGAAAACTAGTACGCCACCCGTGGCGTGTTTAATACCTTTGTTGCGGGCGGCGTAAGATCCTTGTATCTCGTCTTCAATGAGAAGTTCGATGTGATCATGTTTGTCGACATATTCACGAATTACGTTGCGAGTATCATCGGTGGAACCGTTATCGACGACAAGATATTCTGATTTTCGGCTCAGATGGTGCTGTTTCCGTAGAGATTTCAACGTTTCCGAAATTCCAGTAGAGTCGTTATAAACTGGAATTACAATAGTGAAACCAGTCATACGTACTCCGTCAAGTAACGCCGGCTACAACTACTCCAGATCACCGATCTAAAAGATAGACATAATGTTATCATTGTCAGGCAGTAATCGTTTCAAAATACTGATTTCCACTATCACAAGCAATAACAACGACCGATGAATCATCAATCCTTTCTGAGATCTCGTAAGCAACTTTTAGCGCAGCTCCAGTAGATGTTCCAATAAGCAAACCATCTTCCATAGCCGCTCTTTTTGTCCATGAGACGGCAGTTTCGTCACTGACAGAAATAATAGAATCAATATATTCAAACCACATCGTTGGGGATTCACATTCTTTTCCCAGACCTTCTATCGAAGTATCATATTCAACGAGATCTTCGTTATGAAACGCAGTGCTAATATTTGAGTGTTCGGCATCAACACCAATGATCTCTATTGTGTCATCTTTTTCAGACATATACTTGCCAATACCAGAAATCGTTCCACCAGTTCCCATCGGACAGACGACGTGTGTTAGATTGTTAGTCTGCTCCCATAACTCGGGAGCAGTCCATTTTTCGTGAACTTGTGGATTAAGCTGATTATGATATTGATCAAGAATAACACCATCCCGTTTGTTTGAGATCCTTTTTGCTTTATTTCTATAATGATCTCTGTGGTTAGAGCCAACATTTGGGCATTTTATTAACTCAGATCCGAATGATTCAATATAACCAGACTTCTGCTTACTCGTTGATTCTGGTATCGTTATAACACAATCATATCCTAATCGATTCGCTACTAGTGAAACACTACCAGCAGTATTTCCGGAAGAGGCTTCCACAATGAGATCGTTAGCATTTATTTTGCCTAACTGTCGCATCTCTAGTACCATTCCGAGAGCAATTCTGTCTTTCATTGACCCAGTCGGATTCTTCATTTCTAATTTTATATGGAGACTCTCTTTTCCAGATCGAGGATATTTAATCAATGGTGTATCACCAATAAGTGAGAGAACTGGATCGGTTACATGATATGGTGATTCTGAAGAATTCAACTCTCTCTCTAATTCTTCTGTTCTCTCTAATTCTTCTGTTCTATCTTCGCTGTGTTGTTCAATGGTTTCCTCTTCTGTTGTCATTATTTAGCCACGAGATGTTGTACAAGAGGATAATTAAAAGATCGTGTTTGGACGCAGGATATCAATCTCAACACAGATAATTACGATATATCTCCAATTAACTGTTTAGTCTGCGAGTCTTCGATAGAGTAGACTGGCTAATTCGGTATCTAGGGATTTCGGGGTCATGCGCTACGTAAGCTGTGTAGAGCCTGTCAGAGAAGGCCTTCCAAGTGAGGTCGCAGGGTTTTGAAACTGTGTCCCCAATTCCAACGCCCTGTAAAACGTAGCTTCAGTCAACGAATTCTTGAATGCGATGGCCACGGAGACAGTTCCGCAGTTCGAGCACCTTGAGTTCGTGTTTCTACTGGACTACGATGTGTTCTCCCCCGCTCGTCGGAAAACACGGGTTCACAAGCTAGCGGATCTCATTCACAGCTTTCTGTACTGCTACTACGAGGATGTCTACGGCACGCCTCCGGTTACACGAGAATTTCAGAATATCCCTGTCTAGCACTACTACGACTTCGGCTGTGTGATCGTCTCTACCGGCCAAAGATCACGATAGAAACGGATGTTACACAAGCTAAACAAGCAGAACAGAAGCGGCGATGTACGTGACGCGCTCACCGTCGAAGAACCAACGTAGATACTTGGCAATAGCGCCTACGACATTCACGATTGGCACGACCACCTGCTGGCCGCACGGTCGTGCCAATCGCTCCGTACAATCCCCGAAACATAGACGATCCGAAACATCTCGAATATAGACTTGGGGGTAACATCACCGAACACAGCGAGGACGTTCAGCTGAAACAATCTATCTTGGAGGAGACGTACAACACCGAGCAAGTGTTGAACAAACTATGACGCGGTTTAGGACTACAGCCTCGGGAACGTCTGAGCCCGAGGTCGCGTCCACGCACGGATGAAGTATTCGTTGCGCTCTGCTTCCGACTTGCTGTTGCTATCACCAACTACGAGCGAAGAAATGAACCGAGCGGTGAGAAGCTATGAGTTGGATTCTATGATACGAAAATTTACTGTATCATAAGGTTGAGACTCTTCAGACGTATCAATCTCTTATTTTTTAGTTGAGTTACTGGAGATCGATCCTACCTACTTCCGCAAGTGCGATAAGAGAATATAATAAATGTTGCTGATTATGAAAATTGGACTCAACAGTGTCTTTACTCATAATCCCGAATCGTGGATCTGATTCGTATATTTCATTAAGTTTAAATTGTTTCCTATACTGGTAGTTAATTAAACTGTTCGACCAGAAGTTATATCCCGTCTGTAACAAGGGCCAGAGAGAAGTTTCGCGAAAATGTTTTTTGGCGAAAATTATTAAGTTAGGCTCGGCAACTTTCTCTGCAGTAGCACGATCAACTCCAACGAGCGAGATATATTTGTTTTCGATATAATCTTCGTAGAATTCACGATGCCGCTTCTCTTCTATTGGCACTTTACGCCAAAATTCGTATATTTCTCGATCTTCAAGAGGCAACCACCAATCAAGATTCAAATAATCATACGCTCGCACCTGATTAATAATTAATTTCGAGCGACGTTCTTCAAGACGCCAGCGTTCAAATGCCTCTACAGGTGAATCCGGGCCATTTAATGTGTTAATTCCTAAATTCTTCGATATCCTATCGATCAATTTACTTTTTGGTCTTGGAACATGTTCATTATATTTGAAATGTTGGTCAATAATATATGATCCTAACTGATCAACATCAATCTCTTCTTGACCCTCAAAAATAGTGGGGGTTGCCTTCATTGTATCTAAAGAAGAGTGTCCAGGCACAAAAAGCGCATTTTCTGGAATTTTTCCTTTTTGGTCTAATTCTATTAATGTTAGAATATCCATTAAAGTAGGGAGAACGGCGAGCGATCCCGCCATATTGAAATATTTATCCCACATGGGTGAATCTTGGAATTTTCCCCAGTCATTGTGTGTTAATTCGGCATTTAACCAAGCAAATCCCAAATTCTCTGCTACTGATTTTGCAATTGATCTATTCTTTTCAGTGAATATATTTGTACTGTATGTTACTACATTTTCATACCCAATCTGTTTAAGCATTAAAGCGATTAGTCTTGAATCATATCCACCACTAAGAGGAATAAATATGGGTCTTCCATCAGCAATATCTACTAGTCTAGAAAACGAATTTTCAAGCACATTCTCAAATTTTTTGTTCAAATTCTCAGAGATATATTCATCAGATGATAGTCGATGAATGTGATGGCGTTTATGTTCGATTGTGTTTGACTCTTTATCGAATACAACCATCTCTCCCGCCTGTATCTGTTTAATATCCGAATGAAGAGTATCTGACCCTGTAACAAATCTAGATGTAATATATTCTGTTTCGATAACTGAGGAGATAGAACTATTTTTCATCTTTTTCTTTAACCAATTACAGTCATCACTAACAAGGAAGTCGTTATTGAGTTTGGAATAAAAGACGGGAGATGAACGCATACGATCGGCAGCGATGATCGTTTTATCTTTCTCATCAATTATAATAGAAAAAAACCCATTTAAATTACTGATAATATCTTTTAGAGTAGTTAAGTTATTCAATCCTTTTAGTTTTTCCAAGATTTCTTGTTTATCTAGATATGTTCTCTCATAGTAGGCATGTCCTCTAACATAAAGAGATCCATCTGTAATCCAAATAGAATCGTTATGTATCAAAACTGTCATTTTTATAATGTGTTTGAAGTCTTCATCGAAGGATGATCATTAAACAGATCGGTTGGATTGTATTTAAAAATGGCGCTAATCACATGTCTAAGAACAATCTAATTGGAAAAACAGATAGTGTCTCAAGCTGGAATCAGAATTCACAGATTATATATATCTCATAGTTCAGTTGAACTTGATGCTTGACCTCGCTCGGCGTACATTCCGAAAATACGAAAATGAGGGGGTCTCTGAGACTCTCGCGGCTGGATGGGAAATAGTTTTTCGAAAGAAATTATTAAAACAGCATATCTCTCCAAAAATAATACGAAGATCTCCATATACCACTCTCCACCAGTCAGAACTCGTTGATACTTACTCTACTAGGTGGATGAATGATTTAGAAGAAAACATAAAAGTGAATATACCACCCAAAACTTGGGTCTCTCCTAGCAAAACATTCAGTGATGTTGAACAATATACAATCGATTCTTCTGCTATTTCTGAAATTGATGATGTAACTTTACTCGGTCCTGTAGCGCTAGGAATAGCAGATGAACAACTAATTGGAGACACGATCGCCCCGCCATCCCTTTTGGATAACAGACTGGAAGTAGCTGTTTCACAGATAATTGAGGCACACGGGTTCAAATGGACGTATGATACGATCCTTTCAGATGATGAAATCCACTCTCGATTACCAAATCTTGGTACCGTCTGTCCACTTATCCCACTCTGGTCGAATTATTACCATTGGATCGTTGAATGTATCTTGAAATTACGAGGGGTTGAATACTACCAAGAAACAACTGGTCACGTTCCGACTATTGTCATCCCACCTGATATTCCTTCTTGGGCGAAAGAAACCCTCGAACTAATGGGTGTCAATCCGACTGATTGTATCGAATTTGAGGGTCGAGGCTATCAAGTTGATAAACTAATCGTGCCCACGTATCCAGAACCAACACCTAGCGAATATAGATGGCTTCGTAAAAAAGCGATATCGGCAGTTGATCTCAAAAATAAAGGCGGAGAACGGATCTATATTTCACGTCGAAATGCGACTCGCCGCCGTATTATTAATGAATCTACAGTTATAGAAACGCTTAATGAGTTAGGATTTTCAGCGTATGTTCTCGAGGATCTTTCCGTATCGGATCAGATTCAACTGTTTTCAGATGCAGAAATTATTGTTGGCCCACATGGTGCCGGATTCACAAATATGCTATTTTCGAATGATCCGATCATACTTGAGATTTTTGGTGATAGAATAAAAACAACATTTTATCGTTTAGCGAAAATCGCAGGACATGAATATCACTATTTATCTGGCAAATCTAATGGAATTGACATCCAGGTAGAGCCCGATCAACTAAAAAAAGTTCTTGTTGATCTGATTGGAGTATAATTGTGTTCGGACATCCGAGTTGACGTGGGTGAACTTGATGAGACTCTCCAAAACGTTCTCAGAACCAACTAAGTTGATCGTATCTAATTTATAGGTATCCTAGATCCTTAAGCCGGTCCTCGGCTGTTGTTTCGTTCGTAGATTCAGGAGCGGGAGCATACGATTCGTACTTCTCGCAGTCCGTTGCGGAGGTCTTCACCCAAGGCACTTTCCGCATACACGGTAGCGGACAGCCGATGACATGCCTGTAGAACCCGTACTCGCCAAACGCTTCACCGTGATCTGCGGTGATTACGACGTCTTTCGCGTCCAAATTCTTCAGTAAACGCTCCACCTCGTCTAAGACGAGCCTGAGGTGAGTCAGGTATTCGTCCCAGGCGGCTTCTCAGGTAACATTCCCGGAACGGAGTGCGTCGAAAGGACGGAACAGGTCAGGACGATCAGCAAGTGGGAACGGATCGTGCGGATACATGTAGTGGACGATAAGCTGTTCCGTCTGACGTTCTCGACCCGCTCTAATCGCTCTATCAGTCGTGTATTTTGGATGGGTTCGTGAACCGGCGTTACCGTTGATCATCCACTCGGCATCTTCGTCAAATTCTACTCGCCAGAGTTCCTCGAGGTAACCGAAGTCCTCGTGGTCGACGATATCGTACTCAGTTGGTCCGAATGGTATCGCGGCATGTCCGGTATCTCCTCCCTGCCCGATAACGCGATCCGTGTAGCCGTTACCGGAAACGTATGCCGTCCGTTCAATTTCGTTACGGTATTCTGTATCAAAAGTGTGGTTCATCCATTCGAATGACGTACTCCCAACAGACGTTATCGTCTCCTCCACGGCTAGAAAATCGTATTCGTCCTCGACTTCACGAAGGGCGTCCACACGACAGGCGTCAAGGAGGATTATAGCGTCCCAGTCACGCTCGAAAATATTCGTTCCCCACGGTCGCCATTTCGTTATACTGAGAAGAAATGCGACGTAAATGTAGTATATTGGACGTATGACCCGCGATGTGAGCGGCTTACTGCTGTTACCGAGATTGGAAAGACCCTGTGACACCCATTTGTGAAAACTGACTGCCATTACCGATAATCAGTCTCGTGTGTGTATATCTGTATCGAACTACTCATAAGATCAAAAATTCTCATCAGAGATATCTTGGCCTTTCTCCCATCAAAGTATACAAATACACACCATTTGACCTATACTCATGAATCAGCCGAACGTTCTACTGGTGGTGCTAGATAGCGTCCGAGCGAAGAACGTTGGGCACCTAGGGTATCCGAGAGATACGACGCCGAACCTGGATGAGTTTGCCAAGAGTGCGACGACCTACACGAACGCACGCGCGCCTGGTATCCACAGTATCTCTAGCCACGTGAGTCTATTCACGGGATATCACGTTGCCGAACACCGTACCACTTCTCACGGGGCGAGTATTCAGTCCGGCCACACCGTCTGGGAGGACTTAGCCGAGAAAGGCTATCGGACCGGACTGTTTACTCCGAATTCGATCATCGCAGAGTCGTCGAACCTCTCGTCCTTCTTTCAGACCGTTGTCGGTCCGAAGCGTCAAGAACTCCTCTTCCCCGAAGCGATGGGGCCGAAACAGGTCAAAGGTGATCCGAATTATTTAGGATACCTCCGTGCTAGTTTCCGTTCCGACGCCCCACTCAAAGCGATCATCAACGGTCTATCTCGTGAGTTCGGTCGATCGAAAGCCGCACATGATCCGAAGCGCGAACACGGCGGGGAGTACATACAAGAGTTTCGAGAGTGGCGAGATTCCAGTGGTGGCCCTTGGGCAGCCTGTCTCAACCTCATGGATGCGCACTATCCGTACATACCACTAGATCAGTTCGACCGTTGGGGTGGGGAGACCCTCCAGGATCTCCATCGCGAAGCGATGGGAGGGCCTCTCACTACCCAGTATCTAGGAGAGAGACCGTTCTGGGAGCTTGAAGCCACCGAAAGTCTCTATGACGATTGTATCCGACAAGCAGACGCCTACGTAGGTGATCTACTGGAGTATCTGCGATCCGTGAACGAACTTGAGGAAACGCTCGTCGTAGTGACCAGCGACCACGGTGAGGGATTCGGTGAATACAGTGTGTTGAACGATGAGGTTCGACTCATCGATCATAGCTGGGGGATCGGTGATGAAGTAGCACACGTACCACTCGTCGTCAAACATCCAACGCAATCTAGCGGCAGTTCAGTGGATGCTCCTGCGACACTTACACGGTTTCCCACTGTCGTGGAGAATACAGTCAATGGAGAACGAGTGTCGTTTACGCCGAACGATGGGTCCGCAATCACGACATCATACAGAATCAAAGAACCTGGCGATCAGCTACCACTTCCACGAAATAAGCGAGAATCGTATTTTGGACCATGGCATGCTATCTGTCGAGAGCACGGCGGACAAGTGGTTATTGATGCGGTCCGTCGTGAAGATCAAGTTCAGTACACTCCCATCACCAGTCGTTACACGAAATCTGCTGATCAGGAACACGTGGAATCTGTTCTCGGGAAACTATCGAATGCTAACATAACCGAGGAGGAAAGTGAACTCGAGAGCGAAGTCGAACAGCGCCTCCACGAACTCGGCTACATGACGTAGCCTCGTTCCATGAACCGAAATTGGACGAGAACTGCTCGAGCAGTATCGAAAAGGAGGCCTTATTGTCCTCTCTCACGCCAATCGATACATGCGTCTGGGACAGACGTCTATTATCCACTTCGCGTCCCGTTTCTCGTCATCCGTACTTGGATTCGTCGCGACAGTGTTTATCGGACGCATACTCGGTTCTGACGGTCTGGGGACTTACTATCTCGTTCTCTCGATGATCGCCTGGTTGGGAATTCTCACGAAAATGGGTGTTCCTGGCGCCATCACGAAGCGCATCAGTGAGGGAGAATCACAGAGTGCGTACGCTATCGCGGGCGTATCGATCAGCACTATCCTCTTCGTAGCGGTCGCGATGTGCGTGCTCCTGTTTAGAGAGTCAGTAAACAGTTACATCGGGTATCCTGCCACGGAGTTCGTTGTTCTATTGCTGTTCGTGAACCTCGGTCAGTCGCTGGTGAATGCCGTTCTAAAAGGACAGAACCTCGTTCACGTGTCGGGTATATTCAGTCCGATTCGAACCGGAACCCGGAGTATTATTCAGATCTCTACACTATTTGTCGGCTTCGGTCTAGTCGGTCTGTTTGCTGGGTACACTCTAGGATACGCACTCGTCGCGGTACTCGGAACGTGGATAGTCGTTCGAAATTTCGATCGAATATCGCTACCCCGACGTTCTCACTTCGAAAGTATAATTTCGTACGCGAAGTTCTCATGGATCGGGTCTCTCCGTTCGCGAGCGTTCAACTGGGTTGACGTGTCGATTCTCGGTTTTTTCGTGTCGTCCTCGCTTGTCGGTATCTACACGGCAGCCTGGAACGTCGCCGTTTTTCTGATACTGTTCGGCGGCTCGTTGAGTCAGACGTTGTTCCCTGAAATGAGCTCGTTGTCCGCCGATGAAGACCGAGAAGCAGTCGCCGATCTCTTCGAAACCGCTCTCGCATTCGCGGGATTAATCTTGATCCCCGGGTTAGTTGGTGGAACGATCCTCGGTGAACGGCTTCTTCGAGTGTACGGAGAGGAATTCTCTCGGGGCGCAGTCGTTCTCTCTGTACTTATCGTCGCCACGCTAATCCAGGGATACCAGCGTCAGTTCACGAACACATTAAACGCGATCGACCGGCCCGATCTATCGTTTCGTATCAATGCTGTATTCATTCTCGGAAACGTGGTACTAAACCTCAGTATTATCCCTCATTTCGGTGTCATCGGCGCAGCTACAGCGACTGCTGCTTCGGTTGCGGTGAGCCTTGGTATGGCCTACGCCATGCTTTCGTCGTTGATCACGTTCTCAATCCCGATCGAAGAGATCGCCAAACAGTGGATGGCTGCGGCGATCATGGGCTTGTTCGTCTATGCCGGTGTGTGGATGGAGTCGACATACTCGATCGTTGGCATCAACATCGTTATCCTATTCGCGTTAGTCGGGATTGGGGCAACAGTATATTTCACGACACTTCTCGCGATCTCAAGGCGTTTCCGGAAGACTATCGCCGACAACCTCCCCGCATAAATCGATCTCCCAGATCACAGGTAGAGAGATTGAATACTCACAAGAGTTCGTCTGTCGTTCACCATCGATCGCTACGGCGACGTATCTCGCGACATTGACAGGGTCGACGGTGATCTCATGTCACAACGGACCGCTTCATGGATAGTCGCCGTACTCGGCAGAGGATCGTTTCTTTGATCACGACGATGCGGCGGTCGTTTCTGGCTGTCTCGTCTGTTATTTCGTCGTTTGATATCGCAGTCGCCTCGTCGATAGTCATCATATCCAATGAACGAAGCTGTTCCACGACAGGAACCAGAAGCTTAATGCAACGAGCGCCTTCCGAGGATCGATACCCCGTCGACCTCACCCGGCCTCGACGTCGTCGAGGAACGTCCGCGCCCGATCGAGCAACTCCGAACGGATCGCCTCCAGCGTTCGGTCCCCACCGTTCCGGGCGACCAACTGGTGCCGTTCCCGAAGGAACGCCTCGAACGCCCGTTCCGCGAGCGCGTCGACCGTTACGACGCCGTCACGCTCCTCGATCCGGGTCGCGATCCGCGCCAGCTGTTCCCGATCCGCGTGCGCCGCTACCGCCTCCACGGGGTCGACGTTCGCCGTCTCCCGCTCGACCGTCGCCGAACGCTCCGCTCCCCGGATGACGCCCCGACCGCCCGCCTTGTTCCGGACGACGACGCCCACGGCGGGGCCGTCGTACCACGCCGACGGGGGGACCGCGTACGCCTCGGGGTCGAAGTCGCGGGCGCGGCGCTCGCGTTCGAAGGCGTTCACGGGGTCGAGCCCGAGCCGCTCGAAGATCGCCTCCACGGCGTCCGGCGGCCGGAACGCGCCCGCGTCCGCCGACCAGACGTCGTGGCCGAGGAACGGGGGGAGCCGTTCCCAGTCGTACTCGGTCCCCCGTCGACCGGTCGCCACGCCGAAGAAGACGACGTCGGTCACGTCCTCGACGGCGTCCCGGAGCGCCTCGCGGTCGAACCGCTCCCGGACGTGTCGGACCGCGTGGCCGTACGCGGCCGGGAGTTCTCCCGGGTCGTCGTGGACGACCTCGCGGTCGCCGAAGCGGAGGAGTCCGGATTCGTCCATCCGGAACCGGAGGTGCCAGCCGTCGATCAGTTCGAGGAGCCAGAGGTGGCCGGTGAGGAGGTCCTCGGGCGCGTCGGCCACGGACGGGATCGGTGGGTAGCGTTTCATGTCGTGGACCGACCGATGCCGGCCGGCGCACCGAGCCGAGCGGAACCGCTACCGATGGCCGGAGTCCGGCGCCGATCGTCGGTACCGTCTCGGCGACGGAGCCGGATGGCTCTTGTGGCGATGCGAGAAAATGGCGTTCCCGTGGCGTGACGATGCCCCGCAGTCCCCCACGGCGTCGCGGCGACTCCGACCGATGAGGAAACACTCATGGCACCGGTCTGACTACTGTTCGGCATGACGGGACTCGACGGATCGGGGGCGAGTCGCGGTCGGGACGGTGTCGGGGAGGCGCCGTGTCGGTTCCGGCCCGCCAGGCGGTCCGTGCTCCGCAGTACGGCCGGCGTGTTGTCCACAGCCGGCGTCTCGACGTGGGGGATCTCGAAGGCGACGTCGACAGCGACGGCGACGGACCACGTCCCGGAGCGGGCGGTCTACGTCGGCTCCGACGACGGCTCGCTGTACGCGGTCGACGCCGGGACCGGCGAGGCGGTCTGGCGCTTCGAGGAACCCGGAGACGCGGTCTCCTCGTCACCGACGGTCGTCGACGGGACCGTCTACGTCGGGTCGGCGGACGGGTCGCTGTACGCGGTCGACGCGACCGACGGCTCCGCCGCGTGGTCGGTCGAAGTCGACGACGGCGAGAACGGGGGGATCGTCTCCTCGCCGACCGTCGTCGACGGCCGGGCGTTCGTCGGGACCGACTCGGGGTCGATCGTCGCGCTCGATCTGACGGAGGGGACGGAAGCGTGGCGCGTCGAGGAGTCCGTGAGCGCCGTGGTCTCCTCGCCCGCCGTCGACGGCGAGACGCTCTACGTCGGGACGGAGGACGGCGACGTCCTCGCGCTCTCGACGGCGGACGGGGCGGAGCGATGGCGCGCGTCGACCCCCGAGGACGGCGTCTCGTCGTCGCCCGCCGTCGCCGACGGGACCGTCTACGTCGGATCGCTCGACGAACGGACGTACGCGTTCGACGTCGCCGAGGGGGAGCCCGTGTGGAACGCGGACCTCGGGGACATCGTCTTCTCGTCGCCGGCGGTCGTCGACGGGACCGTCTATGTCGGCAGCGTCGGGACTACCACCGGGCTCCACGCGCTCGACGCGGAGACGGGCGACCGGCGGTGGATCACCGACGGGGTCCCCGGCGTGGTCTCCTCGCCGACCGTCGTCGACGGCGTCGTCTACGCCGGATCGCTCGGCGGGTCGCTGTACGCGATCGACGCCGAAACCGGCGACGTGGAGTGGGACGCGGAGGCGGGCGACCAGGTCAACTCCTCGCCGACCGTCTCCGACGGGACGGTCTTCGTCGGTGACACCGCCGGGACGCTGTACGGCTTCGACGTCGCGGACGGCGAGGAGCGGTGGCGGTTCGACGAACCGTCCGAGGCGGTCTTCTCTTCGCCCACCGTCGTCGACCTCGCCGGCGAGGGCCACGGCGTCGGCTCGCGGACCGCGCTCGGGACGCTCGGACATCACCACACAGCGGCGGGCGTCGCCTTCGAGGGAGGTGAGGGCTCGACCGACTCGTCCGGGTCGACGGGATCGGACGATTCGACGGGATCGGACGACACAGCGGGGACGGACGAGTCCGGCGACGACGGCGCGGACGGTGGTGGGTCCGGATCGGCCGAGGGCTCCGCCGACGACTCGGGATTTGCGGGAGTGACGGGCCAGGTTCCGGCAGTCGGGCTCCTCGGCGCAGCGGGCGGGCTCACGGTCGGCGCGCTCGCGGCGTATCGGTTCCTCGGCGGACGCTCGGGCGACACCACATCGGGACCGGACGCCGGCTCCCCGTCTGGACGGCCCTCGTCGCCGAACGCGACGAGTTCGGCGGCCACGTCCGGGACCACGGACGCTACGGCACCCGGCTCGGAGACGGGCACCGCCGATGTCGACGCGGGGGGGCCGGCCACCGTCGAGGAGAACGCGGCGTCCTCGACCCCGTCGTCTTCGACCACCACGGCCGCATCGGCCTCTACCGCCCCGACCGACTCGACGACCGGTTCGGAAACCGATCAAACCGGCGAGGGTGGGACCGCTACGGGCAAAACCGGCGAGGACGAGACCGGCGAGGACGGGACCGGAGACCGGAGCGGGGACGCGTTGCTCGCCGGGATCGACGAACTCACGTCGGCCGAGGCGGTCGGGTCCGTCGGGCCGGTCGCCGTCTACGCCGTCACGGACGACCGGATCGACGGGGGCGACGGGCGGGTCCTCGCGCTACCGGACGCGGACCCGGCGGTCGCCGACCGGTTCGAGTCGGTCGCGACCGACTGGGGGAGCGTCAGCCACTACGACGGGATCGTCACCGTGTACGGCTCGGGGACCGACCCGTACCCGTGGCTGGTGACCGATCCGGTCGGGGACGTACCCACGCTCGCGGACCACCTCGCGGAGGGCACGGCCGACCTCACGACCCGACTGTCGCCCGTCGTCGACGCCGCGGAGGCGATGTCACAGGCCAGTCGGTACACGGTCCGTCACTACTACCTCTCGCCGGAGACGATCCGGGTGGTAGGGTCGGGCTCGACTGCGACCGGGATCGTCGACGACTGGGGGATCGCCGCGGTGACCGACACGCCGGACCACGGGACGCGCGAGGCGTCACCGTACACCGCGCCGGAGCAATCGCCCGACTCCGACGACCCGCTCTGGCGGGGCAAGCCCGACACGTACGCGCTCGGCGCGCTCGCGTACCACGCCGTGACCGGGAGCCCGCCCGCGGACCGCCACCCCGCGAAGCCGAGCGACCACGCGGACGTTCCGTCGGCGCTCGACCGGCCGATCACCCGCGCGATCGACCCCGACCCCGACGAGCGGTACGACTCGATCGGCGAGTTCGCGCGGGTGCTCAGGTTGGCTGCTTTCGACTGATCGACCGTGGCCGCCTCCGATCGAGCGACCGTGGCCACCTCCGATCGAGCGACTGTCGGACGTCCGACGGAGCGCGATCCGTCCCGGATATCGATTCAGTCTCTAGATCGAGAACATATGGAAAAGTGATATATTCTACGGGTGAGAAAATCGATCCGTATGACATCTCGTCGTCGATTCTTGCTCGCGGGGGTGACGGCAGGGACGGTCGCCCTCGGCGGGTGTACCGACGCCGTCGAGGTCGCGACACAGGATGAGATCGAGCGCTCGGCCGAGCCGGCCGAGCCAAAGGAGTCGAGCGTCGAGGAGACCGGCTTCGAGGAGGTTCGCAACGAGACGGTCGTCGTCGAGGAGGAGTTCGAGGAGTTCGGCCAGCGCCGGGAGTTTACCGCGCGAACGGAGGTCCGTGCGTACCTTCGGGAGATCCAGTCGGATCTGACCGGCCAGGAGCAGTCGGTGTTCGCCGTCGTGAGCACGCCGGGCGTCGACGCGGCCGGCCAACAGCTCAGCCCGCTCGCGAACATGGACGAGGAGGAGCTGATCCGGGAGGCGCGCAGTGAAATAGGCGGGGAGTTCGACGGCGAGATCGAGGACCCGGAGCTCGACGAGACGATCGAACAGGAGATCTACGGTGAGACCAGAGAAGTGAGCGTCTACGAGGTGACCGTGATCCTTCCGGACGGCACCGAAGAACAGGGATACCTCCACCTCACGATCGTCGAGCGCGGCGAGGACGTGATCCTCGTCGCCGGGGCGTATCCCGCCGACGTCGAGGGCGAACGCGAGCGGATCGAGCGGTTGTTCGAATCGCTCGAAAACGAGTGAAGACGTCCGGGCGACGTGGTTACGGAAACTCAAGGAGAAAGCCCCGGGCTTTAGCGCGGGGATGAATCCGACAA
>NZ_QMIM01000021.1 GCF_003287355.1 Halorubrum sp. 48-1-W
CGCCCTCCGGGCGCTCACCGGCACGCCACCGCAGAATCGTTCGTTCCTTCACCTGAATCGAGCGATCCTCGTTCGGATGTGAGAACCGTTCTCTGACACCCCCGACCGATCGGCATCGTACGACGTCTCTTCGGCGCGTCCGTTCGGCGTCCGACCGGGGCGTCCATCCCCGCCACGGGCGGACACACAACCCCTTTGACCCGTCGCGTCGTATCGACGGACGTGTTCTTCGACGAGGACGACGAGGGCGAGGTCTCCTTCGGGGAGAGTTCCGACGCCGAACGCGAGATGACGCCGGACATCCCGAAGGCACCCTCGGTGAAGACGTTCGACGACGACGGCGACTTCTCCGCTGCCGGCGACGTCGATAGCGACACCCTCCGTGCGTTCGTCGTCGCCGTGATCTACGCGAACGTCGCGGTCCTCCTCGTCGCGCTCGGCCCGCTGGTCTGGTACTTCGAGGGGTGGGGGCGGATCGGCGCGGGCCTCCTCGCGGTCGGGCTGGTGGCGGGGGTCCGGACGTACCAGACGTATCGCGCGTGGGACCGGTCGCGCGACGACGACGACGCGGACGAAGCCGGCGAGAACGACGACGACGTGGACGCGGATGCGGGTTCGATCGACGCGGGTACGGGCACGGCGGACGACGACGCGGACGTGGACCCGGCGGCGGCCCCCGACACCGATCGATCCCCGGAACGATAATCCGTGCCGGCGCCGTACCCGCTTCCCATGCAGACGGTCCGCGACGCCGACGGCGACACGTACCTCCTCGTGAAGCGGTCCGGCGAGTCGAGCCGGGTTCGGGATCCCGAGACGGGCGAGGAGCGGTACGTCGCGAACGACGCGCTGGAGGTCGTCGACGGCGAGTCGCCGCTCGCGACCGCCGCAGGCGGAGTACCGGAGCCGGTCCGCCGGACGATCCGGGCGGTCCACGACGACCGGACGCTGGGACTGCTCGTCGAGTTCGTCGACCGGGGGCCGCTATCGGTTCTCGCGCTCGGTGACGCCTACGACATGTGCGAGTCCGACCTCCACGGCCGGCTCGCCGAGTTCCGCGTCGCGGGGCTGATCGAAGAGGCAGACGTGGGCGGTCGCCGGGGATACGCCGCGACGCCGACGGCCGAGGAGGCGGTCCGGCTACTGCGCAGCGAGGGGACGGCAGAGGGGCCAACCGACGACGCGGAGCCGACCGACGACGCGGAACCGACCGACGACTCGGCGCCGGCTGAGGGCGGCTCGTAACGGGTCACCCCCCTCGGCGGTCTCCGTTCGGCCCGGTTCAGTCGTCCGCGAGCGACGCGACGTCGACCCCGGCAGCGTCCTCCCGGGTGACGGTCGACCGGTTCGTTCGCGGGTCCTTCTCGACGGTCACGAGCTCGTCTGCGGCGCCGACCAGCTCGTCGTCGTGGCTCACGATAACGATCTGTTTGACGCCGAACCCGCGCATCTCCTCGACGAGGTCCACGAGCCGGGAGACGTGTCCGGAGTCGAGGAAGACGGTCGGCTCGTCGAGGATGAGCGGCGGCGTCGGCGCGGCCCCCTCGATCCCCTCCGCGAGCAACCGGTAGATCGCACAGCGCAACGAGAGATTGAAGAGCGCCCGTTCCCCGCCGGAGAGCTGTTCGGGATCGAGCGCCTCTCCGTCCTTCTGGTAGACGGTGAGCGCGTACTCGCCGTCGAGTTCGATGTGCGAGTACGCGTCGTTGCCGTACACCAGCTCGAACGTCTCGTTGAGGGTGCGTTCGAGCTCGCGGACGTTGCGCTGGCGGAGCTCCGCACGGAGGTCGCCGTAGGTCGCCTCCAGCTCGGTCGCCTCCTCGTGAAGCGACTCGAGCCCTGCGACGGTCTCGGCGAGCGCTTCGCGTTCCTCTCTGAGCTCCTCTAACGCCTCGATCTCACCTCTCACGCCGCCGATCGCGTTCTGGAGTTCGGTTCGTCGCCCGTCGAGCCGGTCGAGCTCCTCGTCGACCTTCTCGAGGTACTCCTCCGCCTCCCGTTTCCGTTCCGTCGCCGTCTCGACCGCCGCCTCGTCGACCGTCTCCCGCAACGCGTCGCGTCGCTCGCGCTTGTCGGCGAGCCGGTCGCGCCGCTCGTCGTTCACCGCCTCGAGGTTCTGCCGCTTCTCGCGGCGACGCTCGATCGTCGCGTTCAGCTCCTCGACGGTCGACAGCCGGTCCTCGACCACGTTCACCGCCTCGCGGGCGTCCTCGACGGTCGCTAAGGCGTCCTCCAACTCGTCCACGTGCTCGGCGGCTTCCTCGGCCTCCTCGCGTTTCTCCACGGCGACCTCCCGGGTCGATTCGGCCTCCTCACGGAGCTCCGCTGCCCGTTCGCGTTTCTCCGCCACGGCGTCCCGCTTCGATCCGGCCTCCTCGCGTCTCTCCGCGGCTCGTTCCTCGAGGGTCGCGGTCCGCTCGTCGATCCCGTCGAGCCGTTCGGCCGCCTCGACGAGCGCGTCGAGCGACCCGATCCGATCGTCGAGGTCGCTCGCACGCTCGCGGGCGTCCGACAGCTCCGTCTCCAGCTCCGCGACGCGCTCGCGGTCCGCCTCGATCCCCGTCGTGTGGGGAGAGTCTTCGACGGGCTGGCCGCATTCGGGACACTTGTCCGCTGCGAGCAGTTCCTCGGCCTCCGCGACGCGCTCGCGGGCGTTCTTCAGCTCCGCCTCCAGCTCGGCGACCCGCTCGCGGACCTCGCCGTGTCGCTCCCGCAACGTCTCGCGACGCGTCCGCACCTCGTCGCGGTCGACGTCGGCGTCGACCGCCTCGAACCGCCCGCGGAGCGTCTCCGCCTCCGCTTCCAGCTCCTCGATCGCGGACTCGTGCTCCGCAACGGCCGACTCCGCGGCCTCGGCCTCCTCCGCGAGGTCGTCGGCCTCGTCCGTCATCTCCGCTGCGCGGTCGGCGAGGTCGTCGGCCTTCCCCGCGAGGTTCGTCGCCTGGTTGCGGAACGCCTCGGCGTTCACCCGCCGGTCGTCGAGCGACTCGCGGACCTCGGTTTCCCGGTCATCGAGCGCCTCCCGGCGCCTCGCTATCGCCTCGTCGGTCGCCGTCTCGAGGCCGGCCGCGTCGAGCCGCTCGTCGATCCCGGACTCGACCGACTCGATCCGCTCGCGGGTCTCGCGGATCGCCTCCCGGTGCTCGTCGCGTTCGCGTTCCGTCTCGCGGATAGCCGACTCGATCGCGTCGATCTCCTCCTCGAGTTCCGCCAGCTCGGTCCGTTTCTCCGCGTGGGTCGCGAGCGTCTCGGCCGCCTCCGCCCGCGTCTCCTTCGCGCGCTCCCGCTGGTCCTCGTAGCGGTCGATGTCCCCGGTCACCTCGGCGAGGTCGCTCTCGAGCCCGTTGAGCTGTTCGTGGAGGTTCTCGTCCTCCTTGCGTTCGATCCGCGCCTCCTTCTCGTCGAGCACGGCCCGCTTGGCGTTCAGCACGTCCTCCACGCCCAGGCGGGCGTCGCCCGCGCGCTCGCGGTACTCCTCGAGCGTGCCCAGCTGGAGGAGGTCGTCGATCACGTCCTGGCGCCCGCTCGGCGTGGCGTTGATGAGCGCGTTCACCTCGCCCTGTCGGACGTACGCACAGTTGACGAACGCGTCGGCGTCCATCCGGAGGAGCTCGGTCACGAACCGCCGAACCGCCGTCGCGCCGTCGCGCGTCGCGTCGCCGCCGGCAGTCGTCTCGAGCGAGCACGCGTGGTCGACGCGGTCGTCGTACCGTCGGAGCTGTCGCTCGATGTGATAGGCGACCCCGTCGTGGGTGAACCAGAGGTCGACCCCGGTCTCCTCCTCGCCGTTCGTGATCACGTCCTCGAGGGTCCCCTCCAGTGCCTTCGAGCCGTAGAGGGCGAAGAAGCAGGCCTCGAGCAGCGACGACTTGCCGCTACCGTTGATCCCGTGGATGACGGTGACGCCCTCGGAGAGCCGGAGGTCCGCGTCCCCGTACGGCTTGAAGTTCGAGAGCCGGATCCGGTCGAACCTCACAGGTAGTCCTCCATGGAGACCTGTCCGTCCGCCGGCGTCGGCGACTCGGTCGGTTCGTCGTCCGCGTCTTCGCCGTCCCTGCCGTCGCCGGCGTCGTGCTCCGTGTCGATATCGTCGGCGTCGTGCTCCGTGTCGATATCGTCAGCGTCGTCGTCAGCGTCGGCGTCACCGTCCTCGACGACCGTGTCGCCCTCGTCGTCGTCAGCGTCGGTGTCCCCGTCGTCCTCCGTGCCGTCTCCTTCCGTGCCGTCCCCTTCCGTGCCGACGAACGCGCCGGGATCGTCGAGTCGTTCCTCGACGCGGCCCTTCACCGTCTCGCGGACGTTGCTGTCGACGACCGTGTCCGACCGGACCACGTCGTCGACGTCGAGCCCGGCGGACGAGAGCCCCATCCCCTCGATCCGATCGCGGACGGCCGCCTCGGGGTCGGCGAAACTCACGTCGAACTCCTCGTCGGCCTCGACCGTCCGGCGGTCGGTGACGCGCGCGACGAGCGCGCCCTCCGCGTCCGCGAACGCCTCGACCGCCGCCGGGGTGACCGGGTCGCCCTCGCCCGTTATGTCGACGAGGACGACCGCGTCCGCGAGGTCGTGCTCGCGGACCCGCTCGCGGACGCGCGCTTCGCCCTCCCCGGGTCCGAGATCGACGCTCACGAAGACGAACTCCCGGGTGTCGAGCGCGCGCCGGCGGATCCCCACGCGGTCGTCGCCGCCGACTGCCGCCTCGTCGAAGGTGACGAGGTTGTAGCCGCGGCCCTCCCGCTCGCTAGCGCTCGCGCGCTCGGTCGACCCCGGATAGGTGACCCACGTCCCCGCGACCTCGGCGCGGTCGGGGGTGTGGTTGTCGCCGAGGAGCATCGCGTCGAAGTCGACGTCGCTCTCGGCGAGGACGGCCTCGGTGTCCCAGTCCGCGTGCGCGAAGGGCTCGAAGAGACCGTGGGCGACGAGCGCGGCGTAGTCGGCGTCGTGCGGCTCGAACGCGTACTCGAGCTCGTCGCGCCGGGAGACGGGGACGTGGTCGAGCCCGTAGAAGGCGACGTCGCCGACGACGGTCGGCGACCCGTCGAGCCGGGTCGCGAGCCCCAGCCGCTCGAGGAGGTCGAGCCACTGGCCCCCGCGCGTCGACTCGTGGTTCCCCACGACGGCGAGGAAGGGAACGCCGGCGTCGGCGAGCCGACGGAGGACGCCGATCGTCCCCATGAGGTCGGGGAGCTCGGGCCGGCGGTCGTGGAAGAGGTCGCCCGCGTGGACGACGGCGTCGACGTCGTCGTCGACCGCGTCGTCGACGACGGCCCCGAACGCGTCGAGGAAGTCCTGGCGTCTGACCGGCGAGTGGTACTGCTGGTACCCGATGTGGGTGTCGCCGGTGTGGATCACCCGTGTCATCTGGTCGGCGGTTGGCCCGTGTCGGATTTAGGGGTTCCGGGGCGGTCGGGGGCGGCGGCTTCGGGGCGGTCGGGAAGAGTGAGTCCGGGGCGGTCGGGGGTGGCGGCCTCGGAGCGGTCGGGGGCGGTAGCTCCCGACCCGTGGGGCCGGCCGTCGGCTCCCGAGGCTGCGGCCCGGTACCGGCGGTACGCCGCCAGCGCCTCCCGCCCGCGGTCGGCGAGGTCGTCGTCGCCGGCGCGGTCCGCCTCCGCGACCGCCGCGACCAGCCGGTCGAGCCCGACGGACTCGACGAACCCGGCCGCCCGGCGGAGGTCGGACCGGGCGGCGTCCGCCTCGTCTATCACCGCCACGTAGGGGCGGGCGCGGTGTCCGTCCGGGTCGCCAGCGCGGCGAGCGCTCGCTTGACGTCGTCTGTCGAGACCACACGGCGGCTGGGGCGACATGGGAATTAAACCCTCGGACGGCTGGCCAGTCGTCCACCGTCGACCTGCTCGTCGCGCGAGGTTTTTTCCCCACCCGGGTCGGGATCGGTTCACTAGATGACCGAACCCATCCACGAGCTACCGGACGAAACGCGGCGGGAACTCGAATCGTTCGTCACCGACTGGGTCACCGACGACGAGATCCCCGGAGCGAGCGTCGCTATCGTCCGTGACGACCGGATCGTTTACGCCGACGGGTTCGGCGCCCGCGACCTACGCGACAACGCCCCGGCGAGCCGGGACACGCTGTACGGGATCGGGTCGTGTACGAAGTCGTTCACGGCCCTCTCGGTCATGCAACTCGTCGGATCCGGCGACGTCGATCCGGCGGACCCGATCTCGGAGTACGTCCCGTACCTCGACAGCGTCGAGGGCGAGCCGATCACGATACACGAGCTCATGACACACACCTCCGGGATGCCGAGCGACGGGAGCGCGGTCGTCCTCATCGCGCGGTTGATGGGTGCCGACCCGATCGAGGTCCCGCTGAGCAGCGAGCAGGACTTCAGGCGTCACCTCGAGGGCTCCCTCCCGGAGCGCGTCCTCGAGGACGACCGGTTCTTCTACTACAACTCCGGGTTCACCGTCCTGGGTCACCTCGTCGAGGAGGTAACCGGACGCGCGTTCCCGGAGTACGTCGAAGCCGAGGTGTTGGACCCGCTCGGAATGGATCGGTCGACGTTCTCGGCGGACGCCGTCGCCGCCGATGACGACGGGCTCACGCCGTACTATACGGACGACGGGGCGACCGTCGAAGGGGAGTTCCCCGACGACGGGAACCTCCACGCGCCCGGCGGACTGTTGAGTTCCGTGACCGAACTGTCGGCATACCTCCGTATGAACATGAACGGCGGCCGGTACGAGGGGACTGAGCTACTGGATCCCGAGCTGCTCGCCAGGATGTACGAGCGGCACTCGACACGACGGACGACCCTCGACGGGTCGAGGGAGGACTACGGCTACGGGTGGATGATCTCGGACTTGCTCGGCGACACGCTCGTCGGTCACGGCGGGTCGGTCGGCGTTTCGAACGCGTTCGTCGGCTTCCTCGAGGAGGCCGAAATCGGCGTCGCGGTCGCCTGTAACACCAGCACGGAGACACATCCGATGTTCGTGGGTCCCGCCCTGCTGTCGCTCCTCGACGGTACCGACCCGGCGGAAACAGTCCCGATTTTCGCCCTCCGGGAGAAGCTCGGGGCGGTGACCGGGGAGTACGAGTCGTATCGGGGGATCCAGTCGGCAACGGTCGATCGGCGGGGCGGGATGCTCGAACTGACGCTGTCGACGGAGCTATCGAGCCAGACGTATCAACTCGTTCCCGAATCGTTGGATCCCACCGAGTACCTGTTCTATACGGTTGCCGAATCGGGCCACCGGATCCCAGTCGAGTTCCGACGCGAAGACGACGGGCTCTCGATGACGATCCAGCGGTGGCGGCTTCACTCCCGGGAGTGACACACCGACGATCGCGTCGTCGCCACGCCGATCGATCGGCAACCTCGTTTCCACTGCCGGGCGGACACGATCTCTCTCACGTCTTCCCCCTCACGTCTGTCCCCGGTACAGCGTTCGACTCACACAGCTAGCGAATACAGCCGCTTCCGGGCGTCGGTGAACGAGAACCGGGCGTCGATCACGTCCTCCTCCTCGAGCCGGGAGAGCGCGTACCGGACGGTCCGCGGCGGGAGGAGCGTCTCCTCGGCGAGCTGGCTCTGGGTCAGCGTGTCGTTGTAATCGAGGACCTTCGCGACGAGCTTGGCGCTCGGTGGCAGGTCGCGAACGGGCTCCCAGCGGTCCGAAACGTCCTCGTCGGCTGCGACGGGTTCCGTGGTGCTCATGCGTGGCCATCAGTAATTCATGCCGTTAAATAATATTTACTATCCTCTTTTATTACTATTGGGCATTCATTCTCCCGACGGGGCGGGTCCCGAGTGCCCCCACCCGAAACCTCTTATCCGCGAGACGCTTTATCCTCGACAATGAGCGACACCGTCGACGACGTCGACATGCCCTACGACGAGGGGTCGGCGTCGAGACAGGAGAAGATCGAGACCCTCCAGGAACGCCTGGAGGTTCTCGAGACCCAGAACGAAGAGATGCGCGACAAGCTCCTCGACGCGAACGCCGAGAACAACAAGTACCAACAGAAGCTCGAGCGGCTCACCCACGAGAACAAGAAGCTCAAGCAGTCGCCGCTGTTCGTGGCCACCGTCCAGGAGCTCACGGAGGACGGCGCGGTGATCAAGCAGCACGGCAACAACCAGGAGGCGCTGACGGAGATCACCGACGAGATGCGCGAGGAGATCGACCCCGACGACCGCGTCGCGGTCAACAACTCGCTTTCCGTCGTCAAGAAACTCGAGAAGGAGACGGACGTCAGGGCTCGCGTCATGCAGGTCGAACACTCCCCCGACGTCACGTACAACGACATCGGCGGGCTCGAAGAGCAGATGCAGGAGGTGCGCGAGACCGTCGAGATGCCGCTCGAACACCCCGAGATGTTCGAAGACGTCGGGATCACGCCGCCCAGCGGCGTCCTCCTGTACGGCCCGCCGGGAACCGGCAAGACGATGCTGGCGAAGGCGGTCGCCAACGAGACCGACGCCACGTTCATCAAGATGGCCGGCTCCGAGCTGGTCCACAAGTTCATCGGGGAGGGCGCGAAGCTCGTCCGCGACCTGTTCGAGGTCGCCCGCGAGAACCAGCCCGCCGTCCTCTTCATCGACGAGATCGACGCGATCGCCTCCAAGCGGACGGACTCGAAGACGAGCGGCGACGCCGAGGTCCAGCGCACGATGATGCAGTTGCTCTCGGAGATGGACGGCTTCGACGAGCGCGGCGAGGTCCGGATCATCGCCGCCACCAACCGGTTCGACATGCTCGACCCCGCCATCCTCCGGCCCGGCCGCTTCGACCGGCTCATCGAGGTCCCAAAACCCGACACCGCCGGCCGGGAGATCATCTTCCAGATCCACACCCGCAAGATGAACCTCGCCGACGGGATCGACTTCACCGAACTCGCCGCCATGGTCGAGGACGCCTCCGGCGCGGACATCAAGGCGATCTGTACCGAGGCGGGGATGTTCGCGATCCGCGACGACCGGACGCAGGTCACGCTCGAGGACTTCCTCGAGGCCTACGAGAAGCTCCAGGAAACCGACGACACCGGCGCCGACGACTCGCTCGCGTTCGCGTGATCGACCGGTCAGCGTCGAGTACTTCTCTCGATCCGATCGAGCTGTCGCCGACCGAGCCGTCGCAGACCGAGCAGGCGTCCGCCGGGCGAACGAATCGAAAGGCAGTGGTTTATGTCGAGCGCCGTCGTGCCCCGATCAACGAGGGACCATCGTGACGACCGAAGAGTTCTCGTGTCCGGGCTGTGACCAGACCATCGAGGTGAACGACGAGATGCGCGAGACCATTCTCGAGGTCGGCTGTCCGGTCTGTACGGCCGTCGTGAGTCCGGACGACTTCGTCCAGATCTCGTCCGGCAGTTCTTCCTGAGGGCCCGTTCTCGCTACTCGTCGCGGTCGACGGTGACCGTCCGGCCGGTCAGTCGGTCGGGGGCGAGCCGGTAGAGCTGGATGTCGAGAGCGGGCTTGTCGTCCGCCCAGATCTCGAAGAGCGGGCGGCGGGTCTCGCCGTACTGGGCGATCCGCTCGGGGGTGAGTTCGGCGGGGTCGACACGCTCGAGCGTCCCGACGGCGACGACGCTCGTGTAGGCGTCGCCGTCCTCCTCGTACACCACGATCCGAGCGTCGGGATCGGAGCCGAGGAACTCGCGCTTCTCGCTGTCGACGGTCGAAACCAGTCGCAGGAACGTCTCGCGTGTGTCCCCGTCGTAGCCGTAGGAGATCGGGATCGCGTACGGGGCGTCGTCGCGGGCGAGCGAGAGCACGCCGGTCTCGTGGCGGGCGAGGAACGCGTCGATCGCCGACGTGGACATCTCGGTCTCGCGCTTCGTCGTCATACCCTACGTCTCGACATACGGGGGGATAAACCACACGAGACCGACCGACGGCCGCGGCGCTCGCCGGGCTGGAGGCCGTCTCGCCGGCGGGTCACTCCACCGTCGGGGCGGTGAGGTCGGCGTCGACGACGGGCGCGCCGCAGACGACACAGCCGGCTTCGAGCAACGCCTCCCGCATCGCGTCGTCCACCTCGAAGGAGTGGCGACACTCCGGGCAGACGAACGTGTGTGTGGGTGTCGTCATGGATACGGATAGCACGGGCGTTCCTATCAAACGATCATCGAGTTCTCACGCCGTCAGAATCCGACCCGGCCGAGCACGGTCGCGACGTCGTCAGTCGAGCACGGTCGCGACGTCGTCAGTCGAGCACGGTCGCGGGCGTCGTCAGTCGAGCACGGTCGCGGGCGTCGTCAGTCGAGCACGGTCGCGAGGATCTTCCGTTGGGCGGCAGCGATGTGCTCGCTGAACGTCGACCGATCGATGCCGAGGTCCGCCGCGACCTCGCCCGCGTTCGCACCCTTCGGGTGATCGAAGTAGCCGGCGTCGTACGCCGCCGAGAGGACCTCCCGCTGTCGTTCCGTCAGTTCACTCCGGTCGAAGGTGACCGGGTCGCTCTCCTCGGGCGTCGTCGACGACTGTAACAGCCGAAGCACCTGCATGTCCGCACACGACTCCTGGAGTTCCTCGAGGACCGTCCGCAGCGTCGGGAGGTCCGTCGCGTGAAACGTCACGAGGAGCCGACCGTCGCGGACCGCCGTCTCCGTCGCCGGGACCCCGTGGCGGTCGAGCACCGAGAACGGCGACTCGTCCACGCAGGGCACCTCGAACCGGTATGCCGCCTTCCGGCCGTAGTCGAACACCGTCTCGACGTTCTCGGGGACGTCGAGGTCGGCGTCGGCGAGGAACTCGATGACGACGGTGTCGCCGTCGGGAGCCTCGTCCCCGTCGGCCACGGCCGACGCGGGGGTAACCCGACTCCGCGCCACGCTGTAGATCGGGATCGACCCGTCGACGACGCCGTCGAACGGCGACGGCGACACCGTCGGCAGCGAGACCTCCGCCCTGATACCGGCTCCCATCGTTCGTTACTCCCCGCCACCGGACAAAACGTTGGTGGCCCGTCGCGCTCGCGGGGTGTCGTATAAAACACCCCGCATATACAGGGACGGGGTTCGGGGGGATAGAGCCCCGATCGGTAGGTATGAAACGCAACCCGTCCCGCGTGGGTGGACCGACGACGCTGACGGAGGCCGACGACCTGGATACGGCGTTCGACGCGCTCTCGGACGCCGACTGCCGGCGGATCCTCGCCACGGTGGACGAGCCGATGACCACGAGCGAGATCGCCGACGACTGCGACATCGCGCTCTCGACGGCGTATCGCAAAGTCGAGCGACTGAGCGAGACCCCGCTTCTCACCGAGGGAGTCCGGTTCGACCCCGACGGCGACCACGCAGCCGAGTACTCGCGGGGAGTCACCGACGCCACCGTCGAACTCACCGACGCCGGCGTCCGGCTGACGGTGGAATCCGAAGCGATCGACGCCATCGGTACAGCCTTCGACACACCGGAGATCTCGGCCGACTGAACCGGAACGACCGACGACGCGGTTCGTTTTCGATCCTGAGAACTGGACGACTACGGTTATATATCCCTTTCGCGGAACGTCCCCGTATGACCGGTCCGCCGGACGCCGCCACCCTCCTCGATCTCACTCGGGAGACGGTCGCCGTGACCGACGGGGAGGGCGTCTTCAGCTACCTCAACGCGGCGGCCGGCAACCTCCTCGGCTTCGATAGGGACGACCTCGTGGGCCAGAACGTCTTCGAGCTCGTCCATCCGGACGACGAGCCCCGGTTCCGGACGGTCTTCGCCGACGTCGTCGACGGCGGCGTCTCCCCGCGGGAACCGTCCGAACTCCGGTACGGGACCGCCCACGGCGACTGGCTCTGGGTACAGGTCGATCTGTACCCGCCCGAGGAGACCGGCATCGACGGATACGTGTTGAGCCTGCGGGACGTTACCGAGGAGGTCGAGTCGATCCGTCGGCTGGAGACGATCGTCTCGAAGTCGCCGGACGTCCTCTGGATGTTCGACGCCGACTGGTCGGAGCTGTTGTTCGTCAACGGATCCATCGCGGACGTGTTCGGCCTGACGGCGGGCGAACTCCGTGTTCACCCTCGGCGGTTCCTCGAAGTCGTCTACCCCGGCGATCGCCCGTTCGTCGAACGCGCGATGGCCCGGCTCTCGGCCGGCGAGACGGTGCGGATCGACTACCGGGTCGTGCCGTCCGAGGGGGAGATCAAGTGGCTCCGTGTGCCCGGCGAGCCGGTCTACGCCGACGACGGCGACGAGATCGTCGCGGTGGTCGGGTTCGCCCGCGACGTCACCGACGAGTACCGACGCAATCGCCAGCTCACGGTGATGGACAACCTGTTGCGTCACACCGTCCGCAACGACATGAACGTCGTGATGGGGACCGCAGCGCGGATCGCCGACCGGACGACCGGACGGCCGGCGGCGGACGCCGAAACGATCCGGGGGGTCGCCGAGGAGTTGCTCGAGACCGCGGAGAAACAGCGGGACGTGATCGATCTGCTGGGGCGAGGCGGCTCGCCCGGCCCGACCGCGGTCGAACCGATCGTGCGGGACGCGGTCGACGCGGTGCGGGCTGAGGAGCCGACCGGCGAGCTCTCCGTCTCGTGTCCCGCCGACCCGGTCGTGCTCGCGATCGACGACCTCGAGTACGCCGTCGTCGAACTCGTCGAGAACGCGGTCGACCACGCCGAGTCGACCCCCGTCGTCCACGTCGAGGTCGACGTCTCCGACGACACCGTGGAGATCGCGGTCCGGGACAACTGTCCACCGATCCCGGCCGAACAGCGCAGGGTGATCACCGACGAGTGGGAGATGGACCACCTCAGACACACCGTCGGAATGGGGTTGTGGCTGGTGTACTGGGTCGCCGACCGCTCCGGGGGCGAACTCGCCTTCGACAGGCATCCCGACGGGAACGTCGTCTCCCTCTCGCTCCCGAGGGCGTCCGCCACCGCACTCGACGATGCTCCGGTCGCAGACGACGTGGGACGCGACGGGATAACGGCAGGGAGCGGAACGCCTCGAACGAGCGGGAACGTCACTGACGGCGGGAACGTCGCTGACGGCGGGGACGTTGTGGACGACAGGGAGACAGCCGCGGACGGGAGCGGTCCCGGTTCGGGACGCGAACGGGACTCCGGGGGCGGGGTCGCCCCCGAGTGACGGGCGGGACTCGACCCGTCGCGTCGACCGGCGTTCCCCGAACGGTAGCGTGGATTCTCGGCCCCGGGAATCAGTCACCGTCATTAAAGCCGTGGTCCCCGTAGACGGGAGACGATGGGTACGCTCAACGAACTGTTCGACCCGGACCGGGTCGCGGTCGTCGGCGCGACGGCCCGCGAGGGGGCGGTCGGCCGCGCCGTCACGTCGAACCTGCTCGCGGACTTCGACGGCGAGACGGTTCCCGTCAACCCGAACTACGACGAGGTGCTCGGGACGCCCTGCGTCGACGAGGTCGGCGACGCCGACGCCGACGTCGCGGTCGTCGTCGTTCCCCCCTCGATCGTGTTGGACGCCATCGAGGCGTGCGGCGAGGCGGGGGTCGGCAACGTCGTCGTGATCACCGCGGGGTTCGGCGAGACGGGCCAGGACGGCGCGGCACGCGAGCGCCGCCTCGCCGAGATCGCCGACGAACACGAGTTGAACCTCGTCGGCCCCAACAGCCTCGGGATCATGTCGACGCCCTCGGGCATGAACGCCACGTTCGGCCCCGAGAACGCCCTGCCCGGCGGGCTCTCCTTCATGAGCCAGTCGGGTGCGTTCGTCACCGCGGTCCTCGACTGGGCCAACGACAACGGCGTGGGGTTCAAAGACGTCGTCTCGCTCGGGAACAAGGCCGTGTTGGACGAGACCGACTTCGTCGACCACTGGGGCGACGACGAGGGGACCGACGTGATCATCGGCTACCTCGAGGGGATCGAGGACGGCCGCGGGTTCATCGAGACCGCCCGTGAGACCGCCGCCGACACCCCGATCGTGGCCGTGAAGTCCGGTCGGACGAGTGCGGGCGCGCAGGCCGCGTCCTCACACACCGGCACGCTCGCCGGCTCCGAGAAGGCCTACGAGGCGGGTCTCGACCAGGCGGGCGTCATCCGCGCGGAGTCGGTCGACGAGCTGTTCGACGCCGCGGGCATCCTCGGTAGCCAGCCCCTTCCCGACACCGACAGCGTCGCGATCGTCACGAACGCCGGCGGCCCGGGCGTGATGGCGACGGACGCGGTCGGCGACGCCGGCCTCGAGCTTGCCTCCTTCACGGCCGAGACCACCGACGCGCTCCGCGAGTCGATGCCCGACGGGGCGAACGTCCACAACCCCGTCGACGTGATCGGCGACGCGGACGTCGACCGGTTCCGCGAGGCGCTCGAGACCGTCCTCGCCGACGGGGACGTCGGGGCTGGGCTGGTGTTGGCCGCGCCGACCGCGACGCTCCAGTTCGACGAGCTGGGCGAGGCGGTGCGCGAGACCGTCGCGAACGTCGACGCGCCGGTGGCCGCCTGCCTGATGGGCGGCGACCGGACCCGCGAGCCGAAACGGAAGCTCCAAGAAGCGGGGATCCCCTGCTACTTCGATCCCGCCCGCGGGATCGAGAGCCTCGCGACGCTCGCGGAGTACCGCGACATCAGAGCGCGCGAGTACGCCCAGCCGATGTCGTTCGACGTCGACCGCGAGCGCGCCCGCGAGGTGCTCTCGTCGGTCCGTGACCGCGACGACAACCGCCTCGGCGTGGAGGCGATGGCGCTGCTCGACGCCTACGGCATCCCCACCCCGACCGGCGAGATCGTCGGCTCGCCGACGCGCGCGAGCGAGGTCGCAGCCGGGATCGACGGCGACGTGGTCATGAAGATCGTCTCGCCGGACATCCTACACAAATCCGACATCGGCGGCGTCGCGGTCGGCGTCGCCGACGCGGACGTGGCCGACACCTACGAAGACCTGATCACTCGCGCGCGGAACTACCAGCCGGACGCGACGATCCTCGGCGTCCAGGTCCAGGAGATGGTCGACCTCGACGACGGCGTCGAGACCATCGTCGGGATGAACCGGGACCCGCAGTTCGGCCCGCTCGTGATGTTCGGACTCGGCGGGATCTTCGTGGAGGTGATGGAGGACACCGCCTTCCGCGTCGCGCCGGTCTCCGAGCCCGAAGCGCGCGGGATGACCGAGGAGATCCGCTCGGCGCCGCTGTTGCGCGGGGCACGCGGGCGCGACCCGGTCGACGTCGACGCCGTGATCGACACGATCGGCCGGCTCTCACAACTCGTCACCGACTTCCCCGCGATCATGGAACTCGACATCAACCCGCTCGTCGCGCTGCCCGACGACGACGGCGGCGCGAACGCCGCCGCCGTCGACGTGCGACTCACCGTCGACCCGGAGGAACTCGACTTCGAGGAACCCAACCAATGACAGACACCACCACACTCGTCACTGCGACCGGAGAAGGCACGGGAAAGACCGCGATCACCCTCGCGCTCGCGCGACTCACGGCCGACCGCGACGGGAGCGTCGGATACATGAAACCGAAGGGCACCCGCCTTCAGTCGAACGTCGGCAAGACGCTCGACCGCGACCCGATGCTCGCCCGGGAGGTGCTCGACCTGGACGCCGAGATGCACCAGATGGAGCCCGTCGTCTACTCGCCGACGTTCGTCGAGGGCGCGATCCGCGGGACCGAGGACCCGACCGCCCTCCGCGAACGGATCCGCGAGGAGTTCGACGAGCTCGCAGCCGACCGCGACCACATGTTCGTCGAGGGCGGCGGCGACTGGACCACCGGGGGCGTGGTCGACCTCACCGACGTCGACGTCGCCGACCTGCTCGACGCCCGGGTCGTCCTCGTGGCGGAGTACGGGACGCCGGCCGACCTCGACCGGGTCCTCGCCGCCGCCGACGCGTTCGGCGACCGGCTCGCGGGCGTCGTCTTCAACAAGGTGGGCGACACCGCCTTCGATTCGCTCGATCACGACGGCATCCCGTTCCTCGAGTCCCGCGGTATCCCGGTGTTCGGGGCGCTCCCCCACGAGAAGGAGCTCGCGGGCGTCACCGTCGCGGACCTCGCCGACGAGCTCGGCGCGGAGCTCCTGACCGAGGGCCCCATGGACGCGTTCGTCGAGCGATTCCTCGTCGGCGCGATGGGCGGCGACGAGGCGCTACGGCACTTCCGGCGCGCCCGCGACGCCGCGGTGATCACCGGCGGCGACCGTGCGGACGTCCAGGCCGCCGCCCTCGACGCCTCCGGCGTCAAGTGTCTCGTGCTCACCGGCGGTCACCGGCCCTCGGGCGCGGTACTCGGCCGGGCCGCGGAGGCCGGGACGGCCGTGCTCGCGATGAACACCGACACCGCGACGGCGATAGACCGGGTGGAGGCGGTGATACGCGGCGGCCGGACCCGCGACGCCCGAACTGTCGACCGGATGGCGGAGCTGCTCACTGCGCACGCGGACCTCGACGCGATCGTCTGAGCGTCCCCGACGAACGCGGTCGTCTGAACGTCCCCGACGAGGGACGACGACGTCGACGAAGCCGACCCCAGATCGGGTGAACGTCTGACGTACTGTTTTCACGATGGGAGACGAGGGGGGCGTATGACTAGTCTCTCGGAGGCGTACGGGGGGAAAGGGCGCTCCGAGGTCGACCCGCGGCGGCTGTCGCTCGGTGCGGGGCTGTTCGGCGGCGGCACGCTACTTCTCGTCGTGGGGATCCTCGTGGCCGCGGAGGTGGTCGTCCCGAGCGGGTACAGTTCGGGGGCTGCGAGACGTCTCGGCGGGATCCTCGGCGGCATCGGCGTCCCGCTCGTCACGCTCGGCGTGATGGCCGTCCTGCCGGCCGACCGGCGCACCCGGGCAGCGGCCGTCGTCGGGGCAGCGATCATGACGCTCGGCGTGGCGCTGTTCTCGCAGGCGTACCCGAACCACTGGGTCGGCGGCCCGCGCCCGGAGCTCGTGGACCTCACGCTCCCGACGGCGGGCGTCTACTTCCTCGGGGCGGCGACCACGATGTGGTGCGTGTTCGTCGGCGTCGCCAACTTCAAGACCCGCAACGACCCGGGCGGGACGGTGACGATGGAGGTGACCCACAAGGGCGAGACCAAGGTCATCGAGGTCGACCGCGACCAGGTTCGAGGGCTCGGCGGCGGGGTCGGGCTACTGGGTGGGACGCCCGACGGCGACGTCGAGACGCAGACGAACCGGTCGGACGCACCGACGGGTTCCGGTGCGGACGGCGGCAGGTCGACCCAGAGCGGTGGGATCGGCGGCTCGGCCTCGGGCGGCGGGGTCGGCGGCTCGGCCCCGAGCGGTGGGGTCGGCGGCTCGCTCGGCACGCCGTCGGCGGCCCCGTCGGGTCGCAGCGACGGCGGGAGCTCGGCGACCGACCTCTCCTCGCCGCTGGACGGCAGTGGGTCGGGCGGGGATGATGGCCCCGCATCGACCGTTCCGACACCCGACACGCCGACGGCCCCGAACGGTTCACGGGGTCGGTCACCGGAGGAGAACGCCGTCGCACGCGACGGTCCCGGCGACACCTACTGCGGGAACTGCGCGGAGTTCGACTACGTCCGGACCGACGACGGGATACAGCCGTACTGCGGCCACTACGACGAGCTGATGGACGACATGGAGGCGTGCGAGCAGTGGACGCCGCGGTGACCGTCCCGTTCGGCTCCGTTGAGATCCTCAACGAGTGACAGGTACGGAATTCGTTCGCGGATGCTCACTACAGGTGAAGGAACGAACGATTCTGCGGTGGCGTGCCGGTGAGCGCCCGGAGGGCGCGAACCGACCGCGAGGGAGTCGGTGGTCCGACGCGAAGCGGAGGACCACCGACGAGGCTGGGGAGGTGTGAGGTGCGGTGCTGTGCGGTGCGGGTGGGATTCAAAGGGGCAGTCGTGAGGACGAAGCACGGCGACGTAAGCACTGGAAGGAGCGAGCAGTGCGAGCGACTGAAGCGCACAACGAGCCGCGCGAGTCCTCGCGACTGGGGCTTTGGAGGTATTCACCTCGCCAGCAACGATCTCGTTCCTATCAAGTCGATCTCTCACGAAACAACGGTACTATTAGCATTCGGTATAGACTGACTGTTTCAGGCGATTACACGCCTAATTAATAGAATTTCAACGAAGCCTCCCGTCCCGTGTTCAGCCTTCAGGTCGGCTCCCCGGTCGGGAGCTGTGACTCGGCGATCGCGAACGTGAGCGTGCTCAACACGCCGAGCAGGGTCCCGACCGCGAGCGCCATCGCCAGGTCCGCGAGCTCCAGCGAGGTGACGCCCGGCGCGGGCGGGAGGAGGAACCCGGACACCGCGTACAACACGACCGCGATGGCGACGACGTAGAACGGGGCGTTGAGGTACCGCCACCGGAAGCGCCCGGCGAGGTACTCGTCGGTGATCTGCCCGAGGCTGGAGGTCACGCCCGCCACGGCGAGCCACTGGACGAAGCCGTGGACGAACGCGGTGACCGTCGCGGTCGCCGGGAGGCTCCCGTCGACGACGCCGCGGACCGCCTCGACCGTCTCGGTCCCCTGGACGCCCCCGACGAGGATCAACGCGAGCGCGACGACGTACGTGATGAGCGTCACCCGACCGGCGTAGAGCACGTTCCGGACCGCGTCGGCCGCGCCGTCGACGGTCTCCTCCAGCCCCAACCCGCGGAACAACGAGTAGAGGCCGACCCCGCCGGAGATGAGTCCGAGCACGGCCGCCCCCTCCACGTCGAAGAGGTTCGCGACCACGACGAGCGGGTAGATGAGGAGCAGTATCCCGAGCGGAACGAGGATGGTCCCGCGGGTCTCGGGGTCGGCGAGCACCTGCTTGATGGTGTAGTACAGCGACTCGAGGTCCTGTGCCTGTCGGACGACGACGCGGCGGACCCCGTCGATCCGCATCCGCGAGCGGATCACGGGGAGCACCGACTCGTCCTGGGCGCCGTCGGTGATCACGATCGCGGAGACGTCCTCGCCGGTCGACAGCTCGGCGAGCACCCGATCGACCTCCGCGCCCACCGCGCGGTTGGCCTTCACGTCCGGGCCGTCGACGCCCGTGACGGCCGCGACCTCGACCGTCTCCCCCTCGCCTGCCAGCTCGTCGTGGACCGTCACGCCCTGGAACAGGACGTTCACGTCCGAGTCCTCGGGGTCGGCCGTCGCGAGCGCGACCGCGGCCTCGGTGACCTCGTCGTCGCCGATGACGGGGGTGGGGATCCCCGTCTTCCGGCCGAGGTCGTCGTCGAGGTCGACACAGAGGACGAGCAGCATTCACCGGGGGTATGCGAGGGGTCGGCATATGCTTTCGGCTCGGCGTGGCGGCGTCCGGAGACGGACGGTGAGTACGACCGTCGTCGCTCTCGCCGGTCGTGTAGCGCGGACGCCACTCCGGACGGGCCTTGATGACGCTGGCCGCCGTTGACCGGGACATGCAGGAGTTCGATTTCCTCGTTATCGGGTCGGGATCGGGACTGGACGTGGCGAACGCGATGGCCGGCCAGGGGAACTCGGTCGCGGTGATCGAGGAAGGCCGGCTCGGCGGCACGTGTCTCAACCGCGGCTGTATCCCCTCGAAACGGCTCCTCTATCACGCCGAGGTGCTGGAGACGATCGAGGCTGCCGGCGAGTTCGAGATCGACGCCGAGGTGACCGGTGTCGACTTCGCGGAGATCGTCCGGAAGGTGAACGACGACGTCTCCGGGAGTTCCGAGTCCATCCGTCGAGGGCTCTCCTCATCGAACAGCCACGACCTGTTCTCGGGGACCGGCAAATTCGTCGACGAGCGCACGGTCGAGGTCGTCGACGGCGACGACGAGGGCGCCACGCTGCGGGCCGACACCGTCCTGATCGCCACCGGCACGCGGCCGTCGATCCCGCCGATCGACGGGATCGAGGCGGTGGAGTACCTCACGAGCACGGAGGCGCTCCGGCTCGAATCGCCGCCGGACCACCTCGTGATCGTCGGCGGCGGGTACATCGCGGCCGAGCTCGGCCACTTCTTCGGGACGTTCGGCAGCGACGTGACGATCGTCGGCCGGCGCGATCACCTCCTCCCCGAAGCGGACGGGGAGGTCGGCGAGGCCTTCACCGACCGCTACGCCGACCGGTTCGAGGTGTATACGGGCTACGAGGCCGTCGCAGCCGACGAGGCTGGCGGCGAGGTGACCGTCGAGGCCTGCCCGTACCCCGAGGCCGACTCGGTCCGGGCGGGCGGGGAGACGGTCGGGGCGCCCGGGGACGCCGAGGACGTCACCGTCACGGGCGACGCCCTGTTGGTCGCGGCCGGTCGCCGCCCGAACACCGACATGCTGAACCTCGACGCCACGGGCGTGAAGACCGACGCAGCCGGCTTCGTCGAGACCGACGAGTACCTCCGGACGGACGCCGAAGGGGTGTGGGCGCTCGGCGACGTCGTCGGCGAGTACCTGCTGAAACACAGCGCGAACCACGAGGCCAGGACGGTGATCCGGAACCTGCTCGGCGACGAGCCCGAGCCGGTCGACTACTCGGCGATGCCGTTCGCGGTGTTCGCCTCGCCCGAGGTGGCCGGCGTCGGCGCGCGAGAACGGGACCTCCGCGAGACCGACGTCGAGTACGCCACCCGGACCTACCCGTACGACGAGACGGCCCGCGGGAGCGCGATGCACGCCGAGGGATTCGTCAAGGTCCTCATCGACCTCGACGGCACCATCGAGGGGTGTCACATCGTCGGCCCCGAGGCGTCGAACCTGATCGAGGAGGTCGTCGTCGCGATGACCGCGGGTTCGGGGACCGTCGCGGACATCCGTGAGGCGGTCCACGTCCACCCGGCGCTCTCCGAGGTCGTCGACCGGGCGTTCTCCGGGCAGTTCTCGCGAGGCGGCGGACACGACCACCAGCACCACCACGACTAACCGTCACGGCCACTCTACAGCCGAACACGGCCACTTCCCGATCGGCCGAGCGGTTTTGTCGCTCCCCACCGAACGGCTCGTATGAACGATCGCGGTCACCTCCCTCGGCGTCGGCTGTTGGCCGGCGTCGGGAGCGGCGGCGCACTGGGAGCGCTGGCCGGCTGTGCCGAGAGCGACAGCGACGACGACACCGACACTGACGGTGACGCGGTCGACGGAACCGGATCGGAACCGCCCGGTGCTGACGAACTCGACCTCCGAGAGGCGAACGTCGTCGACGTCGCGTTCGAGCCGGCCGACGACGGCTACGCGTTCGACGTGACGCTCCACCACGACGACGACGGCGAGGAGGGCTACGCGAACTGGTGGCAAGTCGAGCGCCTCGACGGGACACGGCTCGGCCACCGCGACCTGCTCCACGCCCACTCGGAACAGCCGTTCACGCGGTCCGAGACGGTCGAAATCCCCGACGACGTGACCTGTGTCGTCGTCCGCGGACACGACGAGACCCACGAGTACGGCGGCGTCGCCGCCGTGGTCGACCTCGACGCGAGGGAGGTGCGTCGCGTCGATCAGGGTCCCGAGCCGCGGTCGTTCGACGCGTCGGACTGCCCGTGACGCGGTCGAGCGCTCGCGCCGCCCCACCGACCAGGAGTGGTACGACATCGCATGTCGAATCGGCGTCTCGAACACACACCCGCGGACGGGTTTTGTACCGGAGGTGGCTTTTCGAGGGTACGATGGCAAAAGCCGCAATCGTGATCCTGGCCGGCAACGAATCGCACGCCGACTACGGCCGCCTGGCGAACGGGCTGGAGGCCGCGAAGGAGTTCGCCGAAACCGACGGCGACGAGGTCGAGGTCATCTTCGACGGCGCGGGAACCCAGTGGATCCCGGAGCTCGAAGACGAAGAGAGCGACTACCACGAGCTCTACCAGGCGGTCCGCGACGATGCGGCGGTCTGTGACTTCTGCTCCGGCGCGTTCGGCGTCGACGAGGCGGTCGCAGACTCCGGCCTCGTCACCCTCGACGAGTACGACGGCCACCCAAGCATCCGTTCGCTCGTCGACGACGACTACGAGATCATCACGTTCTGAAAGCCCCGCGTCACCGTACCCTCGGAGTTCGGGTCACCGCACCCTCGGAGTTCACGTTGAGTGGCTCGGTACGCGCGACACACCAGTGAATCGATGTTCGTTGGGGGGTTACAGCCAGATATCGGGTTTCGGGGGTTACAGCCAGATATCGGGTTAGAGTTCGATGCCGGCTTCCTCGATCAGTCGATGGCCGGAGGCAACGAACCGGTCGAACTCCTCGTGGACCTTCGGGTTCGTCAACTCGCCGTCGCGTTTGACGACCTCGCCGTCGACGAGGACGGTGTCGATGTGTGAGGGGTCCGACTGGAACACCACCGTCTGGACCGGCGAGTGCGAGGGGGCGGTGATGAAGTCGGACGCGTCGAACAACACGAGGTCGGCGCGCTTGCCGGGCGTGATGGTGCCGATCTCGTCGGCCATACCGAGGGCTTCGGCCCCCTCGATGGTGGCCATCTCGAGGGTGTCCTGGGCGGTGATGCTCACCCCTGTGACCTCCTCGTCGCCCTCGAGGACCGCCTGGTTGTCGAACATCCGTTGGACCTGCATGCCGATCCGCATCTGACTACCCATGTCGCCGCTGACGTTCGAGCACACGTCGACGCCCCACGTCGGACGACCGCCGGCTTTCAGCACCTTTCCGGTGACAGGGATTCCGTGGCCCATCTGCATCTCGACCTCGGGCGTCGACGAGAAGGAGACCCCCTGCTCGACGGCGTAGTCGACGTCCTCCTGGGCGAAGTGGTTCCCGTGGGCGACGTTGACGTCGGGACCGAGGTCGTCCTCGAGGCAACCGAACCCCTGGTAGTCGTCGCCGTACACCGACGAGGGCCACAGCGCGGCCCCCATGTGGATCGTCGAGAGCACGCCCATCTCTCGAGCCAGCAGCAAGTCGCTACGGGCGGTCTCGTCGGTACAGAAGTCCGGCCCGCGGAGCCCGAGCGCCAGGCCGAGCAGGTCGTCGTCGCGGATCCGTTCGTCGTAGAGGTCGCGTACCTTCCCCTCGGGGAGGCCGACGTCGCTTTCGTACCACCACTTCGCCGCGTCGTCACCGGGCGGACCGTAGGTGTACACCGCGCGCAGGCCGGCGTCCTTCAAGGCGTCGACGGCCCGTTCGCCGTGTTCGAGGGTGTTGGGGTACGACCAGTCCAACGTCGTGGTCGTGCCCGTGTGGAGCTTCTCGAACGCGCCGAAGAGGCCGCCGAGGTACATGTCCTCGGGTCGATAGAGCCCGGTCATGTTGCCGAGCATGTGATCGAAGTACTCGTTCATGAGCGACCAGTCCCCGGCGATGCCCCTGACCTGAGTCTGTGCGAGGTGGATGTGTGAGTCGACGAACCCGGGGACGACGACGTGGTCGGAGGCGTCGATCTCCTCGGCGTTCGATGCCGACAGCCCGGTGCCGACCTCGACGATCTCGCCGTCCTCGATCAGGACGTCGGCCTCGTCGAGATCCCCTACGTCGGGATCGAGCGAGACCACGGTCCCGTTCCGCACGATCGTTTGTGTCATGTTCGATGAGAGGGTTTGACCAAGAGGTTAAAACTTTACCGGGCGGTAAAGTCGTGTCGAGACCGCGAGATGGTCACCGTATTTCGGATGAAGGTCTCGAACGACGGTTCGCACGTTCCCTTCTCAACCGTTCTGGGTTGGCCGATACCGGGTAATCCCGGATCGGTCGATCAAGGTGAAGCGCCGATCTATCGCCCAAGCGGTGGCGTCGCTATCGCCCAAGTGGGGGCGTCGCCGGCGCGAAGGGCCGGCTACCAGAGGCGCGGAGCGCCTTACGATTGGGGCTTTGGACGTCTGGGGCCTTGGAGGTGGTCTCCGAAGTCGCCATCACCGCCCCCACAAAGTCACCATCACTGCCCCCGCAACGAAACGCCCTGGATCACACGGTCCGTACGACTAGCGGACGAATCGAAAAGGATAGTCACCCGAATCGAGACCGGACCCGACGGAGCAATCGTATTATGTACCACACACGTAGAGTACCGGTATGAGCGAGTCATCGGACGAGTCCTCGGGCGAGTCCTCGGACGTGGCCGCCGGCGATCCGTCTGACGGGTCCTCGATCGGATCGTCGGACGAGCCCGTCGATAGCGGCGACGACACGGTCTCGGCTAAGGACACGAAGGAGGTGATCATGGAGGCGACGTTTCGCGCGCTGAGCAAACACGGGTACAAGGACCTACGGATGCGCGACATCGGCGAGGAGATGGACCTCACCCGACAGGTGATCCACTACCACTTCGACGGGAAGTACGACCTCATGTCCTCGTTCCTCGAGCACATCATCGACCAGTACGAGGGCAGCGTGGTCGTCGAACGCGACGCCGATCCCCGAACAGAGCTCCGCGCACGGATCGATCAGTGTCTGTTCGGGCCGGAGTTCGAGCAGTTCGGCCACTGGGACCGGATGAAGGTGTACCACGAGCTGTACACGCAGGCGCAAAACGACGGGGTACACCGCGAGGTGTTCAACGACCACTACGATCGGATCCGCGGTAGCATCGTCGAGGTCGTCGAGGAAGGGATAGAGGAGGGCGTCTTCCGTGACGTCGACGCCGAACGGATGGGCCAACTCATCACCGACGTCATCCACTCCGCCCGCGGCCGGCGCATCTCGCTCGGCCACGAGGACGCCCCCGAGGAGGCACGGAAGGCGATGAACGAGTTCGTCCTGGACTCGTTGGAGCGAACGGAGTAGCGTGTAGCCGGAACCGATCGACTCCGCCTACCCGTCTCCGTCCCCGTCTACTCGTCTTCGTCCCCGCCTCCACCTACTCGTCTTCGTCCCCGCCTCCACCTACTCGTCGTCGTCCTCACCGAAGACGCCGAGTTCCGCGAGGCGGTCGATCTCCGCCTCGGAGTAGCCTCGTTCGCGGAACACCTCGCGGTTGTGTTCGCCGAGGAGCGGCGGCGGGAGTTCGAAGCCGCTGGCCGCGTTGCGGAACTTGAGCGGGTGCTCGATCACGGGGACGTCGCCGAGTTCCGGGTGTTCGATCTCCGTGATCGTCCCGCGCGCGTCGATCTGGGGGCTGTTGAGGGCCTCCTCGACGCTGTACACCGGGCCGGCGGGGACCCCCGCGTCCTCGGCGATGACCTCGATCCACTCGTCCGTCGTCTTCTCGGCGAGGGTGGCTTCGATCTCCGCTTCCAGTTCGTCGAGGTGTTCGACGCGGTCGGCGTTCAGCTCGAAGCGGTCGTCTTCGGGAAGGTCAGGGCGGTCGAGCGCCTCGCAGAGTTCGCCCCAGAGCTTCTCGTTGAGGATACAGATGTTGATGAACCCGTCCTTCGTCTCGAACGTCTGGTACGGCGCGAGCACCGGGTCCTTCGTCCCCATCCGCTTCGTCTCCTCGCCCGCGAAGACCATCCCCGCCTGTTTGGTGAGCCACGGGAGCGCCGCCTCCAACATGCCGAGGTCGATGTACTCCCCCTCACCGGTCCGTTCGCGCCGGTAGAGCGCGGTCGTCGCGCCGAAAGCCGCCCACATCGCCGTGATGAGGTCCGTCATCGGGAGCCCGACCTTCACGGGTTGGCGACCCGCCTCGCCCGTGACGCTCATGATCCCGCTCATTCCCTGGATGAGGAGGTCGTATCCCGAGCGCTCGCGCCACGGACCCGTCTGTCCGAACGCGGAGATCGCGAGGTAGATCAGGTCGTCGTTGTGCTCGACGAGCGTGTCGTAGTCGACGTCGAGCCGCTCCGCGGTTCCGGGACGGAAGTTCTGGATGAAGACGTCGGTCTCCTCGACGAGCTCGTACAGAGCGTCCTTGGCGTCGGGGTTCTTCAGGTCGAGTTCGAGGCTCTTCTTTCCGTAGCTCAACGTCCAGTAGTACGGCGACTCCCCCTTGATGAAGGGTGGACCGGAGTGTCTGACGGCGTCGCCGTACCCGGGCTGTTCGACCTTGACGACTTCCGCCCCCTGGTTCGCCAGCATCGCCGAACAGAAGCCACCGGTGACGAACGTCGAGAGGTCGAGCACCGTCACCCCCTCCAAGATCTTTCCACCGTCGGCTCCGACCTTCTCGTTGCCGTCAGTCATGGAAACACCCGAAACGTGGTCGAAATACCCACGATCGGGGCTGTTCGTCGTCGGTTCGGTGATCGGGACCGCAGATCGACGTCGCGGTCACCGCGCAGATCGACGTCGCAGTCACCATCAAGTAACCCGTGGATCCGTACCATGTGTAGTAGATGGTTTGCTGACCGGATGGAAAAACTATCGCCCATCGCAGGATGATCACAGGATGTCGATGTGTGTCACAGGATGTCGATGTGTGTAGCTCACCGTGGTCCCCACCCTTTCGAGTAAGCCCCCCACCCCTTCGTTTCGAGTGGAGACGGGAGGAGAGGTGGGTTGGTCGTTCCGAAGTCGCTCGCGGAGAGATATATACGGGTAGAAATACGTTCAAACAATACAAACTCTAATGAATTTTTATTTGAAGGATTGTCGAGGGTACTGTTATACGTTATATGTGATAAATCTACCTATCCCAAAAAAGCGTCTCTACCACCCCCACCCCGTGATACCAGTTCCACCCGAAATGAAGGGGTGGGGGGGTCCACGGAGTGTGTACCACGTTCGCCTCCGGATAGTACCGAATTAATAACATATTAGTGTGCGTATATCCGATACTGCCGGGTTGGACCGCCGATCCGGGCCACCTAACTGAACGGTCGAGTCGATCTCCGCGATATCTAGTTCGGAGAGGAACACTTTTGTAGCACGTCTTCATCTGGTTCGACTGCATCAATTGGACACACTCGCACGCCGAAGCGCCCTCTGATCGGGCCATCTCGGACGTATTCGGCATCTCTCTACTCGTGCGGGTGCGGTCTCCACCTGAAATACAAGGGTACAAAATGGACAACGGGGAACACACGTCACACACGACCGATTCAGGGAACGAGGCCGAACCGGAAGACGACGGACCGGATTCGGATGGAGTTGACGGTACCGGCAACGCGGATTCCGATCCGACTCTCACTGACACTACTAACACTACTGACACCACTGACACTGATACCACCGACACCACCGACACTACCGACGATACGATCACCTCCGTTCAGAATTCTGACGGGGGTCTCGGCGGAGTTGACACCGACGATATCGACCCCAACGGAACTGGCCTCAACGGGAGTGAAACCGGGCGAGACGACGAGTTCGATGCCGGGAGTCGCGACCGATCCTCGACCGACGTCGATCTGGACGGCGTCGTCCTCGACGACGACGACAACCAGGGCCTGTTCGACGATCTCCTCTCGGGTGAACCGATCTTCGAGAACAAGGAAGTCCTCCGTCCCTCGTACACTCCTCACGAGCTACCGCACCGAAACGACCAGATCAACCGGATGGCGACCATTCTCGTCTCGGCGCTCCGTGGGGAGACGCCATCGAACATCCTCATCTACGGGAAGACGGGGACCGGCAAGACCGCCTCCGCGAAGTTCGTCTCCCAGGAGCTCGAGTCGACTTCCCAGAAGTACGACGTTCCCTGCGAGGTCGAGTACATCAACTGCGAGGTGACGGACACCCAGTATCGAGTGCTCGCACAGCTCGCGAACACCTTCATCGAGAAGAACCAACGGATCATCTCCGACCGGCTCGACCGATACCGCGAACTCGAATCGGCGGCCACCGACGACCCGACCGCGCTCGAATCGACCGAGTTCTCCACTCGGGAAGCGCTCCGATCCCGGATCGATCGTTTGGACGCGGACGCCGAAGGGATGGAGGAGGTGCCGATGACCGGGTGGCCGACGGACCGCGTGTACACGACTTTCTTCGACGCGGTCGACTACCACGAGCGCGTGGTCGTCATCATGCTCGACGAGATCGACAAGCTCGTCGAGAAGAGCGGCGACGACACGCTGTATAACCTCTCGCGGATGAACTCCGAGCTCGACAACTCCCGCATCTCGATCATGGGGATCTCGAACGACCTGAAGTTCACCGACTTCCTCGATCCCCGGGTCAAATCCAGTCTCGGCGAGGAGGAGATCGTCTTCCCGCCGTACGACGCGAACCAGCTCCGGGACATCCTCCAACACCGCGCCGACATCGCGTTCAAAGGGGACGCGCTCACCGACGACGTGATCCCGTTGTGTGCGGCCTTCGCTGCCCAGGAACACGGGGACGCGCGTCGCGCGCTCGACCTCCTCCGAACCGCGGGCGAGCTCGCGGAGCGCTCGCAAGCCGAGATCGTCGCCGAGAAACACGTCCGGCAGGCCCAGGACAAGATCGAACTCGACCGCGTCGTGGAGGTGGTCCGAACGCTCCCGACCCAGAGCAAGATCGTCCTCTTCGCCGTGATCCTCCTCGAGAAGAACGGCGTCCACAACATCAACACCGGCGAGGTGTTCAACATCTACAAGCGCCTCTGCGAGGAGATCGACGCCGACGTGCTCACCCAGCGCCGCGTTACCGACCTCATCAGCGAGCTCGACATGCTCGGGATCGTCAACGCGGTCGTCGTCTCGAAGGGACGTTACGGCCGAACGAAGGAGATGGGGTTGTCGGTTCCGGTCGAGGAGACCGAGGCGGTCCTCCTGTCGGACTCGCGGCTCGGCGACATCGAGAACGCACAACCGTTCGTTCAGGCTCGATTCGACAACTGAGGGGACTTTGCGACTTTCACAACCGAGAAAACCTCACACAGCGACGGCGGACCCTGACCCTTCCACCGACGTTCGAACCCCGCCGGTTTCGGTTCCGTGAACCCCGTCCCTTTCGGGGATTCCTTCGATCCCGGTGTCGGTCGTCGACGACACCACGACGGTCCCGAGCACGTCGCTCACCTCCGCCTGCCCGGTCGTTATCAGCCGGACGTACCCGAGGTACGGCACCCGAACCCTGGCGACGCCGGTCACCCATTCGGCGGCCACGGGCTCGGCGAGCCCGTTCGCCTGGTCGTACTGGCGGTTGTTGTCGCCGAGGGTGACGAACCCGGCGTGTGGTGCGGGACAGTTCCGGAGCTCCGCACAGTCGTCGGCGTTGTGGTACCGATCGTCGGCCCGGTCGTACCAGTTCTCGCCCTCCTCGACGTGAAACATCGCGCGGTGGATGATCGGCGACGCCTGCCTCCCGGGGGGTTGATAGATCACGACCGAACCGTAGTCGCCGAACGTTCGGTAGCCGCTTTCCTCACCCACCTCGTGGGTCACGACTCCGAGGTCGTTGTCCCCGACGTCAGGCGCGAGCCGTCCGGGTTCGGTGACGAACACCAGGTCGCCGGTCTTCATGTTGGGCTCCATGCTCGCCGATTCGACCGCGACCATCGGCGGCCAGACGCCGCTGACCGCGAACAGGATCAACCCGATCAAGAGTACGATCGCGACGCTGGAGAGCATCTCCCGGAGCCACATGAGCGGCCCCTCCATGTCGTGACGGAACCGGTAGAGCAGGCCCGGATCCCTCTCACCGCTTCTCGTGTTCACCGTTCGAATGTCGGCGTCCGGATCCTCGCCGCCCATCTCCGTTTTGACTCCGCCGTCATCGGTCGTTTCGACTCCGCCGTCATCGGCCGGATAGTCGGTGTCCGAATCGATGCCGGTCTCGGTGTCCGAATCGATGCCGGTCTCGGTATCGGCACCGCTATCGGCCGGATCGTCGACGGGCGAGTCGTTCCCGCTCGTCGCCGGCCGATCTTCGGGGTCCATCGTGCCGGATTTGGCGGCTTTCGGTGATAAGTTTCCGGGTCCCGTCCGACGAGGCCCCCGGGGCAGGGCCTGCTTTCAAGCGTCCAGTCTCAGACGCCTCGTTTCAATTGATCCGGCGGATCCGGCCAGACCGTGACAGTTCGACTGCGCCGTCGATCGGGATCGACGGAAAAAACTCGATCGGATCGTCGTCTCTCGGTCCCGGACTCCGGTCGCTGTCGACTCAGTCGTCGTCGACTCAGTCGTCGTCGACGATCACTTCGACGGGGCCGGCGTCGGCGCTCTCGTCGTCGTCCGATCCGGTTCCGGGCGTTTCCGAACCCTTCTGTTGCCAGTAGAGCCCGCCCGCGACCGCGAGAACGACCCACGAACGCCAGTTCGCGAGGTTCAGCGTGTAGCCGATCCCGAACGGCTTCTCGACTAACATTCCCTTCTCCGGTTGCCAGTACGACGAGAGGAGCCGACCGAGGCTCGGTCGATCGAAGTTGTACGGGATCCCGAGGATCTCTCCCGACGACGGTTTGTCTCCCATACCCGTACCTCGCGCGCCGGACATAAAAATCGTGTCGACGACGACCCGCTCAGCGATACCGGCCCCGACCCCGTACCTCGCGGAGCCGATCCAGGACCGCTGTCGCTCCTTCCTCCCGATATCCGTCCTCGAACGCGTCGATGAGCCGATCGGGATCCGTCGCCGTCGCGGTCACCGACCCCTCGAACACGTGGAGGTCCATCGCGTGGTCCTCGACGTGTCCGGTGTGATACCCCAGACCGAAGTCGATGAGGTACGTCGGATCGCGAGCGCCCCCGGAATCGGATTCCCCATGCCCGATCCTGACGTTTCGTGTCGTGGGGTCGCCGTGAACGAACCCCGCATCGTGGATTCGCGCGAGGTGTCGACCCACGGACCGGACCGCTCGTCCCGTCCGATCCGCTCGTCCCGTCCGATCCGCTCGTCCCGTCCGATCCGCTCGCTCTCCGTTGTCCCCACTGAGAGCCCTCGCCAGGTCACGTTCCCCGACGTACTGGAGGGTCAGCGTTGCCTCCGGAACGTCGACGTCGTACACGAGCGGCGTCGGGACCCCCGCCCGCCGTGCCTCGCTCGTCAACCGAGCTTCGGCGACCGTCCGATCCCGCCGAAGCGAGCGGTCCAACGCCGGATGTCGGTACCCCTTCGGGATCCGACGCTTCCGAACGATCGGCCCGTCGACGTCGTCAGTACCGTCGGCGTCGTCGGCACCCTCGGAGTCGTCGACGCCGTCGGCGGCCACGACCTCCACGACCGCCTCGGCTCCCCGACGGTCGCGGTCGTCGTCGTTCTCCGGATCGCCCCCGCGTTCGGTCCCGAGCCGGGCGACGGACGGCTCGTCGTCCCGCCACGTCACCGGCACCTGATCCGGCCGAAAGTTCGGATCGATACGTGACTCGCGGATCTCGAGCGTGTCGCCCGCTGTAGCCATCTTCGCGCCGAGCACCGCGATCATCCCGGCGTTGTCGCGGAGGTACCGCGGCTCGGGCGCGTGAAACGCCGCATCGCGGGCTGTACACATCTCCGCGAGCATCTCGCGGAGCCGGTCGTTCTGACCGACGCCCCCACCCAACACGAGTTCGTCCGCCCCCGTCAACGAGAGCGCCCGCTCGGAGACCTCCGTGAGCATGGCGAAGACGTGCTCTTGAAGCGAAAAGCAGACCTCCTCGACCGGCTCGCCGGCGTCGTACGCGTCGTTCGCGGCCGAGCTGATCCCCGAAAAGGAGAAGTCCATCCCCTTGACGACGTACGGAAGTTCGAGGAGTTCGACCGCGTCGGACCCTCCCTCCGCCCCCGAGACCTCCGCGGCGGCGGCTTCGACCTTCGGCCCGCCGGGATGGCTCCACCCGACGTGCCGGGTGAACTTGTCGATCGCGTTGCCGACGCCGGCGTCCATGGTCTCGCCGAGGACGCGGTACCGCCCGTCGTGGTAGCCGAGCAGGTGGGCGTTCGCGCCCGAGGCGTTCAGACACACCGGGTTCGAGAAGCCGGATTCGTGGCGGCCGATCTCGAGGTGGGCGACCATGTGGTTGACGCCGACGAGGGGGACGTCGAGCCCGCCCGCCAGCGAGCGCGCCGCGGTCCCGACCGTCCGGAGACACGGGCCGAGCCCGGGTCCGCGGGAGAAGGCGACGGCGTCGATCGCGTCCGGGCCGTACGTCGCCTCGGCGGCGTCGAGCACCGTCGCGACCACCTCCGGGATGGCCTCCGACATGTGCTCCGCGGCCTCGCGCGGGTGAATACCGCCGCTATCGGGTTCGTAGGGATCGGATTCGATACGCGTCGAGCCTGTCTCGGTGTCGTGGAGGGCGGCGCTCGCACACCACGCCGTTCCTTCGAGACCGAGAACTCGCATTCGGTCGCCGTCTCAGGCCTCTTCGCCGTCGTCGCCGTCGGCACCGATCTTGTTCCGCTCGAGCATGTAGTCCTGCTCGACGTCGAGCGCGTCCCCTGCGGAGTCGTACACCTTCGCGTAGCCGATCGTCTTGCGCATCCCGAACTTCGTGTCGAGTTCGTGAACGACGACCTCCTCGGAGGCCTTGTCGAGCTTGGCCGCGAGCGAGTCGCGGACCGAGAGGCGGGAGGGGGTCGCCTCGTCGTGGACCGTCTCGAAGCGGATGTCCGTTCGGTGCAACATGGGGTTTTCTTCCTCGGAAATGATGTCGACGTCCATGGTTCAGTTACGTGTACTACCCCCCGAACGCTGTAAAAGGATTTCGAAGCGGGTGGAGGGCCGTTCGAAGGGTTCTCCCGCCCGTTCGGTTGCCAGCAGTTCGTTCCGGCGGTTCAGTTACGGTTCGTTCCGGCGGTTCCGTTCTGCTGTCGGCAGTCCGATCCGCAGGTCGGTCCACACCCCTCGCTCGAACCCCTTCCTTTCCACTGGAACTCAGGCCGTCAAACGACTGCCCTCGGTCCAGTACGGTGATTTTCGACCCGTTCCGGAGTTGATCGACCCGGCTCGAACACTTTCGCTCCGGTAGGTCGGTTCGGTCCGTCACGGGCGGTTCCGCTCCGGATCGGATCGGCGTCCCGAGCCGCTATCGGGCGTCGCCGTTCGGAGCGTTCGACCCGGACAGACCGAGGATATCGAACGCGGCGTCGACGTCGCCCGCGAGCCGCTCGAACAGTTCGCGGGCCGTCCGCCGGCGCTCCGGGGTGATCTCGACCCGAACCATTCCCTCGCCGGGTTGCCCGTACACGACGCTCGCCCCGTCGGGAGCGGAGAGGATCGCCGGTAACGCGGCCAGGTCCTCCTCGCCGTCGACTTCGATCGTGACCGGGTCCGGGTCGGCGAGCGCGTCCGCGAGCGCCTGGAGGAGCGCCACGGTGAGCGTCGCCGGAGGATTCTCGACGTGAACCCGTTTCTCGTCGCCGGCGGCGAGACCATCCGATATCTCCGTCCGAACGGCCTCCCGCTCGGTCTTGCCGTCGACGAGCGCGACGTCCGGAACGCGACCCGCCTCCCGGAGGTGGTACGTCACGACGTCGCCGACGGCGACGATCGGCGCGTCGGGCGCGTCGTACGCTGTCCGGCTCTCCGCCGCGGCCGCGAGCAACACGTCGGGGTCGGTCGTCACCGGCCCCATCGGGTGTTTGAACGCGTCGCGAAGCGAGTCGGGAAGGGTCACGATCGGGTCCGCCATGCCTGGCCGTACGGCGTCGTCGTATGAAGAGTCGTGTGGTCGCTCGCTGTCTCAGGGGATCGCGGACGGGCGGATCGGCGGTTCCACGGGAAACGTGGGGGTCTCAGATCGTGTGGTGGTGCGGTAGCCAGGTAACGGCGGCTATCTGACCTTCAGCGCGTACGATCCCGACTTCGAGACGTTCATCTCCTCGGCGATCTGGCTCTCCTCGGGGTTCGTGACGATGACGTAGCCGGCCCAGTCCTCCGTCAACGAGGAGGACCCACAGAGCTCGCAGGTCTGTGCGTCCGGGTCGTTGACGTAGTGGCACTCGCGGCAGGCGAGCCGATCCTCCGCCATCAGTCGTCCTCCCCGGTCGCGCCGGCCTCGGCTCGCCGGCGACGGTCGCTCTCGAGCCAGTCGTGCTTGCCGAGCCCCGGCTGTTTGGCGGTGAGCCCGATCTTCGAATCGCGGGGGTTCCGCTCGTCGACGCTCTTCGTGACGACCCGCACCCGGACCGCGTCGTCGACGCCGAGGCTCTTATCGGAGTCCGAGGAGGCGAGCTGCTGGTTCGCCCCGTCGAAGGTGAGGTACTCGTCCGTGATCTGCGAGACGTGGAGCAGGCCGTCGACCGGTCCGATTCCGACGAACGCGCCGAACTCGACCGTCTCGACGACCGTCCCGTCGACGACCTCCTGCATGTCGGGGTCGAACGTGAGCGCGTCGAACTCGGCCTCGTAGTAGACGCCGGGGCGGTTGTGGAGGACCGCCCCCTCCCCGATGTCGTGGACCTCGATGACGCTCACGACGCTACCGACGTCCTCGTCCATTCGTCCTTCCAGCTTGTCCTGGAGCAGGGCCTTCACCCGCTCGTCGGTGACGTCCGCCAGGTGCTCCGGCGGGACCTCGACCGTGTCCTTGAGTCGAACTCGTTTGTACATGTGCGTGGGTTGTGTCTGTGATCGCGTGTGTCGTCCGATCGCGCGTGTCGCGTCCGTCGTTTCCGTCGGCCGGTTCGTCTCCGCCCGCGAGCCGCCGCCACCGTCGATCCCGGTTTCTCGACGATGTCGGTGGCCGTCCAGCCCGCTTCAGCTACGGGTCCGTTACCGTGAGTGTGTTCCGCCCCCGTAAACAGATTACCGGTGTGTCCGCGTCCAGTACCCGTTCCACGAGCGGCCGGTCGAGCGTGACCACGTACGCGACCCGACCCGCCCGCGCGAGATCGACGAGCGCGTCGTCGCCGTACGCCCCGTCGACCTCGATCGTCCGGGCCCGGTCCGCGAGGTCCGCGCCGACGCTCGCCGCGGTCGCCGCCTTCCCTGCCCCCGATCCGAGCTCGACGAGCTCGTCGACGACCGCGGACGGCACGACCGGGTCGTAGCTCCCGAGGAGCCGGTCGAGCTCCTCGAACAGCCGCACGTTCGCCTCGACCGGGGCCATCAGCGCGCTCGCGTCGAGCGCGACGACGGGGCGGTCGTCGTCGGGGCGGTCGTCGATGTCGGGGTCCTCGTCGGTCACGCTACGACAGCGTCCCGACGCCGATCAGCCGCCACCGCGCGCCGACGCGACGGTTGATCGCGATCTGTGCGCCCTCCTCGGCACACACCGGGCGCTTGAGGCGGACCTCGCACTCGCCGTCGCGCGCGCTCGTCACCGCGCCGACGGTGGTCGCGGTGCCGACGGTCAACATGAGGGGCTCGCCGGTCGATATCTCCTCGATGTCGCTGTCGCCGCTCTCGTCGTCCTCCCCGCCGACGACGCGGTCGAGGAGGTCGACCTGCATCTCGAACTCGTGTCGGGTCGGCGGGAGCGTCCCGGGCTCGCCGGCGACCTGTCCGGCGAGCGCGTCGCCCTTCGTCAGGCTGGGGTCGAGTCCCGTCCCGACGCCGAGCAGACCGCCCGGTTTCGCGGACTCGACGCCCTGCTCGCCGGCCTGAAGCGACCGGATCGACGTCTCGAGGGCTCGCCACTCCGTCTGTCCCTCCTCTTCGACCTCGCGGCCGGGGCGGATCTCGAGCCCGTCGCCGACCGACAGCTCACCCTGGACGAGCGAGCCGCCGACGACGCCGCCTTTGAGTTCCGCGGCGGTCGCGCCGGGGCGGTTGATGTCGAACGACCGGGCCGCGAACATCCGGGCGTCCTCGTCGGGGTCGCGCTCCGGGGTCGGGATCTCCGTCTCGATCGCCTGGATGAGGAGGTCCAGGTTGACCTCCTGGCCCGCCGAGACCGGGACGATCGGCGCGCCCTCCGCGACGGTCCCGTCGATGAACTCCCGGATCTGTTCGTAGTTGTTCACCGCGCGGTCGCGGTCGACGAGGTCGACCTTGTTCTGGGCGACCACGATGTTCTCGATCCCGATGAGGTCGAGCGCCATCAGGTGTTCCTCGGTCTGTGCCTGCGGCACGTCCTCGGTCGCGCTCACGACGAGGACCGCCCCGTCCATGATCGACGCGCCCGAGAGCATCGTCGCCATCAGCGTCTCGTGTCCGGGGGCGTCCACGAACGACACGGTCCGTAGCGGCTCGCTTTCGGAGCCGTCGGGGCACTCCTCGTCCGTCGTGTAACACTCGGGCTCGTCGACGCCGGGACAGCGGCGGAACGTCGCGTCCGCGTACCCGAGCCGGATCGAGATCCCGCGTTTCATTTCCTCGCTGTGCTGGTCGGTCCACGAGCCGGACAACGCCTGGACGAGCGTCGTCTTCCCGTGGTCGACGTGACCGACGAGACCGATGTTCACCTCCGGTTGTGTGTTGGCTTGGGTCACTGTGTTCCCTCCTAACGGAGCAGTCTTACCCGAATTTTCGCCCCGTGCGAGTGATAAAGTTGCTGTTATAGCGGCGTCGTGGCTCCCCGTCACCCCCGTTTCGAGTCGATCCGCGTCATCGGGTATCGATCGGATCGACGTCGAGGGCGACCTGAACCGGAACGATGCCGTGCCCGCCGTTCCGACGCCGATATACGGCTCACGTCCGTAGTCGGGGCCACGATGGGATACGCGTGTCCGGTGTGTGCGACCCCGCAACGCGACGGCGAGCACCTCGCTCACCACCTCGCGTTCACGGCGATGCTCCACGGCGACGACCACGAGGCGTGGCTCGACGACCACGCCCCGGGCTGGGAGACGGCCGACCCCGCGGGCCTCGCCGAGGACGTCGTCGACCACGCCGAGCCCGCCGAGTACCACGAGGTGTTCGAGGACACGACCGACCGGGGTCGACCGGACCTCGATCCGGGGATGGGCAGTGGCCACGACCACCCTCACGATGACGGCAGACACGGCGGTACGCCGATCTCCGGAGCCGGGACGACCGACCCCGAAACGGCGGCCGCCCTCCGAGAGGCGCGCGACCTGACGCGCCGGATGTACGAGGACGAGGGCGAGGAAGACGAAAACGACGGGACGCCCGAGTCGGACGACGGCTCCCCCAGTGACGGCTCCTCCGGCGACGATCCCTCCAGATAGTACGCACGCGTGATCCGTCCGCGTACCCGAACGGTCTTTTCGCTCGCCGGCAACGACCACGCATGGAGACGAGGGGCGTGTTCGCGCCGACGACCCGCGAGGAGGCGATCGACCGCTACGAGGCCGTCGGCTCGGCTGCGCGGGTGATCGTTCGGGAGACGGCCAAGGCGATGGAGTTCGACGCCGACGAGTACGCGGAGCGGGTCACCCCGGCCGTGGTCGAGACCGCCCGCGACGCCGCCTTCGCCGAACTGCTCGTCGTCCACCTCGCCGACCGCGACGAGTTCGACGGGTGGCTCGAAGCGAGCGAGTTCGACCCCGACGCCGTCGTCGAACTCGGCTCCGAGCACGTCGATCGGGTCGCGTGGCACCCGGTCCCGTTCGCGGGGACCGTGGTCGCGACGACGTTCCAGGACCGCCCCGACGCGGCAGCGAGCACCCTCCGACGCAACGCCTTCGGCCGGGTGTACCGCGACGTCTTCGACGCCGGTGACGAGGGCGGGCGCGGATCCGAGGCGGACGAATAGGGTCGGAGCGACGCTGTCCGGGTGGACCCGACGAACACCGTTAGGTGTCCAGGGGACGTATCCGGATCATGCCCAACCGATCGACCGGGACCCCCGTCATCCTGACGGTCGCGTCCGTGGCGGCGCTCGTGTCCGTGGCGCTCGCGTCGCTCGCGACGGTCGCCGTCCACCCGGTGGCCGCCCACGTGGACTACGTCACCGAGGACTCCGGGGACCCGATCGACGCGGTCACGTTTCTGGTGGAGGTCCTCTCGGACCCGTTCAACGCTGTGGTGTTCGGCGTATCCGGCGCCGTCGTGGTCGCCGGGATCGCGGCGTACCTCTGGGTGCGGCCGACGATCCGCGACGTGGTCGTCCTCCGGGAGAAGCTCGTCAGCTACGGCGACCTGGTCCCGTGGATGTTGCGGCTCTCGATCGGACTTCCGCTCGTTGGGGCCGGCTTCCAGGGGTACCTGTTCGCGCCGACCCTATCGTTCGATCCCTCCGCGAGCCTCCTGCTCAGAGCGCTCTTCATCGGGATCGGGTTCTGTGTCCTCTTCGGGCTCGCGACCCGGATCGTCTCCGCGGTCGGCCTGCTGACGTTCGGGTGGGTTCTGGTCGCCGTCGACCCGGGGGTCGTCATCGCGATGGAGTACGTCCCGATCCTGCTCGCGTTGCTCGTCGTCGGCGGCGGTCGCCCGAGCGCGGACGACATGCTGTTGGCGGTCGCGAGCACGCCCGACACCTACTACGGGCGGATCGACCCGGTCCACCACCTGAAGGCGTTCCTCGACGACTCGATGGCCGCGCTCCGCGAGTACGTCCCGACGCTCCTCCGCGTCGGCATGGGCGTGACGTTCGTCTACCTCGGGCTGATCGAGAAGCTCGCCGATCCGGGACGGGCCCTGCTCGTCGTCGAGAAGTACGACCTGACCGCGGTCGTCCCGGTCGACCCCGGGCTCTGGGTCGTCGGCGCGGGCGTCTCGGAGGTCGTGGTCGGGCTGGCGCTGGTCGCCGGCTTCTTCACCCGCGGCGCGGCCGCGGTCTCGTTCGTCCTCTTTACGACCACGCTGTTCGGGCTCCCGGACGACCCCGTGTTGGCACACGTCGCGCTGTTCGGGTTGGCCTCGGCCGTGTTCACGCTCGGGTCGGGCCCCCTCTCGTTCGACCGGTGGTTCGGTCGTCCCGCCCTCGAGGAGGGAGAGTCGGCGATCCCGACGGATTGACCGGGGCCTCCCCGCAGTCGAGGACTCGTCCCGTCGAACGGGGCCTCTCGAACGGCCCACGCTTATGGACCGCCGCGTCCTGCCTCCCGTATGAACGTAGACATCGGTAACGCGCTCGGCACCCAACCGGGGCTCACGGAGGAGACCCTCGACCGGCTCGACGACCGCGTCGCGGACGCCCACGACCGGATCGCCCGGGGGATGGAGACCGACGAGTTCGGCTACGCCTCGCTGTCCCTGCCCGAGACGGCCGACCCGACGGCGATCCGCGAGGCGGTCGCCCCCTTCGAAGACCCGGTTGCGGTCCTGACCGTCGGGATCGGCGGGAGCGCGCTCGGCGCGGCGACGCTCGCGGACGCGCTCGAGAGCGACGTGGACGCGTACTTCCTCGACAACGTCGACCCCGACCACGTCGACGGCCTACTCGCCGACCTCCCGCTGGAGGAGGTCGTCGTCAACGTGGTCTCCCGGTCGGGGACGACCGCCGAGACGCTCGCGAACTTCCTCGTCGTCCGCGAGGCGATGGACGCGGCGGGCGTCGACTGGACCGAGCGCACGCTCGTCACGACCGGCGAGGAGGGAAACCTCCGACAGCTCGCGGAGACCCACGACCTCCCCGCGCTCGACGTCCCCAAGGGGGTCCCGGGCCGCTTCTCCGTGCTCTCGACGGTCGGGCTCGCGGTCGCCGCCCTCCAGGGCCACGACGTCGAGGCGGTGCTCGAAGGGGGACGAGAGGGGATGGACGCGCTCTCCGGGTCGCTCTTCGAGTCGCCGGCGTACGCCTACGGCGCGACGACCTACGCGCTCGCGGAGCGGGGGGCGCTCACGAACGCGTTCATGCCCTACGCGGAGTCGCTGGAGACGTTCGCGGAGTGGTTCGCCCAGCTGTGGGCCGAAAGTCTCGGGAAGGACGGGATCGGGCAGACGCCCGCCCGCGCGCTCGGCGCGACCGACCAGCACTCACAGCTCCAGCTCTATCGCGCGGGGCCGCCGGACAAGCTCGTCACGCTCGTCCGGCCGACCGATCGCGCCGACGTGCCGGTCCCCGAGACCGACCTGGAGGGGCTCTCCTACCTCGGCGGCTCGTCGCTCGGCGACCTCCTCGACGCGGAGTTCGAGGCGACGGAGGCGAGCCTCACAGCCGCCGACGTGCCGAACGTCCGGGTCGAGGTCGACCGCGTGGACGAGCGCGCGCTCGGCGAACTGCTGTACGGGATGGAGGCCGCCTGCGTGCTCTACGGCGAACTGGCGAGTGTCTCGACGTTCACCCAGCCGGCCGTCGAGTGGGGGAAGCGGGCGGCCCGCGGCCTGCTCGGCGGCGGTGAGTTCGCCGAAACAGCGGCGGTCGCCGACAAGCGCGAGTTCCGGATCGACTAACACGCCGCGTCGCCTAGCGCCGACGATGACCGAGGAGCTCCCCGCGCCGGTCGACGCCGCCCTCCGCGTCGCGAGCGCCGTCTTCGCGATCGTGTTCGCGCTCGTCGTCGCGAGCGCGCTCGCCACGCCGTTCGCCGACCTCGCGGTCCGGCTCGGCCTCGTCGCCGACGGCGGAAACGGGTGGCAACTCCTCCGGACGCTCGGCCAGTTCGCGGGCTTCCTCGTGGCCGTGGCCGGCTATCTCGTGTTCACCGACCAGCGGGACCTCCTCCGGTTCTCGCGGCCGTCGCTCCGGGAGGTCGGGATCGTCTTCGGCGCGGGGATCCTCCTCTTGGGGCTCCAGTACAGCTCGCTTTTCGCCCTCCGGGAGGTCGGACTCTCGACCGGGCAGAACCAGGCGGTCGTGCCCGCCGGCGACCCCGTCGGCTACTACCTCGCGATGGTCGCCGTCTCGCTGTTCGTCGTCGGCCCCGTCGAGGAGGTCCTCTTCCGGGGGGTCGTTCAGGGCGGGCTCCGCCGGGCGTTCGACGCGCCTCCCGCGATCCTGCTCGCGAGCGTCCTCTTCGGGCTCGTCCACCTCTCGGGGATCCAGGGGACGGCTGTCGAGCGGTGGGCGTACGTCGCGGTCGTGATCCTGTTGGGGTGCGTGCTCGGGTACCTCTACGAGCGGACCGGGAACGTGTTGGTGCCCGGGCTCGCCCACGGCGTGTACAACGCCGCGATCTACGCGGTGTTGCTCGCGAACGCGGTTTGAGGCGGGTTCGTCGAACCCGTGTCAACGACCGGGACGGGCGTTCGACCCTGCCAATATATTTCGACTAGAAAAAGAAATATATGTGCTAATCCCGTCACGCGACGTATGGCGGACGATACCCACCGCGACGGTCCACCGCCGTTCGAGAGGCCGTTCGAGGACGAGGACACGAAGCAACGCGTGTACGGTGCGGTGCTTCACGCCAGAGAGCCGATGACGGCCGCGGAGATCGCCGACCGGGCGGACTGCTCGACGGAGTCGGCGCGGACGCACCTGTCCTTCTACGCCGAGCTCGGCATCGTCGTCCGCCACGAGGGTCGGCCGGCCGGGTACGAGCGCAACGACGACTACTTCGAGTGGCGACGGGTGAACGAACTGGCGCGGAGGCATACCGTCGACGAGCTACAGGCTCGTGTGTCGGAGCTGACCGACCGGATCGAGTCGTACCGTGCCGAGTACGACGCCGACTCGCCCGCCGACGTCCACGTCCTCGAGTTCGACGCGGAACGGATCGACGACGTCTACGCGGACCTCGGCGACTGGGCTACCGCCATCGAGGAGCGTCGTCTCCACGAGCGCGCCCGGAGGGATGCCGCCGGTCCCGCGGCGTCGTCGTACGGCTAACATGGTTCCGGCGGACGACGGCGCGAGTCCCGCGCCGATAGACCGGTCGGTGATGGAGCGGATGGGTTCCCGGTTCGCCGGAAGCCGAACGGTCGAGTCCGCGACGATCGTCGAGGAGGGCGGATTCCACCTCCGCGTCGAGCTGTCGGGAGACTACTACCCCAACGAGGTGTCCGCACGCTTCGAGATCCGCTGGTACCGCAACGACGACTTCTCCGTCCACTACCAGGAGGTGTGGCGGGACGGCGCGTGGCAGTGCCGATGGGACCGCCATCCGAACGTACACAACTCGCGGGACCACTTCCACCCGCCGCCGACTGCCGGTCGTATCGACGCGGAGGACGGCCGGTGGCCGGACGACCATCGGGACGTGTGTCGTCTCGTTCTGGACTCCCTCGAGGAACGCGTCGAGACGCTGTGGGACCGTCGGTAGCCGGAGGGCTCGGTGAACTGTGGGTCCATCGAATCGACTTTCGGTCCCTTTCCGGTCCCTTTTCCGTCACTCGTGGGCTTCCGTGGCTTCCACGAGTCGATCGCGAACTACTCCGAATCCCGGAGCAGGAGGTAGATGACGACCACCAGAAGCATCACGTCGATGCCCGCCACCACCGTCAGTGGCGTCCCGAACCCCCACTGCCAGGCCCACTCGTTTCCCCTGGATCTGGCGTCGCGGTACAGCCATCGACCGACCGTCGCCCAGAGGACCACGAGGGCGAACAGGAGCCACAGCTCGTCCCGGGCCACGACGACGCCCGGAAGGATCTCGTCGGTCGTCACCTGCGCAGCGGAGGGCGGATCGAGCATTCGATCCGACGTCCGTGCGCGTGTTAATTAGTCCGTCGCTCCGGCCAGTCGTCGTCTCGAAGCGGCACTACGGAGTTGTCGACGCGGTGACGGTCTCCCGAACCCCACCTCGCGGCCTCCCGCCGACGGCGAGGTCCGGGACGGCCGCGGTTCGAGGCCGGAGCGGTCGTGTCGCTTCCCGGACCGGATCACCCGCCCGCGGCGCGCTCCGTCACCGTGACTTCGCCGGAGAGCTCCTGTGCGGAGGCCGGAGCGAGCGTGATGTCCTCCGCGTCGAAGCGTCGCTTCACCGCCCGGCGGAAGTCCGATCGGAGCGTCAGGACGTCCGCGTTTGCGGGGTCTTCGATCCACAGTTCGGCCTCGACCGTGATCGCGTTCTCCCCGAGTTCGACGACGCGCACGTTCGGTGCCGGGTCGTCGAGGACCGACTCCCGGTCCGTCGCGACCTGCCGGAGTTCCATCAGGGCCCGCTCGAGGTCCTCGTCGTAGGCGACGTACACCCGTTCCGTGACCCGGTACGTGTCGCGGCCGTAGGGCCGCGTCAGCGCGTTGGCCGTGAGGTCGGTGTTCGGGACCGAGATCGTCTCGTTGTCCGGCGTCCGGACCCGCGTCACCCGGAAGTCGACCGCCTCCACGATCCCCTCCCCGCCCGGCCACGCGATCCAGTCGCCGACGTTGAAGTCGGGATCGGCCACGAGGAAGATCCCGCTGATGAGCGACCCGAACACCTGCTGGCCCGCGATGCCGAAGACGAACGTGATGGCCGCGATGACGACCGCCGACCGGGTGAGCACGTCCCCGTAGCCGGCGGCGACCACGCCCGTCAGGGTCGCGAACCCGAGCAGGGCCACCTGGAGGTACGTCTCCACTGCGGACTCGATCGTGGGGTTGTTTCGGTTCCGCGCCCGCACGATCCGGAGCGCGGACGGAACGACGACGACCCGGCCGACGAGGTAGACGACCGCGAGCGCGCCGAGAAACCAGAACAGCTCCGAGAACACCCGATCGTACGCCGAAAACAGCTCCGTCGTTCCCCCCGGCAGTGATATCCGGCCGGTCGGTCTCTGGCCGATCATACTGTCATGTGGCGGCGAACGAACAAAAAGCCCGTATCGATGGCGGGTGTGGATCCCCGTCCCCAGGGCTCGGTTGACGTCGATTCCGTTGAAATCTGATTCTTCAGATATATTCTCACCTGAAACAGCCGGTCGATGAGAGCTACTAATGGTACGGTTGTTTCGATCGAGATCGGCTTGATAGGAACGAGATCGTTGCTGGCGAGGTGAACACCTCCAAAGCCCCAGTCGCGAGGACTCGCGCGGCTCGTTGTGGTTCTCGTCGCTCACTGCGTTCGCTCCTGCGGTCCTTACGCCGGTCGGAACGAACTGCAGTCACTCGGTCTTGTGTAGTCGCCAGCGCTGGACGAACAGGTCAACCTCTCCCGGCTCGGTAACCTCGAACTCGACAGAGACTCGCTCGCCGGTGGCTGTGACCGCTTGGAACGTGTGGTTGTCGGGGGCAAGGCTGATCGGCTGGAGCTGGAGTGTCCGGTCGCCCGTGTAGCCATCGAGCGTCAGCGTCAGGGCAGCACCGTCCCGTTCGACGACCGCCGACTGAATGCCTCGATAGGACTCATAGGTGCCAAGTAGGGGGTCGGCTTGTTCGTCGAGCGCAAGCTGTGGGACGACTTGCGTTGGCTCGACACCGCGGAGAAGCGCGAGCACACCAAGCATCGCTGTCGTCGGGCGGTGTTCGGAAGCAATGTTACAGCCGATCGTGACACCCACCTCAGCGTCCTCGAGAAACCCCATCGCGGCGGTGGTCGTGCCCATCATCCCGCCGTGGCTGACGAGGCGGTCCGCAAGATACGAGCGGATACCCCACCCGTACCCGTAGTGGCGTGCGGTACCGTCGAGCAGTTCTCCACGGGTCGCGTGCGGCTCGTGCATCCGAGCGATCTGCTCGGCGGCGACGAGGTCGCTCTCGCCGATCGCGCCGCCGTGCATCATCGCTGTCAGGTAGGTGGCTAGTTCCTCAACGGAACTGTACAGCCCACCTGGGGCGTACAGCGACGCATCAAAGGCGAGTTCGCCGGCAACAGTCTCGTCGTCTTTACGATAGTAGGGCACCATCCGGTCAGCCGCAGCCTCGAAGCCCGCACGGGTGAACCCCGAGCGAGTCATCTCCAATGGCGCTAGAATTCGTTCGCGGATATAGTCCGCGTAATCATCGCCGCTGACGATTTCGATGATCAGCCCCAACAGCGTGTAGCCGGCGTTGTAGTAGAAAAACGGGTTCTTGTTCTCGAGCCGACGTTCTGTGGTTGACCCTGCGACGTGCCGGCGGAAGTCGTCGCCTCCGCTGACGGGCACCTCGATGTCGCCGGCGCCGGTGAGCCGCCGGATCAAAACGCTGAGGCTACCGTCGCTGGGCATCCCCGACGAGTGGGTCAACAGCTCGTGGATCGTCACCGGCTCGCCGGGCACCTCGCTCAGATGTGGCAGGTAGTCGTCGATGGGGTCCTTGACAGTGAGTTCACCGGCGGCGGCCAGTTGCATAATTCCCAACGCGGCGAACGACTTCGAACAGGAGCCGATTCCGTACAGCGTCGCCGGCGTCGCTGGCGTATTCGACGCCAGCTCACGCGCCCCGTAGCCCGTAGCGTACGCGAGGTCGTCACCATCAATGATAGCGAGACTCGCGCCCGGAATCCGGTCGTCGCTGAGCCACTCGGTCATGAACTCGTCGATCGCCCTCGTCGTCGTGTCCGAGAGTGTCGTCTTCTCCGTCATACCATGGCCTCGGGGCGCGGGTGCTTCAAACGGTGGGGAGCGCCTGTGGATCCAATCTTAAGAGCGAAAACCTACGACCTGTGTTGCCGATTCTGACGATCACTAGTGGCGACCGCTCACCGTCGCGCCGCCGCGAATCGATAGCGTACTCACCTGTCCCGACCGGAACCGGATCCGAACCGTCGCTCGACGAGGATCACCACGGAGGCGTTCACGCCGTTCAGTACCGGTCTTTCCCCCACCGGTGGTCGTCGTAGGTGGCCTGCTGGTCGCTGTCGAACCGCTCCTCGAACTTCCGGCGGAGCGCCGACTTCTCCGTGGCGTCGATCCGCGCGAGCGCGTCGGCCTTCCCGACCGCAGCGGGCGGCCCCCGGGTCGTCGCCACCTCCGCGAGCACCTGCCGGGTCAGCCGGTCGCGCGTTTCCTCGTCGCGGGTGAACGCGTAGGGGGCCTCCAGCTTGTAGGTCACGTCGGTGCGCGGGTCGTACAGCACCATGAAGGTGGGTTCGTACAGTTCGGGGTCGAGCCCGCGGTCGATCCCGAGCGCGTCGGCGTCGGCCGCCATCGTCCCGTCCGCGCCGCCGCGGCTGTGGAACCAGGTGGTGAACGTGAGGTCGTCGTCGAGGCGGGAGCGGGCCCCCCGCCCACCTCCGCTCCCGCTCCGTCCGGTGCTTCCGGCCCGTCCGGCGCTCCCGTCCTCCTCCCGCAGTTCCAGGAGCCGGGTGAAGAGCGCGGTGTCGTCGGGCCAGGGCGACTCGAACCCCTTCCGGGCCAGCGCCCGCACGACCGTCCGGCTCGAGGGGTTCTTCACGAAGCCGGCGAGGGGGACGTCGCGCTCGACGAACCGCTCGACGAGCCGGACGTACTTCTCGACGACCGCCCGCGGCTTCGCCTCCCGCGCGAGCTCGCCGAGTTCGGGGTCGCGGTCCCCCCAGGTGAACAGCTCCTTGGGGTAGATCGGGCCGTCCAGTATCAGGAGCTCCCCGACCTCGTCGGCGTGGTCGAGCGCGTGGGTGCCCTCCGCGAGGTAGAGCGCGAGCGCGTGGACGACCCCCTCGGCGTACCGGTTCACCCGCGGCGCGTGGAGCACGCGCTGGCGGGTGTGGCCCGCGTCCCGCTCCGTCCACTCGCCGTCGAAGTCGGCGGTCGAGTCGCCGGCGTGGACCGTCGCGACGATCGTCCGGTCGCGGTGGAGGTCGAGGTCGGTCGGCTCGGCTGCCATCGCCGCGTGGGCCACGTCGACGACCAGGCCGTTCTTGAACGTCGTCGGGTTGATCGTTCCGGAGTCGAGCCCGTGTACCGTCCCGAACGGCCGCTCCGCGAGCGCCACGTCGTCGATGGATACGCGCCGGCGCTCGTGGTCGGCGACGGGCTCGATCACGACCCGGCCGTCACGCCGGAGCCCGGTGAGCCAGTCGTCCCACACCCGCCCCGCGAGGTCCTCGTGGTCCGTCGTGTCCACGTCGCCCGCGATCCCGTACGCGAGCCGCGCGATGTTCTCGACGTGAATGGGGTCGAGGGTCACACCCGTACTGTGGTTCGGCGCGAGTTAAAGGTGAGTCGGCTTCGGCGGTACGTCGATCGGGACGCTACCGCTCCCGAACGTCGTCGGGGGCGGACGCCTCCCCTCCCGTTTCGGCGTTTCGTTCGTCCTCGCCTTTCCGTTCGTCCTCGCCTTTCCGTTCGTCTTCACCTCCCCGTTCGTCCAAGAGCCTGTTCCTGAACCGGTCGAGCCCCAGCGTGAGAACGAAGAAGCCACCCCCGACGTACAGGAGCGACTGCGGTTCCGCGACGAGTCGACTTATCAGACCGTTCCCGTACCCGATCACGGTGCTCAGATACCCCAGTACCGACGCGGTCCACCCGAGCCCCGTGAGCCCGGTGAGCTGGTTAAGCAGGTCTTTCTCGGTGTCGTGTCTGGATTCGCTCGGCATGGAACTGTTAATACTCGCTTAACTGTGCGTATCCGACGACGGTAGATAAGTTTATTTCACAGCATCGTGACTGTATTTCTTCTGTGACTGTCTCGATCGAACCGACGTGACCTCCCTCGGATCGATCGGTGCTCGGGTGCCCCGCCCCCGGCCTCCGCCGGGAGCGAACGGGGGGACCGGAACGGCTACGCGTTCCCCGGCTCGTCGCCTACGACGCGTTCGAGGACGGGCAACACTCGTTTTATTTCCGCGCCGTCCTCGACGAACACCAGCGTCCGCGGCGGGCGTACCGCCTTCGGCCTGACACGTAGCCCGGCCTCGCCGGCGGCGTCGGCGACCCGTTCCGGCGCGCGCCGGAACTCGATCCGCACGCGGTCCGGCTGGACGTACACGTCCGCGACGACGTCGCTGTCACCCGTTTCGCCGGCGTTGTCCCCGCCGGAAACGTCGACCAGCCGGAACGCCAACGCGCCGTCGGCTGTCGGCTCCACGTCGGGGTCGGCGTCCGCCACGTCGAGGTCGCGGAGTCGCCCGCGGTCGCCGGTCACCTCGGAGGCGAACAGCTGGCCGATCCGGACCCCGTCCGTCAGTCGGTCCGCGACCATCACTCGCCCCCCGCCAGCTCCGCTCGTACGTCCTCGACGAGGTGGTCGACGCGCGCGCCCTGCTCTTTCGCGTAGAGGACGGCGGCCGCCTCGATCGTCACCGCGAGCGCGCGCTGGCGCTCGTTGATCCCGGCGACCGCCCGCTGCTTTTCGACGCCCGCGGAGACGATCGCGTCGAGGGCGGTCTCGAAGGTGGACTGTTCGCGCAGCACGTCCTCGTCGGGCCGAAAGTCTTCCGGGACGACGACCTCGTCGGGGTCGAAGCGCGCGACCAGCTCGCCGTCCTCCTCGTCGACGAGCCCGCGTCCCACGGCCACGTCGACGAGCCGCTTCGCCTGGTCCGGCGAGAACCACTCGCGTTCGAGCGAGAGCGCGACGACGAACTCGCCCTCGCCCAGCCGCTCCGCGGCGTGTCGCTTGAACGGGGCCGCGACGGTCGCTTCGAGGCTCATGTCCCACCCGGGGCCGTCGACCGGGGTAAACGTACCGGGTCGGGAGGCTTCCCGCTCACCCGTCCGCCACCTCGACGAGCCGGGTCGCGGTCGCCTTCCAGGCGATCCACACGTCCGTCCCCGGTCGGATCCCGAGCCGCTCCGCGCTCCCGTCGGTGACGAGCGCCCGGACCGTCGCGTCCCCGGCGTCGACGCGGACCGCGTGGACCGTCTCGCCGCGGTCGACCGCCTCGACCCGCCCTCGACGTCGGTTCCGCTCGCTCGTCTCGGTCGGCTCGCGGTCTGCTCCCGCCGGACGAACCGCCACGGCGTCCGCGCCGATCCGTACCTGGACGCGGTCGTCGGCTGTCAGCCCCTCGTGGAGCCCCCACACCGTCCCGATCGGCGTCTCGACCGCGGCCAGCTCTCCGTCGACCGTCGCGACCGTTCCCTCGAGGACCGTCTCCGGCACGCCGGCGGTCGCCTCGATAGCGGCCGACAGCCGGTCGTAGCGGCCGAGGACCCGGCTCCCGCGATCGGTCAGCCGGCTCCCGCCGCCGCCGCTCCCGCCCCGGTTGCGCTCCACGAGGGCGCCGAAGGCGGCCTCCAGGGCGTCGATCCGCGAGAGCGCGCGCGCTCGCGAGCGCCCCAGATCGGCGGAGGCCCGCGCGACCGATCCCGTTCGAGCTATCGCGCGGAGCAGGGCCGCGTCGCGACCGTCGAACTCGACGTCGCCCTCGACGAGCGTCGCGCGGCCCCTCCCGGTCGCGTCTCCCATCACACGGGAGTACCCGCGGCCGGCGAGTTAATCCCTCCGGCGGTACGCCGAGGGAGACTCGCCGCTCGAGTCGGCGCGTCGTTTCCCGGCGGATCAGTACACCAACTCGCCGTCGATGAACCGTCGAGTCCGTGGGTCCCGCGGGTTCTCGAACACCCGCTCGGTCGGGCCGATCTCCGATATTCCTCCGTCGAGAAGCACTGCGACGCGGTCCGCGACCCGCTCGGCCTGGTGCATGTCGTGGGTCGCGACGCCGACGCCGATGTTCCGGTCCCGCGCCTCGGCGATCGCGTCCTCGATGACCGCGGTGTTCCGCGGGTCCAGATCCGAGGTCGGCTCGTCGAGCAGCAGGACGTCCGGCTCGTACGCCAGCGCGCGGGCGAACGAGACGCGCTGCGCCTCGCCGCCCGAGAGCGACGCCGCGTGCTGGCCCGTCTTCTCCGTCAGCCCGACGACCTCGAGCGCCTCCGTGACGGCCTCGTGGGTGCCGTTCGCCCCCGCGATCGCCCGCAGTTCGTCGCGGAGCCGCTCGCCCCACGACCGCCGGACGCGTAATCCGTACTCGACGTTGCGGGCGACCGGCGCGTCGAAGAGGCTCGCCTCCTGGAACACCATCCCGATCCGCCGTCGCAGGGCGAGCCGTTTCGCCTCGTCGACGCCCCACACGTCCGTGCCGTCGAAGGTCACCGTGCCCTCGTCGGGCTCGAGCGAAAGCGCGAGCATTCGGAGCAGGGTCGTCTTTCCGACGCCCGACGGCCCGATGATCGCGACCACCTCCCCGGTTCCGACGTCGATCGCGAGGTCCTCGAACACGCGGTCGTCCCCGTACGACTGGCAGACGTCGGTCGCGCGGAGCATCAGCGCTGTACCCCCTGGTCGCCGAAGCGGACGACCACGGCGTTGACCGCCAACACGAGTGCGACCAGGACCCCTCCGAGCACCATCGCCGTCTCGTACTGGCCCTGGCGGGCCTCGAGCTGGATCGCGGTCGTCAGCGTCCGCGTCTTCGATATCCCGTCCGAGCTCGTGATGTTGCCACCGACGATGAGCACGGAGCCGACCTCGCTGATGGCGCGGCCGAACCCCGCCAGGATCGCCGTCGCGATCCCGTAGCGCGCCTCCTTGAGCACGACCAGCGCGGCGTCGAGGCGCGTCCCGCCGAGGACGCGCGCGGCGTCGCGGACGTCGTCGCTCACGCCCGTGATGGCCGCGAGACTGATGGCGGTGATCGGCGGCGTCGCGAGCACGAACTGTGACATGATCATCGCCTCCTTGGTGAATATCAGCTCCAGCGACCCGAGCGGGCCCTGGTTGGAGACGGCGAACAACACGAGGAGTCCGACGACCACACTCGGGAACCCCATCCCCGTGTTGATCACCGACTTGACGAGTCCCTTTCCGGGGAAGTCGGTGAAGCCCAGGAAGATGGCCACCGGGACGCTGAACAGCGTGCTCAGGGTGACGGCGATGAGGCTCACGTACAGCGAGACGTAGACGATGCTCGAGACGTACCCCTCCCTGAACGGGAGGTCGACGAGAGCCACCGCCGACTCAGTGAGGACCACCACCGGTCCGACGAGGGCTGCCGCCGGCTGGACGACCGATTCGACTGGCACGCTTACCCGTCGGACGACTCGCTACTCCAGCCTTCCGGAACGTACTGCTGGAAGTCCGAGTCCTCCGAGACGGCCTCGGGGAAGAACAGCTGTTCCCCGTTCATCTGGTACTCCGAGATTGCCTCCTGGGCCTCGGGACTCGTGATCCACCCGATGTACGCCATCGCGAGGTCGTAGTTGGCGTTCTCGTGGACGCCGGGGTTGACCGCCATGATCCCGTAGGGGTTCGAGAGGATCTCCGGGCCATCCTCGATCGGACCCTGAACCAGAATGACGAGGTCGATCTCCGAGCGCTGGGAGATGAACGTGCCGCGATCCGAGAGCGTGTACGCGCCCTGCTGGGTGGCGTTGTTCAGCGCCTCGCCCATCCCGGTGCCCGTCTCCTGGTACCAGTCGCCGCCGGGGTCGACGCCTGCCTCCTCCCAGAGGTTCAGCTCCTTCGTGTGCGTCCCGGAGTTGTCGCCGCGCGAGACGAACGGGGCCTCCGCGTCGGCGATGGCGACGAGCGCCTCCGTCGCCGACTCCGTCCCCTCGATCCCCGCCGGATCGTCCTCCGGCCCGACGATGACGAAGTCGTTGAACATGAGGTCACGCCGGTTGACGCCGTAACCGTCGCTCATGAACTCGTCCTCGAGCCCGCGGGCGTGGACCATCACCACGTCGGCGTCGCCGTTCCGCGCCGACTCGAGGGCCGCACCGGTCCCCTGGGCGACCGCCTCGACGCTCACGCCGTACATGTCCTCGAAGTCGCCGTGGATCTCGTCGAGCAGTCCCGTGTCGTAGGTGCTCGTCGTGGTCGTGAGCGTGAGCGTTTCGCCCGCCACGCCCGCGCTCTGTTCCTCCTCACCCGTGAGCCCGGAACAGCCGGCGAGCCCGGCGAGCGTCCCCGTCCCTAGCGCCGTGAGCACCTCCCGACGATGTATCGACATAGATACATCGACCGTGGCGACACACAAATACGTTGTGGTCGTGGACGAAACCGGATCCGGCTACTCACTCTCGGTTCCGATCGGCACGGGACCCCTCGATCTCGGATCGAGAAACACGGATGGCGTCGTTTGGTGGTCCGGTACCGCGTCAGCAGCTCCCGACCCCCGTCTCCCGTTTCCCATCGACTCGCCGTTTCTCGTCGTGATAGACGTAATTGAAAACCGTTACTCCTCCGCGGCGGCGCGCGTCGCGATCACGGAGCGCGAGGGGGCGACCTCGTTCCCGTCCACGGCCGCCCGATCCGTGCCTCGCGGTGTCGTGGAGCCTCGTAACGGACGCGTTTATACGCCTCGGCGGGGTATTCCGAGGTATGATATTCGAGGGCCTCCCGACGACCCCCCGTTCGGAGGAGCTCGTCGACAAGGCGTTCTCGCGGGCAGCCCGCGCCGGTCGCGCGAAGCGCGGCCACGAGGCCCAGGAGTCGATGCTGCGGACGGCGGGAAACGTGCTCTCGGACAACCTCGAGAACGTGGTCGTCTCCTGGCCCGACTTCGGCTTCGACGTCGACCCGTTCTACTACGAGCTTGCCGACGCCATCGTCGACGTCGACCGCCTCCGACAGGCGCTCGCGCAGGTGATGTGGGCGAGCCGGCGGATCGAGTCGCTCCGCGACGAGTACACGACGAAGATCCGTAACTCAGACGTCGACACCGCGCGGAAACACCGCAAGCAGGCGTTCGCCCGCATGGCGGACGTCATGGACCAGATCGAAGACGACCTCCGGTACATCGGCGACTCCCGCGACGACCTGCGCGACTTGCCCGACATCCGGCCGGACGAGCCCGCGATCGTCGTCGCCGGCTACCCCAACGTCGGCAAGTCGTCGTTCGTCAACCGGGTCACCCGCGCCTCGAACGAGATCGCGGAGTACCCGTTCACGACCCGCGGCGTTCACGTCGGCCACTTCGAGCGCGACCACGTCCGCTACCAGATCGTCGACACGCCGGGCCTGCTCGACCGACCCGAGGACGAGCGCAACGACATCGAGCGGCAGGCGGTGAGCGCGCTCGAACACCTCGCCGACGTCGTCCTCTTCGTGCTCGACCCCTCCGGCGACTGCGGCTACCCCCTCGACGTCCAGCTCGAGCTCCGCGAGGAGGTCCGGGCGCTCTTCGACGAGTCGATCCCGCTTCTCACCGTCGCGAACAAACACGACCGCTTCGACGCCGTGCGCGCCGAGGCCGTCGACGCGACGATGAGCGTCACCGAGGACGAGAACGTCGAGCGCGTCCTCGAGATGGCCGTCGAGGCGGTCGCCTTCGTGCCGGACCTCCCGACGCGCGACCCCGAGGAGTAGTCCCCTCCCGAACCCTGCGGCGTCGGCCTCGCTCACTTGACACTCGGTTCCTCGTCGTCGTTCCCGGCGTCGTCGTTCTCGTCGCCGTCGTTCCCGGCGTCGTCGTTCTCGTCGCCGTCGTTTCCGTTGTCCCCGTCGTTTCCGTTGTCCCCGTCGTTTCCGTTGTCCCCGTCGTTCCCGGCGTCGGTTCCGTCCTCCGTATCCCTGTCGTCGTGATCCGTGATCACCGCCGGCTCCGGCGGCCGGTCGTCCTCGTCGTTCTCGTCCTCGTCGGGGTCGTCGTGATCGGTGACGATCGCGGGCTCCGACGGTTCGTCGTCGGCTTCTCCGCCCTCCTCCCGGTCGTCGTCCACCCCGTTCGGGCCGACCGCGTCGGCGTCGTCGCCCCGGTCCTTCCGGACCTCCGTCCCGCTCGAGCCGTCCGGGTCGCGTTCGACGGCCCCGTTCGGCGGGCCGGTCTCCCGCCGCCCGGAGCCGAACAGCCGGTCGCGGATCGACCGACTGCTCGGCCGCTCGGCGAGCAGTACCGAGCAGTCCACGTCGTGGATCACGTCGAGGTGGAGCGAGTTCGAGACGAGCCGCGAGAGCAATCCCTTCTCGGTCGCGCCGATGACCACGAGCGTGTGCTCTTTCGCCTCCCGGACGATCGCCGCCTCGACGTCGCCGCCGTCGTCGACGACCCGTTCGGCGTCGTCGACGTCGTTCTCGTCGGCCCACGCGGCGAGGAAGCGCTCACCCCGCTCGCGGTCCGCCGGTCCGTCGACGACGTGTAACAGCGTCACCTCGGCGTCGGCGGTTCGCGAGAGCACGCTCGCCACCTCCGCGCCCAGTTGCGAGTCCGGGCCGCCGGACGTGGGCAACAGGACCCGCGAGGTGTCCAGGTCGGTCTCGCTCAGGATGAGGAAGTCACACGGGAGCTGGTTGGTGAGCTCGTCTATCGGCCGCTCCGCGCGGGCGGCGTTCCAGAGCTGGTCCTCGCCCCACCCCATCAGCACCGCCTCGGGACGGGTCCGGCGGGCCATGTTGAACACCTCCTCGAAGGAGCGGTGCGTGACCACCGTCGAGGTCGACACGTCGACGTCGTAGCCCTCGGCGGTCTCCCGGAGGCCAGTCATCCCCTCCGCGGAGACGTCGGCGATCCGGCCCGCCCCCGCCGACAGCGACATCCGCTCGGGGGCCTGGACGACGTGGACGATGTGGACGAGCCCGTCCTCGTGGTCGCTCGCAAGTCGGCTCGCGAGCTCGACGATCGGTCCGTCAGTCCGCGGGTTCGAGATGGGGACCATGATCCGGTGGCCCTCGCTCGCGAACAGCGTCGCCTCCGTGGCGTCGAGGATGGGGACGTACGACCGCCCCGCAGCCCGGCCGAGCAGCCACTCGGGCACGGTGAGCCGGCGGTTCATCCCCTCGAAGCGCGCCTCCTCGAGCCGCTCCTCGCTGGTCTGGAAGTAGTTGACCAGCGTGACGAGCACCACGCCGCCGACCGTGTTGCCGAGGAGCACCGGGAGCACGAACCCGAACAGCCCGTCGTAGAGGGTGACGTCGCCGCCGTAGAGCCCGATGGCGCCGACGAACAGCAGGTACAACACCTCCGTAAAGGAGACCACGACGTGGTAGAGGTTCCCGAGCGGGATCGCGAGGAACGCGAGGTAGACGACGAGCAGGCGGGTGACGGAGTTCGTCGAGGCGAAGCCGACCCAGACTACGCCGGCGACGATCAGCCCCGCCACCGCCGCCTTGAAAAAGAGCGGCCAGAAGCCGACGTCGAACCCGCTACTGGAGACGTAGATCGCGGCGTCGACGGTGTCGCCGGAGAAGACGCCGCCGTACGAGAGGACGAGCGCGCCGACCGCGCCGCCGGTGAAGTTGCCCGCGAGGACGATCCCCCAGTGGCGCAACAGCGTCGGGACGCTGGCGAGCCGCTCGAGGGTCAACGCCACCGGCGGTAGCGTGTTCTCCGTGTACAGCTGGTAGCCGCCGATGATGATGTAGATGAACCCCAACGGGTACAACGCGACGCTCAATATCGGGTGGCCGTCGGTCGCGTCGGTCAACGAGACGTACAACAGGAACGTGATCGTGATCGCCAACCCGGCGGCGACGCCGCTGAAGAACAGCTCGCGCCGGCCCGAGGTCACCTCCTCGTCGGCCGCGGCAACGATCCGCTGGAACACCTCGTCCGACGAGAAGCGGTCCCGGACCGCCTCGCCGACGGCGGGCGCACCGCTTCGCGATCGCTCGACCACCTCTCGCATGGAGTCGTCGTCGGGGTCGGTGGGGCCCGTCACTGCCCTACACAGGGAAACCGTAATAAAAAGTACTTGCTCTTTCCCCCGACCGAGGGGCTCGGACGCCCGCCTCGGACTCGCGCACTTCGTGGCTGTTCACGCCCGGTCGACGGTCACGAGCCGGACCTCGACGCGCGGATCTCCGGGAGCCACCGCGTCGATCCGCCCCTCGAGTGTCGTCGCCGCCCCGTCGATCGAGACCCCGGGCGGCGCGCCGACCGTGACGACCACGCGCTCCGTCTCCCGCGGCGGGATCGTCCCGGTGCGTTCGATCTCCAGTTCGAGCAGCTCGGCCTCCGGATCGAGCGCCGCCAGTTCGTCGCCGACCGCGTTCCGGATGTCGGTCTCCGTGGTGGACGCGACGTAGCTGTCGTAGGTGACGCCGCCGAGGAACACGCTCAACATCGCGATCGCGGCGACGAGGACGACGACGCGTTTCACGAGCGCCGCCTGCGCCTCGTCCTCGCGGAACCAGTGCTCGGGGCGGTACCCCTCGTACCACAACATCACGAGCGCTGCGAGGTTGATCGAGAGCACGTTCACCGCGACGATCACGCCCGCGCCGATCACGAGCCGCGGGATCGAGAAGGCGATCCCGATGCCGACGGCGGCCGCCGGCGGGATCAACGCGACCGCGATCATCACGCCGACGAGCGTGGCTGAGATGCCCGACATGAGCGAGACGATCCCCGCGACGCCGGCCCCGATCGCCACCGCGAGCACGAGCACGCTCGGGGCGAGCCGCTCCGCGACCTCGGCGAGTTCGAGCGGGTCGATGCCAGGTGGAACCAGTCCCAACGTCCGGAGCGACACGGCGAACAGCGTCGCAGCCCCGATCGCGACGATGACGCCGAGCAATTGCATCCGAACCCCACGCCGGAACATCTCCTCGTCGTCGACGACGGTGCCGATGGCCGCCGACATCGCGGGTCCGATCAGCGGGGCGATCACCATCGACCCCACGACGGTCGCCGGCGAGTCCAAAAGCAGGCCGGCCGTGGCGATCACGGCCGATATCACCGTCATCATGATGTACGTCCGCATTCCCGAGGCGAGCTCGTCCGCCTTCGCCTGGAGCTCCTGTCTCGAGATCCGGTCCTCGTCGCGGTCCGACTCCTCGGCGTACTCGGCCTTCAACGCCTCGAAGCGCCGGGAGATGACCGTCTCGGCCGCGACGATGACCGTGTAGGTCCTGTCGTCGATGCCGGCCTCGCCTAGCCGCTCGAGGACGGGCTCGACGGCCGCCTTCGGTAGCGCGAACGTCGCGACGCCCGTGTACTCGCGGTTGCTCGTCTCGTCGGTGACGACGTAGTCGACCCCTTCCTCCTCGAGTGCGCGTACGACGGCTGTGCGCTTCCCCGCCGGGATCATGACCTGTACGAGTCGCACGGTCCGTGCTCTTCGCGGCGAGGCTTATAATCGGTGGTCGCCGTTCTCTACGGTCCGGCCGATCGGCGGCTTCGGGGGGTTCCAGCGGATCGGGACGTCGTCGGAAACGGAACTTTAATGCGCGAATCGCTCCCAGTTCCCGACGAGATGCTCTCGCCGCTGTTCATCGACACGTTCCTGCTCGATTATCACCTCGGGCACGTCCTGTTGCTCGCGTTCGTCGCCTCGCTGCTCGGGGTGCTCCCGCTGAAGTCACAGAAGGTGATCGCCGCGGTGATCATCACCTTCGGCCTGATATTCTCGATGTCCCCATACACGACCATGCCGGCGTGGTACATCCTCCTCGGGATCGGTCTGGTGGTCATCGGGCCGTTGCTGTGGACGACGGCCGACTCGTAGCCCCCGTCGCGTCCCCGTCCGTCCCGACTTCCCCGCGTCCCCGTCCGTCCCGACCTCCCCGCTGTGTCCTCTCGATCCCGTCCCCTCCCGTGTTCCCCCGGTCTCGACCCCGATCGCGATCCCGCTCCTTTTTGACTCCCCGGAGCAACGCCTCCGCATGGTCACGGTACGGGCACCCGCAACCAGCGCGAACCTCGGGAGCGGCTTCGACGTCTTCGGGGCGGCGCTCTCGCGGCCCGCGGACGTCGTCACGGTCGAGCGGGCCGACCGGACCACCATCGAGGTGACCGGCGTCGGGGCCCAGTACATCCCGGAGGACCCCGACGGCAACACCGTCGGGGCGGTCGTCGAGGCGCTCGACGCGCCCGCGAACATTCACATCGACAAGGGCGTCCGCCCGGCGTCCGGGCTCGGCTCCTCGGCGGCCAGCGCCGCGGGCGCGGCGGTCGCGCTCAACCGGCTGTACGACCGCGGGTACTCCCGCGAGGAGCTCGTCCCCATCGCCGCCGAGGGCGAGGCGGTCGTCTCCGGCGTCGCCCACTCCGACAACGTCGCGCCCTCGCTTCTCGGCGGCTTTACGATCACGACGACCGCCGGCACCCACAGCGTCGACGCCCGCGTCCCCCTCGTGGTGTGTCTCCCCGACGTGGCGGTCTCGACGCGGGATGCCCGCCGGGTCGTCCCCGAGACCGCCTCGATGGACGACCTCGTCGAGACCGTCGGCAACGCGGCAACGCTCGCGGTCGGGATGTGTCGCTCGGACCCGACGCTCGTCGGCGCGGGCATGAGCGACCCGGTCGTCACGCCCGAACGCGCCCGGCTCATCACCGGCTACGACGCGGTCCACGACGCCGCCCTCGCAGCGGGTGCGACCGGCGTCACGGTGAGCGGGGCCGGCCCCGCGGTCGTCGCAGTCTGCCGTGGGGGGGACCGACAGGCGATCGCGGCCGCCATGCTCGACGCGTTCGCCGACGCCGACATCGACGCCCGCGCCTACCAGACCCGGATCGGCGGGGGCGCGACGGTGTTGGAGGAGTAGCGTCGGCGAGGTCGGCCGTCGCCGTCCCGCCTTCGGCTCACGACCGCCGGATCGGCGAGGTCATACAGTGGATCCCGCCGCCCCCGTTCGTGAGGTTGTCCGGGTCGAGTCCCTCGCCGTCCGGCAACACCTCGACGCCCTCGCGTTTCAGCCGTTCGATGGTCCGGTTCTCCTCGGGGTCGTACTCGCCGTCGTCGGTCTCGTAGATGGGGAGGACGGTCCCGTCCGAGACGGTGAGGAAGTTGGTCGCCCACCGCTCCGGGTAGGGCGCGTCGACGACCTCGTAGCCGTGGCGGTCGAGCAGCTCGGCGACGGTCTCCTCGCCCCGGCGCTCGTACCCGTCGCCGGCCCGCTCGAACACCTCGACGGTCGCGGCCTCGATCAGCGGCTCGCGCGCGACCGCGAGCCCCTCGGCGGCGACGTTGAGCCAGCCGTCGAGGTGTAACAGTCGCGAGGAGGTACCGTGCTCGACGGCGAGCCGCTCGTCGGCCGCGAGCGGCGGCCGGACCAACCCGACCTCGTCGTAGCCGACCGCGCCCGCTTCGAGCAGCTCCAGTCCGCCGTCGTAGGTGGTCCGGAAGACGGTCTCCTCGCCGTCCTCAAGCGCCGAGACGCCCACGAGCGCGAACTCGCCGAGCGGGAGGAAGTCCCCGCCCTCGAGGGTCTCGGTCGCGCTCGTCCGGTGGGCGATCGACGCCCCGCGGGCGCGCCACGCCGCCTCGATCAGCGGTCGCTCCCGCCGCCGGGTCGCGGTGCCGAGCCGAGGCAGGATCGGGCCGCGGTCGCCGACGAGCTGGCAGTCGCGCTGGAAGTAGAGGTTCGTCACCGCGCGCTCGACGCGGACGCTCGTGTCGACCGTTTCGCCAGCTTCGTCCGTCGCGTCCGACCCGCCGGTCCGCCCGACCGTCGGCCCGAGCAGGACGGCCTGGAGCCGCTCGTAGGCCGACGCCTCCTCGAGGTTCTCCGCGAGTTCCTCGCGCGTCGGCGGGGCCGGACCGCCGCCGTCGACGTCTATCGCCTCCGCCAAGAACTCCCGGAGGACGCCGCCGTCGGCGAGGTCCTCGTGGAGGTGGCGGACCTCGACGCCCGCGTCCTCGAGGGCCTCGACCATCCGCCGGTGCTCGCGTTTCGCCTCGCGCACGGAGAACGGCCGCGCGAAGTGGTTCGGTCCCGGGTCCATCGCGCCGATCGCCGCCTCGATCCCCGGCTCGTGAACCCGCACCGCGCGCAACGTGTCGTACTCCGCCTCGACTGTCGGCTCCGGCATGTGATGGTGTCGCGTACCGAACTCGCACGAATAAACGGATCGGGATCGGTCGATGGGTGTATGATCGTTGCTGGCGCGGTGAACGTCCTCAAAGCCCCAGCCTCACGGCTGCCCCTTTGAGTCCCGTCCCGCACAGCCCCGCAACCGCACCTCACGCCTCCCCAGCCTCGCTGCTCACTTCGTTCACAGCGTCCCTCGCGGGCTGCTCGCGCCCCGGTGGGGCGCTCGCAGGCGCAGGGCGAGAGCGACGCTCTCGCTTGAAGCCGGCGCGAAGCGCCGGCGACGCCACCGCAACTCGGTCATTGGTTCTCTTGCTCTGAAAACACGAAGCGAAACCCTGCTGAGAACAGTTCTCCGGCACTTCCCGCGTACGGCGTCCGTCTCCCGATCTAGACGCCGCGGCCCTGGAGCTTCTCCGCTTCGGGCAGCGACTCGTTCGACTGCCCTTTCATCCCCTTGCCGATCCCGGTGGCGATGGCGGCGAGCTCGTCGGGGTCGTCCCAGTTGTTGACGGCCTCGACGATCGCGTTGCCCATCTCGACGGGGTCCTCCGCGCCGAAGATGCCGGAGCCGACGAAGATGCCGTCACAGCCGTGGTACATCATTAGCGCGGCGTCCGCGGGCGTCGCGATCCCGCCGGCCGCGAAGTTGACGACCGGGAGCCGACCGAGGTCGGCGGTCTCATGGACCAGGTCGCGGGGTGCGCCGTGCTCGCGGGCCCACTTCTCGCGCTCCTCGTGGTTGAGTCCCGAAAGCGTCCGGATCTGGTTTTTGATCGTGCGCTGGTGTTTGACCGCCTGGTTGACGTCCCCGGTGCCGGCCTCGCCCTTCGTGCGGATCATGGCCGCGCCCTCGCGGATCCGCCGGAGCGCCTCCGGCAGGTCCCGTGCGCCGCAGACGAACGGCGAGGCGAAATCGCGCTTGTCGGTGTGGTACTCGTCGTCGGCGGGCGTGAGCACCTCGCTCTCGTCGATCATGTCGACGCCGAGCGACTCGAGGATCTCCGCCTCCTTGCGGTGACCGATCCGCGATTTTCCCATCACGGGGATGGAGACCTCGTCGATGATCTCGGTGACGTTCGCGGGGTCGGGCATCCGGGCGACGCCGCCGCGCTTTCGGATGTCGGCCGGGACGGCCTCCAGCGCCATCACCGCGACCGCGCCGGCGTCCTCCGCGATGCGGGCCTGCTCGCGGGTGACGACGTCCATGATGACGCCCCCCTTCTGCATCCGCGCGAAGCCGCGCTTGACGAGCTCGGTGCCCCGCTTCAGTTCCTCCAGATCCGTAGGCTCGGGCATATCGATCGGTAGGATCGCGGGCCACTTAACGGGTCGCTTTCGGCGGAATACCGGCCGTCGATCGGCGCGGTTCCGAGCGTCGCGGTCGTCGGTCCCTCGCCGTGTCGACCGGGACGCCTCACCACAAACTCGAAACGTCACCACAAACTCGAAACGTCACCGCAAACTCGAAGACGGTCGCCCGCGAGGACTCACGCATGCCGACCGGAGCCATCATCGCGGGCGGGCGGTCGACGCGCTTCGGCGACGCGGACAAATCCGTCGCCGAACTCGGCGGGGTTCCGATGATCCGTCGGGTCGCCGACCGACTGGCGGGCGTCGACGACCCGGTCCCGCCGGGCGCGTCGCGGGCCGCCGGCTGTGACCCGGTCGTCGACGACCTCGTCGTGAACTGTCGGCCGGACCAGCGCGAGGCGATCGCGGAGGCGTTGGACGGGTATCCCCTCCCGACCCGGTGGGCGCTCGACGACGAGCCCGACCGCGGGCCGCTCGCGGGGATCCGCAACGCCTGCCGGGCTACCCCCGGCGAGTACGCGCTCGTCGTCGCCTGCGACGTCCCGTTCGTCGACCCGTCGTTCGCAGCGACGCTGTTCGCCGACGCGGCTGTCGCCGACGCCGACGCGGCGATCCCCCGGCTCGACGACCGGTGGTTCCAGACGACGCAGGCGGTCTACCGCGCCGACGCGACGACGGCCGCCTGCGACCGGGCGCTCGCCCGCGGCGACGGGAAGGTCCTCGCAGCCGTCGAGGAGCTGTCGGTCGTCCGCGTCGACGACGCGACGATCCGCGAGCGGACGACGGAACACACCTTCACGAACGTCAACACCCGCGAGGAGTTCGAGGCGGCGGAGGCCCGCCTCGCCGAGTACGTCTGACGCGGTCGCTCCGATCGCTCCCGCCCCGTCGGCCCCTGCCCCATCAGCCCCGGAGGACCTCGTAGGCGCGGTTCAGCTCCTTGAACGCCTCCTCGTCGCCGTCCTCTGCGTCGGGGTGGAGCCGTTTCGCCCGCTCGCGGTACGTGGAGCGGACGGTCTCGCGGTCGGCGCTCGGGTCGAGGTCCAGCGTCGCGTACGCCTCCCGCTCGGACATCGCCCGCGTGGAGGGTGCCCGGTCACGGGGGTCGCGGGAGCCGTTCCCGAAGCGTCCGGACCGCGATGCGTCGGTCCCAGTCCGTCCGCCGGCTCCGGCACTGCGATACGCGTCGCGGCGGTTCTCACCGGCGCGGGCGCGCTGTCGCGCGCGCTCGCGCTCCGTCGGCCCGATCCGGTCGGCCTCGCGGCGCACCCGCTCGCGGAGCCGGCCGCTGGCGTGGAACCACATGAGGTACGCCGCCACCCCGAACGGGACGGCGACCGCCAACAACAGCGGGTTGACGACGACGCCGGCGACGACGAGGAGCGCCGTCAGCCCGACGAACGTCGCAGTTATTCCCACGAGGACGGTGCTGTTCGTCACGGTCGCACTGGGGGTTCCAGAACTGTAAGGCTCCCGGGCGGGACTCCCCCGTCATCGCCGCTACTGGAACGGGGATCCCGATCGATATCGGTGTGAACGGAGGAGGATCGTTGCTGGCGCGGTAAAGGCGACTTCGGAGAACACCGCCAAAGCCCCAGCCGCTCGGTACTACAGAGCAGCGAGTACGACTTCGGAGAACACCGCCAAAGCCCCAGCCGCGAGGCGGGCGCACGCTCGTTGTGCTCCTCAGTCGCTCACTCCGTTCGCTCCCTGCGGTGCTTACGTCGCCTGCGCCCGCCTCGCGCCTGCCCCTTTGAGTCCCACCCCGCACAGCCCCGCACCGCACCTCACACCTCCCCAGCCTCGCGACTCGCTTCGCTCGCCGCGTCCAGCGAGGGACCGAAGGTCCCTCTGGCAGCCGGCGCGAAGCGCCGGCGACCTCGCGGGCTCCTCGCGCCCTATCGGGCGCTCGGAGGCGCGCCACCGCGATCGCTCGTTCTTTGGGCTGATTTAAACGGATCCTGTGTCTGGTGTCTGAACCGTTCGATTACACCCTCGGTTCGTCTCGAGCGCCGCTCCACCCGTCGGTCCGTGTCGTTTATACTTGCGGACGACCCGGTTGCGGGTATGTCAACGGCGGACCGGGAGACGGTTACGGGGGTTCCGCCCGGGATCGCGACAGCCCGCGAGGAGCTCACGCCGATGCTCTCACAGTACGCGGAGCTGTGTGCTGCCCACGAGGACGCCCTCGTCCTCTTCCAGGTCGGCGACTTCTACGAGGCGTTCTGCGAGGCCGCCGAGGCCGTCGCGCGCGTGTGCGAAGTCACGCTCACCGAGCGCTCCGACTCGACCGGCGACTACCCGATGGCGGGGATCCCCATCGACAACGCCGGCTCCTACCTCGAGGCGTTGCTCGACGCGGGCTACCGCGTCGCGATCGGCGACCAGGTCGAGGACGCCGAGGCAGCCTCCGGGCTCGTCGACCGCGCCGTGACGGAGGTGATCACGCCGGGGACCGTCGTCGAGGACGACCTCCTGGAGTCGGGGACGACCAACTACGTCGCAGCGGTGACCGTCGAGCGGGAGGCGTCCGGGACCGACCGCGACACGGCCCCGACGCTCGGGCTCGCTGCCGTCGACGTCGCCACCGGCGAGTGTCTCGTCACCGCGGGTGATCCGGCCACCGTCGGCGAGGAACTCGACCGGATCGCGCCCGCGGAGGTGATCGTCGGCCCCGGGGTCGTCGATGCCGACCGCCCGGACTTCGATCCCACTGCCGGCGACCCGGACCGGACGGTCCACGGTCACGACCCCGCCGTCTTCGAGCGCTCGGCCGCGATCGGTCGGCTGGAGCCGTACGTCCCGGCGCCCGAGCGGCGGTTCGCCTGCGACGCGGAGCTTCGCGCAGCGGGCGCGGTGTTGGCGTACGCGGAGTACACGCAGGGGGACGACGGCCCGCTCGAGTACGTCTCGCGGGTCCGGCGGTACGACCCCCGCGACCGGCTACGGCTCGACGCGGCGGCACAGCGCAGCCTCGAACTCTTCGAGAACCGCGGGCTCGGCGCGAGCGACACGCTGTTCGACGTCCTCGATTCGACGAACTGTGCGCTCGGCCGGCGGTGTCTCGAGCGGTGGCTCCGGCGGCCCCTCGTCGACGCCGAGGCGATCCGCTCGCGCCACGACGCGGTGGGCGAACTCGCGGACCGGACGCTCGTCCGTGAGGGGATCGCGGACGCGCTCGCGACCGCCTACGACCTCGAACGGCTCGTCGGCCGGGTCTCCCGCGGTCGCGCGGACGCCCGCGACCTCCGGTCGCTGTACGCCACGCTCGCGGTCGTGCCCGAGCTGAAGGCGACGCTCTCGGGCGCGGCGGGGGACGACGCTGGAGTCGCCGACCCCCGGACCGACCACCTCCGCGCCCTCCGCGACCGGCTTGACGAACTCGGCGAGGTCCGCGATCTGATCGACTCGGCGATCGCGGCCGATCCGCCCCAGGAGATCACCGAGGGTGGCGTGATCCGCGAGGGGTTCGACGACGACCTCGACGACCTCCGATCGACCGAGCGGGCGGGTCGCGAGTGGGTCGCCGACCTGGAGGCGCGCGAACGCGAGCGCACCGGGATCGACTCGCTGTCGGTCGGTCACAACCGGGTCCACGGCTACTACATCGAGGTGACCGACGCCAACCTCGATCGGGTGCCCGACGACTACCGCCGCCGCCAGACGCTGAAGAACAGCGAGCGGTACTACACGCCCGCGCTGAAGGAGCGCGAGGAGGAGATCGTCGGGGCGGCCGAACGCGCGGACGCCCTGGAGTACGAGCTGTTCGTCGAGGTCCGCGACCGGGTCGCAGCGGAGACCGAGCGGGTCCAGGCGCTCGCGGACGCGCTCGGCGAACTGGACGCGCTGGCGTCGCTCGCAGCGGTCGCCGTCGCGAACGACTACGTCCGCCCCGCGGTCGTCGACGACCCCGAGGCGGGGATCGAGATCGAGGGCGGCCGGCACCCGGTCGTCGAGCGGACCGAGGAGTCGTTCGTGCCGAACGACGCGGACCTCCCGCGGGGGTCGGTCGCGGTGATCACGGGACCGAACATGAGCGGGAAGTCGACGTACATGCGGGCGGTGGCGCTCGCCGTCGTGCTCGCGCAGGTCGGCTCGTTCGTCCCGGCGCAGACGGCCCGGCTCCCCGTCTTCTCCCGGCTGTTCACGCGCGTGGGCGCCTCCGACGACATCGCCGGCGGCCAGTCGACGTTCATGCGCGAGATGAGCGAGCTGACGGAGATCCTCCACGACGCCGGCCCCGACTCGCTCGTCCTCTTGGACGAGGTCGGCCGCGGCACCGCCACCACCGACGGGCGCGCCATCGCCCGCGCAGCCGCGGAGTTCGTCCACGACGAGCTGGGGGCGACGACGCTGTTTGCCACCCACTACCACGACCTCACGGACCTCGCCGCCGAGCGCGAGCGCGCGTTCAACCTCCACTTCACCGCCACCCGCGAGGACGGCGAGGTGACGTTCCTCCACCGGGTCGTCCCCGGCGCGTCCTCCTCGTCGTACGGGGTCGAGGTGGCCGAACTGGCCGGCGTGCCCGCCCCCGTCGTCGAGCGCTCGCGCGACCTCGTCGCCGAGGCGGAATACGGCGGCTCCGCCGACTCCCCCGCCGATACGGCCCTCGACGACGGATCCGACCCCGACCTCGACGCGGTGGACGTCTCGCTCCGCGAGTTCCTCGAGGAGGAGTCCGAGGACCTCCCGGCGATCGAGTCGGCGGACGCTCCCACTGCCGGTTCCGACGTGGAGTCCGACGCGGACCCCGAGGCGGAGCCGGCCGCCGACGCGACGGGCGACCTCCCCCCGTCGGTCGCCGCGGAGTTGCGCGACCTGGACCTCGCGCGCACCACCCCGATCGAGGCGCTGAACGCCCTTCACGACCTTCAGAACCGGCTCGAAAACGATGACCGTTGAGCGTGGCAGTGGAACCGGTCCCGAAGGCGACGACAGCGACGTCGGGGACGCCCGCGTCCGCCGGCTCGCCCCGGCCACCGTGGACCGGATCGCCGCCGGCGAGGTGATCACCCGGCCCGCGCGGGTCGTCGCCGAACTGGTCGACAACGCGCTCGACGCCGACGCCTCCCGGGTCGAGGTCGCGGTCGACGGCGACGGCACGGACCGGATCCGGGTCGCGGACGACGGCCACGGGATGGACCGCGCGGACGCCCGGCTCGCGGTCGAGCGACACGCGACGAGCAAGCTCGCGCCCGACGGCGACCCGGTGGGCGTCGCCTCGCTCGGGTTTCGCGGCGAGGCGCTCGCGGCGGTCGCCGACGCCGCGCGCCTCGAGGTGACGACCAACGACGGCGGCGCGGTCGGGACGCGGGTCGCCGTCGGCCCGCGGAGCGGTGCGGACGCCGAACCCGAGGTGAGCGACGCCGGCCGCGCCCGCGGGACGACCGTCGTCGTCCGCGACCTGTTCTCGACCCGCCCGGCTCGGCGGGAGTCGCTCGCCGGCACGCGCGCGGAGTTCGTGCGGACCTCCCGACTGGTCGCCGACTACGCGCTCGCGAACCCGGACGTCGCCTTCACGCTCGAACACGACGGATCGACGACGCTGTCGACGCCCGGAACCGGCGTCACCGACGCCCTGTTCGGCGTCTACGACCGGGAGACGGCGAGCAGGTCGACCGAGGTGTCGGCGAGCGTCACGGTCGACGTCGACGGGGGCGGGGCGGTCGACGCCGACGAAGGCGGGGCGGTCGACGGCAACACGGGGGAAACGGTCGACGTCGGCGTCTCCGGCGCGCTCGCGTACCCCTCCGTCACCCGTGCCGGCAGCGACCACCTCCGGGTCTCGGTCAACGGCCGCCCCGTGCGCGCCGACGGGCTCGCGGGCGCGGTACGGGCGGGATACGGTCGGCTACTCCCGGACGGCAGAGAGCCGGTCACTGCCGTCGACGTCGCGGTCCCGCCCGGACGCGTCGACCCGAACGTCCACCCGGCGAAACGCGAGGTGGGGCTCCGCGACGCCGGCGCGGTCGCCGACGCGGTCGAGTCGGTCGTCGCGGACGCGCTCACCGGCGCGGACCTCCGGCGAAAGGCGGACGTCGCGACCGACCTCGAGACCGCGCTCGCCCCGGTCGGGGAGGCGGACGGCGCCCGTGCGGGGACGTTCGCGGACGCGGAGCCGATCGGGACGTTCCGCGACCTCTACGCGCTCGTCGAGTCGGGCGACGAACTGCTCGTTATCGACGCCCACGCCGCCCACGAGCGCGTGAACTACGAGCGGCTCGCCCGCGCGTTCGCGGACGACCCCGTTCCCACCGCCGTCGTCGACCCGCCGGCGACGCTGTCCCTGTCGGCCGGGGAGGCCGTGGCCGCGGAGGCGCACGCCGAGACGCTCGACGCGCTCGGGTTCGAGACCGAACCGTTTGGCGGCGGGACGGTCCGGGTTCGGACGGTCCCGGCTCCGTTCGGCCGGACCGTGGACCCGGCGGCCCTGCGCGACGCCCTCGCGACGCTGTCGGCGGGCGAGACGCCGCGGGACGCCCGCGAGCGACTCTTGGCCGACCTGGCGTGCCATCCCTCGCTGAAGCGGGGCGACGCGATCGACCGCTCGGCGATCCGTGCGTTACTCGATCGGCTCGACGAGTGTGAACGCCCGTTCGCGTGTCCGCACGGCCGCCCGACGGTCCTCTCGGTCGCGGAGGCGACGTTCGTTGCCGGGTTCGAGCGGGACCGGTAGCGGGCTCGCCGTCCCGGACGGCGCCCGCTCCGGAACCGTTTTGGTCCGTTCCCCCCTCCCTCGGCCCGTGCCGCTGGAGTCGAACGCACGAATCGTGGGCGAACTCGCCAGCCGCGGGTACAACGCCGAACGCGAGGCCGTGACCCTCCTCGCCGGCGCCGACGACCCCACTGCGGCGATCGAGGCTGTGGTGGAGGTTGCGCCCGACGACGCGCTCCGAGTCACGACCGAACACGTCCGGGTGGCCCTCGACGACCGGGAAGCCGCCGCGACCACTACGACCGCCGGATCGACGGCGAAACCCGCTGAACCCGACCGATCTCCAGTCGAAACGAAGGGGTCAGCGGTCGACACGGGGACCGCCCGGGTCGGTCGGACCGACGACGGCGAGACGGGCGACCCGTCCGACCCGCCGTCTGTCGGCGCGGCGGGTCCCGCGCCCCTCGACGGTTCGGACGAGCACGGGGGGACGTCTCACGACCGGGACCCGTCCCGTCGCGAGCTCGAGGTCGGCAACGACATGACCGGCCACAGCACGGGGACCGGCGAGTACGCCGACTTCGTCCGGACGTTCCGCGACCGCTACGAACGGCTCTCCGGGCTGTTGCGCGGCCGCGTCAACCACCGGCCGGCCGAGGCGATCGCCGACATGCCCGGCGGCAGCGACGCCGCGATGATCGGCCTGGTCAACGACGTGCGCTCCACCAAGTCGGGCCATTGGCTGATCGAACTCGAGGACACCACCGGGACGTTCCCCGCGCTCGTGATGAAGGACAAGGGGCTCGCCGACGTCGTCGACGAGATCCTCATGGACGAGTGTCTCGCGGTGGAGGGAACGCTCGCCGACGACTCGGGGATCCTCTTCGCGGACTCGCTCCACTTTCCGGATATCCCGCGCACTCGCGTCACCGGGGGGGCTGACCGCCACGTCCAGGCCGCGCTGATCTCCGACGTCCACGTCGGCAGCCAGGAGTTCGTCGCCGACGCCTGGAGCCGCTTTACCGACTGGCTCCACACGTCGGAGGCAGGACCCGTCGAGTACCTGCTCATCGCGGGCGACATGGTCGAGGGCGTGGGCGTCTATCCCGACCAGGACGAGGAGCTCGACGTCGTCGACATCTACGAGCAGTACGAGCTGTTCGCGGAGTACCTCAAGGAGGTCCCCGCCGACACCGAGATCGTGATGATCCCCGGCAACCACGACGCCGTTCGGCTCGCGGAGCCACAACCCGGGTTCAACGACGAGCTCCGCTCTATCATGGACGTCCACGACGCCGAGATCGTCTCGAACCCCGCGACGGTCTCCGTCGAGGGCGTCGACGTGTTGATGTACCACGGCGTCTCGCTCGACGAGGTCATCGCCGAACTCCCCGAGGGGAAGGCCAGCTACGACGAGCCCCACAAGGCGATGTACCAGCTCCTGAAGAAGCGTCACGTCGCCCCGCAGTTCGGCGGCCACACCCGCGTGGCTCCGGAGGAGCGCGACTACCTCGTGATCGACGACGTGCCGGACGTGTTCCACACCGGCCACGTCCACAAGCTCGGTTGGGGGAAGTACCACGACGTGCTCGCGGTCAACTCCGGCTGCTGGCAGGCGCAGACCGACTTCCAGAAGTCCGTCAACATCGACCCCGACGCCGGCTACGCGCCGATCCTCGACCTCGACACCCTCGAGATGACCGTCCGGAAGTTCACCTAGCCTCCCGTCCCCGAGCTTTATTTCCGATACCGCGGCCAGTCCCGCCGTGACCTGACCGCCGTCCGCGGCGAACTCGACGGGAGCGCGACGCCCCGCCGCGGGATCCGACCCGTTCCGATCCGACGATCCGCGTCGCCTGTTCGCCATCCCACCTCACGATACGGCTCGGCGTATCCTCGCTGTTCAACGGTCGATCTCGACGCGCCCGCTCGTCGCGTCGTTGAGCCGTTCGACCAACGCCTCGACGTCGGTCACCGGCACGCGTAGCTCGAAGCGGGCCCGCTCGCCGTAGTCGGCGTCGAAGTCGACGCCCGTGGACTCGATCACGCCGCGGACCGTCCCGGAGTCGTCGTAGTCGGTCGACACGACCAGCCGGCGGTGTGGCCGTTCCTCGACCACGCCCGCCTCGTCGACCGCGTCCTTGACCGCCCGGGAGTACGCGCGGGCGAGCCCGCCCACGCCGAGGTTCGTCCCGCCGTAGTAGCGCGTGACCACGCTCACGACGTTGCGGAGGTCCCGCTTTTCGAGGACGTTCAGCGCCGGCTTCCCCGCCGAGCCGCTCGGCTCGCCGTCGTCGTCGCCGTACTCCCGGAGCATCACGTCCGTCCCGGGGGTCCGCTCGGACGGCTCGGCCGCGGGAACCCGGTAGGCCGGCACGTTGTGGGTCGCGTCCGCGTACTCGTCCCTGACGGCCTCGACGAACGCCTCGGCCTTCTCGACGGTGTCGGCGGGCGCGACGTGGCCGAGGAACTCCGATCCGCGGACCTCGAACCTCGCCGTCGCACGCCCCGCAACCGTGCGGTAGGTGTCGCTCACGACCGTCGATCCGGGGCTCGGCTAATAAGGCGTGTCGGTCAGCCGTCGTCGGACTCGGGGCGTTCGGCTCCGTCTCCGTCCGACGCACCTCCCGTTCGACGGGCCACGACGACGCTCGTCGGCGGCGCGAGCCGATAGAGCCCCAGGAACGCGATCGCGCCGACGACCTCGGCCGCCTTCCCGACGATCGCCAGCGGGTCGGCCGAGAGCGCCGGGACCGTCGCCCCGCCGTGCCAGGCGACGTAGCCGACGAGGGACGCAGCGAGCGTGCCCGCGCCGAGCGCGTACAGCCGTCGGTACTCGTCGGCCCGCAACGTCGCGGCTGCGACGACCGCGGTGAAGGCGGCCGCGAGGACGAGGACGTACGGTCGCGGGTCGGCCGGGTCGGACAACCGCGGCCACGCCCACAGCAGGTGGGCTGCCGCGCTCACAGCCGCCGCCTGGACGGCCACGATCCGGAGGGCCCGCTTGGAGGTGTTCCCCGTCGACCCGTCGGAACGGTCCGTCCGCCCCTCGGATTCGGCCATCCGATCACTCCCACGGATGCCGCCCGGGAACGTCGGGCCACAGCGGGTACCAGTACGACTCGTCGTCCTCGAGCCCCAGCTCCCCGTCGAGGACCGACTGGAGCTTGAACTCGACACGTTGGTTCCGGTCGCCGGGTCCGTCCGGCGCGAACGGGTAGTAGGCTCCGCGTCGGAACGAGTAGATCCAGTACGCCCGACTGTCGTCCCGCTCGAAGCCGAAGACGGCCGCGAGGAGCCGCGAGCCGAACCCCTCCTCGATGAACTGGTCGGCTGCGAAGTGGACGCTGGTCACGAGGTCCTCGGGGTCGTCGTCCTCGAGGACGAACCAGTGGTAGCCGTGGTCGTCCTCGTGGCGATGAAAGCCCGTCCCGGTCTCGATCTCGCCCGCTGCGAGGATATTCTCGACCATCGAGACGGCGTCGTCGAAGCGGGTGCTGTCGACTCCGGAGAAACACAGCGCGGCCTCGCCGACGTGGTCGTAGCCGAGGTCCGCCTCCATCGTCATGTACGCCGTCGACATCCCGAAGAGGTCCTCGGGGTCGGCCTCGCGGGTCGCGTCCGTCTCGGCGCTGGTTCCGAGCACGGCGCGGATCGTATCGAAGATACCCATCGGTTGGTCTCTCCTAGGCGACGGGGGGTTTAGGACGTTTCTCCCCGGTCCAGGAAGGCCAGGACGCCGCGGGCGTTCAGGTTCGCCTCGGCTCGGGCGCGCTCGGGGTTCCAGAACTCGATGTCGGTGCTCGCCTCCTCGAAGTGCTCGATGACCGCCTCGTCGTCGCCCAGCCCCTCGCGTTTGGCCCGGACCGCCTCGACCCACTCGACGTACGCCCGCTTCGCCTCATCGATCAGCCGCCGATCGTACTCGCGCGGGCCGAAGTGGCCGAAACAGAGGTACGCGGGGTCCAGGTCGGCGATCGTCTCGAGGTCGCGGAGACACTGGTCGAGGTCGAACTGTGGCGGCGGCGACGTCTGGCGGACCGTGTCGACCTCGGGCACGTAGATCCCGGCCGCGTCAGCGGTGAAGACGACGCCGGCGTCGGGGTCGTGATACACCGCGTGGTGGGGGGCGTGACCGGGGGCCTCGTGGACGACGAGTTCGCGATCGCCGAGGTCGATCCGGTCGCCCTCGGCGAGCCCGGTGATCCGGTCTTCGGGGACGGGTTCGGGCTCGTCGTAGTACTGCCACTGGTCGCGGACCGCCGACTTCGTCCCGGCGACGAGCGCCTCCGGGTCGACGAGGTGCCGCACTCCCCGCTCGGGGAGCGCGACCTCGGCGTCCGGGTACCGCACTGTCAGGTGTCCTGCCCCCCCGGCGTGGTCCAGGTGCGCGTGCGTCGGGAGGATCCACGCGAGCTCCTCTCGGCCGATCCCGATCGCCTCGATCGTTTCGAACAGCGTCTCGCGGTTCGCCCCGGTCCCGGTGTCGATCACGGCGGGACGCTCGGCGTCGTACACGTACACTGACCCGTACCCGTCGGTGTCGAACATCCCCACGTCGTGGAAGTAGAGGTCCGGCACGCCGCGTACCGGCTCGAACTCGCCAGCGTTCATACCGATCCGCGGACGGCCAGGGTCTTTTACCGATCGGTTGTCGCCGCTCCCGTCGACGACTCTCGACCCGCCTTCGGCGCCGCGACCTGTGCGGGGGCTTATGGTCGCACCGGCCCTTTACCCGGTATGCGTGTTCTCGTCACCGGTGCGACCGGGTTCGTCGGACGCCGACTCGTCCCGGCACTCCTCGAGCGCGGCCACGAGGTCGTCACGATCGTCCGCGACGCGGACGACTACTCCCCGCCGGCGGGCGTCCGCGTCGTCGAGGGCGACCTGCTGGAGCCGGAGACGCTCCCGCCAGCGTTCCGGATCGACGGCGAGCCCGTCGACGCCGCCTACTACCTCGTCCACTCGATGGACGGCGGCCCGGGCTACGAGGAACGCGACCGGAACTGCGCGCGCAACTTCGCCGAGACAGCCTCCGCAGTCGGCGTCTCCCGGGTCGTCTACCTCGGCGGACTCGGCGAGGACCGCGACGGTCTCTCCGAGCACCTCCGGTCGCGCCGCGAGGTCGAGCGCGTCCTCGCGGAGGGATCGTACGCATTGACGACGTTGCGGGCAGCGATCGTGATCGGCGCGGGCAGTGCCAGCTTCGAGGTGATCCGCGGGCTGGCGAGCCGGCTCCCGGTGATGGTCACGCCGAAGTGGGTCGACACGCCCTGTCAGCCGATCGCGATCGACGACGTGGTGGCCTACCTCGTGGGAACGCTCGAAACTCCCGAGACGGCCGGAAACACCTACGAGATCGGCGGTCCGGAGGTGTTGACGTACGCGGAGATCCTCCGCCGGACCCGCCGGCAGTTCGGCCACAACCTCCGGATCGTTCGGGCCCCCGTGTTGAGTCCGGGGCTCTCCGCCCGATGGCTCCGGCTCGTCACCGACGTCGACCCGTACCTCGCCCGCTCGCTCGTCGAGGGGCTCCGAAACACGGTCGTCGCCGAGGACGACCGGATCCGTGAGCTGATCCCCCTCGAACTGACCTCGTTCGACCTCGCGGTCGCCCGCGCGCTCGCCGGGGCGGACGACGAAGGGGGAGCCGTCGCCTCCGAGGCGGGGGCCTCCTCGTGAGGCGGCGCTACGGCGAGACGTGGGTGTACGAGAGCCTCGTCGGCGGGATCCCCGGACTCTCGATCTCGCGACGGACCGCCGTCGCCATCCAGTTCGTGCTCTTCGAGGCGGCCGTCCTCGTGCTCGGCTGGTACTACGGGCTGTGGAACGCGGTCATCGCGGGGACGGTCGCGGTGGTCGTGGCCGCGATCGGTAGCGTCGAGATGCATCGGCTCGGCGCGAAGAACCGGTTGCTGTCGACCCCCCCGGAGCACAAGCGGTTGCTGTTCGGGTCGAGCATCGAGATCGTGTTGGGGGTGCTCGCGTTCATCGCGCTCGTGACGTACCTCTTCGTCTGGGACGGGGCGTTGCTCGAACGGCTGTTCGGCGCGCGTCCGCCCGCGCCGGTCGTGTACGTCACCCTGCTCGTCCTCTGGGATCTCACCTACCGGATCGGTACCTCCTGGTGGAGCGCGGTCGTCGCGCTCTGGCGGGCGGTCCACGTCGAACTGTCCGCGGAGGACGCCGCGATCGCTCGCCGTCTCGACGCGGAGAACGTCGCCTTCTCGACGATACAGCTGGGACTGGTCCCGTTCCTCCTCGAGGAGCCGATCCTGCTCGGCGCTGTCGTGGGACACGTGCTCGCCGTCGCGCTCGTCTGTTCTACTGCGATACTCCTCACCGGCCGCTAAGCGGCGAACGAACCGCAGAAAGACGTCCGACCGCTCACTCCCCCTTTATCTCCTGGAACTTGTCGAGGAGTGCCTCCGCGGAGTCGCCGGAGTCGTACGTGAGCGAGCCCGAATACTCCGGTCGCTCGGCGTCGAAATCGGCGTCGACGGCACTCGTCTTCTGCTCACGCCGCTCGTGTTCCGCTTCGTCATAGGCACCCATTGACATGGTACATCTTCACTTAGAAACTCTTGTACATATACCTGTCGACGGATCCACATTCGTTTACGATTGTTTAAATATAATCGGCCGACCGCCGTCCTTCGGTCGATCCACCGGAAACCCTTAGCCGGGCCGCGCGGTAGCGGGCCCGTGGCACAACCGCTCCGATTCAGGCGTGCGCCCGGTCGATGGGACCGGAACCGGGTCCGCTCGCGGATCGAACGCCCGCTCGACGAGAACCTCGGCGCGACCGCGAGCGACCCGTGGTACAAACCGCCCGACAGGTACGAGGCCCGACGGTTCGACATGGGGGACGGCTCGTGGGCGCTGTTCTGTTGGACCGACGACGACCCCGACCCACCGGCGGGCGCGACCGGGGGGCCGGTCGGGTACTGGCTCGGCAACACGGAGACGCCGAGCGACCTCTGGCGGACGGAGAAGTACGGCTTCGACGAGGTTCCCTACCCCGTCTCGCGGTGGGCCCAACGCGAGCTGCTCGCCGGCCTTCACGACGACGAGCCGTGGCTCGCCGACTACCCGCACGTCTCGTGGTTCTTCCTCCCGGTGTTCTGCTCGAAGGACGGCGCCGAGACCACCCGGGCGTTCTTCCGCGACCACGCCGTCGGCTTCCCCGACGCGACCCGCGAGGAGGGGACCGGCTACGTCGAGCGACTCCTGCGGCCCGGGATCCTCGACGACTACCGCGAGACGATGGCGGGCAAGCTCGGCACGTCGACGTCGATGGACCTCGTCCGGATGAGCGCGACCGTCGCGGAGTTCACGGCCGCGAAGCTGCTCTCGGACGCCGGCTACGGGATCACCCCCGAGATCGAGGTGACGACCGGCCACTCGCTCGACTTCCGCGCGACCGACCCCGACACGGGGACCGCCTCGCTCGTCGAGGTCACCCGCCCACAGCCGGTGGCGACGCGATCGGCGTCCGGCCCGGTCGCCGCCGTCCGCGACACCGTCGAGACGAAGACCAGCGGCCAGCTGGAGGCACACGGCGGCGGCGCGACGCTGTTCGTCGACTGCTCGTCGTTCCCGGACGACGACTGGGCCGCGGTCCGCGACGCGCGCCCGGACGTCCGTCACCGGCCCGCGGTCGTCCTCCGCGCCCGTCCCGACGGCCGGACCGAAGCCTACCGGAAGGGGTCGATACCGCTGGACCTCTCCGCCGCGGTCGAATGGGTCGACTGAGCCCGGGAAATCGCTCGTGGTTCGAAAACTATCGATCCCGTTCTCGCCGGACTCCTCCGGCTAACAGTCGGAATCCGACGGGTTCCGGCAAATCACGGCCGGCCGCCAGTCGTTCGAACGACTTCGTTCGTGACTCCCGTTGGAGTCGGTCCGGTTCCGGACGATCGGGAGCGTTCTTCAGAATGAGACCGCCGATTCATCCTCTGGCGCGGTTCCGACCGTCGTGCTTCCTCGATCGTCGTAATATTTGCGTCCAATGAACGTCTCGTCGAGGTTGCCGACGATCGCAGTGTACAGCGCGTCAGCAGTCAGGTATCTCTCCTCTTCGACCGAGTCTAAGATCTCTCGAATCGTCACGGTGTCGCCGGAAGGAGACGTTATTTCGATAGTACCGATCCGTTCGATCACGGCCGTCTGTGTCACCGGGTATTCGAGTAACTGATCGACGAGCTGCTCTGTATCTGAATATTCCATCTCTAGTGTTTGTGACCCGATATTTCGAGTCTCGCGCTACCTGGTACGCAGCGAACATGGTTCAACCCCACCAGTTTTCACGTAATCCGACTTTTTGATTATCCGCGTCACACTCTTGTGAATTCTCACGCATGTTTCACTTGGTTGCTCGACCGCTCGCCGGTGATGCCACAGCTCGCCGTGCGGCGTCTCAAAAAACGAAACAGAACGTTGCCGCGGTCTCAGAACGAGACCGGCTGTGGTCCGTTCTCGCCGTCCGTCGTGGGGTCGCGGTCCGAGTAGAACCGTCGGCCGACGCCGCGGTGGCAGACGCCGGCTCGCAACGTCTCGAAGACTTCGTCGGGGGTGTCGAACGTCTGATCGCCGAACCGTTCGAGCACGTCCCCGATCCGCTCCGAGCCGTCCGCGAGCTCTACAGTCGCGTTCCCGTGGACAGCGATGAGTTCTTCCGAGGTGGTCGGGAACTGGTGCCGTTCGATCCGGTCGTCGACGCCGTTCAAGCGCATCGATTACGCCGAGTGGCCGGAGGTTCTTAATGATTGTCCATGATCGACATTAATCGAATCCCACCTCCTTATACGACATAATACCGCGTGCGGGACGCGTCATGACACCACACGGATGGCACCGTCGTTCCTTAGTGGGGCCGGCGGGAACGGCGGGCATGGACGCTGCCGACACCGGTCCCGACCTCGACGGCCGCGCTTCGGGGCCCTCCGACCCCGACGACCTCGCCGACCCCGCGCTCGTCGCCGACCTCCACGTTCACACGACCGTTTCCGACGGGACGTTGACGGTCGACGAGGTCTCGCCCACTGCCCGCGAGGCCGGGCTCGACTGGGTCGCCGTCACCGACCACGACCGCGTCCACCCCGGGCTCGACGCGCCCGTCGTCGAACGCGACGGGGTCCGGATCGTTCGGGGGATCGAACTCCGCGTCGACGCCGGCTTCGAACGGGTCGACCTCCTCGGGTACGCCGTCGAGCACACCGAGGCGCTCGACGCCGAGGTCGACCGGCTCCAGGCGGACCGCCGCGAGCGCGGCGCGGCGATCCTCCGATGCGTCGAGGACCGGCTCGGCGTCGACCTCGGGGTAGAGCCCCGTCCCGGGATCGGCCGCCCGCACATCGCCCGCGCGATCGAGGCGTCGCCCGCGCCGTACGACTACGCGGACGCGTTCGAGGAACTGCTCGGCGACGACGGCCCGTGTTACGTCGCCCGCGAGGTGACCGACCTCGACCGGGGCGTCGACCTCCTCCGGGAGTCGTGTGCGTTCGTCGGACTCGCCCACCCGTTCCGGTACGACGACGTCGACGCTGTACTCGAGATCGCTCGTGACCTCGACGCGATCGAGCGGTTCTACCCGTACGATCGTCGGGTCGACACCGACCGGATCGATCGACTCGTCTCCTCCGCCGACCTGCTTGCCACGGGTGGGAGCGACGCCCACGGGCGGACCCTCGGTTCGGCCGGGTTGACCGCGGCCGCGTTCGAGCCGGTTCGCGAGCGACTGCCTGACCCCCGCTGACGGTCCGGCGACTCGCCCGAGGAACAGGGTTAACTCCCGGCACGACCGAGGGATCGATATGCGGTGTCACTACTGCGACCGCGAGGCCGCCTACGAGGCCGAACAGGCCGGCGTCGTCGTGGGTCTCTGTGCGGACCACTTCCGCGAACGCGTCGAGGAACTGGCCGACGACGAGGGGTTGGCGGCGCTCTCGGAGCGACTCGACGTCGAATCGACCGGGAGCGAGTGACTTCGCGGTCAGACCTCCGCGGGACGTCACGTCCCGGTTCTCGTCGTCGATTCTCCTCGCCCGCGCGCGAACGAACGCTAAAAGGCGGTCCGGGATCAACCGACTCGTATGTACCCTACCGACCGGCCGCGCCGGCTCCGAACCGACGGGATCCGGCCGCTCGTCGGCGAGTCGTCGCTGTCGGCGTCCGACCTCGTCGCGCCCGTCTTCGTCGACGCGACGACCGACGAGCGCGTCCCCGTCGAGTCGATGCCGGGCCACGAGCGCGTTCCGGTCGCGGAGGCGGTCGCGCGCGTCGAGGAGGTCCGCGAGACCGGCGTCGAGGCGGTGATCCTCTTCGGGATCCCGGAATCGAAGGACTCCCACGGGACGCGCGCGTACGCCGACGACGGCGTGGTTCAACGGGCGACCCGACGGATCACGGAGGGGACCGACGCGTACGTCGTCGGCGACGTCTGTCTGTGTGAGTACACCGACCACGGCCACTGCGGCGTGACCGAGGCGGGCGCCGAACACGACCCGACGCTGACGGTGAAGAACGACGAGACGCTGGAACTGCTCGCCGAGATCGCGGTCTCACAGGCCGACGCCGGCGCGGACATGGTCGCGCCGTCGGCGATGGCGGACGGGCAGGTGGGCGCGATCCGCTCCGCGCTCGACGACGCGGGCCACGAGGAGGTGGCGCTCATGAGCTACGCAGCGAAGTACGAGTCGGCCTTCTACGGCCCGTTCCGCGACGCCGCGGACGGCGCGCCCGCCTTCGGCGACCGTCGGCACTACCAGATGAACCCCGCCAACCGCCGGGAGGCGCTGCGCGAGGCCCGGATCGACGCCGAGGAGGGCGCGGACGTCCTGATGGTGAAACCGGGGCTCCCGTACCTCGACGTCGTCTCGGACCTCCGTCGGGAGTTCGACCGACCGGTCGCCGCCTACAACGTCTCCGGGGAGTACGCCATGCTCCACGCCGCCGCCGAGAAGGGCTGGCTCGACCTGGAGGCGACCGCCCACGAGTCGCTCCTCTCGCTCAAGCGCGCGGGCGCGGACCTGATCGTGACCTACTTCGCGGAGGATCTCGCCGACCGGCTGTGATCGACGACGGTCGCGACCCCCGTGGGTCGTGACCGACGCTGACCGCGATCGCTACCGGTCGTCACCGCTCCTGCCGGTCGTCACCGCCCCTGCCGTCGACGGCCGCCCCCACCGATCGTCGCCCCCCGCCGACGTCGATCACTCGTCGCGTTCGAGCCGAAACCGCGTGGTCGCGTCGCCGTCGAATCGCGGTCCCGGGCCCACCGCCACGAACCCGGCGTCCTCGAGTGCGTCGGCTCGCCGCCGTTCGCCGTCGACGACGACCGCTTCGACCGCCATCCCCTCGCGCTCCGCGAACCGCTTGGGCTCCTCGATCAGCCGTTCGAGGGCGTGGGGCGTTCCGGCGAGGTCGGTCACGTGAACGGTCCCACCGCGGACGTCGAACGCGACGAAGCCGTCGAGGGTGGCGGGCGCGTCGACGCCGCAGTCCGCGTCCCCGTCGTCGGTCGCGATCCTGACCGTCCGGTCGTGTATCGTGTCCACGAGCACGCTCGCGGGTCGACCGGTCTCGACTGCGAGCGCCTCGGCGTCCGACTCGAGCGCGTCACGGATCCGCATACCAGCCGTCTCTCGGCCGGCCGGTTAAGTCCGCGGCCGTCGCCGCCGGCGACCGAACGAATTTAACACGCCGGCACCCACACTTCTTCCATGAGCAAATCCACCAAGATCGTCCTCGGTACGGTCGGGGCCTCCGCCGTACTCGCGGTGCTTATCATCCTCTCGTACGTCTTCGGCACGGCCGGGTGATGTTCTCGGCTCGGACGCTCGACGACGACCTGACTGCGGTTCGCGACCGTCACGCGCCCGGCTCGCCGGTCATCGACGTCGACGCCGAGTTCGAGACGCTCCCGCCCGCGGTCGCGGAGGACCTCGGCCTGTTCGTCGACCGCCTCGATCCGTTCTCGGCCCCCGAAGGCTGGCTCCCGTCGGACGCCCCGGAGACCCTTCGCCGATACGCGGGCGCCCAGTTCACGGTCGGGCTCCCCGGCGCGGGGACCGTCGTTCGCACGACGCAGACGGACCCGCAGGCAGTCCTCCTCAAGCGCCGCGCGGAGGGGACGCCCGGGGACTTCCTCGCCTTCCTGATCGCGGACCGGCTGGTCCAGGTCGGGATCGAGCCGACAGCGGGGGCGGTCGCCTCGTCCGCGGAACCGGACGGGCGGCTCCCCGAGACGTTCCTCCCCTTCTTCGGGCCGCGATACCGCGACCTCGACGAGGCGATCCGGACCCCGGCCCCTCACGACTCCACACTCCGGTTCGACGCCGCCGACGTCTTCCAAGTCGCGACCGCGCTGTACGACGCGTGGGTCGGCCTCTACACCCGCGACGTCTTCGCCTCGTGGGAGGGCGAGTTCCCCCGGCTGTACGACGCGTGGGTCGACGCGGGCGAGCGTCTGGAGGGACGGCTCGGCGACCTCGCCGGCGAGGTCGCCCGCGGGGAGACCGACTTCCCGAGCGCGACCGAGTACGCCTGCTCCGCGGTTCGACACGGACTCGACCTCCCAGCGCCGTTCGCCGCGCTGGACACCGCGGTGTACCGCGAGCGAGGTGCCCCCTACGCGGTGAAGTGGACGGAGAAGACGTTCTCGGCGTTGCGCGAGTAGCTCAGAACTCGACCGAGACGGTACCCTCACTGTCGAGCGTGATGACCCCGTCGAAGAGCGCCCGGAAGCGATCGAGCGTCGCCACCTCGTGGACCTCCTCGGAGAGGTGGAACAGGCCGACCGCGTCGTGTTCTTTCAGCAGGTCGAGGATCTCCACGGCGGCCTCGTAGACGGCGTCGTCGTCCGCGTAGTACGCCATCTCGGTGAGCGAGTCGACTGAGACGCGGCGTTTCCCCTCCGTCTCGTTTAAGAACCGCTCGACGCGGTCGACCACGCCGTCGAGGTCGTCGGGGGCCGAGACGTAGTAGACGTCGTCCGAGGAACGTCGAGAGTAGCCCCGCTCGACCGAGAGCGTGTCGAGGATCGTCGCCTTCCCCTCGTCGACGTCGTAGTACTCGAGTTTCTGTTCGACCTCGCGCGCGGTCGTCCGCGTCGAGACGACGAGGAACGCGTCGGTGTCGGTCTTCAGGAAATCCGTGTCGATCCGGTCGGTCTCGCCGATGCTCGGGTGGACGAGCAGAAGCCCCGTTCCCCCCGGGATAGTTTCGGGTCCGTTCTCGACGGCGAGCGCGTAGTCCATACACGGGGAATCGGCCCGACCGACTTAACGGTGCGGGGCCCGGCGACGGAACCCCTTGACGGGACGACGGAGCAGTCGGACGGTTCCGCCGCCGGACGATTCAGCCGTCGGGCGGTTCCGCCGCCGGACGGCTTTTCACCGGCCCCCTCGTCGGTACGCTCGCATGGACGGTCACGAAAGCGCGCGGGACGTCTATCGACAGGCGCTTCCCGTCGTTCTCGTCAGCCTCGTCGCGGGGCTGTTCGCGGGCACGATCCTCGGATCCGAGACGATGCGGTCCGGCATCGCGAGCGTGCCCGGGATCTTACTCCTCCTCCCGGCGTTCCTCGCGACGCGCGGCGGCGTCTACGGCTCGCTCGGGGCGCGGCTCTCGACCGGGCTCCACCAGGGGCTCATCGAGCCGACGTTCGAGCTCGACCGGCGGCTCACGAACGCGATCGTCGCCTCCTTCCTCAACGGGATGACGGTCTCCGTGTTCATCGCCGTGATCACGTACCTCTCCCTGTTCGTCCTCGGCCGTCAGGGTAACCTGTTCGAACTCGTCGGCATCATGCTCGTCGCCGGCTTCCTCTCGGCGGTGCTGATGCTCTCGGTACTGATAACCGTCATCTTCGTCGGCTACCGGCGCGGATTCAACCCCGACAACGTGATCGGTCCCGTCGTGACGACGCTCGGTGACGTGTTCGGCGTCTTTTTCCTGCTCGTCGGGATCTACGCCGTGGGGGTGATCACGTGACCGCCCTCCTCGGTGATGACGCGCCGACGGGCGACGCCGAGGCCGATCCTGCCGACGGTCCCGATACCACCGACGTTGCCGATACTCGGAAGCCGTCGACCGAGCCGGTCGTCGACGAGTGGTCGATCCGCCGCATCGTCCGGACCATGATCCCGCTTCTGGCGGGCCTCTCGGTCCTCCAGTTGGTCTCGGGGAGCGTCCTCGAGAGCTTCGAGGCGACCCTCCTCCAGTACCCCGCGCTCCTCGTTCTGCTTCCGGTTCAGATCGGGACGGCCGGGAACCTCGCGTCGATCATGTGTTCGCGGCTCACCACACAGCTGTACCTCGGGACCTACGAGCCGCGGCTCTCGAACCCGGACGTCCGTGCCAACGTGATCGCGGTATTCGCGCTCGCAGGGACGGTGTTCGGGCTCGTCGGCCTTGCGGCGTGGACCATCGGCGTCGCGCTCGGCGGGACGCTCGGGCTCGCCCGCGTGCTCACGGTCTCGATCGTCTCCGGGATGCTCCTCGCGGTCGTCGTCGTGACCACGAGCGTCGTCGCCGTCGAGGCCTCCTACCGGGTCGGCCTCAACCCCGACGACACCACGATCCCGATCGTGACGAACGTGTGTGACATCACGGGCGTGTTGATCCTGTTCGCGGTCGTCAGCGTCGTCGTCTGACCGGGTTCCGTCACTGCTCGCCGTCGGAACCGGGCGGGACCGCGCCCCCGGCCCCGGATCAGAACACGCTGTCGGCCGTCGCGGCCCCGACGACGCTGAAGACCGCGCCGACGGTGACCGCCTTGGCCGTCGTCACCCACAAGTCCGTGCCCGTTACTCCCTGCTCGATGAGGAACGTGTCGGGCGCGTCGAAGAGGACGGCCAGGACGACCACCGAGCCGAACGAGACGGTCATCAACGAGAGGAACCGGACGGGGATCCCGACGACCTTCGGTTCGGCTTCGGGGTCACGGTCGGTGTCCGCCCGGTACAGGGTCGCGTACCCGATCGCAGCGACCATGACGGCCGTGAGGACCGCCTGGATCCCGTTCATCCCGCTCGCGAGCACCCACACCTCCTCGGTGACGACGAACGGACCTGCCAGGAGGAACCCCCCGACGATCTGCTGGGCCGAGTCGGCGACCCGGAACCGCGGCCGACGAAGGTTCGGGCGTTTCATACCCCGACCACCCGTCCTCGGGGCAAAAACGCGTCGTTCGCGTGACTTCGCCCGTGAACCGTCGTCGATCCGGTTTTCACCTCGCCGACCGTCCGACCGGTATGAGCGTCAGAGCGGAGTTCGACGAGTGGGCGGCAGTCGGCAAGGACCGCGGGATGGAGGACCGCCACTGGCACACCGCGAAACACGTCCTCGCGCGCATGCCCGTGGAGGCAGGCGACGTCGTCCTCGATCTGGGAACCGGATCCGGCTACGCGCTTCGGGCGCTTCGGGAGCGCGGGATCGGCCGCGGATACGGTCTCGACGGCGCGCCGGGGATGGCCCGGAACGCCCGGGGGTACACCGACGACGACGCGATCGACTTTCTCGTGGGCGACTTCGATTCGCTCCCGTTCGCCGACGACTCGGTCGACCACGTCTTCTCGATGGAGGCGTTCTACTACGCGAGCGACCCGCACACCACCCTCGAGGAGGTCCGGCGCGTGCTCCGTCCCGGCGGGACGTTCTACTGTGCGGTCAACTACTTCGCCGAGAGCGAGACGACCCACGCGTGGCAAGACCACATCTCCGTCCCGATGACGCTGTGGAGTCGCGAGGCGTACCGGGAGGCGTTCCGCGGGGCCGGACTGTACGTCGCCGAACAGGACGCGATCCCCGACCGGGAAACCGAGATCCCGCCGGAGTCGGCGTTCCCGACCGATAGCTGGGACAGCCGCGAGGAGATGGTCGACCGCTACCGGACCTGGGGGACGCTCTTGACCGTCGGCGTCGCGCCCTGACCGGGACGTCGGTTTCGCGGCATTGGACAGTTCCAAAGCCCCAGTCGCTCGGGTGTACGTCGTTGCTGTCGCGGTGAACAGTTCCAAAGCCCCAGTCGCGAGGACTCGATGCGCTCGCTGCGGTCCTCAGTCGTTCGCGTCGCTCACTCCCTGCGGTCCTTGTGTCGCGCGTCTTCGTCCTCCCGACTGCCCCTTTGAGTCCCACCCCCGCCCCGTACCTCACGTCTCCCCAGCCTCGTCGGCCGTCCTCCGCGTCGCTCCGGCCGGCCGACTCCACCGGAAATCGGAGATTTCCGAGCAGTCGGCGCGACGCGCCGACGACCTCGCGCGCGTTGCTCGCGCGCGCCGGATCACTTAGCACTTAGATTCGGTCGATCGCCGCGGTTCCGGCGTAACCGAGGCCGTTAAGAGGGAACCGCGGGAAATCCCACCCGATAATGCCCAGCGGAGAGTACGACCCCGACACCGCCGAGCCGCACTGGCAGCGGCGATGGGTCGACGAGGAGACGTACGCGTACCCCGACGACCCCGTCGATCCGAACACCGCGTTCTCCATCGACACCCCCCCGCCGACCGTCTCCGGGAGCCTCCACTGGGGTCACGTGTACGGCTCCATCCTCCAGGACGTCGTCGCCCGGTTCCACCGCATGTACGACAGCGAGGTGTTCTACCCCTTCGGGTACGACGACAACGGGATCGCCTCCGAGCGGCTCACCGAGCGCGAACTCGACGTCCGCCACCAGGACTTCGAACGCCGCGAGTTCCAGCGGAAGTGCCGGGAGGTGTGTCTGGCGTACGAAGAGGAGTTCACCGAGAAGATGCAGGGCGTCGGGCTCTCCATCGACTGGAACAACACCTACCGCACCATCTCGCCCGAGGTCCAGCGCGTCTCTCAACTCTCCTTCATCGACCTCTACGAGAAGGGCCGCGAGTACCGCCAGGAGGCCCCGGCGATCTGGTGTCCCGAGTGTGAGACCGCCATCTCGCAGGTCGAGACCGAGGACGCCGAACACGACTCACACTTCCACGACATCGAGTTCGGGGTCGTCGCCGGTTCGGATTCGGCCGACGACGGGGACGCGGCCGACGACGGAAACCCGGCCGACGTCCCCGACGCCTTCACCATCTCCACCACGCGACCCGAACTCCTTCCCGCCTGCGTCGCGGTCTTCGTCCACCCGGACGACGAGGAGAACCGGGAGCTCGTCGGGCGGACGGCGGCGGTCCCGCTGTTCGGCCACGAGGTGCCGATCATCGCGGACGACCGCGTCGACATGGAGACGGGCTCGGGGATCGTGATGTGTTGTACCTTCGGCGATCAGAACGACATCGAGTGGTACCAGGCACACGACCTGGACCTCCGGGTCGCCATCGACGAGTCCGCGCACATGACCGACGTCGCCGGCGAGTACGAGGGGCTCCACTCCGCGGAGGCACGCGAGGCGATCGTCTCGGACCTCGACGAGGTCGGCGCGCTGCTCGACCGGTGGGAGATCACTCACACGGTCAACGTCCACGAGCGCTGTGGGACGGGCGTCGAGTTCCTCGTGACCGAGCAGTGGTACATCGAGGTGCTCGACAAACGCGAGGAGTACCTGGCAGCCGGCCGCGAGATGGCGTGGTTCCCGGAGAAGATGTTCACCCGGTACAAACACTGGGTCGAGGGGCTCCAGTGGGACTGGCTCATCTCGCGGCAGCGCTCCTCGGGGATCCCGTTCCCGGTGTGGTACTGTGCCGACTGCGACCACGAGGTCGTCGCCGAGAGGGCCGACCTCCCCGTCGACCCGCTCTCGGACGACCCCCCCGTCGACGCCTGTCCGGAGTGCGGGGGCGACGAGTTCGTCCCCGAAGAGGACGTGCTCGACACGTGGGCGACCTCCTCTCTCACCCCGCTCATCAACGCCGGCTGGGACTACGACGAGGAGGCCGGCGAGTTCACGATGGAGCGCCCGGAGATCTATCCGATGGACGTCCGCCCCCAGGGCCACGACATCATCTCCTTCTGGCTGTTCCACACCGTGATCAAGTGTTACGAGCACACCGGCGAGGTGCCGTTCGAGTCGACGATGATCAACGGGATGGTGCTCGACGAGAACCGCGAGAAGATGTCGAAATCGAAGGGGAACGTGGTCGACCCCGACGCAGTGTTGGAGGAGTATCCGGTCGACGCGGCCCGCTTCTGGGCGGCGGGCTCGGCGATCGGCGACGACCTCCCGTACCAGGAGAAGGGGCTTCGTGCGGGCGAGAAGCTCATCCGGAAGCTCTGGAACGCCTCGAAGCTGGTCGAGTCGCTCGCGCCGGAGCCGTACCCGGTCGAACCCGACGACGGGCTCCGCGAGCTCGACCGCTGGCTGCTCGCCGAGCTCGACCGGGAGGTCGGGACGCTCACCGAACAGCTGGAGGACCGCGAGTTCTCGAAGGCGCGCGACGGGCTCCGCAGCTTCTTCTGGAACACGTTCTGTGACAACTACCTCGAGATCGCCAAACAGCGCGACGACGCCTCGGCGGCGTACACGCTCCGGACGGCCCACCGTCGCTTCCTGAAGCTGTTCGCGCCCGTCCTCGCGCACGTCACGGAGGAGCTGTGGCAGGACATGTACGCGGACGGGGCGGACACCGACGTCGAAACCGCGGCCGCGGGCGAGTCGATCCACCTCGCCGACTGGCCCGAACCGCTCGGGCTCGACGCCGACGCCGACGCCGGTCGCGCCGCGATGGCGGTCGTGGGGGCGCTCCGTCGATACAAAAGCGAAAAGCAGCTCCCGCTCAACGCCGACCTCGACGCGGTCGAGGTGTACGCCGACATCCGCGGGTTCGAGGACGACGTCACCGGGGTCATGCACGTCGACGACCTCGAGGTCCACCCGGACGCGGAGCCCCCCGTCGAGACGGTGGTCACCGGGATCGACCTCGATTACGCCACGGTCGGACCGAAACACGGCGACCGCGTCGGCGACATCGACGCCGCGATCGCGAACGGCGACTACGAGATCGACGGCGACGAGCTCCACGTCGCGGGCGTGACCCTGGAGCCCGATGAGTTCTCGATCGAGGAGGACGGACGCTACGCCGGCGAGGGCGAACTCCTCGACACCGAGGACGTCGTCGTCATCGTCCGGAACGCGATCGAAGCGTAGCGCCCTTCGTCGCGGGCTCTCCGATCGACGTTCTCACTCGAGGTCCGCGCCGACCGCGTCCTCGACCGTCTCGAAGCCGTCGCGGTCGAGTAGCTCGAGCAGACCCCGACCGATCGAGCGGGCGATCCCCGGCCCCTCGTAGACGAGCGCGGTGTACAACTGTACCACCGACGCGCCGGCACGGATCTTCTCGTACGCGCCCGCCGCGTCGGAGACGCCCCCGACGCCCACCACCGGGACGTCGGTCCGTTCGGCGACGAACCGCACCAGCTCCGTCGAGTGGTCTTCGATCGGCTTCCCCGACAGTCCGCCCCGCTCCGCGCGGTTCGGACTCTCCAGCGTGTCGGGACGTGAGACGGTCGTGTTGGTCGCGATCACGCCGTCGAGGTCGAGGTCGTCGACGACGGCGAGCGCCTCCGCGATCGCGTTCCGCGGGAGGTCGGGCGAGAGCTTGACCAGGAGGGGCGACGCCCCGGCGTCGGAGAGCGTACCCAGGATCCCCTCGAGCGCCTCGCGGTTCTGGAGCTCCCGTAGTCCGGGCGTGTTGGGGCTCGACACGTTGACGACGAAGTAGTCGCCCGCGTCAGCGACGCGCTCGTACGTGTACAGGTAGTCGTCGGGGGCCTCGTCGAGCGGCGTCGACTTCGATTTCCCGATGTTGATGCCGACCGGCACGTCCGGCATCGGCTCCCGGTCGAGGCGATCGCCGACGACGTCCGCGCCCTCGTTGTTGAACCCCATCCGGTTGATCAACGCGTCGTCCTCGCGGAGCCGGAACAGTCGCGGTCGCGGGTTCCCGGGCTGTCCCTCGGCCGTCACCCCGCCCACCTCGACGTGACCGAACCCGAGCGCGGCGAGTGCCCGCGGCACTTCGGCGTTCTTGTCGAACCCGGCGGCCACGCCGACCGGGTTCGGAAACGAGACGTCGAACGCGTCGACCCGCAGTCGGTCGTTCTCCACCACGTACCGTTCCCGGAGCGCCGACTCCACCGGCGTGTCCTGTACGCCACGGAGGACGCGGTGTCCCGCGGTGTGTGCCGTCTCGGCCGGCAGCGCGAACAGCGCCGGCTTCACGAGGTCGTAGAGGCCCATCGGTCGGTTCTCGTCGTGGACCCGTATCAATCCGCCGACCCGAACCGGGTCGACGGATGGGGCTCACCACCGCGTGCGGGATCGGCCGGAGTAAGGGACGGGGACGGGACGACCCGCGATGGCCTCAGAAGTCGTGTTCGAGTTGTTCGGGGTCGGAGTCGGCCTTCTGGATGATGATCTTCCCGTCGCGGACGCGAACGAACACCTCGTCGCCGATCTCCATGCCGGCGACGGCGAGTTCGTCCTCGTGGAGGTTCACGTGAACGTTGTGGTACTCCCCGTCGTCGTCTTTGGCGCCACTGGGGCTGAGCTTCTTTTTGCGGACCATCGCGGATGTATGGCTCGCACTTCGCCACAGGAGACATATAAGTGTTGTTTACCTCTACCCGGCGTCTGTCCCCTCGTTCGGGTCGAGTCCGGTCGGCGCGTCGGTTCCTCGGTGAGTGCCCGTTCTCTACGCCCGTCCTCTACGTTCCATCCGATCCCGCGTTCGTGTGGTCTCCGCTACCGCCCGAAACCGTCGTCCCCCGTGGCGATCCCTTATAAACAACGTGCCGCCCAGTTTTCATTTCGCCGATATATTTATTACAGGCTGTGTGTTGAGTTGACATGGAGGTAAAACCATGGTACGTGAAGACGGTAAGCGAAACTTCGCCCTCCGGGAGGAGGACGGGTCGGAACCGAGCGAGTTCTCAGGAAACATGCCGAGACAGGCTGCACTCAAAGCAGCCCGGACCCTCGAGCCCGCTCCCTCCGAGGAGGAGGCGGAACGAACCACGATCAGGCTCCGTGAAAAGGGGACGAAAAAGGTCCACGAGTACGAGGGCTGGGCGTGGAAGGCGAGCGCTCCCGAGGTCGACGAGGCCGACGAGGACTTCTGGCTCAACGACCTCGACGACATCACGAAGGCGAACGTCTCGAAACAGGGTATCGAACACCTCGACGAGGAGTAACCAGTCCGTCCCGTCAGCCGTCGATCCCCGTTTCTTTGGCGCGCCCGTCCCGTTCCGACGAGCGGAGTGGCTTCCCCTCCGTAGCGTGGAGTGCGTCTCGGAACCGTGAAGCTCCGTCCTTGGCGAGCCGGTCCGGTCGAGGCGGACGAGTTCGCTCGCGGCATGAAACCGCATGACGTGGCGGGTTCGCTTCGACGGGGTTAAGTGTTCACCGCG